>JBNJLG010000024.1:0-260 GCA_051751785.1 Pseudomonadota bacterium | reverse complement strand
AGGTCTAACCAGAAAGTTCCTAACAAATGCAGGCAAGGGACGCTCCTGACGTCGCGCCCCTGCTGCAAGCGTTGAGGCTGTAGAAAAACCCCGAATTCCCCACCCCGGTTTGGTAAAATCAGGCAAACGGACAAGGAGTTGTTGGCATGCCTCGCTTCAAACACTACAACTACGACCAGGATGCCATGGTCGTGATCAACTACCAGGAACAGCTTCAGCCCGGCACCTTTGAACACGCGGTGCATTACCTGATCGAGCAC
>JBNJLG010000023.1:0-271 GCA_051751785.1 Pseudomonadota bacterium | reverse complement strand
AGAGACTATGGCGCTACCGGATGACTCAAAGCATGAGCCGTCGAGGCAACTGTTGGGATAACGCACCGATGGAGAGGCTGTTCCGAAGTCTGAAAACTGAGTGGGTACCAGCCTTGGGATATCGAAATCTACCTGAGGCAAAGAAAGATGTTGGCGGCTATCTGATGGATTACTACAACCGGCAGCGACCTCACACATTCAACGACGGCATTTCGCCCGTTGCTGCTGAGGAAAAACTTAAAATACTGTCCGGGATTAGTTGACCACTACA
>JBNJLG010000022.1:0-354 GCA_051751785.1 Pseudomonadota bacterium | reverse complement strand
TGTGGCGAAAGGGCAATGGCAGGTTGCTCCGGAAACCGTCAAAAGCCAGGGAAAATCCAGATCACGCGGGACCCGCACTGTCGGCACAGTGGCCTCCCTGGCCACCGGCAGTCTTTTGTTGCTTCCGCTGCATGCGTTCGCCGGCGGCCTGCCGTCCGGTGGCGAAGTACGTGCCGGCGAAGGCAGCATCGAGCAGTCCGGCAGCGAGATGCGGATTAACCAGAAGAGCGACCGGATGGCGATCGACTGGGAGGATTTCTCCGTCGATGCCGCCAGCCGTGTCGAGTTTATCCAGCCCGGGCGCAACAGTGCCGCCCTTAACCGGGTGACGGGTGACCAGGTTTCCCGCATTCG
>JBNJLG010000021.1:0-380 GCA_051751785.1 Pseudomonadota bacterium | reverse complement strand
CCGAAATACCTCGGCCAGCGCCCACACGAATTACTTGGTTCACTTGTTAAAGAGCGTTGAGCTGCTGCTCAATTGAGGCTGCGTATTCTACATCGTTCGCCGCCTCAGTCAACCACTTTTTTGAAGAATCTTTCGAAGCCTGAACTAAAAACCGACTTCAATTTCTTCAACCAATTCAAGTGGTTGAATCCAAGAGATTCGCCTCTCGGCTGCCTCCCTCAGAAGTGGTGCGCATTCTACATGGAATCGACACCCTGTCAACTGCTGATTTAAAGAATCTGTAAAACCGTTTCTCTAAAACTTTCAAGCAGTTACCTTCAACTTCCAGCCCGCCTCAGCGGCCTGTCCCTCGAAGGAGATGCGCATTCTACAGACCGCTG
>JBNJLG010000020.1:0-493 GCA_051751785.1 Pseudomonadota bacterium | reverse complement strand
CTCTGTCATTAAAACGAAACGCTTGTTTCTGTACACTGCTAACCGGAGTTAGTCAGCAATCTTGTATTGGTGGAGCTGAGCGGGATCGAACCGCTGACCTCCTGCGTGCAAGGCAGGCGCTCTCCCAACTGAGCTACAGCCCCTTTCAAAGCCACTCACCAAGTCAGCCAATAGCTGTACTCGGAAAATTGTGTGGATCTAGGCGCTTTCAAGCGTAGTGTGCGAACAGCACATGAGCTTGGAAGCAACGACGAGCCACGCAATTTTGGTGGGTCTGGGTGGACTTGAACCACCGACCTCACCCTTATCAGGGGTGCGCTCTAACCACCTGAGCTACAGACCCAATTATCACTGCATCTTGTGCCATCTGAGCGGCGTTGCAGTCTTCGTTCGATCGGTCACGTACTACTGTACGCTCCCTCACTCTCTCAGCCTGCGCCTTGTCAGCTGTCACAATCTACAGCGCTAATCTCTGCTTCACTTAAGTAAGCGC
>JBNJLG010000019.1:0-968 GCA_051751785.1 Pseudomonadota bacterium | reverse complement strand
CTGTAGTGGTTCAATGATTCCGGACACCAACGTAGGTGGTAAGATTGCCACCATAAACGAGGTGTCTGATGACCAGAAAACGACGTTCCTTTACTCCTGAGTTCAAGCAGGAAGCAGCCAGCTTGGTGCTGGATCAAGGTTACACCATCGCCCAAGCAAGTATGTCGCTGGGCGTGGGAGAAAGCGCTCTGAGGCGCTGGGTTCAACAGCTGACGGATGAGCGTGAGGGCGTTACCCCGAAGGGTAAGGCCTTAACCCCGGAACAGCGACGGATTCAGGAGCTGGAAGCCCGCTGTAAACGCCTTGAGCAGGAGAAAGACATACTAAAAAAGGCTACCGCTCTCTTGATGTCGGACGACATGAATCGTACGCGCTGATAGACCAGTTGAGTGAGCGAATGCCTGTTGAAATGGTCTGTAATGCGCTCGATATCAGTCGTTCCAGCTACTACGAATACCGCCAACGGCGGAACCACGTGGATGTCGAGCGTCTGGCCCTGAAGGCTCAGGTAAACCGCCTGTTTACCAAGAGCCGAAGTTCGGCCGGCAGCCGGACAATCAAAGGCTTGCTCAGCGAAGAGGGTGTCGTCGTTGGCCGCTTCAAGGTTCGACGCCTGATGACCGAGCTGGGACTGATCTGCAAACAACCCGGCCCTCACGCTTACAAGCAGGCCACCGTTGAACGCCCCGATATCCCGAACCACCTGGCTCGTGAATTTGCGGTAGACCAGCCCGATCAGGTCTGGTGTGGTGACATCACTTACATCTGGAGCGGCCAGCGGTGGAGTTATCTGGCGGTCGCACTGGATCTGTTCGCCCGCCGCGTTGTTGGTTGGGCGATGTCATCCAGCCCGGATGCGGACCTGGTTGTAAAAGCTCTGGACCATGCCTGGGAACAGCGTGGTCAACCCGAGAAAGTCATGTTCCATTCAGACCAAGGAAGCCAGTATGCCAGCCGTAAGTTCCGTC
>JBNJLG010000018.1:0-1103 GCA_051751785.1 Pseudomonadota bacterium | reverse complement strand
CGCGCGCTCAATAACTAAGTGCAACACCCTCTGATCGAGTATTGTGTTGCCATGGAAAATAACTATCGCCACCTCAGCACTACAGACCGTGTCACGCTCATGTTGATGATGCGTCAGGGAGCCAGCCTCCGGGCCGTAGCCCGTGAGTTGAACCGTTCTCCCAGCACGTTGAGCCGAGAGTTGCGACGACATGCGGTTGATGGCCAGCCCTATGATGCCGAGGCAGCAGCCCTCTTATCACGATCAGCCCGTCTTGTTTGCCGGCCCAAGCACAAGCTGGTTGAAGGAACGGACCTGCACGATATCGTCCTCGACATGCTACGAAACCGGTGGTCTCCCCAACAAATCAGCGGCACACTAAAGGCCATGTTTCCAGACCAGCCCGACTATCAGGTCTCTCACGAGACGGTGTACAAAGCCATCTACGCCCAGCCTCACGGTGAGCTGCGCAAGGAGCTGATTGCGTGCCTGCGCCAAGGCAAGACCAAGCGCCGACCCCGCGCGGGCGGCGTGGACCGCCGTCAGCAGATCCCGGATCTGGTCAGCATTCACCTTCGCCCGCCTGAAGTCGATGAACGGCTCTTGCCGGGCCACTGGGAAGGTGACCTGATCAAAGGCGCGTTCAACCGCTCTGCTGTAGGCACCCTGGTTGAGCGAGTCAGTGGCTTGGTATTCCTGGCCAAGATGGACGGCGCTACCGCAACTGCCGCCGTTCAGGGCTTCAGTGCGGCCCTCAACCGGGTACCGTTGGAAATGCGCCAGACATTCACCTACGATCAGGGCCGCGAGCTGGTGCGCCACGCCGAGATCACCCAGAAAACCGGGACGGCGATCTACTTCGCCGATCCACACAGTCCCTGGCAGCGAGCCATCAATGAGAACACCAATGGCCTCTTGCGACAGTACATGCCCAAGGGCACGGACCTGTCGGTGTTCAGTCAGGACGAGCTGGATGCCATCGCCTTCCAGCTCAATACCCGGCCTCGAAAGCGACTGGACTTCAAGCCGCCGCTGGAGGTCTTTATGGATCTGATCAACCGAACTCAGGAAGCGCCGTCAGGCGTCCATTAACCCAGGTGTTGCACTTGGAGTTGGAGACCGCC
>JBNJLG010000017.1:0-1639 GCA_051751785.1 Pseudomonadota bacterium | reverse complement strand
TTTGATTCTTGTATGATTTAAACTGAAGAGTTTGATCATGGCTCAGATTGAACGCTGGCGGCAGGCTTAACACATGCAAGTCGAGCGGTAACAGATCTAGCTTGCTAGATGCTGACGAGCGGCGGACGGGTGAGTAATGCATAGGAATCTGCCCAGTAGTGGGGGATAGCCCGGGGAAACCCGGATTAATACCGCATACGCCCTACGGGGGAAAGCAGGGGATCTTCGGACCTTGCGCTATTGGATGAGCCTATGTCGGATTAGCTAGTTGGTAGGGTAAGAGCCTACCAAGGCAACGATCCGTAGCTGGTTTGAGAGGATGATCAGCCACATCGGGACTGAGACACGGCCCGAACTCCTACGGGAGGCAGCAGTGGGGAATATTGGACAATGGGGGCAACCCTGATCCAGCCATGCCGCGTGTGTGAAGAAGGCTTTCGGGTTGTAAAGCACTTTCAGTGAGGAGGAAAACCTTACGACTAATACTCGTGAGGCTTGACGTTACTCACAGAAGAAGCACCGGCTAACTCCGTGCCAGCAGCCGCGGTAATACGGAGGGTGCAAGCGTTAATCGGAATTACTGGGCGTAAAGCGCGCGTAGGTGGTTCGATAAGCGGGATGTGAAAGCCCCGGGCTTAACCTGGGAACGGCATTCCGAACTGTCGGGCTAGAGTATGGTAGAGGGTAGTGGAATTTCCTGTGTAGCGGTGAAATGCGTAGATATAGGAAGGAACACCAGTGGCGAAGGCGGCTACCTGGACCAATACTGACACTGAGGTGCGAAAGCGTGGGGAGCAAACAGGATTAGATACCCTGGTAGTCCACGCCGTAAACGATGTCAACTAGCCGTTGGGACTCTTGAAGTCTTAGTGGCGCAGCTAACGCACTAAGTTGACCGCCTGGGGAGTACGGCCGCAAGGTTAAAACTCAAATGAATTGACGGGGGCCCGCACAAGCGGTGGAGCATGTGGTTTAATTCGACGCAACGCGAAGAACCTTACCTGGCCTTGACATCCAGAGAACTTTCCAGAGATGGATTGGTGCCTTCGGGAACTCTGTGACAGGTGCTGCATGGCCGTCGTCAGCTCGTGTCGTGAGATGTTGGGTTAAGTCCCGTAACGAGCGCAACCCCTATCCCTGGTTGCTAGCAGGTAATGCTGAGAACTCCAGGGAGACTGCCGGTGACAAACCGGAGGAAGGTGGGGATGACGTCAGGTCATCATGGCCCTTACGGCCAGGGCTACACACGTGCTACAATGGTGCGTACAGAGGGCTGCAAGCTCGCGAGAGCAAGCCAATCCCTTAAAACGCATCGTAGTCCGGATCGGAGTCTGCAACTCGACTCCGTGAAGTCGGAATCGCTAGTAATCGCGAATCAGAATGTCGCGGTGAATACGTTCCCGGGCCTTGTACACACCGCCCGTCACACCATGGGAGTGGATTGCACCAGAAGTGGTTAGTCTAACCTTCGGGAGGACGATCACCACGGTGTGGTTCATGACTGGGGTGAAGTCGTAACAAGGTAGCCGTAGGGGAACCTGCGGCTGGATCACCTCCTTAAACGAAGCCGAATGCTTCGGTCAGAGTCCACACGAATTACTTGGTTCCTGTAAAGAGAGCAAAGGGTCTATACAGGCCC
>JBNJLG010000016.1:0-1716 GCA_051751785.1 Pseudomonadota bacterium | reverse complement strand
TCATGGGTGGTTTTGGCGTGTTGAGCGGTATCGGCACCATGCTGGTGATCGGCGCAGGCCTGGTCGTTGGACTCGCGGTGGGGCTCTTCTTCGGTATTTTGGCCCTGTTGTTGGGCGTTTGGCTGGTCACCCTGGTTGCGCCCTCGGTGCAGATGTGGATCGATCGTAGCCTGGTTGGCTACCACGCCAGCCAGGTACAGCCGTTCGACGACCTAGCCTCGGAACAAAGCTCGCTGGAGATGGTGTTTCAGGGGTTGGTGGTGGAGTTGTCCTGGGAGCCGGTGGCGCCTGATCCGACGAACTATTATTTGGCCAGCTCAAGTGGTGGGTATCTGGGGGTCAGTACCGACTCAGAGGCACGTAGAAAAGAGGAGAAGCGTGTCGAAGATTTGGTCAGAATCAATCTGAGGGTTCGGGTGCCGAAGTTGGATGTCATTGAACTGGTGCTTCAATTCGCGCCTCGTGAAAAAATACTGGGAGCAATTTTTGACTGGACCTATCAAAAAAACCGGGGCAGCGAAGCGCTATCACTTTCCTCAAACTCGGGATATGGCATGACTCAAAGTAGTGGGTCAAGCGACCAGCCTGAATTCACCTTGAAAGACAAGGCCTACGAGACGGAATGGTCGCAAGTATACTCGAAAAGCGCATTGACCCAATTGGTTGACTTCACGATCAACTTTAAATCTATAGACACCCAGTCGTTCAGCCGTGACCTCTTGACTATGCAAATTGAAGATCCAGAAAGCGAACGGGAGACGCCCGAATGAAACGTTTGATTTTTATGATGGTGTTGTGCCTATCCAGTAGCGTACAGGCTGAAATCTTATTTCAGGATCCTACGGGAAAGGCGTTTGGCGCGGCCATCGATAAGCTTTCGGAGGAAGAGCTTAAGGATTTATCTACGCCCGATGCGAACAGGAAAAAATTATTCCTCGGTATTTTTTATATAAGAGGGGCTCCAGATTTTCATGTTGAGAAAGACTGCGAAAAGGCTGTCGATTTTTTGCAAGACGCTTGGGAGGGTGACATCACTGATGCCGGTTATGCTCTAGCAACCATGTATTATAACGGAGTTTGCACAAACAACGATATCGATAAAGCGAGAGAGCTAGCAACCCAAACCGCACAGGAAGGTTACATTCTGGCGCAACGTATGCTAGGCCTAGCCTATGTTGGCGAAAAATGGGAAGAACTCTACCCCTATGATGTCGAAAAAGGTATCTATTGGCTAAGCAAGGCAGGTAACGCTGGCGATAGAGAATCCGCTGGGCAACTCTCATATATGTACGAAAAGGGTGAAAAAGTTCCTCAGGATGAAAAAAAATCTTTCTCGTGGCTGAAAAAAGGTGTCTTCAATAGATTTGAACCAAGAAATAGCATTGGCTTACCCATATTGGCTGAAAGCTATGAAAAGGGTGTGGGTACTGAGATAGATCTTGTCAAAGCTTATAAATATTATGACATTTGTGGTACCGCTGGCGTCGAAGGCAAACAGCGTGTCGCAAAAAAAATGACTCAGGAACAGATCGACGAGGCTATTCGGCAGTCTCGCACTTGGCAGGAAGAACATAATACGTATGTGCCCAGCTATTATGGGCTGGAGCGTCAAGAGGATGGCACGTATCGCTGAGCGCTTGGACAGTGATCGGCCAAAAGGCACCGTCCGAGCCGTTGATGCCGGCAACCTTAGCGGCTTGGATCGATCGCTTCCGG
>JBNJLG010000015.1:0-2144 GCA_051751785.1 Pseudomonadota bacterium | reverse complement strand
TGTCAACAACGGTGAGTTTTGACCGCATTTTATCAGTTTAGATTGTCCGGTTTTCATCAGTTTTCAGTGTCCGCTTTTTGAGGTTCGGTGTCGTCAGAGCCCTCCTGTTGTTGAGTCGTCCCGGGGATGAGGCCCGCTTTCCGTTTGTCCTTCAGCCTATAGCTCTCGCCCTTGATGTTCAGCGTGCTTGAGTGGTGTAGCAACCGATCCAGTATGGCTGTGGCAATGACCTGGTCTCCGAACACCTCGCCCCAGTCCATAAAGCTCTTATTCGAGGTCAGGATGGTGCTGGCTCGCTCATAACGCCGGTTGATTAATCGGAAGAACAGGCTGGCTTCCTCCCGGGTCATCGGCAGGTAACCGATTTCGTCAAGGACCAGTACCTTCGGGTAAGTCAGCTGTTGGAGTTGCCGGTCCAGCCGGTTTTCCTGTCTGGCTTTCACCAACGTGGTGACCAGGCGATCCAGGGTCATGAACAGCACGCGATGGCCAGCCTCAGCAGCCTTTACGCCAAGGGCCACCGCCAGGTGGGTTTTGCCCACGCCCGGCGGTCCCAACAGGATCACGTTCTCGTTGCGCTCCACGAAGCCCAGGCCGGAGAGCTCCCGGATCAGTTTCCGGTCAAGGCTGGGCTGGAAGCTGAAGTCGAACTGCTCCAGAGTCTTGATCCAGGGCAGCCTGGCCTGTTTGAGGCGCGTATCCAGCCCCTTCTGATGGCGGCCACCCCATTCCTGAGCCAGTGCCTGTTCGAGGAACTCCCGGTAGTTCAGCTCCTTCTTGCTGGCGTGTTCGCAGAGGGTGTCCAGGGAGGCCTGGAGGTGATCCATCTTGAGCCGGTCGAGGAGTTGATCCAGGTTCATTGGAGCACCTCCTCATACACGGACAAGCTTCGGTGCTGCACCGGCATTACTTCCTGCCACAGGGATGTGTGATGATCCGACACAGCCTGCCAGCCTTCCTTCCGGTCGGTGAGCCGGTGGTGAGCGACTGACTGGCCCCGAATGTCATAGACCGTCAGCTCGTCATTTACGCTGATACGGATTGTCACCTGTTGCCCACAACACTGGGCGGGCACGCTGTATCGGTTCCCTCGGACATCGATGTAAGCATCCCAGCTTACGTGGCGAACATCGTAATATCGGGTATCGAAGTCCGTCCTGGGTCTTGGTAACAGGTGTGGCTTTTCTGCCTCGAACCGTTCCAGCGGCGTTTGCTGGAATTGTCTGAGTCGCCGCTTCTGGGCGCAGGTGGTCAGCCACTGCTCCAGTAATTGGTTCAGGTGCGCGTAGCTGTCGAAGCTGCGATACCGCTGGAAGAAGTGGTGCTTCACATAACCGACCATGCGTTCGGTCTTGCCCTTGGTTCTGGGGCGCTGGGGACGGCAGGCTTTGGCCACAAAGCCGTAATGGTTGGCCAACTCCAGGAAACCCGTGTTGAACGTCACCTTGCCATCACGATCATGGCGAACCACCGCTGCCTTCTGGTTATCCACCAGAACACTGGCGGGGACGCCGCCAAAGTACTGGAAGGCCTGCACCAGTGACTCATAGGTGTGCTCCGCATCCTGGCGTGGGCCAGCCCAGACGTGAAAGTAACGGGAGTAGCCCAGCACGTTTACCGCGATGTTCACGGTGCACGGTTGACCCCCAACCTCTGTCCGGATCTGGCCCCAGTCGTGCTGGAGCTGCTTGCCGGGCTGGGTCTCGTAGCGGACCGTTTGCTTACTCGCTCGCAGTGATCGCTTGGGCTGGATGTATTCACGAACCAATGTGGGTGAGCCGGTAAAGCCCTGTTCGCGCAATTGTTGAAAAATGACCTCGGCGTTCCAGACGTCGCTGGCCAGTTGCTGATCGATAAAGGGCTTGAAGGGATCCAGCTTGCTGGCTCGTCGCTTCTTGGGCTTGCCTGTCGGTGGTGCCGGAAGCGCCAAGTAGCGACGTACGGTGCGTTCTGAGCAGCCAATCCGGTGGGCAATATCCACGATGTGTGCCCCTTGTGTCCGTAGTTGCTTTATCATGAGAAAGTCCTCTCGGCTTTGCATGAGTCTTTTCCTTTCAGGTTTCGTCACCTTCAAGAAAAGGCCATGCGGGTCGGGAGGACAATCTATCCTGACAATTTACGGACTTTTAGCACCGTTGCTGACA
>JBNJLG010000014.1:0-2407 GCA_051751785.1 Pseudomonadota bacterium | reverse complement strand
CTGATCGAGGTTAAGTTGACCATGGCACAGTACGCCCATTGGCAGCGCCAGATCGTCCAGCATTATCAAGACAGTACGAAAAACAAAGGGGCAGATACCGACCGGGCCATGCCCTCGCTCGGAAGCAGCGGTGGCAATTTCTCCGCCCCCATGGGGGAAAACGGGGTTGTGATGACCGTTACGATTCCCTGCTTTGGGCTTGATCCGGCGACCGTTCAGCGCCTGGTCGCGAACGAGGCCCCGGGTGACAGCTATGATGCCGAACAGGCACAGCAGCAATGGGCGGCTCTGGGCAAGAGTGCCCGTGACGTCGCCGGAACGATCGCCGGCAGTGGCAGCTACGGCAAGCTGTTGGCGTTTGGATTAACCGCCTGGAATCTACTACTCGCGGTCGACCAGGAGTTGCTGGCCGAAGAGAACCACGGGGCCGACTGGAACCGACTGCTGAGCTCGGCGGTCAGTCTGCTCAGCGCGGGTATGGGGGCTGCCGAAGGGTATCGGACGATTCGTGTCGCCAGCCTGGGCCCAGGTGCCGATGGGGCGCTCGGCAGGCTGGTCAATGCCAGCGCCTGGAAGCTGGGCGGCGGGTTGCTTGGCGTGGCTAGTGGAACACTGTCGATCTGGGATGGGCTGCGTAAATTGACCGAGTCATCCCGTGCCAAACGGGTGGGTCAGAGCCTGACAGCTGATAACAAACGGATCATGGGCGGTTTTGGCGTGTTGAGCGGTATTGGCACCATGCTGGTGATCGGCGCGGGCCTGGCCGTCGGCCTTGCTGTGGGACTCTTCTTCGGTATTTTGGCCCTGTTGTTGGGCGTCTGGCTGGTCACCCTGGTGGCGCCGTCGGTGCAGATGTGGATTGATCGTAGCCTGGTTGGCTACCACGCCAGCCAGGTACAGCCGTTCGACGACCTGGCCTCGGAACAAAGCTCGCTTGAGATGGTGTTTCAGGGGTTGGTGGTGGAGTTGTCGTGGGAACCGGCGGCGCCTGATCCGACGAACTATCTTTTGGCCAGCTCAAGTGGTGGGTATCTGGGGGTCAGTACCGACTCAGTGGCACGTAGAGAAGAGGAAGAGCGTGTCGCAGATTTGGTCAAAATCAATCTGAGGGTTCGGGTGCCGAAGTTGGATGTCATTGACCTGGCGCTTCAATTCACGCCTCGTGAAAAAAGACTGGGAGAAATTTTTGATTGGACGTATCAAAAGCGCCGCAGCACTGAAACGCTGGTGTCTGCTGCAGCCTCGGGAGAGGGATATCACGCGACTCAAGTTATTGAAAGAATGCCAAAATTTACACTAAAAGATAAAGCTTATGAGACGGAATGGTCTGAAGTGTACAAGAAATGCGATTTGGGCCAATTAATGGATTTAAATATCGACTTTAGATCTTATGACACACGTTCTCTCAAAGGTGATACTTTGACTATTAAAATCGAAGATCGAGAAAACTAACGGGAATCGATTTAATGAAACGTCTAGTCTTTATGATGGTAATTTTTCTGTCCGTCAACGTTGCACAGGCGAAAATTCTATTCCAAGATCCAACTGGGAAAGTACTCAACGCTGCAATAAATAAACTTTCGGAGGAAAGCGTTAAAGATTTTTCTACCCCCAACGTAGGACGTAAAAAATTCTTCCTAGGGCTGTTTTACATAAGAGGAGCACCAGAGTTTCATATTGAGAAGGACTGCAAAAAATCCATCGATTTTTTACAGGATTCTTGGGGCAAAGGCATTGCTGATGCTGGCTACACTCTGGCCACCATGTATTACAACGGTATTTGTACAGTAAAGAATGTAGACAAGGCGAGAGACTTAGCAACCCAAGCGGCACAGGAAGGTTACATTTTGGCACAGCGCATGCTGGGGATGGCCTATGTGGGCGAAAAATGGGAGAAGCTTTATCCTTACGATGTCGACAAAGGTATCTACTGGCTAACCAAAGCAGGTAACGCTGGCGATAGAGAATCAGCCGGGCAACTCTCATATATGTACGAAAAAGGTGAAGAGGTTCCTCAGGATGAAAAAAAATCTTTCTCGTGGCTGAAAAAAGGTATCTTCAATAAATTCGAACCAAGAAATAGGATTGGCTTCCCCTTATTGGCTGAAAGCTATGAGAAAGGTGTCGGAACTGAGGTTGACCTTATCAAAGCTTACAAATATTACGACTTAATTGGCACCGCTGGCGTCAAAAGCAAACAGCGCATTTCCAAGAAAATGACTCAGGAACAAATCGACGAAGCCCTTCGACAGTCCCAGGCCTGGCAGGAAGAACATAATATCGAGATAGGGGGTGGGTTTATTCGCCGCGTTGATTAAAGTGTCGACGGTTTTTGGTAGAGCGAGCGCGGCATTAGGGGCAGGCGCGCGACACGATGTCATCGATACCCGCCGGTCGCCAACTATCG
>JBNJLG010000013.1:0-3081 GCA_051751785.1 Pseudomonadota bacterium | reverse complement strand
GTTGTTAAGCGAAGTTCTTCTTTCTGATCACTGGGTCAGATTTGCTCTTTAACAAATTGACGAGATAGAACACGAATATTCTTCTTTCATTATCTCCGAAAGAAGATGTTCAAAGTGATAACGATTTCAAGCGTTATCCGGTGTTGTCGTTGAAGTGGTTGTTATATTGCTTCAAGCGGCTGTCTCGAGTTAGCAACATTGTCAGGCTTGCCTGGTAATGACGTTAGGTCGATCAGTTGTCTTGGGGTTATATAGTCAAGCAACTAAGCGCATACGGTGGATGCCTTGGCAGTCAGAGGCGATGAAAGACGTGGAAGCCTGCGATAAGGCTCGGGGAGCTGGCAAACAAGCTATGATCCGGGCATTTCTGAATGGGGAAACCCACCGGTTTTCGGACCGGTATCTTGCACTGAATACATAGGTGTAAGAGGCGAACCGGGGGAACTGAAACATCTAAGTACCCCGAGGAAAAGAAATCAACCGAGATTCCCTAAGTAGCGGCGAGCGAACGGGGACTAGCCCTTAAGCTGGACAACTGGTAGGAGAAGGCTCTGGAAAGTGCCGCCATAGTGGGTGATAGCCCCGTATCCGAAACCTGAGTTCAGTGAAATCGAGTAGGTCGGCGCACGAGAAACGTTGACTGAACATGGGGGGACCATCCTCCAAGGCTAAATACTCCTGACTGACCGATAGTGAACCAGTACCGTGAGGGAAAGGCGAAAAGAACCCCTGTGAGGGGAGTGAAATAGATCCTGAAACCGTATGCGTACAAGCAGTCGGAGCAGACTTGTTCTGTGACGGCGTACCTTTTGTATAATGGGTCAGCGACTTATGTTCAGTGGCGAGGTTAACCGTTTAGGGGAGCCGTAGGGAAACCGAGTCTGAATAGGGCGAATCAGTCGCTGGACATAGACCCGAAACCGGGCGATCTATCCATGAGCAGGTTGAAGGTTGAGTAACATCAACTGGAGGACCGAACCCACTGTCGTTGAAAAGCCAGGGGATGACTTGTGGATCGGAGTGAAAGGCTAATCAAGCCCGGAGATAGCTGGTTCTCCCCGAAAGCTATTTAGGTAGCGCCTCGGACGAATACCACAGGGGGTAGAGCACTGTTTCGGCTAGGGGGTCATCTCGACTTACCAACCCGATGCAAACTCCGAATACCTGTGAGTACTATCCGGGAGACACACAGCGGGTGCTAACGTCCGTTGTGAAGAGGGAAACAACCCAGACCGCCAGCTAAGGTCCCAAAGTACCAGTTAAGTGGGAAACGATGTGGGAAGGCTCAGACAGCTAGGAGGTTGGCTTAGAAGCAGCCATCCTTTAAAGAAAGCGTAATAGCTCACTAGTCGAGTCGGCCTGCGCGGAAGATGTAACGGGGCTCAAACTGGTCACCGAAGCTGCGGCTGCATACTTTGTATGCGGGGTAGGGGAGCGTTCTGTAAGCCTGCGAAGGTGAGTTGAGAAGCTTGCTGGAGGTATCAGAAGTGCGAATGCTGACATGAGTAACGACAATGGGAGTGAAAAACTCCCACGCCGGAAGACCAAGGTTTCCTGCGCAACGCTAATCGGCGCAGGGTGAGTCGGCCCCTAAGGCGAGACCGAAAGGTGTAGTCGATGGGAAACGGGTTAATATTCCCGTACCTTGGATAGCTGCGATGGAGAGACGGAGAAGGCTAGGTGAGCCGGGCGACGGTTGTCCCGGTTTAAGCGAGTAGGCAGTGGGATTAGGCAAATCCGGTTCCACAATGCCGAGACGCGACGACGATTGCCCAAGGGCGAGAAGTCATTGATGCCATGCTTCCAGGAAAATCTTCTAAGCTTCAGGCTATTCGAGACCGTACCCCAAACCGACACAGGTGGTCAGGTAGAGAATACCAAGGCGCTTGAGAGAACTCGGGTAAAGGAACTAGGCAAAATGGTGCCGTAACTTCGGGAGAAGGCACGCTGGTGGTAGGTGAGTCCCCTTGCGGGAGGAGTCGAAGCCAGTCGAAGATACCAGGCCCCTGCGACTGTTTATTAAAAACACAGCACTGTGCAAACACGAAAGTGGACGTATACGGTGTGACGCCTGCCCGGTGCCGGAAGGTTAATTGATGGGGTTAGTCCTCGGACGAAGCTCTTGATCGAAGCCCCGGTAAACGGCGGCCGTAACTATAACGGTCCTAAGGTAGCGAAATTCCTTGTCGGGTAAGTTCCGACCTGCACGAATGGCGTAACGATGGGGGCGCTGTCTCTACCCGAGACTCAGTGAAATTGAAATCGCCGTGAAGATGCGGTGTATCCGCGGCTAGACGGAAAGACCCCGTGAACCTTTACTATAGCTTCACAGTGAACTTTGAGCATGCTTGTGTAGGATAGCTGGGAGGCTTTGAAACTCGGACGCCAGTTCGGGTGGAGCCAACCTTGAAATACCAGCCTGGCATGTTTGAGGTTCTAACTTGGTCCCCTTATCGGGGATGAGGACACTGTGTGGTGGGTAGTTTGACTGGGGCGGTCTCCTCCCAAAGCGTAACGGAGGAGCACAAAGGTGGGCTAAGCATGGTCGGACATCATGCGGTTAGTGTAATGGCACAAGCCCGCTTAACTGCGAGACAGACACGTCGAGCAGGTACGAAAGTAGGTCATAGTGATCCGGTGGTTCTGTATGGAAGGGCCATCGCTCAACGGATAAAAGGTACTCCGGGGATAACAGGCTGATACCGCCCAAGAGTTCACATCGACGGCGGTGTTTGGCACCTCGATGTCGGCTCATCACATCCTGGGGCTGAAGCCGGTCCCAAGGGTATGGCTGTTCGCCATTTAAAGTGGTACGCGAGCTGGGTTTAGAACGTCGTGAGACAGTTCGGTCCCTATCTGCCGTGGACGTTGGAGATTTGAGGAAAGCTGCTCCTAGTACGAGAGGACCGGAGTGGACGAACCTCTGGTGTTCGGGTTGTGTCGCCAGACGCACTGCCCGGTAGCTATGTTCGGACAGGATAACCGCTGAAGGCATCTAAGCGGGAAGCCCCTTCCAAGATAAGATCTCCCCGGGCCCTCGAGGCCCCTGAAGAGCCGTTCAAGACCAGGACGTTGATAGGC
>JBNJLG010000012.1:0-4425 GCA_051751785.1 Pseudomonadota bacterium | reverse complement strand
TTCCAGACCGTGCGATAGATGCGGTTCATGTTATGTCCCTTGTGAATACACTTTGTTACAAAGGTATCAGGGCACAAGGAACATGACTTCCACTCAGCGTTACATCTGTCAGAGATTCCCCTTCAGTCCTGCTCGTCTTGAGGCGTTATCCTGATACCCGTGCCTGCCACTTGCACCGGTAGCTCGCTATAACTGAACGTTGGCTGTGGCCGCAGGCTCGCAATCGCATCCAGCACGTTGTTTATAACGTTGTCGGTGTTCGGGCGCGCCCTGGTTTCCGGGACGGTGGACTCTTCCGCAATAGTCAACGCGCCTTCAAGGAAGTTTATGGCGTAGTTGGGATTTTGGGCTTGAGTGAGATCGCCCTGCAGGATGCTGTAAGTACCAGGCTGCTCACCGGTTGTTCGCATAAGACCGCCCTTTAACGCATCGTCGGCTGCCAGATTGCCCTCGGTGAGTCGCCAGGTGAATTCGGGGTCTGGTTCGCCTTCGGTTTTCTGTTTATTATCGGCAGCGACGGTAATGGCTCGCGGGTCGATGGTGAGAGTGCCGTCAACAAAGCTCAGAGAGTAGTTGTTATCGCTACCATCAACCTCATAGACATAGCTGCTTGCATCAGTGCCTCGGCCACCCATGGTTGTAACATTATCAAGTACGGACTCATCCTCGCCATTCACTAGCCCGCTAACGGCATACCCGGTAACGCTTTGCTCCGTACCGTCATAGGTTACGGTATCACTGTTCGCGGTCACGGTGGCTTCGGCTTTTTCAATAGTAAGCACGCCATCGGTGAAACTCAGGTTGTAATTGTTATCCGTCCCGCTGGCAGTGTGGGTATAGCTGTCTGCATCAATGCCACTACCGCCCGAGGTGGTCACACCGCCAAGGACGGTCTGGGTCTCGCCATTAACCAGTCCTTCGACTGTAAAGCCTGTAACGCTTTGCGCCGCCCCGTTGTAAGTCACGGTATCGCTGTTCGCGGTCACGGTGGCTTCGGCCTTTTCAATGGTAAGCGCACCGTCTGTGAAACTCAGGCTGTAATTGTTATCCGTCCCGCTGGCAGTGTGGGTATAGCTGTCTGCATCAATGCCACTGCCGCCCGAGGTGGTCACGCCGTCAAGGACGGTCTCGGTCTCGCCATTAACCAGCCCCTCCGCAGTAAAGCCAGTGACGCTTTGTTCAATGCCGTTGTAGGTTACCGTATCACTGTTGGCCGTGACCGTAGCTTCGGCCTTGTCTATGGTCAGAATTCCGTCGGCATAGTCTATATCGTAGTTGTGGGCGCTCAGGCCTTCGGGCGTAATAGCGTAACTCCCTGCGTCTGTCGCCCCTTGCGCATCGCCCGTGAAATTGATGCTGCCGTCCAAATCATTCTCGTCCTCGCCAGCGGCGAACCCCTGATAGCTGACCCCGTTACCACCACTGTATGCCAGTCCATCGTAAGTCTTGCTGTCACCATCTGCGATGACCGTCAAGGCTCGCGGGTCAATGGTGATTTTTCCATTGCCGTAGTCAAGGTAGTAATCCTGCTCTGATCCCCTGTTGAACTGGAAGATAAGCACGCCGGACTCATCATATCTGTAGGTGCCGGCGTTCAGGGCGTTATTGAACTGCAGTGCTATATTGTCCGAACCAGGCCCATCGAGACCGATGCTATCCAGATCGCTGTCGATGGTTCCGTAGGTTTTGCTGGTATCCGTGTCGCCCAGGCGGACGTAATGGTCGTAAGCAGTGTCGTCCGAGGCCTTGAAAACCATGTACCTCCCATTGTTGCCCACACGGGATTTACCCCAGACATCGGCGAAGTCCCATCCTTGATCGATGAAAATAAAGGGGTTATGCATCTCGACGGTGGACAGGCCTGTACCACCGGCACTGGTCTCCTGCCAGCTGGTCTCCGTGTCCCAGAAAGAGTTGATGACACTTCCTCCCATGCCTTCGCCAACGAGCCCACCCACACTGGAGCCAGAGATACTATCGACAGATCCGGTGGCGTAGCTTTTGCTTACCGTGGAATTATAGTTTCCTCCCACCAATCCACCCAGAAAATTGCCACCCTCCACGCTAACACTGGCGTAAGTGTTGCTTACCATAGAGTTGGAGGCGCTATAACCCACCAACCCGCCGACGTATAAGCTGCCTGTCACGCTACCGCCTTCGAGCCCGACATTGCGGATAACCGCGCCACTTATGTAGCCGAATAGGCCCTGATAGCTGACATCCTGGCGAGCAATGTCCAAGCCGCTGATAGTATTTTTATTGCCGTCGAACTCCCCGTTGAAGGGAGTGTTGTTATCCCCGATCGGTTCCCAGCCTCCCCCACCGTTAGCAAAACCCTCGCTACTGAAAATCTGTTCGGCATAGCCGGCTGAGTTACGATCCAGGCTATTGGCAAGCACAAAGTTGTAGCCATCACCAACGACCTGGTTAATATTCTGGAGCTGATTCCAGTCGGTGATGATGTAGGCTGAGCCATCGGCACCGCTTTGCTCTCCGGCCGACAAACCACCCCAACCGCCTTCAAAGAGCCTCTCGGAATTGACATCTTTGTTGCGTGTGACACCCGTCAGATACGGCAGACCGTCACCTACTTCATACCCCTCAACAGCGCTGCCGCCACCCTGGGGGAATGACCACTCATCGCCGCTCCACCCCGCATTTGTATAGGTGGCTGCGTCGCGCATCTGAGCGGTATTTTTTGCTGTGCCACCATCGCTAGTGTTCTGCCCGGTAGTCTCGGTATCCCAGAAGGAGTCATGGACACCCCCATTCTCATTCAGCCCAACAAGCCCGCCCACATAAGTGTCAGCGTTGCCCTCGTTCACAAGGCCGGTGGCATAGGTGTTACGGACCTCGGCGTCTCTGTTGTATCCCATCAGACCGCCAGTGCTCTGGCCGCCTGTCACACTGCCCGTGGCGTAGCTGTTTCTGACCGTGGATTCGCGGTTAAATCCCACCAATCCGCCAACGTCGCTTCCGCCGCCCTCCACGTTCGCGGCAGAGTAGCTATTACTGATCAAAGAAGAGCCTTGATTATTCCCCACCAACCCGCCAACGTTGCCGTAGCCTGTCACATCGCCAGTGACGTAGCTGTTGCTGACCGTAGAGTTCAAGCCGCTGAAACCGACCAGCCCACCGACGTAGAAGTCGCCCTCCACGCTGCCGCCTTCGAGCCCGACATTGCGGATGGCCGCGCCACTTATGTACCCGAACAGCCCCTGGTAGTAGGAGCGGGGGCGGTCCATCGTCAGGTCGCTGATGGTATGGCCCAGGCCATCAAAGGTGCCTTCAAAGTTGTTATCGTTATCGCCTATGGGTTCAAAGCCATCACTACTGTTCCAGCCCGAGGTGTCACTGGCATCGATATTGGCGCCGAGAACGTAGTTCCCGGAAAGACCACCTCTTATGCCCTGTAGGTTTGTACCGGTACCACTGCCTGCGTCCCCCAGCTCGGTGATGATGGTGTAGTCGACCGTGGCGCCATTGCTACCAAGCTTTGTGGAGAAGCTACCGTCGGCCGGCAGGTTCACGGGGGCGTTGACGGCGTAGGTGGTCTCGGTGCCGTCAATGATGCCGTCGGTGGCGCCCTGGCCATGAGCCAGCGCCAGCCCACCGCCGCTGGTGGCGGTCATCTCCCGGTTGATCTCGATGTTGCGGTAAGCCGAGAGGGTAAGCGTGTTGGTGTCCCAGGTGACGTTGTCGTTGACAAAAATGTCGCCCTTGCCACCGCCATCACCGCCTCCGCATCCTGTCACACCGGTGCAGCTTACATTTGAGGCAGTGGTTTCAATGGTGACATCGTTATTTCCCAGCGCGCTGGAAAGCGCCGCGCCAGTGAGGTCACCGCCACTTTCAGCAATGCTGAAGTCATAAGGATCAATCAGCCATTCCCCGGTTTTTCCATCGTCGGCTCGAGTGGTTACGGTGGCTTCGTCCTTGATGGTTACTTTGGCTGCGCTGGTTTCGATAAAGCCGCCGTCGCCGCCTTCCGGCGCACTGGCATCCAGCGTGCCGGCCACGCGGGTTTCGCCGCTGTCCATATCCCCCATCAACCAGATTTCACCCTGCTCGTTTTCGGCGAGGGTCTGGGCCTGGGTTACGCCGGTGTGATTGATCACGCTGGCGGCAAGATCTCCGGCGGCTTTGGCGGTGAGGTATACGCGGCCGCCGTCGGCTTTTATGGCACCGCCCTGTTCGATGTAGGTGTCCAGCCGGGCCTGTTCCACTTCGATCTTGATCGGGCCGCCCATGTCCAGGGTGACCCGGCTACCCGCGCCCATCAGCACATCGCCTTTGGGGGCCTTGATGCTGCCTTCGTTAATGATTTCGGCGGCAATGAGGGCAACATAGCCTTCATCGGCTGTGCGGATGTTGCCCTGGTTGACAATGGCGCTACTGCTGTCGCCTTCGAAGGTGAAGTTTCCA
>JBNJLG010000011.1:0-5052 GCA_051751785.1 Pseudomonadota bacterium | reverse complement strand
CACAAGCTGGACCTGTCGGTGTTTCACCCCAAGTACCGCAACGAAGACACCGGCCGGCTGGCCTACGATCCGGCCATCCTGCTGAAGATCATCCTGTTTGCCTATTCCAAGGGCATCACCTCCAGCCGCGAGATGCAGTGGTGTTGCGAGACCAACATCATTTTCAAGGCACTGTCCTGCGATACCGTTCCGCACTTCACCACTCTGGCCAAATTCGTCAGCAGTCATGCTGATGAAATCGAAGACTTGTTCGAACAGATCCTGCTGGTGTGTCACGAGCAAGGTCTGTTGGGCAATGAACTCTTCGCCATCGACGGCTGCAAAATGTCCTCGAATGCCGCCAAGGAGTGGTCCGGTACCTTCAAGGAGCTGGGTGAGAAGCGGGACAAGCTGCGCCGACTGGTCCGTCATCACCTGCGAGAGCACTACGAAAAGGACGAGGCGGAAACCGAAGCCGAACTGGACCGCGATATCCGCCGGGCCAAAACCATCCTCTCGCTGGATGAGTCCCTGAACAAAGTGGGCCGCTTCCTAAAGACGAACCGCCCACGGATGGGCCGGGGGAAGCGGAGCAAGGAAGTGAAGAGCAACATCATCGATAACGAAAGCGCCAAGATGACTACCAGCAAGGGCACGATCCAGGGCTATAACGGCGTGGCCACGGTGGACAAGAAACACCAGGTCATCATTGATGCCCAAGCCTTTGGAGAAGGGCAGGAACACCACCCCCTGCAGCCCGTACTGGAAACCGTGGAAGCCCGATTCAAGAAGCTGGGCGTTGCTGACAATATCTACCAGCAAGGAGCCATTGTTACGGCAGACACCGGCTTCGCCAACGAAGCGAACATGCAGTACCTGCACGAACGAGAAATCAATGGCTACGTGCCGGACAACCAGTTCCGGAGCCGCGATCCGAAGTTCCAGAACCAAAAGGACAAATACGGCAAACGGCACCAGCATCTACCCAAAACCCGCAGGAAAACCATCATCCCAGCCAGTGAATTCCAGTTCGATCCAGCGAACCTGACCTGCCTCTGTCCAGCAGGCAACGCCATCAGCTACCAAGGCACCCGCGAAGCCGAGAACGGCAAGATCCGGGTGCACTTCGAAGGTCGACTGCTCCAGTGCCGGCATTGCCCGAAGAAACACCTTTGCATGCAAAACCCGGCATCAGCCGACCACCGCAAGGGCTCAGGTCGACAGGTGTCGTTCACCATCGAAAACAAACGCCTGCCGAACTACACGGACTGGATGAAACACCGGGTGGACAGTCCGAGAGGCAAAGAGATCTACAGTCACCGCATGTCGGTGGTGGAACCGGTGTTCGGTAACATCGGAACAACCAAGCGCCTGAACCGCTTCAGTCTGCGGGGCAAGAAAAAGGTACAGGGCCAGTGGCAACTGTATTGCCTGGTGCACAACATCGAGAAGCTGGCGAATTATGGGTAGTTGGCGGCGTGAATGAGCGAAAAAGACCGCGAATTAGCCCCATTTAGGGACGATATCTGCTCTTGGTCATTGCTGATGCAATGGTTTAGCTGATCGAATGGGCAAAACACGATGGCCAGGCCGATTGCTGGCCGGGGCGAATAAACGGACAAGAGGGCGGTAGAGCCGGCTCAGAAATGGGTTTTTCTACAGCCTCGGTATGTTCCCATTTGCGTCAGCTCCTACATTACCACTAAGGATTCCACAATATGAGACTAGCAAAAGCACGAGTCCAAAATTACCGAAGCATTATCGATACTGGTCTTTTCGACGTAGAATGGTTGAAGACAATACTGGTTGGTCCAAACGAGGCAGGAAAAACTGTTCTTCTTCAAGCGCTACAACAATTAAACAAGCCAGAAGAAATAAATGGTTTTGACCCACTTAGGGATTATCCAAGATCAAAGTACAACGATATAACAACCGGAAAAGTTAAACCTGAGAACGTTACTGTTGTAACAGGATATTTTGAGTTAGAGGAAGAGGACAAGGCGTTAATTCCAAGTGAATTTCACCATTGCCAATACAAGGTTTATAGGAAATTAGACAATGAGGGCTACCATGCACTGATAGATGCTCCTGAACCTATTCAATACAAGGATATCGAGAAATCGCTTTTGCGCATGTCCGCGCATATGGATAAGTGTTATCCCGAGGATGACGCCGAAAATAAACCTAGCAAACTTCTGAATGGAATCTGTTCAGAGTGGGAAGAAACGAGGGTGATTGATGGTGATGCCATGACTTTTTTAGAAAAATGGCTTAACGAAAACTATCAATATGTTGAAGAAGAGAATGAAACTGAAGAAAATAGGCACTCAGATCTATTAGAAAAAATAAAACTGAATCTGAAGCGTGAGCAAGTTCTAAAAACCCTGGACAGTAGAACGCCTGTTTTCGTACTTTTTAATAATTATTTTAAGGTTAAACCTACCATCCATTTGGGACATTTAGCTCAGAGGATTGAGCAGAATATACTGGATGATGAGTACTATGATTATGGCAATCAATGTTTACTAAAACTTCTTGGCTTTAGTGCGAAGGAGCTTTCAGATCTAGGTAGTACGCCAAGCCCAAATGCTAATGATACTGAAGCTTTAAAGAACTACAGGGATCGACTAGACAAAAGAAGCTATCAATTGAATGCCGCGAGCGTTCGGCTGACTAACGAAATAAGGTCGGTATGGATGCCAAATCCAGATAGGCCAGAGGCTGACAAGTTAAAGGTTACTGCTGATGGTCAGTATTTGAAAGTCGTCGTTGAGGATGACTTGGGTGTAGATATTGAGTTAGACCAAAGGTCCGAAGGATTCCAATGGCTAGTGTCATTCTTTATAATATTTTTCTCCGAAGCAATGGATAAACATGAGAATGCGGTATTGCTTCTCGATGAACCGGGGTTGAGCCTTCATGCACTCAAGCAAAGAGACTTTCGAGAAACTATTTCTAGATTAGCGGAAAGCAATCAAACACTTTTTACGACACACTCCCCTTTTCTTGTTGGTCCAGACGAGCTTGAAATTGTCAGAGTAGTAGAGATGAAGGACCGCGTTAGCGGTACGAAGGTCCATACAACAATTTCCTCTGAAGACCCTGCTGGACTTCTGCCTTTGCAAGAGGCTTTGGGTTATGACTTAGCTCATAGCCTATTCTCGCAACAAAGGAATCTTATTTTAGAAGGAATTACTGATTATTGGTATATAGAAGCAACCGCGGAGATGATTCGCGCGTCTGATGATCGCAGCCTTGATGAAAAAGTTGCTTTGGTTTTCGCAAACACAGCTGGAAAGATTGTCTATTATGCAACTATTTTGCATGCTCATAAACTCAAGGTGGCAGCGCTACTAGACTCCGATAGTGCTGGTGACCAGGCTGCTCAACAAGAAAACTTGGTTCACACGCTTGGGAACAAAAAGATACTACGCACAAAAGACTATTGCTCAATAGAAAAAGCGGAGATCGAGGACCTGCTTCGGGAAACATTGAGCTCCATAGCTAAAGAGGAGTATGGCGTTGATGTGTCAAGCATAGCGGCGGAACAAAAGGACAGGCCAATAATTTCGATATTTAATCAAGAAATTGAAAATTTCTCAAAGTACAAACTGGCTAAAGCGTACATTCGCTGGACAAGAGAGAACAGCTCTGAGGAATTGAAAAGCACTGAGCGCAGTCAGTGGCTAAAGTTATTTGATAATATTAATAGGGCTTTGAAATAATAATCAGAGCATAACAAAAAGCTGCACACGTATAAATTACTCGCTCCGCTCCTAATTTACCGGTGAGATCAGCGTTATGTTTCAGGAGAAGGTATGAAAAGGGTTCTATTGATTTTAGCATTAACTAGTATCTCAGCATGTACAAGTATTAAAGTTAATAAGCTGGATCCAAAAGAGTACAAAGTACATCACGTTTGTATTGAGAATAATTCAAAAGTAATTGTTAGTGAATTTCCTGGCGTAATAGAGAAGGGGTTGCGGAGGCACGGAATTACCTCTGAAGTCTATAATGGCGAAATGCCAAGGCATTGCGAATATTATTTGAAATATACAGCACTAAAGACCTGGGATATTGGCATGTATCTGCACCATGCTGAACTCCATCTTTTTAGTGAATATAAGAAAATTGCTTATGCTGAATATCATCTAAAAGGAAAAGGTGGCCTTGCCTTAAATAAGTGGGAAAGTGTTGAATCAAAAATGGATCCTGTCATTAATCAATTACTGTCTGGATATTCACCCGAGGTGGTTGATTCATATAGAGAATCAATGGCAGATTCAAGATCTTCAGATGATATAACCGAAGAGCTTGAGAAACTGAAGATGTGGCACTCTAAAGGGTTAATAACAGACGAAGAGTATGCAGCCGAAAAAGAAGAGCTTCTCGCAAGATAAACATAAATAGGCAATCAAAGTCGTTCTGGACTTACCTCGGGGTTCTACTTCGTTTCAAGGACGGCTTAAAACCCGCCGGCCCGATGCTCATTTGAATCTCAAGACTGAAAGGGAAGTGTCGTTATGTATCTTTTCGGTATGTTACTGGCGAAAATGGCCGATCCAATTTTTGTGGGCACGATTTTCGCCATCGTTTTACTTTTATCTCGGTCCAAGTGGAGTATTCCCTTGGCTACCATACTAGGTGCCTCCATCTCTGAAACCTTACTCGTCTTAATTCAAGTTGATAGGGCATGGGGTGAGGGTATTTTGCTTTCGCTCCTGGCAGGCATTATCGTTTCGACGATTTCCTTTTGTTGCATAAAATGTGTAACAAAAACTACTCATGAAAGTGAGACTAAGAACCGATCTTTCAGGAGAAAATTTCTGTTCAGTGGTGTTTTTTTAGCAGGATATTTTTTGCTATTTACCTCTTTAATGATTATTTTTCCTGCGGATTCCCCACAAACCAATATATCAGAAAAAAGTTCTGAAAAGTCCCCCTATCTTTTGGCTCTACAGAAAGTCAGCACAGAAGATTTAACCGATCCATGCCTATATTCCGAAATTAGCGAGAACAATTCAAAATACTTAGATGTCGTGGTGCGAGAAAACCATGACCCCAGTATAGGTT
>JBNJLG010000010.1:0-57459 GCA_051751785.1 Pseudomonadota bacterium | reverse complement strand
CCAGGTTTCGGTTTACACCTACACAGCTGATCAAACGGCGATCAAGTTGCGCAGAAATTCCGCAGACTTCAGGATTGTTTGGGCTTTTTACGGAACAGAGCCCGCACCGGACCGGACAGCGCAAAGATCAGGAATGCGGTAAACAGCACAGTCGCCGGATCCAGGGCAATCACCACAAGGGCCAGAACCACCAGCAGGATGGCTGCAAAAGGCACCCGCCCCCGCATGTCCAGATCCTTGAAGCTGGGGTAAAGAATATTGCTCACCATCAGTACCCCGGCACCACCCACGACAACCATGGTTAACAGCGTTAGCCAGGTGGACGATTCAAAGCTGTGGAAACACCACACCATGCCGGCCACACAGGCAGCAGCAGCCGGACTGGGCAATCCAACGAAGTACTTCTTGTCGACCGATCCTATCTGGGTATTGAATCGCGCCAGACGCAATGCAGCACCCGCAAGATATATAAAGGTAATCGCCCAGCCAATCTTGTCGAAACTGTTCAGCGACCAGAAAAATGCCACGAGCCCGGGCGCCACGCCGAAGGCAACCATGTCAGCCAGACTGTCATACTCTTCGCCGAACTTGCTCTGGGTATTGGTCATTCGCGCTACCCGGCCATCAAGGCCGTCCAGCACCATGGATACAAAAATGGCAATGGCAGCGTTGTCGAACACACCATTGGCTGCGGCAACAATGGCATAAAAACCAGAAAACAGTGAGGCGGTTGTCAGTGCGTTGGGTAGCAGGTAAATGCCTTTGCGGCGAACCTTGGCACCCTCAACAACTTCTTCCTCGACAACCTCGCCGTCTTCAATGGCAGCCTCGTCACCCTTTGGCAACTCGGAATCATCAACCGTTTTTTTGTCTTCAGTCATCCCAATAACTCCGGAAAGCATTTGTGCGGAGTATATACGAAAAACGCGGCCACTCGGGCCGCGTTTTCAAAACCGTACCGGAAAATCCGGATCAGTTCTTGTCTTTGTCCACGATCTTGTTCGCGGAGATCCACGGCATCATACCGCGCAGCTTCTCACCCACAATCTCGATCTGGTGATCAGCGTTCTGACGACGGCGAGCTGTCATGGACGGATAGTTCAGAGCCCCTTCGGAGATGAACATCTTGGCGTATTCACCGCTCTGAATACGCTTCAGCGCGTTACGCATGGCTTCGCGGGACTGCTCGTTGATAACTTCCGGGCCAGTCACGTACTCACCATACTCCGCGTTGTTGGAGATGGAGTAGTTCATGTTGGCAATGCCGCCCTCGTACATCAGGTCGACGATCAGCTTCAGCTCGTGCAGACATTCGAAATAGGCCATTTCGGGCTCATAGCCGCCGTCAACAAGCGTTTCGAAAGCTGCTTTTACCAGCTCCACTGTACCGCCACACAGCACAGCCTGCTCACCGAACAGGTCGGTTTCGGTTTCGTCTTTGAAGGTGGTTTCAATGATACCGGTACGACCGCCGCCGATGCCGCTGGCGTAGGACAGGGCCAGGTTCTTGGCTGTGCCTGAGGCGTCCTGGAAGATAGCGATCAGATCAGGGATACCGCCGCCACGTTCGAACTCGGTGCGAACAGTGTGGCCCGGCGCCTTCGGTGCGACCATGATCACATCCAGATCTTTGCGTGGAACGATCTGGTTGTAGTGAACGGCAAACCCGTGGGCAAACGCCAGAGTCGCGCCTTGCTTCAGGTTCGGCTCGATCTGTTCTTTGTACAGCTCGGACTGGTATTCGTCCGGAGTCAGAACCATAACCACTTCGGCACCGGCAACGGCAGTCGGCACGTCGGCGGTTTTCAGGCCATAAGCCTCTGCCTTGGCAATCGACGATGAACCCGGGCGCAGACCCACGGTGACATCAACACCGGACTCTTTCAGGTTGCACGCGTGTGCGTGGCCCTGGGAGCCAAAACCCAGAATGGCAACTTTCTTGCCCTGGATAACGGAAAGATCACAATCTTTATCGTAATAAACCTTCATGAAAACCTCTTGTCTGTATATGGCCCTGCGGGGCCATGGTGTTCAAATTTTTATGCCCTTCAACCGTTACAGGCTGAGCACCTTTTCACCACGAGCTATACCGGAAACACCGGTGCGCACGACTTCCAGTACGCCCGATGTTCCGACCGCCTGAACAAAGCCATCAAGCTTGTCGCTGCTGCCCGCCAGCTGCACGGTATAAACCGAACTGGTGACATCCACGATCTGACCACGGAAAATATCCACCGTGCGCTTGATCTCGGCACGCTGGGAACCGGTCGCCTTGAGTTTCACCAGCATCAGCTCACGCTCGATGTGAGAACCTTCAGTGAGATCCACCAGCTTGACCACCTCAATCAGCTTGTTCAACTGCTTGGTGATCTGCTCGATAACCTTGTCAGAACCGGTGGTGGTCACGGTCAAACGGGACAATGTCTCGTCTTCAGTCGGCGCCACCGTCAGTGTTTCGATGTTGTAGTTACGCTGGGAAAACAGCCCAACCACCCGCGACAGAGCACCTGGCTCGTTTTCCAGCAAAACAGAAATGATTCGACGCATGATCACACCCTCTCCGTCTTGCTGAGCCACATGTCCTTCATGGAACCACGGGCAACCTGCATGGGATAGACATGCTCGAAACGGTCAACAAGAATGTCGACGAATACCAGCTTGTCTTTCATTGCCAGCGCTTCCTTGAGCTTGGGCTCAAGATCTTCTTTGCGGTCGATACGAATGCCCACATGACCATAGGCCTCGACCAGTTTCATGAAGTCAGGCAACGACTCCATGTACGACTGGGAATGACGGGATTCATAATTCATGTCCTGCCATTGCTTGACCATGCCCAGCGCCTGGTTATTCAGGTTGATAATCTTCACCGGAATATCGTACTGCTTGCAGGTGGACAGTTCCTGAATGTTCATCTGGATACTGCCTTCACCGGTAATACAAAGCACTTCGTCATCCGGGTGAGTCATCTTGACACCCATGGCCGCCGGCAGCCCGAAGCCCATGGTTCCCAGGCCACCGGAATTGATCCAGCGGTTGGGCTTGTCGAACTTGTAGTACTGCGCCGCGAACATCTGGTGCTGGCCAACATCAGACGTGACAAAAGCCTCGCCATTGGTCAGCCGACTCAGCATCTCGACCACTTCCTGCGGCTTGATTACGTCATCGCTGGTTTCGTAACGCATGCCGTGAAACGCACGCCATTCGTCTATCTGTTTCCACCAGGCGGCCAGTGCGTCTGCATCCGGCTTTTCTTTGGCCTCTTTAACCAGCGAAAGCATCTCATTGAGCACCGAATCCACAGGACCCACAATCGGCACGTCTGCGTCGATGGTCTTGGAGATGGAGGCCGGGTCAATGTCGATATGCACAATGCGGGCACCCGGGCAGAACTTCTCGGTAGCATTGGTGACACGGTCATCAAAACGCGCACCGACACAGAGAATCAGATCCGAATGGTGCATGGTCATGTTGGCTTCATAGGTGCCATGCATGCCAAGCCAGCCCAGATGCTGCTTGTCTGAACACGGATAACAGCCAATGCCCATCAGGGTATTGGTCAGTGGGTAACCTAGCAGACGGGTCAACTCGGTCAGTTGCTCGGTGGCCTTGCCCAGGATAACCCCGCCACCGGCATAAATAACCGGGCGCTTGGCCGCCAGCAGCATATCCACTGCTTTTTTGATCTGGCCGGAATGACCACGAAGTGCCGGGTTGTAGGAGCGCAGCTTTACCTTCTTGGGGTAAGAATACTCAAAACGCTCATTCGGCGACGTCATATCTTTCGGGATATCAATCACCACCGGGCCGGGACGACCTGTGGAGGCAATATGATAGGCCTTCCGGACAAGCTCCGGAATTTCCTGCGGATGACGCACACTCAGACTGTGCTTAACCACCGGACGGGAAACGCCGATCATATCGGTTTCCTGGAAGGCATCTTCACCAATCAGAGTGGATGCGACCTGACCGCACAACACCACCATGGGGATGGAATCCATAAATGCGGTGGCAATGCCGGTAATAGTGTTGGTGGCTCCAGGACCCGAGGTCACCAGTACGGTACCTGGTTTCCCGGTCGCACGGGCATAGCCGTCGGCCATATGAACCGCCGCCTGCTCGTGCCGGACCAGAATATGCTTGACTTTGTCCTGCCTGAACAGCGCATCATAAATATGCAACGCTGCACCACCCGGATAGCCGTATACGTTTTCGATCCCTTCATCCTGGAGGGAGCGGATCAACATATCAGCGCCAGACAATAACTCCACGATATCTACCCTCTTCTACGAGTGAATGAGCCGGGGTTACACCCGGTTGCCTGGATTCTCGGTTTCCCGGCTTCTTGTGAAAGCGGAACCGGCTTGCTCCTCCACACCTGACATTAAAGAGGTTGTCTCCTGGCCGATCGGCCTCCTGAGGGTTGCGGAGAACGACCAACAACGGGTTGCACGTAAGCAACAACCAGCGCGCGACGACGTTTGCCGCACTCAGTGTGGTGATAAACGGGGGATACTTGCTCGGGATTGCCTGCCGTATTAGCCCCAGTTTCAGGCAATGGACAATTCTGACAGCGGGAAACTCCCTGTCAATAGCCGCTGCCGGTTTAATGGCACCATTTTCCGATGTTGTCTGTCATACTGAAATGGGCCTTTATGCAAGAGATTTGAACCAGGCCGAAGAAACGCCATACTTTCGGTGGCAAGATTCACGCAGGACGCAAACCAGAGACGGGCAAAGACATGAACCGAAGAATCCTGATGCTGGCACTGATTATGTGCGCAACGCCGGGCCTGGCAACCGGTGATTCCGTGTACAAATGGACTGACGAAAACGGCGTGACACACTTTGGAGACCGCCAGCCAACAGGCAGCAAAGCCGAACAGGTAGATGTGCGCTCAGGCACCCGATCGTCGACTGAAGAACGCCAGAGTCCTCAGGAACAGGTGGACGAACTGGAACAGAATCAGCAGGATGAAGCGAAGGAACGTGAAGAAACCGCCGCCGAAGAAGCTCGCCGCAAACAGCGAGAAGCGAACTGCGCAACAGCCCGCTCGAACCTGGATACAATCAACAGCAACGCCAGAATCCGTACGGAAGATGAAGACGGCGAACTCAGATACCTGTCGCCGGAGGAAATTGACGAGCGGCGTCAGGAATTCGAGAAGGTGGTAGAGGAAAATTGTAACCCGGAAGAAACGCAGGCTGAGCGCTGAGTCCGTTCAGCGCCCCGCTCTTTCACATCTGCCTGATCAATCAGGCCTTGTCGAACTCCAGGCGGCCATCGTTGACCGTTGCCCGGATGGTGTCGCCGGGCAGGAAGTCACCCTGCAACAGTTTTTGCGCCAACGGGTTCTCGATCATCCGCTGAATGGCTCGCTTCAAGGGCCGGGCGCCATAGACCGGGTCGTATCCTACCTCGGCCAACAGTTGCATGGCCTCGTCGCCCAGTTCCAGCTTCATATCCTGCTCGTGCAGACGTTTCGCCAGGTTCTCGATCTGAACACGGGCAATGCCCTGAATCTGGTTCTTCGCCAACGGATGGAAGACCACCACTTCGTCCACGCGGTTAATGAACTCGGGGCGGAAGTGCGTACTGACCTCGTCCATAACCGCTGACTTCATGGATTCGTAATTCTCTTCACCCGCTTTTTGCTGGATGATATTTGAGCCGAGATTCGAAGTCATCACGATCACGGTGTTCCGGAAATCCACAGTACGGCCCTGGCCATCTGTCAGGCGACCATCTTCCAGCACCTGCAGCAGAATGTTGAAGACATCCGGGTGGGCTTTTTCCACCTCGTCCAGAAGCAGTACGGAGTAGGGCCGGCGACGCACCGCTTCGGTCAGGTAGCCACCTTCCTCATAACCGACATAGCCGGGAGGCGCACCGATCAGCCGGGCCACGGAGTGCTTCTCCATGAACTCGGACATATCGATACGCACCATGGCTTCTTCGGTATCGAACAGAAACGCCGCCAGGGATTTACAAAGCTCGGTTTTACCCACACCGGTCGGACCGAGGAACAGGAACGAGCCGTTGGGCCGGTGCGGGTCAGACAGGCCCGCACGGGAACGGCGCACCGCATTGGACACGGCTTCGACGGCTTCATCCTGCCCGATGACCCGGCCATGGAGTGCCTCTTCCATACGCATCAGCTTGTCGCGCTCGCCTTCGAGCATTTTTGACACAGGAATGCCGGTCCACTTGGAGACAATCTCGGCAATCTCTTCATCCGTTACCCGGTTGCGCAGCAGCTTCATTTCCATCATCTCGGCCTGGCTGGCCATATCCAGCTGGCGCTCGAGTTCCGGAATAGTGCCGTACTGTAGCTCCGACATGCGGCCGAGATCGCCAGCACGACGGGCGTTTTCCAGGTCGATCCGAGCCTGTTCCAGCTGGCTCTTGATCTTCTGGGAGCCATGCAGGGCGGCTTTTTCAGTATTCCAGACTTCTTCGAGGTCAGCGTACTCACGCTCGACACCGGTGATTACCGCAGACAGCTCTTCCAGTCGCTTTTTCGATGCAGCGTCCGTTTCTTTCTTCAAAGCCTCGCGTTCGATTTTCAGCTGAATCAACCGGCGTTCAAGACGATCCAGCGCTTCCGGCTTGGAGTCCATTTCCATGCGAATCTGGCTTGCGGCTTCGTCCACCAGATCGATCGCTTTGTCCGGCAACTGGCGATCCGCAATGTACCGGTGCGACAGTTTGGCAGCAGCGATAATGGCGCCGTCAGTCACTTCCACGCCGTGGTGCACTTCGTAGCGTTCTTTGAGGCCGCGCAGAATCGCAATGGTGTCTTCTTCGTTGGGCTCGCTCACCAGCACTTTCTGGAAACGGCGCTCGAGGGCGGCGTCTTTTTCGATGTTTTCACGATACTCGTCGAGTGTGGTCGCGCCCACACAATGCAGTTCGCCTCGCGCCAGAGCCGGTTTGAGCATGTTGCCGGCATCCATGGAGCCTTCGGCTTTACCGGCGCCAACCACGGTATGGATCTCGTCAATAAACAGGATGATCTGGCCTTCCTGTTTCGATAATTCGTTGAGTACGGCTTTCAGGCGCTCCTCGAACTCGCCGCGAAATTTGGCGCCGGCGATGAGTGCGCCCATATCCAGTGACAGGACTTTTTTGTCTTTCAGGCCGTCCGGCACTTCGCCGTTCACGATACGCTGGGCCAGACCTTCAACGATGGCGGTCTTACCCACGCCGGGTTCGCCAATCAGTACCGGGTTGTTCTTGCGGCGGCGCTGCAACACCTGGATGGTTCGGCGGATTTCGTCATCACGGCCGATAACCGGGTCGAGTTTGCCGGCTTCGGCTCTTTCGGTGAGGTCGATGGTGTATTTGTCGAGCGCCTGGCGGTTTTCTTCCGCACTGGGGTCGTCAACGGTGTCACCACCGCGCACATCATTGATGGCGTTTTCCAGGGCAGCTTTATCGACACCCTGCTCTCTGAGGATACGGCCCAGGGAGCCGCGATCTTCCAGCGCTGCCAGCAGCATGAGTTCACTGGAAATAAACTGGTCACCACGCTGCTGGGCGAGTTTGTCGGAGATGTTGAACAGGCGGCCCATGTCATTCGACATGGATACGTCGCCAGCGCTGCCCTGCACTTCGGGCAGGTTTTCGATTTCTTTGGCGATGGCCTGGCGCACGCGACCGGGTTCAACGCCAATCTGTTTGAGCAACGGCTTGATGGAGCCACCCTGTTGGTCCATCAGGGCCTGCATGAGGTGGACGGGTTCGATGAAGTTGTGGTCTTTGCCTACCGCGATGGACTGCGCGTCCGCGAGGGCGGTTTGCAGTTTGCTGGTGAGTTTGTCGATTCTCATGTGTTCGCTTCCCCGAAATTTCTGGTGAATACCCGTTTTCGATGTCGGGGTATTCGGATTGCTTTGTCTTTAATGTAGGGGCAAGTGAGGGGACTTCAAGTTGCTGCGGGGAAATTCGTCAGAAAATTGACGGTCGTCATTATGCAGTCGTGCGAGGCCATGGGCGGGTAATGTCTCCCAGAAAACGCTGTGAATACGTCCATGTAAGCTTCTCTGCAGCATCCATGCTGCAGAAATTTCTGGGAGACATTACCCGCCCATGGCCCCAAATTTTGGGAGTTAACGAAACTACTTTTCCAGCCAAATCAGGGTAGCCATCCTGCCCGTCTGACCATCCCTTCTGAAAGAATAAAATTGCTCGGCGTCGGCAACCGTGCACAACCCACCACCGTGAATAGCCGTAACACCAGCGCTGGATAGCCGTATCCGCGCCAGTTGGTAGATATCGGCCATGTAGTGACCGGGACGGGCGCCGGCGGGGGTGAAGGCTTTTTCGGTTTCAGGGTGATGGGCCATGAACGCTTCCCGGACTTCGGGGCCGACTTCGAAGCTTTCGGGGCCGATCGCGGGACCGAGCCAGGCGGTCAGGTTGGCCGGGGTGACCGCCATAGCGGTAATCAGGTTTTCCAGTACACCGCCGCAGAGGCTGCGCCAGCCGGCGTGGGCGCCGCCAACGGTGGTGCCGTTGTGGTCTGTCAGTATAACGGGGAGGCAGTCGGCGGTGAGGATGGCGCAGGCGATGCCAGGTTGGCGGGTGTAGCTCGCGTCTGCATCCGGGTAGTTGCCGGCATTCCCTTCTGTTAACTCGACAACGTTTGTGCCGTGTACCTGGTTGAGCCAGCCGATGTCATCGGTTTTCAGGCCAGCGTAGTCGGCCAGGCGGTGGCGGTTTTGCTGTACGTGTTCCGGGTGGTCGCCTACGTGGCTACCCAGGTTAAGGGTTTGCCAGGGCGGTTCGCTTACGCCGCCGTGGCGGGTGGTGCACAGGGCCCGGACGTTGGCCGGGGCGGGCCAGTCCGGGTGGATGATGTGAGCTTCAGTAATCACGGCCTTCCAGCTCCCGGGCGTGTTGGCGCAGGGCTTCTAACAGGTTGACCATATCATCCGGCAGGGGCACCTCCCAACTGAGGATTTCGCCGGTTTCGGGATGTTCCAGGGTCAGTTTTCTGGCATGCAACGCCTGACGGGTGAAGGCGGCAAGCACTTCTCTGAGTTCTTCGGTGGTGCCTTTGGGTAGCCGCAGGCGGCCGCCGTAGACCGGGTCACCGACCAGCGGGTGGCGTACGTGGGCCAGGTGCACGCGAATCTGGTGGGTTCGGCCGCTTTCGAGTTTGCAGTGAATGTGCGTGTGGGCGGCGAAGCGTTCGATCAGGCGGTAATGGGTCACAGCAGGTTTGCCGCTGGCCACGACGGCCATGCGTTTGCGGTCCTGCGGATGGCGACCAATCGGTTCATCGATTGTGGCACCTCCGGTGAGGGAGCCAACAACCACGGCTTCGTATTCACGCCCCATGGTCCGGGTTTGTAGTTGCTCCACCAGTGAGGTGTGGGCAATCAGGCTGCGGGCCACCACCATAATGCCAGAGGTGTCTTTGTCGAGACGGTGAACGATGCCGGCCCGGGGCAGGTTTTCCACTTCCGGGGCGTGGTTGAGCAGGGCGTTTACCAGGGTGCCATCGGCATGGCCGGCGGCGGGATGAACCACGAGGCCGGCGGGTTTGTTGATCACCAGCAGGTGTTCGTCTTCATACACAATATCGAGCGTAATCGGTTCGGCCTGCCAGGTTACTTGTGCTTCCGGCTCGGCATCCAGCGCCAGTTCATCGCCAATCATCACTTTATCCCGGGGCTTGCGGGATTTGCCATTGACGGTCAGCGATCCGTTTTTGATCCAGGATTGCAGACGCGAGCGGGAATGTTCGGAGATCAGCTCCGCCGCGGCCTGGTCAAGGCGTTTTCCACTCAGCTCCGGCGGAATGCTGTAATGGCCGGTAATTCGGTTTTCGGAAGACATAAGTTACCTTTCGGTCAGATTAGGCCAACAAGATTTCGCAAACACTGCACACGGAGCTGGTTCCCCGTTACAATGGCCCATTCATTGAATTACAACATTATACGGGATTCCGGCATGAGATCAGTTGTCCGTTTACTGCTACTTTCCACTTTCATTGCTCTGGCCGCCGGTTGTGCGTCCCAGAAAGAGGCGGAAGTGCTGCCGGAAAAAACCTACTACGAGAATGCCCGGCAGGCCATGAACTCGGGCAATTTCAACGAGGCCGAGCAGAACCTGGATTCTCTGGAGACCTATTATCCCTTCGGCCGTTATGCCGAACAGGCCCAACTGGACCTGATTTATGCCCGTTACCAGAACATGGACCTGGAGGGCTCACGCGCCGCTGCCGACCGCTTCATGCGGCTGAATCCGCAAAGCGAGCAGCTGGATTATGCGCTCTACATGCGCGGCCTGGCTTCTTACAACCTGGACCTCGGCCTGGCTGCACGCTATCTGCCGATTGATGTGGCTGCCCGCAACCCCGGTGAGCAATTGCAGGCATTCGAAGATTTCTCACAACTTCTGAATCGCTTCCCGGACAGCCAGTACGCCGCAGACGCCCGCCAGCGAATGATCGCTGTGCGCAACCGCATGGCGGCCCTGGAGCTGCACGCGGCGCGCTATTACATCAAGCGTGAAGCCTACCTGGCGGCAAACAATCGTGCCCGTTATGTAGTGGAGAACTTTCCGTCCACACCGGCGGTGGAAGAAGCACTGATTCTGCTCACCGACACCTACCGGGTACTGGAATTGGACGATGCTGCCGAAGACTCGGTAGCCACCCTGCGCAAGAATTTCCCGGAAAGCGATGTTTTTGCCGACAACGGAGACTACCAGTCTGACCGGCTGCGTCGCCAGGACCGCTCGCTCCTGAATGTGGTCACTTTCGGTCTGGTGGGCGAGGACTGACCTCACCCACCCTCTTTTCCTTCAGCTGCCCGGTTTCCAGCCATTGGTGATCGGGTAGCGACGATCCTTGCCAAAACCTCGCTCGGTAATACGCACACCAATCGGCGCCTGCCGGCGCTTGTATTCGTTGATGTCCACCAGGCGCACCACTCTGCGCACGTCCTCGTCCTGGAAACCCTCGGCAACAATTGCTTCGGCACTGTAATCCCGTTCCACATACAGGTTCAGAATCTGGTCCAGTATGTCGTAACCGGGCAGGCTGTCTTCATCTTTCTGGTCCGGCGCCAGTTCGGCTGAGGGCGGACGGGTAATCACGCGCTCGGGAATCGTCGGTGAAAGCGTGTTTCGATAACGCGCCAGACGGAACACCAGGGTTTTCGGCACATCCTTGAGAACGTCAAAACCACCCGCCATATCGCCATACAGCGTGGAATAGCCGACCGCCAGCTCGCTCTTGTTGCCGGTGGTCAATACCAGATGGCCAAACTTGTTGGACAACGACATCAGCAATACACCGCGCAGGCGGGCCTGCAGGTTTTCTTCCGTGGTGTCGGTGTTGGTGCCTTCGAAGGGAGCGGCCAGGGTTTCCATGAATACGTCGTACATCGGCTCGATGGAAAACACATCATACTGAACACCCATGGCTGTCGCCTGGGCCTGGGCGTCTTCCAGGCTGGCGCTGGAGGTGTAGCGGAAAGGCATCATCACCGCCCTCACCCGCTCTTTACCCAGAGCATCAGCGGCTACGGCCAGAGTCACCGCCGAATCGATGCCTCCGGATAGCCCCAGAACAACGGACTTGAAGCCATTCTTGTTCACATAATCACGAACACCGATCACCAGCGCGTTGTACACGTTGGCTTCCAGCGAAGGCTCTTCCGGCAATGGCCGGGATACCGGCTGGCAGTGATGCTCGTACAGAAAGTCGACCGGGAACAGCCCTTCGGCAAACTGGGGCACTTCCGCGGCCAGCACGCCGGAATGGTCGTACACCATGGAACCACCATCGAACACCAGCTCGTCCTGGCCGCCAACCAGGTTCACATACACAATTCCCACCTGGTTGTCGGTGGCTTTGCGTTCGAGCAAGGCCTTGCGCCGGGCCTGTTTGTCGATGTCGTAGGGAGAGGCGTTCAGGTTCAGCACCAGCTTAGCACCAGCCGCGGCGGCATCTTCCAGTGGACCTTCTTTCCAGAGATCCTCACAGACAGTAATACCTACCGGCACACCACGAATACTCACTACCAGCGCTTCTTTACCTTCGCCAAAGTACCGCTTCTCATCGAACACCTGATAGTTCGGCGGACAGCGCTTGAAATAACTGGCCCGGATCTCTCCGCCCTCAATTACGACCGCCGCGTTATACAGCAAACCGCCGGAACGCAGCGGCGCGCCAAATACAATGGCCGGCCCCAGGGCCGCCTTTTGCAGCTCTGCCAGCGCCTCAGCTACACGCAGATCCAGGCTTGGGCGCAGCAACAGGTCTTCCGGCGGGTAACCTGTGAGTGCCAGTTCCGGAAACACCACGATGTCTGCCTGGTGATCTGCCTGAGCCTCCCGGGTAGCCTGAATAATCCGCTCGGTGTTACCCGGGATATCGCCCACCAGAAAATCCAGTTGGGCCATTACCACCCGAAGTTTTCGAGGCTGTGCGGACTCAGTATTGTCTGTGCCGGCTACCGACATGGAAAGGCTCCTGTAACTTGTTGCCATGAAAACGCTATTATAACGCCGCAGATAGCGGAATTCTCTGATCAAAGGCAGTTAACGCCCATGAGTACCAATGCCCACCGGCAACAGGCCATAAAATCACCCTTCGGCCCTGTTGCCGACATTCAGCAAATACGGCTGTTCCGCATCTACAACCACTACCGGATAGTGATCAGCCTGATGCTCACCGGGCTGCTGTTTGTCGACCCGTTTACCGCCGACACACGCCTGCGATGGGAAGAGTATTACCAGGCCGGCATCTTCAGTTATCTCGCCATCAACGTCTTCGTTGGCCTTTTGATGATGGCCGGGCTCAAACCCCGGGAGCGACACATCACTTTATCCATCCTGGTAGACATCACCGTGCTGCACTTGTTGCTGCTGACCAGTTCTGGCATTACCAACGGTGTTACCAATCTGGTGATTGTAGCGGTGGCCGCCGGCAACATACTGAACCCCACCCGCATGGGGACCTTTTTTGCCGCACTTTCAGCCATTTTCTCTCTCAGCATCTCCGGCTGGGCTGTGCTGGCCATTCAAGAGACTGCCAACGATATAGTACGTGCGGGGACACTGGGCATTCTGTATTTCGCCACCGCCTTCGTATTACAAAGCATTTCCAGGCGAATGACCCGCAGCGAAGCCCTGGCCCGCAGCAGGGCCAGGAGCATCGCCGAGCTGGAACAGATCAACCGCCAGATTATCCAGCGTATGCGCACCGGCATATTGGTGCTGGATCAACGCGGCCATGTTCGTCTCGCAAACGCCGCCGCCGAAGAGCTGCTCTTCGGAACACCCGAAACGCGGACCTCCTCACCAGCCTACCCCGTGCCCCTGCCCTCGCCCCTGATACAGGGCCTGCACGACTGGAAGGAAAATCCCGACCAACGTATTGATCCCTTTCAGGCCACGCCAACCTCGCCATTATTGCAGGCCACATTCACCCAACTGGATCAGGAACAGGGCGACCAGACACTCGTGTTCATCGAAGACATGAGTAAAATCACCCAGCAGGCTCAACAAATGAAGCTGGCGTCGCTGGGGCGACTGACCGCAGGCATAGCCCACGAAATCCGCAACCCATTGGGCGCCATCAGCCACGCGGCACAGTTGATGGAAGAGTCGCCGAATCTGGACAAAGGTGACCTGCAAATGCTCGACATCATTCACCGGCATTCAGGGCGGGTGAACGGCATTATCGAAAACGTTCTGGACCTTTCAAGGCGCAGGCCGGCGAACGCCACACTGGTGAATATCGCCGAATGGCTGAATGAATTCCGGGCCGATTTCCAGCAAACCCGGGACGAAGGCACACCCGCCATTATCGAGCTACAGGCCGATGACCGGATTCCCCCGGCCCGATTCGACAAAAGCCAGATTGAACAGGTTATGGTGAACCTGTGTGACAATGGTTTGCGCTACAGCAAAGAGCGCACCGGAGAAAACCGGATACAATTAAAGGCAGGAACCACCGCCGATGGCGAACGAGCTTACGTTGATGTACGGGATTTCGGGCCGGGAATAAAGTCCGAACATCGCGCCTCCATTTTCGAGCCTTTCTTCACCACCGAGCATACCGGCAACGGGCTCGGGCTCTACCTGGCACGGGAACTGTGTGAGGCCAATCAGGCTCATCTGTCGCTGGTGGAAGACAACCGGCAAGGGTGTCGCTTCCGGATCACCTTCGCCCACCCCGGGCGAATGATATGAGCCGTAACTCCGACCGTCGGGCGTTAGCAATTCAACAGGGAACCGAAAAGGAACAATGACAACACATACTGCGCTGATCGTTGATGACGAACCAGATATCCGGAGCCTTCTGGACATCACCCTCACCCGTATGGGCATTACCACCCACACCGCACCAGACCTGGCCAGCGCAAGGGCTTTGCTCGAACAGCACCAGCCAAATCTGTGCCTGACCGACATGAACCTGCCGGACGGTAACGGCATTGAACTGGTGCAGTGGATTCAGCAACATGCGCCCAACACCCCCGTTGCCGTTATTACCGCCTACGGCAACATGGACACCGCCATTGAATCCCTCAAGGCCGGCGCCTTTGATTTCGTATCAAAACCCGTAGAGCTGCCACGCTTGCGGGAACTGGTAAACAGCGCACTGAAATTATCCGAACCGAACATACAGACATCCACCAGTTCCGATGAACCCGGCCTGCTTCTGGGTGAGTCAGACCAGATCCGCAAGCTGCGCAACCAGACCCGAAAACTGGCGCGCAGTCAGGCGCCGGTTTTTATCAGCGGTGAGTCCGGCAGCGGTAAGGAACTGGTGGCCCGCATGATTCACCTGCAGGGGCCACGAAGTGATGGCCCGTTCATTGCCGTGAACTGTGGAGCCATTCCCTCCGAACTGATGGAAAGCGAGTTTTTCGGCCATAAAAAAGGCAGTTTTACCGGCGCCATAGAAAGCAAAGAAGGCCTGTTCCGGAGCGCCGACGGCGGCACCCTGTTTCTGGACGAAGTGGCCGACCTGCCACTGGCCATGCAGGTAAAACTGCTTCGGGCCATACAGGAAAAAGCCGTACGGCCGGTAGGCGATACCCGGGAAATTCCGGTGGATATCCGCGTACTCAGCGCCACCCACAAACACCTGGCAGAACTGGTGCAAAATGGCAGCTTCCGACAGGATCTGTTTTACCGCATCAACGTGATTGAACTGGCCGTTCCGCCCCTGCGAGACCGGGGCGACGACGTCCCCCTGTTGGCGGATCACATACTTAAACGCATTGCCCGCGAATACGAATGCGAGCCGGCACGGCTGACTCAGGCCGCCATCGAACGCCTCAAGGCTTATCACTTTCCCGGCAACGTGCGCGAACTCGAGAACATACTGGAACGTGCCTTTACTCTGTGCGATGAAGACCGCATAGACGCCGGCGACCTGCACCTGGGCAATGGTGTCGCACCGGCGGGATCATCAACAATGCTGGCAGGGGAAGCCAGCCATTCAGGCCGTGAAGCCACCCCCGTACCCGAGGGCGAGATCGACCTGGAAAACTACCTGGAAGGCATCGAACGCCAGGCCATTGAAAAGGCTCTGGAAGCAACACGATGGAATAAAACGGCAGCGGCGAAGAGGCTGGGGATCAGTTTCCGGGCGCTGAGGTATCGGTTGAAGAAGCTGGGGATGGATTAAACCGTCCGGCACTGAACCCTGGCCAGGCATTGATCAAAAAAGTCATTTATAATCGCGAAAGACAGAAGCGGGGTTCCAGGATGAACCTTCTATTTTCAATTGAATCCAGGATGGATTGCGATGCTTCCTTTCACCCAGAAGGGCCTGACCCTTCTTGAATTGCTCGTAACGATAATCGTTTTCTCAATTGTCACCAGCATTGCGGTCAGCAGTTTTCAGTGGCTATCTGAACGAAACGCTGCGTCGACCACAAGAAGCCATATAGACCGCGCCTTCTCCGTCGCTCGTTTTACCGCTGTAACCGAAAGAACAGTTGTCACCATCTGTCCGCTCGACGCTGCCAACAAATGCACCAACGACTGGTCCCTTCCGACGGCCGTTTTCCGGGACCCATCCAGTGATCTGAGGCTGACTCACACAAGCCAACTGGTCAGGTTCATAACGCTTGCGCCTCGAGGGCAACTGAGTCCCAGCAACTCATTTCATGGAGCACGCAAATATTTCCAGTATCAGGCCGATGGTGGAATCAGAGGAACCCTCGGACATTTCACCTGGTGCCCACAGTCCGGAAACCGCACCTCAGCCATTCATGTCCGGGTGAACTTTGGGGGTCGACTGGTATGGTCCCGGGACACCAACAACAACCACATTGTTGAGGATGCCAGCGGCGTGGATATTGGTTGTTGATATTACCAACAATCGGTTTCCGCCGCTTCCCGGACCCCCTGGTGGTCCACCTTCAGCGTACCGCAACGATCGCCGGACTGCAGGGAAGTAGGTTGAGCCTGAAGCTTGAAGCTGTTGCGCTCGACACTGCCATCAAACGATATATTGTAAGCCGTTGGCTCGGAGGCATTTCTTGGCGACGTTGTAAATGGCAACGTCGGTGCACTATCGTCAGCCGCCCGATAATCAAACTCGGTGGAATAGCGGCGCTCCATCCACTGCGCCAGCTCAAGCAGATCACCGGTCGCAAGGGTACGTCGCGTCCGTTCTACATGGGACTGGTAAGACGGAACCGCAATTACGGCGATGATTCCCATAATCGCTACCACAATCATCAGTTCGATCAGCGTAAAGCCTCGCTGCGCTCTGGTGACACATATATTCATCATGTTTTTCCCATCCAGATATTAACTAACGCCCGGCCTACCCGGGCGTCAGTGCTTACCTGAGTTGCTCCCAGTTAATCCTTCCAACGGGTTCAATCCCTTCTTCCTGTATGATTTTCACATCCCCTGATGACCCGCTGACTATTTTACACTCATCACCGTCTTCGCAGTCCTCAACGATCGTAGGCTTCTGGATGATGCCGCTATCAGGATCAAACCCGGATGGCGGCTCTTTGCCATCTCCCTCGTTTCCTTCACCTTCATCTCCCTCTTCGCCACCGTCGCCATCGCCATCGCCATCGCCATCGCCATCGCCGTTCTCATCTTTGCCCGGGATCCGATCATCGCTATCGATAACACCATCGTTGTTCGCGTCAAACACTTCGTAGTTCAGTTGTCCGCCCGTATACAGATCCACCTCCATAAGCCAGCTATTTCCCCCCGACTCACAGGGATCCTCAGACGGAATCAATGTGGGGAAGATGACACGATCGGAGCGCACAACCGCCTGGGATACCACTCGTTCACCCTTGGGGCCGGGTCCATCATTGGATGCCTTCCAGACAAGGTCCATATGCCAGCCGGTATAACTACCAGCCGGTGTATTTTTACTGACCAGCCTCAGGCCGTTGCCATTGAGGGTGGTTTCATCAAGGATTTCCTGCTCCATCAGACTGTCTCTGGTGACAGGGACACCCTGGTCAATAATCCCGTAGAAAGACTCAACAACCGGTGAATCCCCGACAACATTGTCGCCAACGTTCTGAAAGCTGCCGGTACCAAAGAACACCATGATTTCGCCGTTGTCATTATACGCCGCGGTTAAATCCGCAGTGATCGCCTGGCCGGCACCAGCCTGGAATAGCGGCTGCATGGTATTACCGGAACGCAGCCCCGAGGGCTCTTCCCAGTCCGACACCTTGTCTTCAGCAACATCCACTCTCCAGACGTTACCGTCCGTATCTGCCACGTAAAGACGATCCGCTATCCTGTCCGCATTAATGTCGATCAGGGTTGGTGATCCCAACTCGGCACCGTTTGTGGGAATAGACAGTTCTTTGAGCACCTCACCGGAAGCAGCATCCAGAATCCAGACTTTGCCATTAACAAGATCCGTATCGTAACCGCTGCTGACCGCAACGCCGAACTTGCCGGTGGACAATGCAAATATTGAAGGTTCCTGCATTGCCAGCCCCATATCGGCATGGGAGAACTCCCACAGGACATTTGAGGCAGCCATACTGTCCGGATCAGTCACATCCAGAGCAAAAACCGAGCTGCCACCCGCGCCCGTGGTACCAACGGCAAGCGTACGCCATCCCAGCGAACTTCCCAGCCAGGCGTCGCTTACAGCCGGCGTACCATCAACAAAGTAGCGGTGGCTGTAATTCGGATCAGTCAACTCCCACAGGTTGTCGTATATCCCCGCAGGAACATAGGCGAACAGTTCCTCGCCTCCATCACTATCTGCAGCAACTTCGGCATTAAACGCGTGCAGCATGCCGTCATTGGCACCAACAAGCAGGAAAGGCGTCCGGTTTTCATAGGTTTCACTGCCCCGGAAGTCTGCATAGCTGCTTATGCCCGAATACGCCGATTGCGAATCCAGCCGATAATAGCCAAAGTTCTGCTGATGAACGTAGACAGGCGAGGAGTTGATGATATCGCCCAAACGGCTACCCCGCTGCCGGAACCTGCGAATCTGATTGTTATCAGTCCGCTCATTGACTCGCTCACCGCGAAGGTAGTCCAGACGATCCCGGGTTATGGTCTCCCCGACGGTGCCACCGTCACCATCCGCTGCAAGAGCCGTTTTTTGCTCAGTCGTCAGGCCTGCCCAGTCAAACTCCGCACCGGTGGTGCTTCGCAAGACGCCAGAGTCTTCTGTCAAAGGCTGAGCCGTCAGGATATTCCGGCCACCCATCTGGGCGTCGGTCTTGGCATCCAGAAGTTCTGATGCCCGCCATACCGGAGTATCAGAAACCTCAGCGCCATCCAGTTGATAGGCAAGGAGCTCGCCACTCCATGTGGCGCTATTAAACGACGCCTGATAAATGGCCGTATTACTTTCCAGAGAGGTGGAATTAGCGGCAACTGAGGAGGAAGAACTCGAAAGTTCCGAAGATATATTCTTGAAAGCCGCCTGCAGGCTTTCAATCATACGACCAGCTTCCCCAGCTATATAAAAGTTATCCGGCCGTTTGAACTCGGTTCCCCCCCAACTGACGGTCTCACCATTGGAATGCCACCACTCCTCTTCCAGAGGCGCTGTCCGACCCAGCGGCGAGAAATCATCCGGTACGTCAAAACCACCATACTTGGCAGCGAGGTAATACTGGTTAGTGGACGGCCCACGCAGAACACTGTTTTCGAGGACGTCTACCCAGTGGGTGGACGCAGTTTGTTTGCCGTCGAGATCATCCCGCATGTCCACAGTCAGGTTATGGTAGGCAAGACCGGCGATATAGGCCGTGTTCTGACGACCAGTGAACTCACCAGAACCCAGATTGTTGATACCCTGCAGCTCTCCCACCTTGTTGGTCATGGTCGTTACATTCACCGTATCGTCGGCGGTGACCTCCGGAGGCACTGCGGGTTCGTCGCCGCGATAGGTGGAGCCAGGCAGGTTACCGTCGTCGTGGGTGTTCACATCGCCAATTCCGAGAATGACATTGGGCTGACATTCGAACTGCATCGGATCGTCCCAGCTGGAAATCACCGGAAAGCCGTCTGTGTACTTATCCACACTGTTACCTGACAGACTGGAATAACTGGACACATTGCCCTGATTCTTCAGATAACGCGTGGCAGCGTAGTAAAGCTCGCTGACGGGATCATTGGACTTGTGGTTGTAGTTATTCAACTGCCCGAATTTGTTGACATAGTTAATCACACCACTATTAACCACATCCCCCGGCGTTGCCGATGCATCGGTGGGGTCGGGGTTGGTATAGAGCACACCGGTGTCAGGATCCCATTCCTTATTAGGGTTATCGACAAAACCAGAGCCACCAACGAACTTCTCCGGCCCGATGTACTTCTGGCGGGCTCTCATGACGCCCCCGTCCCGACCGGACCCGTCCTCGTTCAGATAGCCAAAAACACTGTAGCGAATTTCCCGGGCATTCTGTTGCAGCAAGCCCTCAGGTTTCCAGCCCTGGTCGTATTCCTTGCAGTTATCCTCAAGGCCAACGGAGTTGTCACAAACCTTTACTCTTACGGCAGCCAGATACGGGTAGGTTTTATTATCCGACGAATCTGCTTTGTACGGGTAATTATCAGGATCGTAGTCTCGTAAAGTCCAGTCATCGACGCTCCCAACCACAAAGCGCATGGATTTTTCATAATCATCAATGGTTACCGCTACCCGTGACGCATTGTCAAAAGGCGTTGCGCCGGCCACCAGGGTTTGACCGGTAATCACCCGGTCAGATAAACCACTTTGCCCCGGGTGCCTGGCTTTTTCGAGCCAGGTTTCTGTTGGTGTATCTTTTACCCGGTAACCACCCGTTAACACTTTCCGGAAAGGGTCAATGGTTTGCGTTACTGCCCAGTTCAGGAAGTTACCACTCCATTCGTCATCACCTGAGCAAGTCCGGCTGGCACTGTTGCTGGAGGGGGAAAAATGGTTGTCGGCGCTACCTGCCCCACTGTATTGATACTGATAGCACTTTTCAGGATCGAAGTAGCCCTCAAACCTGTCATTCGGGGAGTAACTGCCGAGATTCGCCAGACTTTGTATCGTCGGATACTCCACGGAAGGGGTCAGCACAAGGTTGCCGGGCACGCCCCCTCCGCCAAGATACAGCGGAACCTGCGAAACAGCAGCAGAAGAATACTGGACTGGCCCGATACCAACCAACAGGGCGGCGGCAAAACTGGCGAGCCTGGAGCGCAGGAAGTTCACCGGCCTGCCAGAAAGGTTATTTGCATGGGTCATATCAGATCTCCCCTGAAGAACCGGCTCAAGCGTCCGGCTTACTCAGTTCTGTAAACGGTGGTGATAATCGAAGTGGCTGTATCCGAACCACCTGAGCCAACCGCGGTTATTCGGTAATAGACGGGCTCGCAGTATTCGTCCAACGGGCAGCCCGGCGCCGGAATTGTATCTATCTGTTCAATGTAATATCGCGGCTGGGCATTTACGCCCGGGAAGTTGTCACCATAGGTGATCACGCCGTTACCGTTATCGGATGGAGTTGCCGGCCAGTCAGGGCGATTGGTCGCTCCAATACGGTAGAGCCCGTTGCTGCCAGGGAAAGACACCGGAACGTCATCCGCCAGCGACTCCTCCGCCTCTCTCAGGGCTGCTTCCGTGGCCTGAAAGGCAAGATCACTATCCAGAAGATTTGCAGCCATCCTGTCCTGCATCTCGGTTGTCTGAATGCCGGCCACACCTATCAGGCTCAGCAGCAGCAACATGACAAGAGAAACGATCAGCACAGCTCCATGCTGTCTTTCCGGAGCCCGGTTATTCAGTCCACACATCACGTTCACTCCAACCGATTCCTGATGCCAATGGTTGTGGTTGCCACAAGCCGCGCTCTGCGATCTGATCCGGGGTTGATTTCAGCCCCGACCAGATTAAATGTCTGGGCGTTATCTTCCTCCAGAATCTGATCCCGGGAGCGCATCAGCAATGCCACCCTGACACTGACCACCTGCTCCCATAACGTCACGGCACTGGCATCAACGTAGCGTTCCACCTGTCCGTCAACACCCGCAATTCCATACAGAATCTGCATGCTCTCAACGCCGCTTACCAGTTCAACCGGCGTCCCGCTTTCACCAGGCGTCAGCGTTACTCTGAAGAGTGCGGGCTCATCATTTATGCCTTCACCGATGAAATAGCCGGTGCTTCGATACACGTAAAGGGAGCCTTCATCGGTATAGTCGTGCAAGGAGTCAGTCATTACATTGCCAGGGACAATGCTGGCGCCGTTTCCACGAGTAACAGTACTGCTGTTGGCATTGTTGTTTTTCTGGAACCGGTCTCCGGCGCTGCAGTCCTCTGACACAAAAACCACGATCGTGCCGGCTGCAAGCCCCGTATTGCCCGACGTGCCAATGGTATTTGCATTGCCACTGGGGTTACCACTGAGCTGCACATCTGCTCGCTCAGCGCCAGACATCACCACAAAATCCGTTCCATCAATAGCGTTACTGCTAATAACGCCAGGGGCCGTATCGGCCGTGCCATTAGTCCAACCACCATCGCCAACGGAAAAGCCAGCCAGCGTAATGTCATCGTTAAGCCCCGTGTCGGGCGCTTCCCAACCAACCACGGCACGGCCCGGATCCCAAAGATCCGGATTATAGCCAGAGTTACTCGTATCGAGATGGTTTGTCGGCTCGCCAACCATGCAGCCCTTGTTACCGGCCATGCGTACGTCCCTGGAAATACGGGAAAGGGAAAACCTGAGGTTTTCCTGAAGATAGGCAATGGCATCGCTGGTACGGTAAGTCTCCGACGAACCAAGAAACACCCGTGCGACACCTGCAGTAAGGACAACCCCGAGCGCCAGCGCGATAATCAATTCCACGAGCGACAGGCCAGCCTGCCGGGAAAAGTAATCGGTCGAGTTCACTTTCTTTGCTCTCATATTAAAGCCGAGCCTCCAACGTCAAACTCCCGTCATTACTTCCTCCGGTCTTACCATCCCAAACCACCTGGACGGTCACCGTTCCACTATTCACCTGAACCGAACCATTGCCGCCGGGCAAAAGGCACGCAAGACTGTTCTTCCACTCATTCACATCGTTTGTCGCCACCACCGTGTTATTTATGGCAAACGACGAATTACAGGCAGGTGGATTACCTTCCGCTACAGCATACGAAGCCATATTTTCCCTGTTCGAACGTATCCGTTCGAACATGTCATCCGCCAGCAGAATTGCCTGACTCCGGTTCCGGACTTCCGAGGTTTGCGCCAGTCCGGTTGTTTGCAGAGACGCCAGGCCAAGCAAACCGACGGCGAGAACCAGAAGAGACACCAGCACTTCAATCATGCCGAACCCTGACATCTGCATTCCCGGTCCGGAAGAGTTGCAACGAGAACGGAATCTATAAGTGTGCTTTGGACTCATCAACAATCCTCCCTGGAGACAGTTACCTGTCCTCCGAGACCTATCCGTATCCGTCGCAAACTATTCGTCTCCCCAGACGGACAACTCGGTGGCGTTATATCAATGGTGATCGCGCCGCCGCTTTCGAGCTCGCCCATCCCGTTAAACACCACTCTTGTTGCTGCAGAAGACAAGTCAGACTCCAGGGGGTCGTACTGTCGAATACGGTTTGCATCGGCGCAGTTGACGCCTGCGCCGCCCTCATGAACACAGTAACCTGCTGCCAGGCTGGCGCCCCGGGCTGTAAGACTTACTTCGGTTCCACGCTTGGCGGCTTCACTCCTCGCAACCTGAAGCGCCGAAATCAGTAAATTGGTTTCGGTAGTAACGCGACTACTCCTGATCACGCTCTGAAACGACGGTACAGCTATCGTCACAACAATTATCAGGATTGCGACGGTGATAAGCAGTTCAATCAGCGTGAAGCCAGATGTTCGGGCAGGATCAGACATAGAACTCCCTCTTTGATCTTTCCCAAAGTTAATAAATTCTCAGGGGCTTTTCGAGTCCTCAAAGGACAAGCGGTCACTTTGCGGGGATAAACGGAGGGTAAGAGTGCAGAATTGTGATGCGGGTCATAGTGGCACGCAGCCGAGGTCACTCCACCTCGACCGCATCAATGCGAAGCTCCCTGGGCATGGAAAACACGATATTTTCCTCGCGCCCGTCCACTTCTTTCGGTTCTTCACCACCCAGCTCCTTGAGGCGGTTGATCACTTCGGCCACCAGCACTTCCGGGGCGGAAGCACCTGCCGTTACGCCTATAGCATTTTTATCGGCCAGCCACTGGGGGTCTATCTGCGCCGCTTCGTCAATGAGATAGGCGGGAGTGCCCATGCGTTCGGCCAGTTCGCGCAAGCGGTTGGAGTTGGAGCTGTTTGGGGAGCCCACTACCAGCATCAGGTCGCAATCGTTGGCCAGTTGCTTGACCGCATCCTGGCGGTTCTGGGTGGCGTAGCAGATATCGTCTTTGCGGGGGCCTTCAATGTCCGGGAACCTGGCGCGCAGAGCGTCAATCACCCGGGCGGTGTCGTCCATGGAGAGCGTGGTCTGGGTGACGAATGACAGGCGTGCAGGGTCTTTCACTTCCAGCTTCGCTACATCATTTTCGTCTTCAACCAGATAGATCTCGCCGCCGTTACTGGCATCGTACTGGCCCATGGTGCCTTCCACTTCGGGGTGGCCCTGGTGGCCGATCAGTATGCACTCGCGACCGTCGCGGCTGTAGCGCATCACTTCCATGTGCACTTTGGTGACCAGCGGGCAGGTGGCGTCGAAAACTTTCAGGCCACGGCGGGCGGCTTCGCCCTGTACCGCCTGGGAGACGCCATGGGCGCTGAAGATTACCAGTTTGTCGTCAGGCACTTCATCCAGCTCGTCAACGAACACCGCACCGCGGCTGCGCAGGTTGTCGACCACGAATTTGTTGTGCACCACTTCGTGACGCACGTAAATGGGCGCGCCGAAGACATCCAGCGCCCGGTTAACAATTTCGATGGCTCGGTCTACGCCTGCGCAGAAGCCACGGGGATTGGCGAGTCGGATTTGCATAGTCAGTGGGTCGGTCCAGCCGGTTCAACGTCAATGATTTGTACATCAAATTCCAGTGTACGCCCTGCCAGCGGATGGTTGAAGTCCACATCCACCCGGTCGCCTTCCACTCGGCTGACCACGCCCGGCAATTCCTGTTGGCGCGCATCTGCGAAAGAAACCACCACACCCTCTTCCAGTACCATATCGGCACTGAATTCGTGGCGCTTGAAGGTCTGTACGTTACTGGGGTTATGCTGCCCAAATGCTTTTTCCGGTGACACTTCATAAATCGCCCGGTCGCCGGCTTTCATGCCGAACAACAGAGCTTCGAAGTTTGCCGGCAGGTTTTCATCACCAATTTCCAGGGTGGCCGGGTCGTTCTCAAAGGTGGAATCCACCACGTCGCCGTCTTTGATCTTCAGGGCAAAATGAAGGGTTACGCGGGTTCCTTTGTCTACAGGTAAATCTTTCATGAGTGCAATTCACTCCTTCAGGCATCACCGCCATCGGCGGGTTTGCGGAACAGGTCGAGTATCATCATGCCGGCACCGATGGTAATCCCGGTGTCGGCCAGGTTGAATGCGGGGAAGTGCCAGTCCTGCCAGTAAAAGTGCAGGAAATCGACCACGTAGCCGTGCACTACGCGGTCATACACGTTGCCGAGGGCGCCACCGAGTATCAGTACGATCGCAATGGCGGTCCAGGTTTCATGGGCCTTGAGTTTTCTGAGCCAAGTGATCAGCACAATGCTGACTACCAATGCCAGAGCCACGAAAAACCAGCGCTGCCAGCCATCGGCATTGGCCAGGAAACTGAAGGCGGCGCCGGTGTTGTGCAGCAGCGTCAGATTGAAGCTGGGCAATACCGGCACCGGGTCGGCGTAGGTGAGCATGGCGGTCGCCATGGCTTTGGTGCCCAGATCCAGCACAAGCACCAGGGCCGCCAGCCATAGCCACTTCAGTTTGCTGCCGGTTTTGCCTTCAATTACCCAATCCATCAGGCATAGGCGCGGGTTTCACCCGGGCCTTCCACGTTGGTTACACAACGGCCGCACAGGTCGTTGTATTTATCGTTCTGGCCAACGTCTTCACGATGGTGCCAGCAGCGCTCGCATTTCGGGTTACTTGCAGGCGTCACTTTCACCAGCAGCCCTTCCATTCCGGTCTGCTCAGCACCCTGGGCTTCAGCCACGGGCTTAACGGTCGCCTCGGAGGTAATCAACACAAAGCGCAACTCATCACCCAGGTGTCTGAGTTTTTCAGCCAGCTGGCCGTCGCAATAGAGCTCCACTTCTGCGGTCAGCGAACCTTTGATTTCACCACGGCCCCGGACATCTTCAAGGCACTTGTTAACGGCTTCTTTCACCGCGTAGATGTCGCTCCAGTAATCCCTGCCCAGTTCAACATCCTCTGGCAGTTCGGCCAGTCCGTCGTACCAGGTTTCGTAGAACACGGTGTCACCGCGCTCGCCCGGCAGGTGCTGCCAGATTTCATCGGCAGTGAAACTCAGAATCGGCGCAATCCAGCGCACCAGGGCCTCGGCCACATGGAACAGCGCAGTCTGGGCAGAGCGCCGCGCCAGGCTGTCGGCCGGGGTGGTGTACTGGCGGTCCTTGATGATATCCAGATAGAAACCACCCAGTGTTGCTTCACAGAAGTTGTAAACTTTGTGGTAAATACGCAGGAAGGCATAGTTGCCGAAATCTTCGTGGATTTCTTTCTGAAGCTGCAAGGCCTTATCAACCATCCAGCGGTCCAGGGCAATCATGTCTTCCGGTGCGACCATGTGTTGCGCCGGATCAAAGCCGCTCAGGTTACTGAGCAGGAAGCGGGAGGTGTTCCGAATGCGCCGGTAACCATCTGCAGTCTGCTTCAGAATGCCCTTGGAAACGGTCATCTCGCCGCTGTAATCGGTCGCCGCCACCCACAAGCGCAGAATGTCGGCACCCAGTTCGTTCATCACTTCCTGGGGCGCAATCACATTGCCCATGGATTTGGACATCTTGTGGCCCTTGCCGTCCACGGTAAAGCCGTGTGTGAGCACCTCTTTGTAGGGTGCCACACCATTCATCGCAATGGACGTTTTCAGGGATGACTGGAACCAGCCGCGGTGCTGGTCCGAACCTTCCAGATACAGATCCGCCGGGAACTGGCCCAGCTCTTCCCGGGCACGCAGAACCGAGTCGTGGGTAACGCCGGAATCGAACCATACGTCCAGGGTGTCGGTAACCTTTTCATACTGGTCGCTGTCATCACCCAAAAGCTCTTTCTGATCGAGATCATACCAGGCATCAATGCTGTCGGTTTCGATCAGTTGAGCGACTTTCTCGATCAGCTCCTGAGTGTTCGGGTGCGGCTCCTGGGTTTCCTTGTGGATAAACAGGGTAATCGGCACACCCCAGGTACGCTGGCGCGAGACACACCAGTCCGGGCTCTGCTCAAACATGGCTTCGATGCGGTTCTGACCCCAGGCCGGAATCCAGCGCACGCCCTTGATCGCTTCCAGAGAGTCCGCACGCAGGTTGAGCTTGTCCATGCTGATAAACCATTGCGGCGTGGCGCGGTAGATCAGCGGGGTTTTGGTGCGCCAGCAGTGTGGATAGCTGTGGCGGAATTTTTCGGAATGCACCAGCTTGCCTTCGCGCTCCAGTGCAGCACACACCGGCTCGTCGGCTTTATATACGTGCACGCCGGCAAACTCACCGGCCGCTTCGGTGTAGGTACCGTCGGCTTTCACCAGGTTGATGGTGCCAATGCCGTATTCCTTGCCCACCTCAAAGTCTTCCATGCCGTGGTCCGGCGCGGTATGAACGGCACCGGTACCTGCATCGAGAGACACGTGATCACCCAGAAGCAGCGGCACCTGCTTGTCGTAAACCGGGTGCTGCAGTGCCAGTTTTTCCAGTTCGGAGCCGGCCACGTTGGCCAGCACCTTGTAGTCTTCCACGCCCCAGCGCGCCATGATGCCTTCCACCATGTCGGTAGCCAGGATCAGGCGCTCGGGGCCATTGCCGGTGTCGGTCTGAACCAGCGCGTATTCAAGATCGGCGCCCACAGACACGGCCTGGTTGGCCGGAATGGTCCAGGGGGTGGTGGTCCAGATCACCACGGAAACATCGCCCTCGCCTTCACTGGTGCCGAATTTGTTCAGCACTGCGGCCTGATCCACCACGGTGAAACGCACATCAATCTGAGTGGAGGTTTTGTCCTGATACTCCACTTCCGCCTCTGCCAGTGCAGACTGACCAACCACACTCCAGTAAACGGGCCTGAAACCACGCACCAGGTGGCCCTTGGCGACAATTTTGCCAAGCGCGCGCACGATGCCGGCTTCCACTTTCGGGTCCATGGTCAGGTAGGGCTTGTCCCACTCACCCATCACACCCAGGCGGATGAAATCGGTCTTCTGACCTTCAATCTGTTTGGTTGCATAATCACGGCAGGCCTGGCGGAAAGTTTTGTAATCCACTTTCTGGCCAGCCTTGCCGATTTCCTGCTCAACCTTGTGTTCGATCGGAAGACCGTGGCAATCCCAGCCGGGCACGTAGGGCGCATCGTAGCCCATGAAACCACGGGACTTCACAATCATGTCCTTGATGATCTTGTTGACCGCATGCCCGATATGAATACTGCCGTTGGCGTAAGGAGGGCCATCGTGCAGGATGAACTTTTCCCGGCCTTCGCGCTGCTTGCGCAGATTGCCGTAGACGTCCAGGTCCTGCCAGCGCTTGAGCATGTCCGGCTCGCGCTTGGCCAGGTTACCGCGCATGGGAAAGGCGGTTTCCGGCAGATTCAGGGTATGCTTGTAGTCGCTCATGTCTGTGTGCGCACTCTTTGGTTGGTCAGTTAAGGCGTTACATTGGCCGGGTTGTCGGCCAGCCAGGCCCGGGCCTGCTCGAAATCCCGGGCGATCTGTTGGCGCAGTTCGTCAACAGAGTCGAATTTTACTTCGTCCCGCAGGCCGTGGCGGAACACGACTTCCAGATGCTGGCCGTAAAGTGTGCCAGCAAAGTCCAGCAGGTGCACTTCCAGTGACGGCCGCTTGCCATCTACCGTGGGCCGCAAGCCAATGTTGGCCACACCATCGTGCCACTGCCCGGCGTCGGTTCTGGCCCGCACCACGTATACGCCGCGAAGGGCCGGCATACGGTGTAGCAGAATGTTGGCGGTGGGCGCCCCGATCTGGCGCCCTAACTGGCGGCCATACACCACCCGGCCATGAATGCGGTACGGGTGGCCCAGCAACCGTTCGGCCTGCTCCAGCCCGTTCACGTTCAGCGCATTGCGGACCCGGGTACTGCTCACCCGCTTGCCATCAATGGTGACTGTACGGGTATTTTCCACGGTAAAGCCCTGGGCTTCGCCGACTTGTTCAAGCAGGCTAAAGTCGCCGGCACGGTCGCAGCCGAAATGGAAGTCATCGCCTACCACCAGATGGCGAACCCCCAGACCCTCGATCAGAATATCTTCCACAAAGTCCATGGCCGAATAACTGCGGAACCGGCTGTCAAAGTGGATGCACAACACCACATCCACGCCTTCGTCCAGCAGTGCTTCAAATTTCTGGCGAAATGGCATCAGCCGGGGGGGAGCTTCGCCGCCCTCAAAAAATTCCCGGGGCTGGGGTTCAAAAATCATCACCACTGAAGGCACGCCCAACGCCTGTGCTTTTTCCTTCACCTGATCAATGATGGTCTTGTGGCCCAGATGTACGCCATCGAAATTGCCGATGGTAGCCACACAGCCTGCGGCCAGCGGTGACTCTGCCCGCCCGGACAGCCGCTTCAGATTGGTCAGGCCTCGAATCAAGCGCATCTACTGCGAACCTTCCGTTGCCAGCTGGCTTTGGGCGCATGTGCCCTGGGGCCATGCACTGGTGAGAAAACGCGCGATTATACCCCAGGAGCGGGTTGGGTAGAAATCATGCCGACCTCTACTTCTGACGGAATTGCCGAACCCGTACCCCGGCCAGCGCCAGCACCACAAAATACGCAGCCACGCCAGCTACCACCAGAATGCTCATATCTGTTGCCCGCTGAAGACCACCCATGGCCAGCCATTGCGGCACCGGTGCATTCAACCAGAGAATCACTGCTGCCAACGCGCCATTAGCCAGGGCCAACTGCACGAGGAATTTTGGCCAACCGGACTGGCTTTTCCAGGCGCCTTCTTTACGCAAACCGCGCCAGAGCAGATAACCATTCAGCCAGGCTGAAAGCGATGTGGCCAGCGCCAATCCGGCATGAGCCAGAGGAACAATCAACGCAAGATTGAGAGCCATATTCGCCACCATAGCGATGATGCCGATTTTTACCGGTGTTTTGGTGTCTTCGCGGGCAAAAAAGCCCGGCGCCAACACTTTAATCAGCATGAACGCCAGCAAACCGGCTGAGTAGGCCCGAAGGCTTTGCGCCGACATGCTGACATCCCGGTCGGTTACCTCACCATAATGAAACAGCGTGGCGATCAATGGCTCGGCCAGCAAAGCCAGCGCCAATGCGGCGGGCACACCTATCAGCAACACGGCCCGCACCGCCCAGTCCAGAGTGGCGGCGAACTGGTCCGCCGAGGCGGCGGCATGCTTGCGGGAAAGGCTTGGCAGAATCACAGTCGCGATGGCGATACCGAACACGCCCAGAGGCAACTCAGACAACCGGTCCGAATAATACAGCCAGGACACACTGCCGGTTTGCAGGAACGAGGCCAGCACGGTATCCAGCAACAGATTGATCTGGCTGACCGACACCCCGAACAGGGCCGGCGCCATCAGCTTGAGAATACGACTGACCCCTTCGTGACGGTAGTCCACCCGTGGTCGCGGCAGGAGCCCCAGGCGCATCAGAAACGGCAACTGGAAAAACAGCTGCAGGGCACCTGCAATAAACACACCCCAGGCCAGCGCCATCACCGGCTCTTCCATCAGTGGGGTCATAAAAACAGCTGCACCGATCATGGATAGGTTGAGCAATACGGGTGTGAATGCCGGCACGGCAAACCGGTCATAGCTGTTCAGAATACCGCCGGCGAAGGCTGTCAGCGAAATAAGCAGCAGGTAGGGGAAAGTAATGCGCAGCATATCGCTGGTGAGCGCAAACTTGGCGTCGTCATCCAGAAAGCCGGGGGCGAACACTGCCGTGAGCACCGGCGAGCCAAGCATGGCGACCAGGGTAATCGCCAACAACACCAACCCCAATGAACCGGCTACTGCGTCCACCAGACGTTTGACGTCCGAAATATCCTGATTTTGTCGATACGACGACAGCACCGGCACAAACGCTTGCGAAAAAGCGCCCTCGGCAAACAACCGGCGCAGAAAGTTCGGAATCTTGAAGGCCACGAAGAAAGCATCAGCGCCGGCCCCGGCACCGAAATAGCGGGCAATAACCATGTCCCGCACCAGCCCCAGCACCCGGGACAGCATGGTCATAACCCCGACCAGACCGGACGACCGGAGTAACCCGGGTGCTTTCACTGGCGGTTTCGCGGCAGGTTCAGGATTGGCTGGCGGCTTTGGCTCAGATGACATGGACAAAATCCGGAATATCGGGTTCAGGCCGGGGCGGCATTTCGGTAATCCACAGGGCGCGACTCAACGCCGGAAAAGCCCTGGTACCAGGACGCAGGAGTGTACCACAGGCCTTCGCAGCACAGGGATCAGGAGACTGAACATCTTGACATTAGCACCATTGAGCGGCATAGTTCCGCGTCATTTATATCGACGCGCTGTTTTTGGCGCGCCCGCGATCTAAACAGTTTCAGTATCTCTAGCAACGAATTTCAGGAGTTTTACGGTGGCAAATACCCCGCAAGCCAAAAAGCGCGCTCGTCAGAACGAGACAAACCGCAAGCACAACGCCAGCCTGCGTTCCATGGCCCGCACCTACATCAAGAAGGTCGAAGCCAAGATCAACGCCGGCAATGCCGAAGAAGCCAAAGCTGCGCTGCAGGAAGCACAGCCGATCATGGACAGCATGGTCAACAAAGGCGTCTTCGCCAAGAACAAGATTGCTCGCACCAAGAGCCGTTTGAACACTCGGATCAAGAGCCTGTAAGGCACCTGATTCGGTGGCATCATAAAAAAACCGGCTTTCGAGCCGGTTTTTTTATGCCTGCTTAATAGCTGACAACGACAATCAGACAATCACCAGGTTATCCCGGTGAATCATCTCGTCATCGGAAACATACCCCAGCGTTTCGGTAATCCTGTCACTGGAATGGCCAATAATCGCGCGAGCTTCCCCGGCATCGTAGTTAACCAGCCCACGCGCCACCTCCCGGCCGCTTTCGTCGACACAAGAGACCATTTCGCCACGCCGGAACTGCCCGGCTACCGCTTTCACTCCCACTGGCAGCAAGCTGCGACCGCCCAGGCAGATAACCTTCACCGCTCCAGCATCGAGCGTAAGCCGGCCACGGGTTTGCAGATGACCGGCGATCCACTGCTTGCGCGCAGCGACCCTGCCCTGTTCCGGCAGCAACAAGGTGCCGATGACATCGCCCTGCCGCAAGCGGGTAATGACGTGCTCAATACGACCACCAACAATCACCGTAAAGGCACCGGAACGCGCCGCCAATCTGGAGGCTCGAAGCTTGGTTATCATGCCACCACGCCCCAGGGCGCCGGCACCGCCACCAGCCATGGCATCCAGTGCCAGGTCATTGGCCCGGCTCTCGGTAATCAGGGTCGCATCCGAATGCTTGCGGGGATCTTTGTTAAACAGCCCGACCTGATCGGTAAGGATAATCAGCCCGTCCGCATCCACCAGGTTGGTGACTAACGCTCCGAGGGTATCGTTATCACCAAAGCGGATCTCATCGGTGACCACGGTGTCGTTTTCATTAACGATGGGAATCACACCCACGTCCAGCAGAGCCCGAAGCGTGCTCCGGCCGTTCAGGTAGCGCTTGCGGTCGGAAAGATCGTCGTGGGTCAGCAGAATCTGGGCGGTGTGGATATCGTGGCGCTTAAACTGGGCCTCCCAGGTTTGTACCAGCCCCATCTGGCCGACCGCAGCGGCCGCCTGCAGCTCATGCAACTGATCGGGCCGTTGATGCCAACCCAGACGACTCATGCCCACAGCGACCGCGCCGGAAGAGACAATTACCACTTCCACGCCGTCGTCCACCAGTTCGGCAATCTGATCCACCCACAGACCCAACGCTGCTTCATCCAGCCCCTTGCCATCATTAGTCAGCAGGGCGCTTCCGATTTTGATTACCAGGCGGCGGGCCTGGCGCAACTGGGCTCGTTCAGTCATGGTGGTGCTCAGATCTCCGGGGTTTGTCGGCGTCAGTACGGGGCGTAAACCACTTCCACGCCGTCTTCGTCGTCATCATCGTCGTCGAAGTCGTCATCGCTTTCGCGGGCTTCACGGCGAGCCTGTTTCTCGGCCTCAATGCGGGCGCGGGCTTCTTCATCCATGCGGCGACGACGCTCTGCTTCCCGCTCTGCCACTTCCGGATTTTCCTTTTCTGCTTCCGCCTGCTCTTCAATCCAGCGCATGATTGCCTGAACCAGCGGCTTGGTACCTTCACCGGTCAGAGCCGAAATCCAGAATACCGGGCCATCCCAGTCGAGCTCATCGACAATGGCCTGGCAATGCGCGTCACGATCCTCTTCAGGAATCATGTCCACTTTGTTCAGCACCAGCCAACGCGGACGGCTGGCCAGCGTTTCACTGAACTTTTCCAGCTCGTGAGCAATGGTACGAACCGACTCCGCCGGTGAACTGTCGTCGTAAGGCGCGACATCCACCAGGTGCAGCAACAGGCGAGTGCGAACCAGGTGTTTGAGGAAGCGAATACCCAGGCCGGCCCCTTCAGCAGCGCCTTCGATCAGACCGGGAATATCGGCAATCACAAAGCTCTGGTGGGTCTGAACGCTGACCACACCCAGATTCGGAACCAAAGTGGTGAACGGGTAGTTGGCTACTTTCGGCTTGGCCGCCGACACCGAACGGATGAAGGTCGACTTGCCGGCATTGGGCAACCCCAGCAGGCCGACATCCGCCAGCACCTTCAGCTCCAGGCGAAGATTACGGAGCTCGCCTTCAGAGCCATTGGTAGTCTGACGCGGCGCCCTGTTTATCGAGGACTTGAAGCGGGTGTTACCCAGACCGTGAAAACCACCCTGAGCCACTTTCAGGCGCTGGCCCACGTGAGTCAGGTCACCCAGCACTTCGTGGGTGTCTGTATCAACCACGGTTGTGCCAACCGGCACCGGCAGAATCAGGTCATCGGCTTTGGTGCCGGTGCAGTTGCGCCCTGAGCCGGGCTCGCCATTCCGGGCCTTGTGCTTTCGCTGGAAGCGGTAATCAATCAGCGTGTTCAGCGAGTCGTCCGCCTCCAGATAGACAGAGCCGCCATCACCACCGTCACCGCCGTCGGGACCGCCCTTGGGCACGTATTTTTCGCGCCGGAAACTGAGGCAGCCGTGCCCACCTTTCCCGGCTTCGACAATAATGGTGGCTTCATCTACAAATTTCATGATCAACCCTTTGCGCAATGCGCATAAACTAAAAAGCCCCGCAGCCTCTGGGAAGCACTGCGGGGCTCAAGGTTCGAAGAACCGGATCGCCGCTGCTTACGCAGCCGGAACGATGCTTACGAACTTGCGGTTCTGCGGGCCTTTGGTTTCGAACTTCACCTGACCGTTTGCTTTCGCAAACAGGGTGTGATCTTTACCAATACCAACATTGGAACCGGCGTGGAAACGAGTGCCACGCTGACGAATGATGATGCTGCCTGCAGGAACAGTCTCACCGCCGAAGCGCTTCACACCAAGTCGTTTCGACTCGGAATCGCGACCATTACGGGTACTACCTGCTGCTTTTTTATGAGCCATTACCAGCCTCCTTCTCTAAGGGGTTACTCGAGGGTCTTAGCCCTGGATACCCGTGATCTTTACTTCAGTAAACCACTGACGGTGGCCCTGACGCTTCATGGAATGCTTCCGACGACGGAACTTGATGATCTGAATCTTGTCGTGACGACCGTGATCAACCACTTCCGCAGTTACCTTGGCGCCATCTACAGCCGGAGCACCAACTTTTACGTTGTCGCCATCAGCCACCAACAGAACACGATCAAACTCGATGGTGCCGCCGGTTTCAACTTCCAGCTTTTCCAGCTTCAGAGTTTCGCCTTCCTTTACACGGTGCTGCTTACCACCGCTAACAATTACTGCGTACATTCAATAGTCTCCGCGATTGACCCATCCCTGCTCTTATCCACCTGGTTCTAAGGGAAGCGCTCTGGCAACCCTATAGCAGGGAGCGCAGGTTGGGATGAGTTGGGCGCGTGATTGTACGAGAACCGGACACTTAATACAAGACAGCTACCGGCTCAAGTTGACAGTGTAGGCGGCAATACCTAGCATTGCCGCGACCTGCCCAGAAACTCAACGAAAACACCAGCAAGGGATTCACAAGCCCGATGACAACAGAGCGCATTTACGACACCGTGGCGGACGACTTCAGCCGCGTGAATGACCTGATTATTCAGAGGCTTGCCTCCGATGTCCCGCTGGTGGAGAAGATCGCTCAGTACATTATCGAAAGCGGCGGCAAGCGTTTGCGGCCGCTACTGGTGCTGCTTTCCAGCCAGGCCGCCGGTTATAAAGCCGATGATCACCTGAAGCTGGCCGCTGTCATCGAATTCCTGCACACCGCCACACTCCTGCACGACGATGTGGTCGACACTTCCGACATGCGCCGGGGCCGCAGCACAGCCAACGCAAAATGGGGCAACGCACCCAGCGTATTGGTAGGGGATTTCCTCTATGCACGCGCCTTTGAAATGATGGTGGAGCTCGAAAGCCTGCCGATCATGAATGTGCTGTCCCGCGCCACGGCAGTTATTGCCGAGGGCGAGGTGATGCAGCTGATGAACGTGAAGAACCCGGACCTGACCGAAGAACAGTACATGCAGGTGATTCACAACAAGACTGCCATGCTGTTCGAAGCGGCCTCCCATACCGGCGCGCAACTGGCCGGCGCCTCTGAGGAGCAGGAAGTGGCCCTGCGGGATTACGGCAAGCACCTAGGCATGGCTTTTCAGCTGGTCGATGATGTGCTGGATTATCAGGGCGACGCCGAGACCATGGGCAAAAACGTGGGCGACGACCTGGCCGAAGGAAAAACCACTCTGCCACTGATCTATGTCATGGCTAACGGTAATGAAGAAGAGCGCCTGCTGATTCGTCAGGCCATCCGCAAAGGCGGGCTGGATGACTTACCGAAGGTACTGGAAACAGTGCGTCAGTCTGGTGCCATTGAGTACACCATGGACAAGGCGAAGGAGCAGGCTCGCATTGCCAGAGAGCTTCTGAACTGCTTGCCGGACTCCGCTCACAAGGAAGCACTGGAGCTTCTTACCGAGGTGGCTGTTGCTCGGGTAAGCTGAGATTGCTGAGAAGTAAGCGCGTGGGGCTGGTAGGGCTTTCCAAAACCGTGCGGAGCCATGGATGGCGGAGCTCGAGCGTTACATGGATGTATTCACAGTGTGTTTTGGAAAGCCCTACCAGCCCCACGCGCGGAAGGCCCGCGACTCAGCTCAAATCATCACGTCCATGAGGCGCACTGAAATCCAGCACTGGCCCCACCGGCACAATCTGCGTGGGATTAACAGTGCGCTGGCTGACGTAGTAATGGCGCTTGATCTGATCAATATCCACCGTTTCAGCGACACCCGGCACCTGGTACAGCTCCCGCAGATAGCCTGACAGATTGGGATAATCCCGGATCTGCTGCTGATTGCATTTGAAATGGCTGTAATACACCGCATCAAAGCGGATCAGCGTGGTGAATAACCGCCAGTCGGCTTCCGTAAGCTGGCTACCGGCCAGATAACGCTGACCCGACAGCTTTTCATCCAGCCAGTCCAGCGATTCAAACAACTCTTTATAGGCCTGCTCGTACTTATCCTGAGCAGTGGCAAAGCCCGCCTTATACACCCCATTGTTCACCGTGTGATAAACACGCTCGTTCACCGCTTCGATCTCTGAGCGCAAAGATTCCGGATAGAAATCCAGATCTGCGTTCACCCCTTCAAGCCTGTTAAACGCAGAATTGAACATCCGGATAATATCCGCGGATTCATTGCTGACAATCGTTTCCTGCTGCTTGTCCCAGAGCACGGGCACTGTCACCCGCCCTGTATAATCAGCCGCAGCACGCGTGTATATCTGATGCATGAAGTCGGCGTTATGCAGATGATCCCGATGCTGCTCATCCCCGGGCCGGAACTCCCAGCCATTTTCCAGCATATCCGGATGCACCACAGACAATGAGATGTGTGGCTCAAGACCCTTAAGCTTCCGGAAAATCAAAGTCCGATGAGCCCAGGGGCAAGCCATGGAAACATAAAGGTGATAGCGACCACTTTCAGCCTTGAAGCCACCCTGACCATCCGGCCCCGCTGAGCCGTCTGCCGTCACCCAGTTACGAAACCTGGCCGCCTCACGCTCGAACTTACCCCCGGTTTTGTCTGTGTCGTACCACTGGTCGACCCACTTGCCATCTACTAACAAACCCATAACTGATTCCTTTTTTGTCCACGGATTCCGCGGCAAATAAATGCTTTACCTTGGGGGACAGGCTAACCCCTGCCCTGCTAGGCTGATAGCAAGCATTTCTGGCAAACAACTTCAGATTATTCGAACATGCATACAGCCATAACCATAGACGCACTCAAGGTGCTTGATGCCATTGACCGCAAAGGCAGTTTCGCCGGGGCGGCATCGGAATTATTCCGGGTACCCTCAGCCATCAGTTACACGGTGCAGAAGCTGGAAGAAGACCTGGACCTGCAGGTTTATGACCGCTCAGGGCATAAAGCCGCGTTAACACCCGCCGGGCGCTATTTACTTGAGGAGGGCCGGGCCCTTCTGGAAGCCGCAGAGAATCTGGCCCACACCACCCGCCAGGTAGCCCAGGGCTGGGAGACCCGGTTGCGCATCGGCTTCAATTCCCTGATACCGGCAGAATGCCTGTTCCCGGCCATAGAAGACTTCTACCAGTTGGGTGTGCCAGTGGACGTACAGATCGTGGAGGAGGTGTTTGCAGGCGCCTGGGATGCCCTGCAAAGCCGTCGGGTCGACATGATTGTAGGTGCCGACCAGCTCAGCAAGCCTGCCGGGGCTTTCACCACCAAACCTCTCGGCGCGGTGCCGTTCGTATTTGCCGTCGCAGCCCACCATCCGCTGGCAAGCGCCCTGGAACCATTGCCCGATACTGAAATTGCCAGATACCCCGCAGCAGTCGCCGCCGATACCTCACGGTCGCTACCACCGGGCAATGCCGGTATTTTTCGGCGTCAACGCACACTGACGGTCAGTAATATTGACCAGAAAATCGCGGCGCAGGAAGCAGGACTGGGGGTTGGCTGGCTACCACTGCCCCGCGTTCGCGAACAGTTGGCCAGAGGTACATTGGTTGCTAAAGAGGTAGAGGGAGTCCGTGCGCCTATCGATGTTCATCTGGCAAGACACAGTGACGACAAAGGGAAAGCCTTGATGTGGTTCTGGGAACGACTGAGCAAAGATGCCGAGCTTAAAAACTGGCTGGCAACCGACAGCCCATAAAAAAGCCGGGCACGGGGCCCGGCCTTCTGTTCCACTGTTACTTATTCAAACGCCCAACGCAGGAACGAGCGCTTTTCTTCTTCGCTGGCATCCGCCCAGATTGTCTTCAACTGCTCCAGGCTGTCGCCAGAGGCGTTGCTGCTTCCTGAGCTCTCACCCGAAGAAGAAACCGGAGTGCGGGCTTGCGCGAAAGCAGACTTGCCATCCCAGTCGGTGGAACTCACTACTTTCTGACCATCAGCAGTAACGATATCGGCCGAGAAGTTTTCCATCATTGCCTCGGCATCGCGGCGGTTTGACGGCTTGTCATAGTCAAACTGATAGCTCGCGCCGGCTTCCGCAGAGAAACGGGCAACCTGCGGCTCGCTCTCAATCGTATGCACCTTGGATTCGCCGTTTTCAATCACACCGGCCTTGGCCCAGATGGTCTTGTAGGTGAATACCACCTCGTTGTCGCCTGGCAGCAGGCCATAATTCAGCGCCAGATCATCAATCAGATAGGTGGTCATGTTCTGACCATTGACACTCTTGACCTGAATTGCTCCCGGCGCGGTCAACACCGCCGGATTAGCCGCTTCCTGAGGATTTCCTTCCCAGGTATTGATGCGGGCGGCAGACGAAGCACAACCAACCAGGACAACACTCATCATCAGTGCTGCCAATTTGAAGAATCTCGAAACCTGACACATACTCTTGATACTCCTTGTGAGCGAATAGTTACCTTAATAATCAAACAAAACTGGCTCGGCTTCGCCAACTTGTTATGCTGCCCGAAGAGTAAACCAAAACGGGCTCGGGAGACACCATGGACACGCAACAAAGGTCCGGAGAGGATGGGCCAGTTCCTTTCCGATGCAGTCGTTTTTTCTGCGTTGGCAACAAGTGGTACTTTACCACTCGTGAAGGCTTTGACAGCGGCCCGTTTGCCACCAGGGAGCGGGCACGGCTCGGGCTCCGGCGGTATTTACATATAGTGCAGATGCTTCCTGAAAAACAGCGCCTGCATTGATCTGGGTCAGACAATGAACGGCATCAGCCAGAGATCAATCGCCCAGAGACAGGCAAGCGCCATGGCCCCTGCCAGTATGTCGTCGACCATAATCCCGGCTCCGCCGGGTATGTGTTGGTCCAGCCAGCTGATCGGCCAGGGTTTGACGATATCGAACAGACGGAACAGCATGAAGGCCATCAACACGCCGTAGATGTCGTCGGGCATTAACCCGAGCGCAATCCACATGCCGGCAAACTCATCCCAGACAATACCGCCGTGATCATGCACCTTGAGGTCCCGGGCGGTTTTGCCACACAGCCACACCCCCACCACGCAGGCAATCAGTACCACAAGCCAGTAAAAGGGGGCGGGTAACCAGGCGAAAAGATACCACAGGGGTATTGCAGCCAGGCTGCCCCAGGTTCCCGGGGCTCGCGCGGCGGCTCCACTACCGAAGCCAAACGCCAGCAGGTGGACCGGATCCCGAAGGAAGCCGGGCGGCAGGATGGCCTCGGGCAACTCAGGTTCCTGATTGTCGTTCTGGTCCGTCAAATTGTCCTCCCGAAGTGATCAAAACCTTTTTTGGACAAAGCCCCGGCCCTGCCTTCAAGGCGCAAGCCCGACTGCGGCTCGACGCAACCGACGACGGTCATTTCGGACCGCGCAGCTGCCGGCAAATGCTGCCATTGTTCCGGTGCTATTGTGGCACACAGTTCGTAATCATCACCGGCTGTCAAAGCCAGTTCGACGGCCTGATCGCCCTCAAGTTGTTTCAGGGCCTGACTCATCGGCACTTTGTCCGGATCCAGTCGGGCCCCGACACCGGACGCATCCAGAATATGCTGCAGATCCGCCAGCAAACCATCAGAGATATCAATCACAGCGGAGGCGTGGCCTGCCAGTTGCTGGCCAAGCATTAACCGGGGTTGCGGGAAATGATACCTGAAGAGTACCGCCTGCTGCTCAGGCGAAGGGGCCGGCGCATCCAGAAATGCCAGAGCCGCGCCGGCATCGCCGAGCTCGCCGGAAACACAGATCAAATCACCTTCACGGGCACCGATCCTGCGCAAAGCGCGGCCCTCGGCAACAGTGCCATGAACCTGAACAGAGAGGGTGAGAGGCCCCCTGGTGGTGTCGCCTCCGGCCAGAGCAATACCAAAAGCATTACTCGCTTTCGACAGCCCTTTGGCAAAACCGGCGAGCCAATCACGATCAGCCTCCGGCAAGGTCAACGCCAGGGTAAAACATACTGGCGCTGCACCCATGGCCGCCAGATCACTGGTGGCAACCGCCAGCGCTCGCCAGCCCAGGTAGAAAGGGTTATAGCGTTCGGGAAAATGAACGCCCTCAACCAGGGTGTCCACTGAAAACACCAGATCCTGGCCGGGCGGCACGCGCTGGACAGCGCAATCATCACCCGGGCCCAGTATCAGCTGATCCTGCCGGGCCTGATTGGCCAGAGGCTGAAAAAATTCGCGGATCAGCTCGAATTCACCCATAACTCAGCGAGGGCGGGTTTCCGCCAGTCGCAGACGACGGCTCAGCTTGTCGAGAATGCTGTTTACAAACTTGTGCCCTTCGGTGCCGCCAAAACGCTTGGCCATTTCGATACCTTCATTGATGACCACTTTATAGGGCACATCAACCCGGTGCTTCAGCTCATAGGCACCCAGACGCACGATGGCCAGCTCCACCGGGTCCACTTCTTTCAGTGGGCGGTCGAGATAAGGCTCCAGCAGACGATCGAGTTCTGCCTGTTCCCGGTGCACGCCGCGCAGCAAGTCACGGAAGTACACCTGATCCACCTTGGCCATGTCGTTGTCGATCATGAACTCGGCTTCAATATCAGAAATCGGCGTTTTGCTGAAATGCCGCTGGTACAGGCCCTGCATCGCAAGAGCCCGGGCCCGGCGACGATCGCCGGCCTTCGGCTTATTACTGTTACCGGCCTGGGGAGTGTTATCGCCTGCTTCGCTCATTACTCACCCAACTTTTTGAACAGACTGACCATTTCCAGGGCCGTGATGGCAGCGTCAACGCCTTTATTGCCCGCCTTTGTACCCGAACGTTCAATGGCCTGCTCAATGGAATCCACTGTCAACACACCAAAACTGACCGGTACATCGGTATCGAGGCTCACTGCGCCCAGACCACTGGCAGCTTCACCGGCCACGTAATCGAAGTGTGGGGTGCCGCCACGGATCACTGCGCCCAGGGCAATCACCGCATCGTATTCGTTGGTTTCAGCCACGCGCTTGACCGCCAGCGGCATTTCGTAAGCACCCGGCACACGCACGATGGTGATGTCGTCTTTGGCAATACCGTGGCGCAGCAGGGTATCTATTGCGCCTTCTACCAGGCTTTCCACCACAAAACCGTTAAACCGGCCAACCACCAGTGCGTAGCGACCGCTGCACTGGGTGAAATCACCTTCAATCACTCTGATATCTGTCATTACAAATTCCTTAGCGGGTAATCGACCACCAGGCCGACAACCGGATTGATCAATCTTGGGTATAGGGCACGTATTCCACCACTTCCAGGTCAAAACCGGAGATGGCAGAGAATTTCACCGGCGGGCTCAGCAGACGCATCCTGCCCACGCCGATGTCCCGCAGAATCTGGGAGCCGGTGCCCACGGTAAAGTAAACGCCGGAGCCACCCTTGGCCGATGGCGCCTGGTCACGGTCGAAAAATTCGTGAATCCGGTCTTCCAGGTTATAGCTGTCTTCCGCGCTGTTCAGAAGCACGACTACACCATGACCTTCTTCAGCGACTTTCTCCAGCGCGTGGTTCAGCGGCCAGCTGCGCGAATCTTTACGGCGCGCACCCAGCAGGTCACGCAGGGTATCGGTAATGTGCACACGCACAAACGTCGGCTGGTCCGGACTGATGTCCCCCATCACCATCGCCAGATGGGTCGCGCCCTGAATATTGTCGCGGTAGGTGCGCAGGGTAAACTCCCCATACTCGGTGTCCAGCTTGTTCTCTTCCACACACTCCACGGTTTTTTCGTTCATGGTGCGGTAGTGGATAAGATCAGCAATGGTGCCGATTTTCAGGTCATGCTCTTCGGCGAAGGCCTCGAGGTCTTCCCGGCGGGCCATGGAGCCGTCATCCTTCATGACCTCACAGATCACCCCTGCCGGCTCGCAACCGGCCAGAGCAGCCAGATCGCATGAAGCTTCGGTATGCCCGGCACGGCTGAGCACCCCGCCGGGATCGGCCATGAGCGGAAATATGTGGCCCGGCTGAACCAGGTCGGTTGCCTTGGCATTACGAGCCACAGCCGCCTGAACGGTGCGCGCACGGTCAGCGGCAGAAATGCCGGTGGTCACACCTTCGGCCGCCTCAATGGACAACGTAAATTTGGTACCAAAGCCGGAGGCATTCTGCTGAACCATCAGCGGCAGACCAAGCTGCTCACAGCGGTCGCGAGTCATGGGCATACAGATCAGGCCACGGCCGAATCGAGCCATGAAGTTGATGGCTTCAGCGGTACAAAATTCAGCGGCCATGACCAGGTCGCCTTCGTTCTCACGGTCTTCATCGTCCATCAGAATAACCATTTTACCCTGACGTATATCTTCGATGATGTCTTCAATGCTGTTCAGTGCCATACGGTTCTGCACCCTGCCTTCCCGATAGTGGCTGATAACCACCGGGAAAATGAATTGAACGGTTAGCGGCGAGCCAGGATCATGCGCTGATCCTCACCCACCTGTCGGCGATCCAGTACGGTCCATTGTATCTTGTCAGCCATGGTTTCGATGGGTAGATGCGCCGTTGGCCGGCCAGTACTGCCCAGAAACACCGGCGCCTGATACAGCCAGAGCTCATCCACCAGATTTTCTTCGATAAAGGTGCCCGCCAGCGTTGGCCCGGCCTCTACCAGCAACTCATTAATGCCCAGCTCGCCCAGGGCATCCAACAATTCGGCAACATCTACGCCGTTATCTTTCCAGGCCACACCGGTAAGGCTCACCCCCAGGGCAGCAAGATCCTGGGCCGATCCGGTTGCCAGCGTTGAACTGGCACAGAACACCTGAACATTGCCACCTCGCAGAATGCGCGAAACCGACGGCGTTCTGGCATCTCTGTCAGCAATAACCCGCAACGGCTGACGGGAAGGCTCGGTTGCATCTCCGATGTCGCCCATCTCTTCCCTGCGCACATTCAGCGAAGGATCGTCTGCCAGTACCGTACCCACCCCCGTCAGGATGGCGTCGCTGAGCGCGCGCAGGCGCTGGACGTCACGGCGTGCCTGGGGCCCGGTGATCCACTGGCTTTCCCCCGAGGCCATGGCGGTCCTGCCATCCAGACTGGCCGCCATTTTCAGGCGCACCCAGGGACGGCCGGTATTCATCCGTTTCATAAAGCCGGGGTTGAGCCGACTGGCCTCGTCGGCCATCAAACCTTCCCAGACCCGGATACCAGCATCGCGGAGCATGTCCAGGCCGCGCCCGGAAACCGACGGATTCGGATCCCGAACAGCCGCGAAAACCTGCGAGACACCGGCATCAATCAAAGCCTTGGCACAAGGCGGTGTGCGACCATAATGGCTGCATGGTTCGAGCGTAATGTACGCGCGAGCCCCCCGGGCTTCGTGGCCCGCCGCGCTCAGTGCCCGCACCTCGGCGTGCGCCTCTCCGGCACGTTCATGCCAGCCTTCACCGACAATCCGGTTGCCCCGGGCAATCACGCACCCCACTCGCGGGTTGGGATGGGTAGAATAACGACCTCGCCAGGCCAGTTGAATGGCCCGGGCCATCATTGCCCTGTCGCGGTCCAGAATCATGGCTTACCCTTGCCAGCCGGTTTCTCCGCCAGAACCTTGGCCACGTCAACGGTCGTTTCACCATTGCCCTGGGACAAGCGTTCTATTTCTTCCTTGAATTCGTTGATGTCCTGGAAGCTCCGGTACACCGAGGCAAAGCGCACATAAGCCACTTTGTCCAGTTGGCGCAGTTCCGTCATCACCTCTTCACCCAGGCGCATGGATTTTACCTCACGCTCGCCGGTGGCTCGCAGGCGATAGCGAATCCGGTTCAGGGCTGCATCAATCTGCTCGATGCTCACGGGGCGCTTTTCCAGCGCCTTCATCAGACCGGCCCGCAGCTTTTCTTCATCGAAAGGCTGGCGGGTGCCGTCCTGCTTCACCACACGCGGCATCACCAGCTCGGCAGTCTCGAAGGTGGTAAACCGCTCATGACAGGACAGACACTCCCTGCGGCGGCGGACCTGGTCGCCTTCGGCCACCAGACGCGAATCAATCACCTTGGTATCGGCTTCACCACAGAAAGGACAGTGCATAACCCAAGCTCCGGAAAGGAAGCGCCCGGGCGCCCCTTTCCAGAGGCGCCCGGACTATAGCGTTCAGCGAATATCAGCCGTAGACCGGGAAACGGCCACAAACGGCTTCAACCTGCTCGCGAACGCGGCTGATAACCGCCTCGTCTTCGAGGTTGTCCAGAATGTCGCACATCCAGCCCGCCAGATCACGGCATTCAGCTTCACCAAAACCACGGGTGGTCACCGCCGGCGTACCAATACGCAGGCCAGACGTTACAAACGGAGAGCGCGGGTCGTTCGGGACCGCGTTCTTGTTCACGGTGATGTGCGCCTTGCCCAAGGCGGCATCGGCATCTTTACCGGTGATGTCCTGCTTGATCAGGCTGACCAGGAACAGATGGTTTTTGGTGCCACCGGACACCACGTCAAAACCACGTTCGATGAACACCTCGGCCATGGCAGCGGCGTTTTTCACGACCTGCGCCTGGTAAGCCTTGAATTCATCACTCATGGCCTCTTTGAAACACACAGCCTTGGCGGCAATCACGTGCATCAACGGGCCGCCCTGGCCACCGGGGAATACGGCAGAGTTCAGCTTCTTCTGCAGGTCCGCATCGTCACAGGCCAGGATCAGGCCACCGCGCGGGCCGCGCAGGGTTTTGTGGGTGGTGGTCGCAACAACGTGAGCGTGCGGGATCGGGTCCGGGTAAACGCCAGCAGCGACCAGGCCGGCCACGTGAGCCATATCCACAAACAGGTACGCGCCAACCTTGTCGGCAATGGCGCGGAAGCGGGCAAAATCCAGTTCCTGGGAGTAAGCAGAGAAGCCGGCAATGATCATCTTCGGCTTGTGCTCAACGGCCAACGATTCTATTTCGTCGTAATCGACCAGGCCGGTGTCGGTGTTGATACCATACTGAACGGCATTGTAGATCTTGCCGGAAAAGTTAACGCTGGCGCCGTGAGTCAGGTGGCCACCGTGGGCCAGACTCATACCCAGCACGGTATCGCCCGGCTTCAGCAGTGCCATGAAAACGGCTGAGTTGGCCTGGGAACCGGAGTGTGGCTGCACGTTGGCATAAGCCGCACCAAACAGTTCTTTGGCGCGTTCGATGGCCATGACTTCCGCCTTGTCGACGAACTCACAGCCGCCATAGTAACGCTTGCCCGGGTAACCTTCGGCGTACTTGTTGGTCAGCACACTACCCTGCGCTTCCATGACTCGTGGACTGGTGTAGTTTTCAGACGCGATCAGCTCAATGTGCGCTTCCTGGCGAACGCGCTCTTCTTCCATCGCGGTCCAGAGTTCGTCGTCGTAACCGGCGATTTTCATATCACGATTAAACATGGATGTGCTGCCCCTGTGTGATTGGCTGGCCCGGTGCAAGTCTGAGCATTCCGGAACCCCGTAAAAATTGGGCCGCTATTCTACCGTGAAAACGGGTTGAAAATCATCCTTTATAGGGTCCGCAGATACCGCCACATGGCAATCTGCCGTTTCTCCTCAATTGCTATAGCGAGCCCGTTTCGCTACCTTACGTGCTTAATCTGCACGTAGCTTTTTATTACCTCCGAATACAACAGAGGATACAGCCTGTTATGGCCCAATACGTATACACCATGAACCGCGTGGGCAAGGTGGTTCCGCCCAAGCGGGAGATTCTGAAAGACATTTCCCTGAGCTTCTTCCCGGGCGCCAAGATCGGCGTTCTCGGTCTGAACGGTGCCGGTAAATCAACCCTGCTGCGCATCATGGCCGGCATTGACCAGGATTACATCGGCGAAGCCCGCCCGCAGCCCGGCATCAATGTCGGTTACCTGCCCCAGGAGCCGGAGCTGGACGAAGAAAAGACGGTTAAAGAAATCGTCGACGAATCCGTTGAACACGTTCACAACGCCCTGGCCGAGCTTGACCAGGTATACGCAGCCTATGCCGAGCCGGATGCGGACTTCGACGAGCTGGCAAAAAAGCAGGGTGAGCTGGAAGCGATTGTCCAGGCCACCGATGGCCATGACATCGAGCGCAAAATGGAAGTGGCGGCAGACGCCCTGCGCCTTCCACCCTGGGACCAGAAAGTAAAAGTCCTTTCCGGTGGTGAACGCCGCCGTGTCGCCCTGTGCCGCCTGCTTCTGTCCGGCCCGGACATGCTGTTGCTGGACGAGCCCACCAACCACCTGGACGCAGAATCCGTGGCCTGGCTGGAGCGCTTCCTGCACGACTACGACGGTACCGTGGTGGCAATCACCCACGACCGCTACTTCCTCGACAACGTCGCCGGCTGGATTCTCGAGCTGGACCGCGGCCAGGGCATTCCGTTCGAAGGCAACTACAGCCAGTGGCTGGAGAACAAGGAAAAGCGCCTGGAGATGGAGTCCAAGCAGGAAGCTTCTCACCAGAAAGCCGTTAAACAGGAGCTCGAGTGGGTTCGCTCCAACGCCAAGGGCCGCCAATCCAAGAGCAAGGCCCGCCTGGCCCGCTTCGAGGAACTGAGTTCCCAGGAATTCCAGAAGCGTAACGAAACCAACGAACTGTATATCCCGCCCGGACCACGCCTGGGCAACAAAGTGATCGAAGTGGACGGCATCACCAAGTCCTTCGATGACCGCGTACTCTACGAAGACCTCTCCTTCAGTGTGCCGCCAGGCGCCATCGTGGGCATTATCGGTGGTAACGGTGCCGGCAAATCCACCCTGTTCAAAATGATCGGGGGTTATGACAAGCCGGATGCCGGCAACATCGTGGTCGGTGAAACCGTGGACCTGGCCTATGTGGACCAGATGCGCGATCTGGATGACAGCAAAACGGTCTGGGAAGAGCTTTCTGACGGCAACGATATTATCAAGATCGGCAACTACGAAACTCCGTCACGCGCTTACGTTGGCCGCTTCAACTTCAAGGGCAGCGACCAGCAGAAGCGAGTCGGAGGCCTGTCCGGTGGTGAGCGTAACCGCCTGCACCTGGCCAAGCTGCTGAAACAGGGCGGCAACGTGCTGTTGCTGGACGAACCCACCAACGACCTGGACGTGGAAACCCTGCGCGCCCTGGAAGAAGCCCTGCTGAACTTCCCCGGCTCCGCGCTGGTTATCTCACACGACCGGTGGTTCCTTGACCGCGTAGCCACCCACATCCTGGCGTTCGAGGATGACGGCGAAGTGGTCTACTTCGAAGGCAACTTCAGCGAGTACGATGAGGACTTCAAGAAGCGCAAGGGCGACTCAGCCATGCAGCCCCAGCGCATGAAGTACAAGAAGCTGGCGTAATGGCGAAACCCAAAACCGCCTTTGTCTGCACCGAGTGCGGCGCTGATTACTCCAAATGGCAGGGCCAGTGCACGGCCTGCCAGGCCTGGAACACCATCAGCGAGGTGCGGGGCGTTTCCGGCAACACCAAAGGCTCCCGGGGAGGCCGTTTTGACGGCTTCGCCGGCAGCCTGTCGGAAGTCAAAAGCCTGGACGACGTCAGCCTGGCCGAACAGGCGCGAATCAGCACCGGCATGCAGGAATTTGACCGGGTGCTCGGTGGCGGCCTGGTGGAAGGTTCAGCGGTTTTGATGGGCGGCCATCCCGGCGCCGGCAAGAGCACCTTGCTGCTCCAGGCCGTGTGCCAGTTGGCCGCCCAGCACTCTGCCCTGTACGTGACGGGCGAAGAGTCTCTGCAGCAGGTCGCCATGCGCGCCAAGCGCCTGAGCCTGCCCACCAAAGACCTGAAGATGCTCTCGGAAACCAGCGTCGAACGGGTGATGCAGGTGGCCGAAGCGGAGAAACCCCGCATTCTGGTCGTCGACAGTATCCAGGTGATGCACGTAGCGGATTCAGAATCCGCCCCCGGCTCGGTATCACAGGTACGGGAAAGCGCCGCTTTCCTCACCCGTTTTGCCAAGCAGACCGGTACGATTCTGTTCCTGGTAGGCCATGTCACCAAAGACGGCAGCCTGGCCGGCCCGAAGGTGCTGGAGCATATGATCGATTGCTCCATTCTGCTCGAAGGCTCCAGCGACAGCCGCTACCGCACCTTGCGGGGCATCAAGAACCGCTTTGGCGCGGTGAATGAACTGGGCGTTTTCGCGATGCTGGAACAGGGCCTGAAGGAAGTAAAAAACCCCAGCGCGATTTTCCTGAACCGTGGCGAAGAAGCCTCGCCGGGCAGTGTGGTGATGGTGGTCTGGGAAGGCACCCGACCGATGCTGGTGGAAATCCAGGCACTGGTCGATATGGCGCAGGGCAGCTATCCCAGGCGCGTCGCCGTGGGCCTGGACCAGAACCGGCTGGCGATGCTGCTGGCCGTTCTGCATCGCCATGGGGGCATGCATGTGGCGGATCAGGATGTGTTTGTGAATGTGGTCGGCGGGGTAAAGGTGGCCGAAACCAGTGCCGATCTGGCGCTGCTTTCAGCGGTGGTTTCATCCTTCCGTAACCGTGCGCTGCCGCAGGATCTGGTGATCTTCGGCGAAGTCGGCCTGTCCGGTGAAATCCGTCCGGTGCCCAGTGGTCAGGAACGCATCTACGAGGCCGCCAAACACGGCTTCACCCGCGCCATCGTGCCCAAGGCCAACGTGCCACGAAAGCCGGTAGCGGGTATGAAGGTGATTCCGGTGACCAAGCTTTCCGATGCGCTTTCGGCACTGGAGGAGCTTTAGGTTTCGGGCCCGACCCCAGCCTTCCAGATTCGATGGGTGGACGGCGTTAGATGACGTCTCAAAAAACCGCTACAAGCACATCCATGTGCGCTTCTCTCAGGCCATCCCTGGCCTTCGAAATTTTTTGAGACGTCATCCAACACCGTCCAATCTGCACCGCAGTTATCGCCCTAAGGGCTTTCACTCGTGAATTAGTCAACCATATGCGCAAAATCCCGCTCCAACATCGCGGGATCGCCCAAATTCAGCTCCACCAGCCGTTTCAAGTGAGTCACACTGTCCAGATCAATGTACTGGCACTTGAAGCCCAGGTGGTTGTTCTCCACGTGGCACAGCTCCACTGACATCACAATCGCCCTTTCATGGTCATCCAGGTGAATCACAAGCTCACAAGGATCGTTCAACGGCGCCTGCCAGCCTTCCGGCTTCTTGATCAGAACGCCTTTAAGCGAAATATCCAGAACCTCTGTCTGCCACACGGTCTCGCCACAATGCAGCTCACACAGAGCGTCGAACTCAATACGATGAAATTGGCGTTTTTCGGGGGATTGTGTCGACAAGGGGGAAGCTCCTGAAAGTCAGTGTTACTTTACAGAACTATAGACCTGCCCAAGGAAGGAAGCCAAGTATAGGTTCAGCGACATTTGATTAGCCGAAGTTCAGTCAGCGATAACACTCAAATATCGGATGCGTTTGGTTGGCTTGGCCTCCGAAAAATTTCGAAGGCAAAGGATGGCCTGAGAGAAGCGCACATGGGTGAGGCAAGCGTTTATGAAGCGAAGCTTCATGCGCAGCCGAACGACAGCAATCTGTGATTGCTGGCCGGACCCGCTTGCGGGGGCTCGTAGCGGTTTTTCGGAGGCCGTCCCACCAGGGCGCCATCGATCAAGACTGGCAGGCTAGCGGACGGCAACTCCGAGACTTTGTTATCGGTGATACTGAGGGCTAAGCTCCACCACCGCTTCAATAAACGCCCCGGCATGCTCCGGATCCACATCCGGGGTAATGCCATGCCCCAGGTTGAAGATATGTCCCGGGCCGGAACCATAGCGCTTCAGAATATCCGCCACTTCCTCGCGAATGCGCTCTTTCGGCGCGTAGAGCATCGCCGGGTCCATATTACCCTGCAGAGCCACCTTGTCCCCCACGCGACGGCGGGCATCGCCGATATCCGTGGTCCAGTCCAGGCCCACGGCATCGGCGCCGGAATCGGCGATGGATTCCAGCCACTGGCCGCCATTCTTGGTGAACAGAACAACCGGCACACGGCGACCGTCGTTTTCGCGAATCAGGCCCGCTACGATCTTCTTCATGTAGCGCAGGGAGAACTCTTCATAGGCCCAACCGGTCAGCACACCGCCCCAGGTATCGAAAATCTGCACAGCCTGGGCACCCGCCCTGATCTGGCCATTCAGGTAGTCGATCACCGAATCCGCCAGGTGGTCCAGCAAGCGGTGCATCACCTGCGGCTGGCCGTACATCAGCTTCTTGGCTTCAGAGAAAGTCTTCGATGAACCGCCTTCAATCATATAAGTGGCCAGAGTCCACGGGCTGCCGGAGAAGCCGATCAACGGCACGCTGCCATTCAGGGCACCACGAATGGTGGAGACCGCGTTCATCACGTAATCCAGATCCACTTCCGCCTTCAGGTTCGGCAAGGCCGCCACATCGGCTTCGGAGCGAATCACGTTACGGAATTTCGGCCCTTCGCCGGTCTCGAAATACAGGCCAAGGCCCAGAGCATCCGGGATGGTCAGGATGTCCGAGAACAGAATGGCGGCATCCAGCGGGAAACGTTCCAGCGGCTGCAGGGTGACTTCGCAGGCCAGCGGTGTGTTCTTGCACAGACTGAGGAAATCGCCGGCTTTGGCCCGGGTGGCACGGTATTCCGGCAAGTAACGGCCGGCCTGGCGCATCATCCACACCGGGGTGCGGTCCACGGGCTGGCGCATCAGGGCGCGCAGAAAGCGGTCATTCTTCAGCTCAGTCATAGTTCCAGTCTTCTCGTCGATAAGTGGTCAGAGACAATGGGGAGCAATGATACCCCGTTTGCAGGAATAAAAAAGGGCGGCTTTCCCAAAGAAAGCCGCCCTTCTGATACCGGTCAAGCGATCAATCAGACATCCAGATAGTCCAGAATGCCCTCAGCGGCCTGACGGCCCTCCCAGATTGCGGTGACTACCAGATCGGAGCCGCGCACCATGTCGCCGCCGGCAAAGATCTTGGCGTTGCTGGTCTGGAACGGGAATTCCACTTCTTCTGGCGCTGTTACCCGGCCGGAATCGTCGGTATTGATACCGAACTCATCAAACCAGGGCGCCGGGCTCGGGCGGAAACCAAACGCAACCAAAACCACATCAGCGGGAATGACTTCTTCGCTTCCCGGGATTGGCTCCGGACGGCGGCGGCCATTTTCATCCGGCTCGCCCAGCTGGGTGGAAACCACCTTCACGCCTTCCACCTTGTCTTCCCCGATAATGGCGATAGGCTGACGGTTGAACATGAAGTTCACGCCTTCTTCCTTGGCGTTGGCAACTTCTTTACGGGACCCCGGCATGTTGGCCTCATCGCGACGATACGCACAGGTCACACTTTCCGCCTGCTGGCGAATAGAGGTGCGGTTACAGTCCATGGCGGTGTCACCACCACCGAGTACCACCACACGCTTGCCCTTCATATCGATGAAGTCGCTCTCATTTTTCTCGAAGCCCAGACGACGATTCACGTTCGAGACCAGGAACGGCAGAGCGTCGTGCACGCCCGGCAGGTCTTCACCCGGGAAGCCACCTTTCATGTATTCGTAGGTGCCCATGCCCATGAACACGGCATCGAACTCGTCGATAATGCTCTTGAGCTCCACATCTTTGCCTACTTCAGTGTTCAGGCGGAACTCCATGCCCATTTCCTCGAACACCTGACGGCGACGGGTCATGACCGATTTTTCCAGCTTGAACTCAGGGATACCGAAGGTCAGCAGGCCCCCGATTTCCGGGTAGCGATCAAACACCACCGGCTTCACGCCGTTACGCACCAGGATATCGGCACAGCCCAGGCCGGCCGGGCCGGCACCGATAACGGCTACTTTTTTGTCGGTCCACTTCACGTCCGACAAGTCCGGCTTCCAGCCCAGGGCAAAAGCGGTGTCAGTGATGTATTTTTCCACCGAACCAATGGTTACCGCACCATAGCCGTCGTTCAGGGTGCAGGCACCCTCACAAAGGCGATCCTGCGGGCACACACGGCCGCAGACTTCCGGCAGGGAGTTGGTCTGGTGACACAACTCCACCGCTTTCATGATGTTGCCTTCCGATACCAGTTTCAGCCAGTTCGGAATGTAGTTGTGCACCGGGCACTTCCACTCACAGTACGGGTTGCCACACTCCAGGCAGCGGTGTGACTGAGAAGCCGCATGGGTTTCGCTGAACGGGTGGTAGATTTCCCCGAATTCTTTCTTGCGCTTTTTGGCAGGCACTTTTTTGGGGTCAACCCGCCCTACTTCCATAAACTGAAAGTCATTATTGAGACGTTCTTTCATAATGCTACTCCGATTACTCAGGGCGGGCCCGGGTGCTTGCCAGCAGACTGCGCAGGTTTGCAGCCTTGGGCTTCACCAACCAGAAACGGCTGATATAGTCGTCGAAATCTTCAAGCAGATGCTCTGCCCAGGCACTTCCGGTCTCGGAAATGTGCTCACGGATAACACCACGCAGGTGGTTTCTGTGAGCTTCCATGTCTTCCCGGGAGATGCGCTGAATTTCAACCAGTTCGTGGTTGTACTTGTCCACGAAGGTGTTGTCCCGGTCCAGCACGTAAGCGAAGCCACCGGTCATGCCGGCACCAAAGTTGTACCCGGTGTTACCGAGCACCGTTACCAGGCCACCTGTCATGTATTCACAACAGTGATCGCCGGCACCTTCGACCACCGCATGGGCGCCGGAGTTCCGCACCGCGAAACGCTCGCCTGCGGTACCGGCAGCAAACAGTTTGCCGCCAGTGGCCCCGTAGAGGCAGGTGTTACCGACGATGGAGGTTTCCTGAGTTTTGAAATTACTGACACGGGGCGGCTTGATCACCAGCTTGCCGCCGGTCATGCCCTTGCCCACGTAGTCGTTGGCGTCGCCCTCAAGAATCAGGTTCAGACCACCCACGTTCCAGACACCAAAGCTCTGGCCAGCGGTACCTGTCAGATCCAGGGTGATCGGTGAGCTGATCATCCCCTGGTTGCCATACCGGGCGGCAATTTCGCCGGACAGGCGGGCACCGATGGAACGGTCACAGTTGGTCACCTTATAACTCCAGGCACCGCCGGACTTTTCGGCGATAGCTGCAGCGGTATCTTTAACCATCCGCTCGGCCAGCTGGCCTTCGTCGAAGGGGTGGTTCCGCTCGACCTGGCACGTCTGGGGCTTGTCAGCCGGAATATGGTCATTCGCCAGCAGACGGCTGAGGTCCAGCTTGTGCTGGCGCTCGGTATCACCCGGCAGGCGCTCCAGCAGATCTACCCGGCCGACCAGGTCCTGCAGGTTGCGAACACCGAGTTTTGCCATCCACTCGCGGGTTTCTTCCGCGACAAAGCGGAAGAAGTTCATGGCCATTTCCACCGTGCCCTTGAAGTGCTCTTCACGCAGGTATTCATTCTGGGTGGCAACACCGGTTGCACAGTTGTTCAGGTGACAGATACGCAGGTATTTGCAGCCCAGGGCCACCATCGGCGTGGTACCGAAGCCGAAGCTTTCGGCACCCAGAATGGCGCCTTTCACCACATCCAGGCCGGTCTTGACGCCGCCGTCTGTCTGCAGGCGAATCTTGCCTCGCAGATCGTTGGCGCGCAGGGCCTGCTGGGTTTCCGTCAGACCAAGCTCCCAGGGAGAGCCGGCGTAACGGATGGAGGTCAGCGGGCTGGCTGCGGTACCGCCATCATAGCCAGACACAGTGATCAGGTCGGCATAAGCCTTGGCCACACCTGCCGCGATGGTACCCACACCAGGCTCGGACACCAGCTTCACCGATACCAGCGCTTCCGGGTTGACCTGCTTGAGGTCAAAAATCAGCTGCGCCAGATCCTCGATGGAATAGATGTCGTGGTGCGGCGGTGGTGAAATCAGGGTCACACCCGGCACCGAATAGCGCAAGCGGGCAATCAGCTCGTTTACTTTGCCGCCCGGCAGCTGGCCGCCTTCACCGGGCTTGGCGCCCTGGGCAACCTTGATCTGCATGACATCGGCGCTACGCAGGTATTCCGCAGTCACACCAAAGCGGCCAGACGCGACCTGCTTGATTTTAGAACGCTTGTTGCTGCCATAACGGGCTGGGTCTTCACCGCCCTCACCGGAGTTGGAACGGCCGCCCAGCGTGTTCATGGCAACCGCCAGCGCCTCGTGCGCCTCCGGCGACAACGCGCCCAGAGACATGGCGGCGGAATCAAAACGGGGGAAAATGTTCTCAACCGGCTCCACGTCGGATAGATCGATCGGCTTGAGATCTTTCTTGAATACCAGCAGGTCACGCAACGTCGCCACCGGGCGATCATTCACCAGGCTGGCATACCGCTTGTAGTCGCTGTAATCGCCACTGATCACAGCGTCCTGCAGGGTACCCACAACATCGGGATTGAAAGCATGGTATTCCTGGCCATGCACATACTTGAGGATGCCGCCCTGGGAAAGCGGTTTACGCGGCTTCCAGGCCACCGAGGCCAACAATTCCTGATCTTTCTGGAAGTCGGTAAAATCAGCACCCTGAATCCGGCTGGGCACACCCTTGAAGCACAGATCCACCAGGTCGTCAGCAAGGCCTATGGCCTCGAACAACTGGGCGCCCCGATAGGAGGTGATGGTTGAAATCCCCATCTTAGACAGGATCTTCAACAGCCCCTTGTTAATGCCCTTACGGTAGTTGTTCTTGGCATCGATCGGATCCATCAGCAATTCGCCGGTGCGGATCAGATCGTTAAGCACCTGATAGGCCAGGTACGGATACACGGCCGTGGCACCGAACCCGAACAGAACAGCAAAGTGATGGGGATCGCGCGCCCAACCCGACTCAACGATCAGGTTGGAATCGCAACGCAAGCCTTTAGCAACCAGGTGATGGTGTACCGCGCCAGTCGCCATCAGGGCGTTCACCGGCAGCTCGCCTTCCACCAGGTCTTTGTCGGTGAGAATCAGCAGTACCTTGCCATCACGCACGGCCTGCTCAGCCTGTTCGCACACCTGGCGAATGCCCTGCTCAAGCCCGGTCTCTGGCGTGTAGCTCATCGGGATGCGCGCCACTTCAAAGCCCGGGCGGTCATTCTCGCTTAACCGCAGGAACTTCGATGGCGACAGAACCGGTGTGCTGAGAATAATCCGGTCAGCATGCCCCGGCGTTTCCTCGAAAACGTTCTGCTCTACGCCCAGACAGGTTTCCAGCGACATAACGATGGACTCGCGAAGCGGGTCAATCGGGGGATTGGTGACCTGAGCAAACTTCTGGCGGAAATAATCAGCAACGTGCCGGACTTTACTGGAAAGCACGGCCATCGGCGTGTCATCACCCATGGAGCCAACGGCTTCCTGAGCGTTTTCACCCAGTGGCCGCAAAACCTGATCCCGCTCTTCAAACGAAACGTTGAACATCTTCTGATGAATCTGCAGCTCACTCTGATCCATCAACTGGAATTCAGCCGTGCCCTGATTGAGCGTTGTCTCTACACGCAGGGCATTTTCCTTCAGCCAGCGCTTGTAGGGCTGAGCGGTTTTCAGGCGCTGATCAACATCTTCTGTGTGCAGGACTTCGCTGGTTTCCGTGTCCACAACCAGCATCTGCCCCGGGCCAACACGACCCTTGGCAACCACATCCTCCGGTGCATAGCTGTAAGTGCCCACTTCCGACGCCAGGGTAATAAAGTCATCTTTGGTAACCACCCAACGCGCAGGACGCAGACCGTTACGATCAAGCATACACAGAGCATGGCGACCATCAGACATAACCAGACCGGCCGGGCCATCCCACGGCTCCATATGCATGGAGTTGTACTCGTAAAAGGCGCGCAGCTCGGAATCCATGGTGTCTACATTCTGCCAGGCCGGCGGGATCATCATCCGCACCGCACGGAACAGATCCACGCCGCCGGCCAGCAGAACTTCCAGCATGTTATCCATGCTGGATGAGTCTGAACCGGACAGGTTGACCAAAGGCTGCAGGGTTTGCAGATCCGGCAGATCCGGCGAGCTGAATTTCGCAGCCCGGGCCATCGCCCAGTTACGGTTAGCCTCAATGGTATTGATTTCACCATTATGGGCCAGGAACCGGAATGGCTGGGCCAGAGGCCAGCGAGGCATGGTGTTGGTGGAGAACCGCTGGTGAAACACACAGATGGCAGTTTGCAGATCCGGGTCGCCCAGATCCTTATAGAAATTGGCCAGATCGGCCGGCATCATCAGGCCCTTGTAGGCCAGCGTGCGGTGAGACAAGCTGCAAATATAGAATTCAGAGTCGTCCACCATGTCCCGTTCGGCATGCCGGCGACCGACAAACAGGCTGATGGCGAAATCCTTCTCGGATTTGCCGGCAGACTCTACAAACACCTGTTCAATACGCGGCAGGCACTCCAGAGCCATTGGCCCCAGGCAGCTGTCATCCACTGGCACTTCACGCCACCCCAGGATTTCCAGCCCCTGCTCGACCAGTCTTTTCTCAATAGCAGCCCGGCCGGCTTCGGCTTTGGCTTCGTCCGGTGCTAAAAAAACCTGGCCAACTGCAAACAAGTCGCCAGGTTTTTTACCGAACGCCGCTTGTGCAGCCTTTTCAAGAAAAGCCCTCGGGCTTTGAATAAGAAGTCCACAGCCATCGCCGGTCTTACCGTCAGCGGCGATGCCTCCTCGGTGAGTCATACAGGTGAGTGACTCGATAGCCGTTTGCAACAGCTTATGGCTGGCCTCGCCCTTCATGTGGGCAATCAGGCCAAAACCGCAGTTGTCCCTGAATTCATCGGGATGATACAAGCCTGTTGTCATAAGCGTTCTCTCGCGTCGAAATGCTTTGCCATCAGCCGTTCGCGCACCATCACAGTGCACAAATTGTACTGACACCTGAAAAAAGGGGGATGGGATTTTACGCACGTAGAACTACGTATGCAATAAATTTCCCTTTTCCTGCCTGGAAACTCACCTTTATGCACTGATATGGTGCGATCAGAAACTATCGAAAGATCGCACCCAGGGTTCGCCAACCCCCAAGGCAGATGGCAGGTTCGAAGTTGCAGCACGCGCTTGTTCTTTGCTCTCGTACTGACCATAAATCAACATAAACCAGGGTTCGCCCTGCCGCTCTCCGACGGTATACCGAAGATTGGAATCTTCAGGGGCGCGCGCATAAACGTTCAGCACCGTTTGCTCCAACTGGCCCGCAACGAGTTGCAGCGTCCAGCCACTACGTTGCCTGAGCTCGGCCCCGGACACAAAAATATCCGGGGCTTCCGGGGTAAACGCCGGCTCTGGCTCTGGCTCTGGCTCTGGCTCTGGCTCTGGCTCTGGCTCTGGCTCTGGCTC
>JBNJLG010000009.1:0-86072 GCA_051751785.1 Pseudomonadota bacterium | reverse complement strand
ACCAGCCACTGTGCAACAACCTAAATTTTATTCGCAGCTGTCGTTGTCAGGGGACAAAGCGTACTTCGCGAACTGTTCCATGAGTACCCGCCTCTTGGAAAGTGCCTGCACCAGAATCGGCGATTGTTTAACAGTTGTCTCATCCAACTGGGACAACGCGAGCTTAACGAGATGATCTGAGACACCTGCTTCTTTTACTGCAAACGCCTTGAAAGCACGACGCATACCGGAAGCAGTTGCAACTCTCCCGGTTTCCGGGTCAAGAAATCCTGGCCCGCCGTTTTCCAGATCCACTTCATGCACTCTCTTTATGGCATTGTTTAGAGCGTTTTCCCCCAGGAATTTCCGCCCCCTGAGCCCGGGGAATACAGCGTCAGTCACACTCCGCGGCAGGGATTCCAGAGTCTCAATCACTGGCTGCGGGATAGGTACCATGTGGTCCCAGCCATTACGCGGAGACTTTATTTTCCATTCCGGAATCGCCCATAACCCTTTCCTCAGATCAAACTCATTCCAGAGAGCCGTGCGGACTTCGTCCGGACGTGCAGCTGTGAGCACCATAACCTCCAGCGCCCGTATTTGGTTTGAATCCAAACTCCGCGAGACACGAAAAAACCGGGGGAGGTCTCGATAATTGATTGCAGGCGGGTACGTTGGCTGGAAGATCGCTGAGGGTCGCGGCAGAAAGTGCTCCAAATTGTTTGACCAGCCAGCCGGATTAGAAACTTCTTGGCAAATGCCAAGAGTCTGCGCCATTTCAAAAATCCTTGAAATGGTAACCCGTACCCGCTCAGCAACCGCCGTTTTCTCTTCCCAGATGGGTGTCAGTACCCGCAAAACATCACCCGTCTTGAGTTTAGTCATCGGAATATCAGCGAGTGAAGGCAAACAGTACTTTTCCAGAATCATCTGCAATCTCAGCGCCTGCTTCTCAGCGTGGCGTCCGGCAAACGCACTGCATTTCATCTCATAGTATTGTTGAGCGACAGTTGCAAAAACCGGTGTCTCAACCAGGATTGGACCGGAAATGCTGTTCAGAACAGGTTTAACATCAATGTCTTGATTACGATTGATCTTCATAGGTTTCTCCGAGAAAAAATAAGCTTGCAAGAAATACATTAATGAAATCAGCGAAGTAGTTGACGCGCCTAATTAACCGATTATTGAAATTAGGCGCATCTGCCTCTGGCTTATTTCTTGCTACGCTTCTCGGAAAGAGAGGAAAGGTATTTTTCGAACGCCCTCATGAGCTTTCGGCGTTTTGGAATCAGCTGCCCTCGCTTGTATGCCGCGCGAGTGGATGAGCTGTCGATATGAGACAGCGCGAGCTCGGATACATAGTCCTCCACGTTACCGAGCTCCGTTGCCCAGTCCTTGAAGGCCGCCCGCATCCCATGAGCTGTCGCAACTTTCCCAGTTTCCGGATCGAGAAAGCCGTTTCCGCCAGCCTTAATGTCAGCCTGGTGTATCTCTTTCACCGTCAGGTTGAGAGCGTTTTCGCTCATCGTTTCTTTTCCCCGGTATCCAGGGAAAATGTATGTCCCATTGTCCCGCGGCATCATTTTTAGAATCTCAATAGCCCGGTCAGTCAGAGGGACCTTGTGGTCCTTTTTCTTGTCACGACGGCCCTTGAGCTTCCATCCCGGAACCGTCCAAACTCGCTCCTTAAAGTCTATCTCTGACCACTCTGCGAATCTCACTTCTCCCGGGCGGGCTACTGTGAGAATTTGAAACTCCAGAGCACGAGCTGGAATGGCATCTCGCTCCTGGAGCCGCATCCAAAATCGAGGAAGGCCTTCGTATCCGACTGTTGGTTGGTGCTCCTCATCATGAATAGCTGCTGGTGAGGCTAGGAAGTTTTCCAGATTGCCGCGCCAATGGGCCGGATTCAGCCCATTTCGGAGTATCCCGTCATGCCGAACCATTTCACATACATTATAAATCGTGATTAGCACCCTCTTTGCCGTTGGAGTCTTCTCTATCCAGATCGGGTTTAACGCCTGAACGACATGCCGAGGTTCAAGGTCCGACATCAAGATATTGCCAAGCTCCGGTAGGCAGTAGTCTTCAAGGTGCTGCTCCAGTCTGCGCCTCTGTTTCTCTGGATTCTTCCCTGAAAACTCAAGGCACTTTTTATCGAAATATTGTTGAGCAACATCGCTGAATGTTCTCTGTTGCGCTCTTTCAGCTATCAACGCTGATTTTGCTGCTCTTTTTCCCGCAATCGGATCGTAGCCTTCAAACTGGACACGATATCTGAGCTCCCTGGCTTTTTCCCGAGCCATTGCGAGCGGCACTTCTGGGTAAGACCCCAATCCCAAATCTGTACGTTTGTCACCGACCATGATCCTCAATATCCAGGAGCGTGCGCCGATCGCCTCTGGCCCCTTTGGTGGTCGACAATGCAAACACAATCCCTTCACACCACCCACCGCATGCAGCGCCGGGATTGGGTCACCGACCTTTTTCCCCTTCCCCGCTTTTTTAACTGTCCCGTGGGTCAGCCTTTTAACCTGAAGAGCCCCCAGCTCTTGTGCAATTTTCGGCATTCTCTAACCTCCCGAAGCTCAATGCCCCATCATCTGTCCCATCATTAGCCGCGCTATTGAGCGCAATTTGATAGGACAAGACGATACTGAAATTTGAGCGATCAGGAAGATTTAATAATACAGATCAAACAGTTAGAGACTTCTTGCAGCAAGATGAGACATGAAAATGGTGCCGCCTCCGGGCACCAATATTCAATGACTTAGCCCGCCTTGTGCGGGCTTTGTTGTTTCTGGAATTCGATTTATAAGCAGACTCAGCGTAGCCCCTACAACACCCAGGACACTGACAGGGTACCGAAACTGAAATTATCCTTGTGGCGCTCGTCTTCTCCTGTCGTCGCCCGCAGGGTCAGAGCAGCCTGAAACTTATCCCATTGCCAGGCACCGCCAAGTCCGATTTGCCCTATAAACGGCCCTTCAGTGAACTCATAAGGGCCCGAGTTTTCCTCAATATACGAATAAGCCACGTACTCCACCCCCAGGCCAATAAATACCGACCAGCTAGTTCCCGTGCTGTTCAGGGAACCGGGAAGGGCAATCGTGGATGAGGTGCCTCCATAATCCGGCACGAAGTTGACCGGTAACTGGTGACCGAGCCGCCATATCAACCCTGTTTTAGCCGATGTTCGGAAGTTCGAAAGCAAAGTGGAGCCAACCACTGAGACCTGTTGCTCAATCTCTCCCTTCTGCCCAGTCTGTATCAGCTTTCGACCATGGGCTGCCTGCAGGCCTCCCACCACATCCGTACCGAGCTGGTTATCCCAGCCCCGCGGCGTTTCACTACCGGTGACTTTGTGTACCCACTTCTGCGCACTCTCTGCACCACTTTCCGGACCGACCACCCCGATATGCCCGCCAAACCCGGTGATGCTCTCCGCGTTCCAGCTCCAGAGTGTGCCGCTGAGTGAAAGATGGCCCGCATAGGGAATGTCGTTGTACTGCGGCTCCTGTCTGCTGATATCGTCTGGTGTCACCATTAACTGCCGAAAACTGAGGCTGACTGCGTGCTGGTCTGAGGTCGCCCCTATCCCAGGCAGAAATGTCAGCTTATCCCGAAATGTCCTGGCTATCGAAGCGGATGTCCCAGAGGACTCTTCTGCGGACGATGTCAGATAAGAGATTCTCAGACCATTGGTATACCCGCGATCCGTTCCGGTAAACAAATCGTTATCCCAGGCGACATTAACAAGCTCCGCCCTGAGAGGGCTCGAAATCAGCACTCCGGCCAGAAACAGGAAGGTTAAAGGTACATATGTGGATGTCACCATCAAGAAGACGCTCCCTTTGGGTAGGGTGCAAACTATAACGCTCCCAAAGCATACCCGTCCATCGTAGTGGAAACAGCCTCTATCTCTGGAGTTGAACTGAATGACCACCGGTGGTTTTCACCCCCGGGGCATTCAACAAGACATTAGCCGCAAGGGTGAAGAGGTAGTGACAGGCCGCCTACAGCATGCGCTTAAGCGAATCATCCTTCATAACGAAGTGGTGAATCAGTGCCATGCCAATGTGCCCGATGATCAGCACCGTCAGCACCCAGGCCAGTGGCGCGTGCAGGCTTCCTATAGCGGAAGCCCAGCCTATCTCCTCCCCTTCGGCGATAATCTGCAGGCCGAAGGCGTTAACGCCATAACCGCCGCCTACCATCGCCATCATTCCGGCGATGGGCATCAACAGCATGACGGCATAAAGCAGGCCGTGACCGGTCTTGACCAGCTTCGCGATTTTCGGGTCCTGCCGGGGGCGGTGATGCCTTTGTGTGACAGCCCAGACTATGCGCACGATAACCAGAACGAACAGTAAAGAGCCGATGGACACGTGCCACGGTACCAGTGTCTCGCCAACCCAGTGTTCGCCGTCGGCAATACGGTCGCCAAATTTCAGCAACTGCCATGCGATCAGCAATGTCATCAGCCAGTGCAGGGTTTTGCTGACGGTGCCGTAGCGCTCTAAAGAATCGTTAAGCATCGGAACCTCCATGAAAGGGAGAAGGTCTCTAAAAGCTTAGCATCGGATCCGCAAGAGCCAATTCGCGATTGGCCGGAGGGGGCTATCAGTAAACCGGCAGACTACCTGCCTTGATTTCAGAACCCGTCTACCTCACCAAAGATCTTTCTTGATACTGGCCCAGAGCTCCCGATACGCAGCGGCTGCCGTGCTTCTGGCGTCCAGTTTTTCCAGCGGCTGGCCCTCTTCGCCCATGCGCTCAACCACGCTGGCGTAGGGTATGGCCACTCCGGTGTTGTTACTCAGAAGTTCCGGGCCTCGCTCTACCAGTTCCCGGTGCAGGTTTTTGCGGCGGTCGACCATGGAGAAGAACGGGCGCAGCTTCTTCACGCCCAGTTTTTTGCTCTTGGCAAAATCGTGCAGCTGATCCCAGCTGTTCATGGAAAGCCAGGTTGGCACCAGCGGCACGTATACCTGGTCTGCCGCTTCCAGCACCTGTTCGGTCAACCGCGAGAGGGTTGGCGGGCAATCCAGAATGACCAGGCTGGTTTCCTCGGAAAGCGGCGCGAGCATCTTCTTGAGCAGGTTGCCGTCGGCTTCCTGTTCAAGCTTGATGTCGAAGTTGCGGAAACTGGAGTGTGCGGGGATGAAATCCAGGCCGGGGTATATGTCATCGTGGATATACTTGGCGATGGGCGTTTTGCCCTCAAGCAACTTGGAGAGTTTTCGCCCTTTGACCGGCTCGGCGCCGGCCAGGTAGAAGCTGGAAGCGCCCTGCGGGTCCAGATCCCACAACAGAGTCTGGTAATTGTCCTGGCTCGCCAGATAGGCAATATTGACGGCTGCCGCCGTTTTGCCAACACCACCCTTGGGGCTGTATAGCGCGATAATTCTCATTGCTGCCATGCTCCTGAATTTCCTGTTCTAACCAAACATTACAGGATAACAGGGCAGGCACGCACTACCGTGAAGGTTTTATTACAGTGGGGCAGCAGGAAGGACTTTCGTAAAACCACGCTTACGCGGCCTTGCGGAAGTCCTCCCGCCGAACGGCCTTGTCACGGGTGCGCTTGTACCGGGTTTTATCTTCAACCACCCGCATCTGATATTTCGGTGTTCTGAGTTCTCGCTGAACGGCGCTGTGTTGCGTCGCCTTGGCTCGCTTTCTGGCCATGTCCATTCTCCTCTGTTGGCCGATGGAAAACAGCTGCTAGTATAACACCTCTGTATTCCCCGGGAGCGTAAGCAATGATACACAGGAGATCGCCAACATGCTGATCGCTTCTCTGGCCATTCTGGCCGGCCTCATTCTTCTTGTCTGGAGTGCCGGCCGTTTCGTTGAAGGTTCTGCTGCAACTGCAGGCCATTTTGGAATGCCGCCACTGTTGGTCGGCATGGTGGTGATCGGCTTTGGCACCTCGGCACCGGAAATGGTGGTGTCTGCTCTTGCCTCCAGCCAGGGAAATCCCGGCCTTGCACTGGGTAATGCCTGGGGCTCCAACATCACCAATATTGCGCTGATTCTTGGCATTACGGCGCTGATCTCGCCCATTGCCGTGCATTCCCAGATTCTGCGCAAGGAGCTGCCGATACTGGCGCTGGTCACCCTACTGGCTGCCTGGCAAGCCCTCGACGGCACACTCAGCCGGATGGACGCGCTGGTGCTTCTGGTGGTATTCGCCGGGCTGTTGGCGTGGAGCATCTGGTCGGGAATGAAAAAGCCCGCCGATTCTCTGTCTACAGACATGGCGACTGAACAGCTGGATCACGCAATGCCTGTTCGGAAGGCTGTGCTCTGGCTGGTAGTGGGGCTGGTTCTGCTGATCATCAGCTCACGCATTCTGGTGTGGGGCGCGATAGATCTGGCGACGGCATTTGGTGTCAGCGACCTGATCATCGGGCTGACCATTGTCGCCATTGGCACCTCCCTGCCCGAACTGGCGTCTTCAGTTATTGCGGCACGCAAGGGAGAGCATGACCTGGCGCTGGGCAATATCCTGGGTTCCAACCTGTTCAACACGCTGGCCGTTGTGGGCATTGCCGGCATAATTGCGCCGGTGAGTGTGGCGAACGAAGTACTGAGCAGGGACCTTCCGGTTATGGCGGGCCTTACTCTCGCGCTTTTTGTACTCGGCTATGGTTTCAGCCGGCCGGGGCGAATCAATCGGCTGGAGGGTGTGGCGCTGTTGGCGGCCTTTGCGGGCTATACCGCTTACCTGTTGATGACGGCATTCTGAGCATGCCTTAGCCAAGTAACCCGGGGCTTGCCAGCCAATCCACCACGCCCGGGTACTGATCCAGATCCAGCACAAACTCCTGGCCTCTGGCGGCGCTTTTCAGCCGGCACCAGCCGGGCTCGTCTGTTCGCCAGCGGTCGGTCTTGTGGTGATAACTCAGGGGTTCTGTTCCTGCCGTGGGCAGAAAGGCCGCCGGCAGGCGCCAGTCTGTAGCGCCCGTGGCATCCGGCGCGGTCAAGCGGTGCAGTTCCGTCATGGCCGGAACCAGCCCGGCGCCGGGCAGGTGGCTTTCAACACCCGGTAACGCCAGTGTTTCATTACTTACGTACAGGCTGTTGTGGCCCGAGCGTTCACCAAAAAGGTGAGGATGGTAGGCCGCCCATTCCGGCATTTGCACCGAGCCATCCAGCGGCCAGACCTCGGCCACCTGCAGCCAGCCCCAGATACCGTGGAACGGCTTGCTTCCCGGCACAAAACGCCAGAGGCCCCGGTGTTTTTCAACGGCCCGGAACAAGGCGAAAAACAGAAACAGATCGCCCTCGCCTACCCCATGATTGCCCAGATGTGCCTGTGCCGAACTGTGCTGACCCAACAACGGCCGCCAGCCGGAGCTGCGTGGATAGGCTTCGGGTATCAGGTCCGGGTCCAGATGTGCGCCTTTGCGGGAAAACGCCGGGTTACCCGTCAACTGAGAAACCAGCGGCCCCAGACTCTTACCCTGATGACGAATCTGGCTGTACCGGATTGGCGATTGCTGATCCGGAATCGGCAGCGCCAGCGAGCTGCCATCCGGAAACACCGGATTGGGGCAACCGCCAGCGGAACTGTCGAAGCCTTTTCGGCTGAGGATCAGTTTCATTGAAGAGCATTCAACACTTCATCCACCTGCAGACGAACACTCTGCAGACCTCCACCAGACAGGTACCACAGCCCCGGGTTCAGAAGCACGACCTTGCTATCCACCCCGGCGTTATCCATGGCGTTCTGTAACGTTTTCGGTTCCAGCGGTTCGGCGCCAATCGCGGCACTTCGGTCCACCACAAACAGCGTTTCCGGGGCCATTTCTGAGAGGATTTCTGAATCCACCGGATAGAATGTGCGCTCCCCATGGGTGACGGATTCAACGCTATCAGGCACGGCTGCGGGCTCCAGTTCCAGCAACTCGTATATCGCCGGCTCCATACGCAACGAATAATTGCCCTCGTTGTGGGTCACCACGGTTACCTTCCCGGCGTCTGCCACTTCCGCCTTCTGGTCAGCAACATGCTGCCAGAGTGCGTCCAGCTTATGGCTGGCGAGATCTTCCCGGTCATACAGGCCGCCCAGCTCAAGCGCCATGCTGCTGACCGATTCGCGGTACTCACCTGCCGGCAAGGTAACGTCCTTAACCCGGGTAATCCCGGCGACTGCCTCCATGGCTTCGCCCTGGCGGCTGGTCATCAATACCAGCTCAGGCTGCAGTGCCTGAATTTCCTGCAGATCCGGTATTTTCAGCGTGCCGGCATCCGGCAGCTCATCGCCGAAATGTGCCAGATAGTCCGGCAGCCCCCGGTGGGGAATGGCCAGCACTTTGTCTTCCACACCCAGCTCCAGCAGAGTGTCCAGGGCGCCATGGTCGTAGCTGATGACCGTGGGGCCGGTGACATCTTCCTGGGTGGTGGCGCAGCCGGCCAGGGTGAGGCCGGCAAGTGCAATAGTTGCTGAAATTTTAAGCGATTTCATAGGAGGTTCCTGTGGGTGTCGGCGTAACTGGAAGCTAATATGGAGTTTTTGGACCACAAAAACCAGCGCCCGGAACTGGCCATGACGACGCCCCTGACTGTTCAGCCAACACCAGAATACACGCCAAAAAAAGTCACAAGATAATGATTCAGAAAGAAATATCAGACTTGTAGAGGTCGACCCGAGAACTATCAGTTTAACGTTGTCCCATAATATTGAACAAACCGTCCCGCCAAAAGCACTTTATTATCATTTGGTAACGATTACCATTCACGCCATGTCAATTACCAACTACCCAGGAGTTGATCCATGGCGTTTCAGAAAAAAATGTTAGCGGTTTCCATACCTCTTTTATCCGCAGGTTTTTCCCTGCCGGCTTTAGCCCAGCCGACAGAGCTCGATGAGCTGGTTGTATCTGCATCAGGTTTTGAGCAGAAAGTCACTGACGCCCCGGCAAGCATCAGCGTGATCAACCAGCAGTCTTTACAGCAAAACCAGTATTCTAATCTGGCTGAAGCGCTGGAGGGTGTTGAAGGCGTGGATGTTCGTCAAAGCACGGGTAAAACCGGTGGTCTGAATATCAGCATCCGCGGCCTGCCCAGCGAATATACGCTGATTCTCATCGACGGGCGCCGCCAGAACCCTCCTGGCAACGTCACACCGAACGGCTTCGGAGACACATCAACCAGCTTTATGCCGCCGGTTTCCTCGATTGAAAGAATCGAGGTTATCCGTGGCCCCATGTCCACGCTCTACGGCTCCGATGCCATCGGTGGTGTCGTCAATATCATCACCAAGAAAGTCTCTGATGAATGGTCAGGCTCGGTTTCTCTTGAGCACACATTCCAGGAACACCGGGAATATGGCGATACAGGTAAAACCAGCTTCTATGCCAGCGGTCCACTGGTAGACGACACCCTCGGCCTTGCCGTTCGCGGCAGTGTCCTGGACCGTTCGGCGTCTGACATCACTTTCGACGATGGCAGTGAAGCACCCAAACGAGGCGTAGCCCCGGTAGATGGCCGCAACAGTAATATCGGCGCACGCCTGACCTACGTACCGGCCACTGGCCATGAGCTGTATTTCGATGCCGAAACAGGTCGGCAGGTTTATAACAACGATGAGTGTCAACTGGGCACCCTGGATGGAAAAAACCGAAGCTGTGAAGATGCCGCAGGAGTAGCAAATGGTTATGAAGACCAGTTGCGCTTCAATCGTGACCAGTTCGCTCTGGGCAGCACCAGCCAACTGGATTTCGGCACCTGGTCAAACGATGCGACGTACAACATCACAGAAACCAGGGGAAGAACGATCCCATCAGCGCAGGCAAATGGACAGACCTACTCCATAGGGGACCCTCATCCAAGCATACCGGGCAGCCCCCTTGTCGGTTCTGAACGGGAACTGGAAAGCCGTGATCTGGTTTATGACACCAAGCTGGTCACCCCGATCTCTGACAACCACATCGCCACATTTGGCGGTCAGTACCGGGATACGGAACTGACCGATGGCATCTCCGGCACCACCTTCGAACAAAGTTCCTGGGCGGTTTTCGCAGAAGATGAATGGTATCTTCAGGAAGACCTGGCGCTAACGCTGGGTGGTCGATATGAAGATCACGATGCCTTCTCCGGCCACTTTACGCCCCGAGCTTATCTGGTCTGGAACACAACACCGTCCTGGACGCTCAAAGGTGGTGTAAGCCAGGGCTACAAAACGCCCGATGTGAACGACCTTCACGATGGCATTAACGGGGTAACCCGCCAGGGCGAAGACATCACCATCGGCACGCCTGACCTTGAACCAGAGAAAAGCACCAACTATGAGGTTGGCGCCTACTACGACAACCTGAACGGTTTCAAAGCCAATGCGACCGTGTTTTTCACCGAGTTTGAAGACAAAATCGACAGCGGCAACCCCGTTACCATTGATGGCACAGAATACAGCCAACTGGACAACATCGGCGAAGCCGAAACCCGCGGCATTGAGCTGGCCTCAAGCTGGCAGTTCGCGCCAGACTGGAGCCTTCGTGGCAATTACACCTACACCGACAGCGAACAAAAGTCCGGCGACAATCGTGGCGCCAAGCTGACCAACACGCCAGAACATGTATTTAACGCCCGCCTGAATTGGCAGGCAGCGGACAAACTTGATCTCTGGCTGTCTGGTGAGTTCCGGGGAGAACGGACTCGCTTTACCAAAACCACAGACAACTACAGCAACGAAGAGCGAGCCATTGATGACGCAGCGGGTGAACTTGATGCCTATGCGCTATTCCATCTGGGCGGCGCATACCGCGCGTCAGACAAGGTCACTTTGACAGCAACCGTTTACAACCTGCTTGATAAGGACTTCTTGTCTGGAGAAAACTACACTTATGAGGATGGTGGCAATCAGGAAGCTGGCTGGGCTTCCGATTACATCTACCAGTTCAGAGGCATGGCGAGTGGTGGCACCGTTGAACAAGGCCGCCGCCTCTGGCTCTCAGCCACCGTGGAGTTCTGACGCACAGCTTTGAGTTAACTCAGTTAAAGGGAGGCCAGACGGCCTCCCTTTTTTCATTCAAACCAATACCTGCCGATGGGATTCTTGCTCGGAGCCCGCACCTACTTTATGCCATTCCACCGGAACAGACGCCCGGACATGGCTAAGGAAAGCTCTGACCCGGCGCGGCAGATTGCCATAAGGATAAAGCAGAGTTACGGGCATCTCCGGCCCCTGCCATTCCGGAAGGCACAACTGGAATGTCCCCGGGTGGGCCGACATTCGCCGCTCCACCAGCCAGTGCGGCATCAGGCCCAGACCACGGCCTGCTGCAATGGCATCGCCCTGAACGCAGAACTGGTCCACGCTGTAACTGCGCTGCGATTCGGCCAGCGGGTAGGCCCCCAATCTTGAATGGTGAAGCTCCGCTCCCTCATTGCCGGCTCGCCACAGGTCTATCCAGCAATGTTGTTCCAGCTCTCCTGGTGCCGCAGGCATGCCGTACTGTCTGAAATACTCCGGGCTGCCATAAACGCCTTGCGTAAGACTCCCCAGCGCTTCCTGCCGAAGCGGCGTTTCTGCAACCGGCCCCAGCCAGAGGCAAATACCGTTGTCGAGCTTCTCCGGCACCTGCTGCTGGGTATGAATTGCCACCCGCAGGTCTTTATGCCGATCCATGAAGGATTCCACAACGTTGGCGAACCAACCCCGCACAAATGCTTCATGGCAACAAAGCGTCAGCTTGCCGGTCACCTCTTGCCGAAGTTCATCCAGGGCCTCCCTGCCCTGAGATACCAGCTCCAGGATGTCGTTGCTGTAGCGATAAAAAATCCGGCCGGCCTCATTGGGCAGGATTTTCCGGGATTGCCTCAACAGCAATGGCTGGCCCACGGCCTCTTCCAGTTGGCGGATACGGCGACTGAGCGTCGATTTTGGTAATCCGAGATCGCGGGTACTGGCGGTCAGGCTTCCCGAGCGCACTACCGATACGAAAGCTTCCAGTTCCTGCAGGTCATACATGTTCTTGTCCCGTTTATTGCAACTTAATGTTCCAATTTATCACTTTAAAAACATAATGCGAACCATTATCATTACTTTCAGTCTTGGTTTGCTTGCTATCAAACCCGAATCAGCCGGAGTCACCCGAACATGAAAACCCGCCGCTCTCCTTTCACCGCGTTTCTGACGATTTCGTGGGTCATCCTGACTTCTGCCGCTTTTGCTGCCAGTCCGGCGCAGGCCGACGCTCAAACCAGAACCGTGGAAAGCGCCTTCGGGCCGGTTACCATCGAAGGTCAGCCCGAGCGCGTGGTCACACTTTATGAAGGCGCACTGGATGCCACCCTGGCCGTAGAGGCCAATGCGGTAGGAGCCGTGATCACACGTGGCGGCAGCGATGTCGCTGACTATATCCGCTCAGAAGCGGGTGACATTGCCATTGTTGGCGCCCCGGCCGAGACCAATATCGAAGCCGTCATTGCTGCCCGGCCAGATCTGATTCTGGCCGCACCCCGCACCAGTAAGCAGCAGTACCAATTGCTTTCGCGGGTAGCGCCGGTAGTCGTTTCCAACGTTGAGTTGTTCAAACCGGATAGCTGGGAAAAAGAAACCCGTCTGTTTGCTGAAGCATTGAATCGCCAGGCGGCTGGCGAAAAAGTGATTGAACAAGTGAAAACCCGAATCACCGAAGTGGCAGAGCTTGTCGATCAGACTGTTCCGGAAGGCGAGCGAGACGCTTCTCTGGTGCGCTGGATGCCACAGGGCCCGCTGGTCATGGCAGAAGGACTGTTTTCCGCCTCTATGTTGCAGGCCGTCGGTTTTGATGTAACAGATAGCGGCCTGGTCAAAGAAGGCCGCCCCCACAGCGAACCACTGAGCCTGGAAAACCTGTCTGGCATTAGCCAGAGCTGGGTGTTTCTGGCCACCCTGAATGAGGATGGCGAGCAGGCTCTGGAAGCGGCTCAGCAATCGCCCGCGTTTGCCCGCCTGAATGCCGTGAAACAAGACCAGGTGATTACCGTCAGCGGCCAGCTGTGGACCAGTGCCACCGGCCCACTGGCTGCACTGGCCATTCTTGACGATATAGAAGCGGCCATCACCGCCCGCAACTCTTGACGTTATTGCCGTGATAGCACCGCCACTCAGGAGCATGATTGCGTCCCGCTCCCTGTTCCCGCCGTTCTTTGCGGCGGGCTTTTTGCTGTTGATCATTGTTCTGGCCAGCCTGGTTTATGGTGCCGGACCGGTTTCGGTCAGTGATGCCTTCGCGGCAGTGGCCGGCGGTGGCAGCGAGGAGGCCGGCTTTGTGGTCACCGAACTGCGCTTGCCGCGCACCGTGCTGGGACTGCTTACCGGACTGGCTCTGGGTCTTGCCGGCGCCCTGCTGCAATCCATGACTCGCAACCCGCTGGCCGAACCCGGCTTGCTGGGCGTGAGCGCGGGCAGTGGCTTTGCGGTTGCCGTGGCCATTCTGTTCGGCGCCACCACTGCCACACTGACAACGGTGGTCGCGCAACTGGGCGCGCTGGCCGGCTGTGCGCTGGTGATTGCGGCAACCCGGGTACAAGGGCTGGGCAATGACCCGGTCCGGCTGGTACTGGCCGGCGCGACCCTGACCGGCCTGCTACTGGCACTGACCTCCATGCTGATGCTGATGGACCAACGAGCAGCCGATGAAATCCGTTTCTGGATTACCGGCAGCATTGCGGGCAAATCCCTGACCATGCTGCAGGCCACCCTGCCCTCAATTGCTATCGGTCTGGCACTCATTGTGTTGGTGGCAAGACCACTGGCCGCCATGGCGCTGGGTGAAAAAGCAGCTGTCGGGCTCGGCCACCATCCCGGCCGCATCCGGTTTCTGATTACCGTTACCGTTGCCCTGCTGGTGGGCTCGGCTACCGCCCTGGCCGGGCCACTGATTTTTGTGGGCCTGGTGGTGCCTTTCATTGCCCGCGCTTTTTCCGGCCCGGATATTCGCAAAACCCTGTGGCTGTGCGTACCCATCGGGCCGGCGGTGGTTCTCGGCGCCGATGTGATTTCCCGTCTGATCGCCGCGCCGGCGGAGTTGCCTCTTGGCGTTGTCACCGCATTGATTGGCGCGCCGGTGCTTCTGGCCATTGTTCGCGCCGGTCGTATGCCATCCCTGTAATGCAAGGACTCTTTGTGAACATGGCGGATACACGAACTTCCCTGGTAAACCTGGCGTTGCTGCTGTTGCTGGTGGCCGTGGTACTCAGCTCTCTCTCCATGGGCACTGTCCAGGTTTCGCCTTTGGATGCAGTAAAGGCACTGGCCGGCAAGGCTGACCCGATGACCGACTTCGTCGTCAACGAACTTCGCCTCAGTCGTATCCTTGCCGGCCTGCTCAGTGGTGCCGCCCTGGCCATGGCCGGGTGCCTGATGCAAACCCTGGCCCGTAACCGTCTGGCCACGCCGGGCATTATCGGCATCGACAACGCGGCAACGGCCTTTGCCGTGGCTTCAGTGGTGGGTGTTGGTCTCGCTCTGGCACCGTCGGCCATGGCCCTGGCCGGGGCGGCCGCGGCAACGGCCCTGGCCTTTGGTCTGGCAGGCGCCAACGGTACCCGGGGTTACCGGTTTATTGTCGCCGGCATTGGCATTGGCGCCATTGCCGGGGCAGTCACGCAAGTCATGCTCAGCCGAGTGGCCATCGACGCCGCGAACGCTGCCTACCCCTGGACCGTGGGCAGCCTGAATGCCCGCTCTGAACAAAGTGTTCAGGTGCTCGCTATCGGCCTGGTGGCGGGATACCTGATTTTGCTTGCAATCAGCCGGGCATTAAACACACTGCAGTTTTCCGATCCGGTAGCCATTGCTCTGGGCACCCGGCTGAAGCTGACACGGATTCTCGGTCTGGCATTGTCGGTACTGTTAACCGGCCTGGCGGTGTCTGTATGTGGTCCTGTGGGATTAATTGCTCTACTGGCACCCGAGTTTGCCCGCACGATCAGCCGTCCGGGCAAGGTCCCCCTTACGGCCTCGGCCCTGGCCGGCGCCAGTTTCATGGTGATCGCCGACCTGCTGGGCCGCACGCTGTTTTCGCCACTGGAAATTCCCGTGGGCATCATCACTGCCATTGTCGGCAGTCCTTACCTGCTGTGGATTCTGCTTAAGCCGTCCAAACGGAGCCTGACATGAGCCAAACCGACACCGCCACTCTGGCCGCAGAGGGCATCACACTCGCCCATCGTCATTTCACCGTGACGCGAAACCTGAGTGTTGAGTTGCCACCCGGCAAGGTCACCGCGATTGTCGGGCCTAACGGCTGTGGGAAGTCCACCCTGCTCAATGGCCTGGCGCGAATTCACACCCCCAGCCATGGGTCGGTGTTACTGAACGGCAAAGACATTCACCGCCTGCCCTCCCGGGACGTTGCCCGCAAACTGGCATTGCTGCCCCAGGACAACACGGCACCGGAAGGGCTGACAGTGGGAGACCTGGTTCGTTTCGGCCGCCAGCCGCATCAGGGCTGGATGAAACAGTGGTCCAGAGAGGACCAGCAAGCTTTTGATAGTGCAGTTTCCGCAGCAGATATGGGCAAGCTGACAGACCGGGCTCTGGACACGCTGTCAGGCGGCCAGCGCCAGCGAGCCTGGATTGCCATGGCCGTGGCCCAGCAGACACCGTTGTTGCTGCTGGACGAACCCACATCGGCGCTGGATCTGGGACACCAGATTGAAGTATTCGAGTTGATCCGGACGTTAAGCGGGCAAGGCAAGACCATCGCCATGGTGGTACACGACCTGGCCAGTGCCTGCCGGTACGCCGACCACATGGTGGCCATGAAAGCGGGCGAGGTGATTATGGAAGGCGCGCCGGCGACGATTGTCTCGCCGGAGCTGGTGCATAATTTGTACGGTGTGCACTGTGATCTGATCGAAGATCCGGCGACGGGGAGTCCGTTGTTGGTGAACGTTCGCCGAGAGGTGAATGACCAAGCCAGATGTCAGTAAGGGGGTAGGACTGTCCAAAACTGTCTGCAGCCAGGGATGGCTGCAGTCAAGCCCTACAGGGATGTACTCGCGGGCGTGTTTTGGACAGTCCTACCCCATTACTGACTTGCACACCAGATGGTCAGCTACATTTCGAAGCAAGCTTCGCCTTTTCTCTTTGAACCGCCCTCGGCGCCCCCAGCGCCAACAGCCCGGCACCCGCAGAACAGGCCAGCATGCTCGCTGTTATAGGCAACAGACTGTCGCCGCCAAAAGTGGTCGACAGGGCACTGATGCCGCCGGCCAGAGTAAACTGGGAGGCTCCCAGTAACGCAGCGGCGGTTCCACCCAGGTGCGGGAAGAAATCCAGTGCGTTAGCCATGTTGTTGGGCACAATGCCGCCCTGGAATCCGACACTGGTGATAATCAATCCGGCGACAGCCCACAAGGGACCGTCCAGCGCCACTACGGTCACCAAACCAACCAGCGCCAGGCATTGCAACAGCACCTGAAACCGCAACAGCACCACTGAATGAAAATGGCGCAAAAGCGGTCGATTGATCAGGTTCAGTATGGCCATCAGGGCGATATTGGCGGCAAACAGTATGGAAAAGGTGCTGTTGGAAAGGCCAAACCACTCCTGGTAAATGAATGAGGAGTGGGTGATAAACAGCAGCATGGCACTGAAACACAGCACCTGAATGCCGATAAAACGCATGGTGGTTTTATGGCGCAGCACCAACATATAGTTGGTAACCAGTGTGCTCACCGGAGTGGTGGCAGCAGGGCGTGGTTTTAAACGGGGGAACAGCGACAGCTGCAGCACCACCGCCAGAAACACGGCATAACCCGCCAGTGCCGAAAAAATCCAGTGCCAGTCGCCCAGAGCCAGCATTAATGCCCCGAACGATGGCGCCGCTGCAGGGGCAATAAACATGATGAGGCCGATCAGCCCGAACAGGCGGGCCGCATCCTGTCCACTGACCTGATCGCGAACGATGGCCGGTACAGACACCGCGCAAAACGCGCCACCCACGCCCTGGATCAGACGCCAGACCGACATTTCAACCAGGGAATCAGCTTGCGCTATCATCACAGAAGCCCCGGCAAAAACAGCCAGCCCACCGAACAGGATGATGCGGCGTCCGTAACGGTCAGAGAGCGGTCCACCAATAAGTTGAGCCAGGCCAAGCGTGGCCACATAGGCACTGAGGGTCAGCCCTACTTCCGAGTGAGGAACGGCAAAGCTGTTGGCAATTTCCGGAAACGCAGGCAGATAGGCATCCAGGGCCAGGGGCGCCAGAGCCACGGTCATACCCAGCAATAAAGCTAACTGAAAATGAGACAAGAACTACCTCCTTACAGAAGGTAGATAGCTAACAATAATTATCATCAAAGGGCAATGCGCGCTTTCACTGATTGAGCAGTCAACCGCGCTATCTCAGCGGTCGAGCAGTTCAATCCAGTGCTGCACCGGCACCCTGGATTTGCTGTCCAGATGTAGCTGGCAACCGATGTTGGCGGTAACAATCCGCACCGGATCTTCCACGGTCAGCGCCTTCAGCTTGTTATCCAGTAGCTTCTGGCTCATCTTGGGCTGGGTAATCGAGTAGGTTCCGGCAGAGCCGCAGCACAGGTGTTTGTCGCGCGTCGCCGCGAGATCAACACCGGCCCGGGTGAGCACCTGCTCCACCACCCCACTCTGCTTCATGGCGTGTTGCAGGGTGCACGGGCAATGAAAAGCCACTTTGCCAGCCTGAGCAGTGGCTTTCAGATGTTCCAGGTCTTCTTTCAGCAGGAATTGACCAAGATCCACGCACAGCTCGCTCACCTTGCGGGCCTTGTCAGCATAAACGGGGTCGTTTCTGAGCAAGTGGCCATAATCCTGCACCATGGCGCCACAACCGGAAGCGGTCATCACAATGGCTTCTGCACCGGCTTCTATAGCCGGCCACCAGGCGTCGATGTTGCGGCGCATTTGCTCAAGCCCGCGCTCATGTTCGGACAAGTGATAATTCACCGCGCCACAGCAACCCGCATCCGGCGCTTCCACCATACTGACGCCCAGTCGGTCGAGCACTCTCGCTGCGGCTGCGTTGGTGGTCGGTGTGGCCGCTGGCTGCACACATCCGGCCAGCGCCAGTACCACGCGCTGATGGCTGGATTTCGGCCAGAGGCCGGGCTTCTGCCGGGCTGGCACTTTGGCTCTCAGCTTCTGAGGCAGCAACGGGCGGAAGGCCTGGCCGGCTCCAAACATCAACCCGAACAACCGACGATTCGGCAGCAGGCGGGTCAGACCCCAGCGCAGCCACTTTTCTTTCGCTGGCCGGGGCAGTTCCTCGTCGATCAAGCCCCGGCTGATGTCCACCAGCCGACCGTACTTCACACCAGAGGGACAGGTGGTTTCGCAGCTGCGGCAGGTCAGGCAGCGGTCCAGGTGTTCCCGGGTTTTCTCGGTGACTTCGCCACCTTCCAGAAACATTTTCATCAGGTAGATTCGCCCCCGGGGGCCGTCCCGCTCATCATTCAGTTCCTGATAGGTTGGGCAGGTGGCGGTGCAGAAACCGCAGTGTACGCAGGCCCGCAGTATCTCTTCGGCTTCCTGGCCCTCGGGGGTATTGGCAAATTGCTGAACCAGATTCGTTTGCATGATTACAACCAGCTGTAGAGGCGGCCCGGGTTAAACAGGCCGTCAGGATCGAACGATTGCTTGAGTCGGCGCTGGATGGTTTTCAGCGCCTCAGGCTGAGAGTGCATCACCTCACCGGTACGGTCACCGCCCCGGAACAGGCTGACCTGCCCGCCGGCCTCAAGAGCCAGTGGCTCCAGGTCACGCAAGGTCGCCGCCCCCCGGTACCAGCGCTGCGCGCCGGCCCAGTCCACCAGCCAGGGGCCGTCCAGGCTCGGCATGATGGCGGAGGACTTCACGGAAAAGCGCCAGAGCGGATCGTCGCCGGCGAAGAACTCGTGCTGCAGGTCCTGAAGCTGCTGCCAGAAGGCGTCGCCGTTTTCGAGCACCTCCCCATCCCATTGCTCGGCGGTAGCCTCCACCGCCGAACGGGCACCGGCCAGGCGCAGGTAGACTTTGCCGTCCAGCCAGCAGGCGCCGGTCAGGGGTTTGGGCTCGCCGGCGCGGCGGTTCATGTAATCAATGGCGCTGTCCAGCGGCATATCCTGCACCAGGGTGGCGGTGGTGGCCGGTTTGGGCATGACTTTCAGACTGATTTCGGTCATCACTCCCAACGCGCCCATGGCACCGGCCTGCAGGCGCGAAACATCGTAGCCCGCCACGTTTTTCATCACCTGGCCACCAAAGCGCAGGTGTTCGCCCTGGCCATTCAGCAGGCGAACCCCCAGCACCTGATCCCGCACCGAACCGCTCCAGGGCCTCGCCGGGCCGGACAGGTTGGCTGCCAGAGTGCCGCCAATGGTGGCGCCCTCACCGCTTTCGCCCAATCGAGGCGGCTCAAAATGCAGGCACTGCCCTTCTTCGGCCAGCACCGCCTCAATTTCACTCAGCTTGGTGCCGGCGCGCACTGTCAGTACCAACTCCACCGGATGGTATTCCACCACTCCGGTGTGTTCGGCCAGGCTGAGGGGCGCGGCGTTAGTGTCCGGTGTCCGCCCCATGAACGATTTGGTGCCACCGCCAACGATATTCAGCGTTTGCCCGTCCGCGCGGGCCTTGAGTACTTGCTCCTGCAGGGATTGAATCTGATCAGCCATGCTCGGCACCTGCCTGTTCGTGCTTGTGTTGTTTGTGCTCAATCGAGCGGTATTCCTGGCAGAATTTCAGGGTGGGCACGCCCTTCCCCGGATTCAGGATACCTTTGGGATCGAAGGCGGCTTTCACGCTGTGGAACTGCGCCAGTTCCCGGTCATCGAACTGTACCGCCATCTGCCGGATTTTCTCCACGCCCACGCCGTGTTCGCCGGTGATGCAGCCTCCCACCTCCACACACAACTCCAGAATCCGGGAGCCAAAAGCTTCGGCTTTCTCAAATTCACCGGGCACATTGGCATCAAACAGGATCAGTGGGTGCAGGTTGCCATCGCCGGCGTGGAAGACATTGGCCACACGCAGGCCGAACTCGTCCGACATCTTTTCCATTTCGAGCAGTACCCGGGCCAGGTGCCGGCGGGGAATGGTGCCGTCCATGCAGTAGTAATCCGGAGAAATACGACCCACCGCCGGGAACGCCGATTTCCGGCCTTTCCAAAGCAGTGCCCGCTCTTCTTCGCTGGTGGAGGTGCGAATGGAGGTGGCGCCGAGTTTGCGAAACACCCCCTCGGCTTCAGCGATGTGCTCATCCACCTCTTCTTCGGTGCCATCCACTTCGCACAGCAGCAGGGCCTTGGCGTCCCTGGGATAGCCGGCCCGGCAGAAATCATCAGCGGCAATAATGGCGTGGCTGTCCATCATTTCCAGCCCGCCGGGGATGATGCCGTGAGATATCACCGCGCCCACCGCGTCGCCGGCTTTTTCGATGCTGTCGAACCCGGCCATGATCACCCGCGCCACTTCGGGTTTCGGCAATAGTTTCACGGTGACTTCCGTGACCACTCCCAGCAACCCTTCCGAGCCGGTCAACAGTGCCAGAAGATCCATGCCGCAGGCATCCAGCCCGTCGCTGCCAACGGTGACCCGCTCGCCCTCAACGGTGATTACTTCCACTCTCAGCAGATTGTGCACCGTCAGGCCATATTTCAGGCAATGCACACCACCGGAGTTTTCCGCTACGTTGCCGCCAATGGTGCAGGCAATCTGGGAGGAAGGATCCGGCCCATAATAGAGGCCGTATTGCGCCGCCTCGTCACTGATCGCCAGATTACGAACACCCGGCTGCAGGCGTGCCGTACGGGCAACCCGGTCGATCTCCAGAATCCGGTTGAACTTGGCCAGCGACAGCACCACGCCTTCTTTATGGGGCATGGCACCGGCACACAAGCCAGTGCCTGCACCCCGGGCCACCACCGGCACGCCCTTTTCGTGGCAGATGCGCATCACCCGCTGCACCTGCTCCACGGTTTCCGGCAGCACCACCAGCATCGGCATCTCCCGGTACATGGCCAGGCCGTCGCACTCATAGGGCTTGAGGGTTTCATCGTCGGTGATGACGAACTGCGGGTCGATGAACGACCGGAATTCGTCCGCCAGCTGTTGTTTGCCAGGTCTGGGTTCGTTGGTCATGGCTCTCTCGGGCATTTATTGGCGTTTGTCTAGAAAGTAGTCGATTCCGGCCTGGGCGCAATCCATATCCTGCTGGGGCGTGCCGGAACTCAGGCCGATGCCGCCCACCACTTCGCCGTCGACGATAACCGGCAGGCCACCGCCCACCGAACTGAGACGTCCGCCCACCTCGGTGTTGATACCGAAGGCCAGATTCCCGGGCACATTCGCTGCGTTGTACTCATGGGTGGGTTTTCTGGCGGCGCCTGCGGTGAAGGCCTTGTCCTGCGCAATGATAACGCTGGTGGTTTTGCCACCGTCCATCCGCTCAAAGGCAATCAGACTGCCGGATTCATCCACCACCGCGATGCACATGGGAACACCAATTTCCCGGGCCTTTTCCGAGGCACCGGCAATCAGCGCCTTCGCATCCTCCAGGGACAGTCGTTTGATGGTTAACATGATCGGCACCTCTTTAATTGTTCGGGTTGGTTACCGCGATATGTTTCTCGATGGTCTGTGTATTCTTCCCCATCGTCCATAGCTTTTCGCACTGGTCTGACCAGTTTATTTTCCGGCCTCCTCAATGGATGGCGCTAAACTACCGCGTTCCGGGGAGTTTGCCGTCTCCCTGATCCATCGCCTAAACTGGGTGAAGACATCACAACTGGTCAGACCAGCAGACAATGAGCATATCCAGAGACATCTCCTACCGGCTTGAGCACCTGATTCTGGAAGGCGGGCTGGCCCCCGGCCAGAAAATGCCTTCAGAGCGCCAGCTTTCCGCCCGGCTGCAGGTATCGCGATCCGCCGTCCGCGAGGCGCTCCACGAGTTGCAGGCGCGAGGTGTGATAGAAACCCGGCACGGCAAGGGTTCCTTTGTTGCCAGCATTGTTCCAGATGCCGACAACCGACACTCCAGCAGCCCGCTGATGTACCTGTATCAGGGCCACTCCCGCACCCTGTTTGACCTGCTGGAAGTGCGGGAGCAACTGGAGGGCCAGGCGGCGTTCCTGGCGGCGCAGCGGGCAACCAACCTGGACCGCCACCGCCTTACCCAGGCTTTCCAGGCGCTGGAGAGCACCGACCCACTGCGCAACGCCCGCCCGGATCACGGCTTCCACCAGGCCATTGTTGAAGCCTCCCACAACCCGGTGCTGGTGCATGTGCTGAGTGGCCTGAAAAACATGATGCTGCTGACAGTCCAGGCCTCGGTATCAAATCTGAATCCCCGGGAAGAAATGCGGCGCAAAATCACAAGACACCACAAACAGCTGTACGACGCGATTATGGCCTCCAAACCGGAACAGGCCCGCAAGGTGGCGACTGACCATGTGCGTTTTGTCAGACAGACACTTCTGGAAATGGAGAAACAGGGGGAGCAACTGCTGCGCGTACCCGCCCCGGAGGAACTGGAAGACCTGTTAACTCAGGAAGCGTCTGATTAACGTGGCGTTACACTTGCATTGATCAACAATTAAGCGAGAATGGCGTTCAAACGTTTGTTTCGAATTCTTCCGATTGATCACAAATTGCTATTGATTTCCTTGGCGACAGTCCGTAAAACAAGCGCCTTTGAAAAATCAGCCTCAGGAGCCAACCCATGGCGGACCCAGCGCCTCTGATCTGCAGGGACATCCATAAAACCTTCGACAAGCACGAAGTCCTCAAGGGCATTTCCCTGGAGACCCGCAAGGGCGATGTGGTTTCCCTGATTGGCAGCTCCGGCTCCGGCAAGAGTACCTTCCTGCGCTGCATCAACCTGCTGGAAACGCCCACTTCCGGCGACATTATCGTGCACGGTGACCCAATCCGGTTCACACAGAACCGCAAGGGCCAGCGCATACCCGCCAGCAACCGCCAGGTGGAACTGATTCGCGCGCGACTTTCCATGGTATTCCAGAGCTTCAATCTGTGGTCCCACATGACCGTGCTGGAGAACATCATCGAAGCGCCGGTGCATGTGTTGAAGGTCCCCAAAAAGGAAGCCATCGAGCGCGCCGAGGCGTACCTGCACAAGGTGGGCATCTACGAGCGCAAGGATTATTACCCGGCGCAGATGTCCGGCGGCCAGCAGCAACGAGCCGCCATCGCCCGGGCACTCGCCATGGAACCGGAAGTAATGCTGTTTGATGAACCCACCTCCGCGCTGGACCCTGAGCTGGTGGGTGAAGTATTGAAAGTGATGCAGAGTCTGGCCGAGGAAGGCCGCACCATGATCGTGGTGACCCACGAGATGGCCTTTGCAAGGGATGTGTCCAGTCAGGTCCTGTTCTTGCATCAGGGCGTGATAGAGGAGCAGGGTTCGCCGGAGAAAGTGTTTGATCACCCGGAATCCGAGCGAATGAAGCAGTTTCTGGCTCCCAAGTTCTGAACGCCGGTGCTACCTTTAACCGGTGTTGAAGATGAAAACTTCCATAAAGAATAAAGCCCAAAAGGCACATTACTGGAGAAGTGACACATGAAAAAACTGATAATTGCAGCCAGCGCAGCCCTGGCCATGATGGCAACCGGCGCTCAGGCTCAGGACCGCGACCTGCGGATTGCCTTTGACATCCCTTACGAGCCGTTTGAATACCGCAACGACGACGGCGAACTTACCGGCTTCGAAGTAGAGCTGGCCGACGCCATGTGCGAAGAAATGAACGCCAACTGCGAGTTCGTCATTCAGGCATGGGACGGCATGATTCCGGGGCTCATGGCCCGCAAATTCGACCTGATCATGTCTTCCATGTCGATCACGCCCGAGCGCGCCGAGCGGGTAAACTTCTCCGAGCCGTACTACATCACTCCGGGCGGCTGGTTTGCGCCTGAATCTTTCGATACCGACGTCACTGATATGGACGCCATGGAAGACAAGACGGTTGGTGTTCAGCGCGGCACCACCATGGACAGCTATGTCACCGAGAACATGGGTGGGACGGTCAAAATCAAGCGTTACACCACCGCTGAAGACATGGTTCTGGATCTGGAAGGTCAGCGCCTTGACGTGGTCTTTGTAGACTACCCGGTTGGTGAGCAGACCATTCTGAACCGCGATGGCTTCAAGGAAGTCGGCGAGCCGGTGAAGCTGGGCGAAGGTGTGGGCGTTGCCATGCGCAAGCGTGACCGTGAACTGGCCACCGAAGTGAATGCCGCTCTGAAGACGTTGAAAGAAGACGGCACTTACGATGCCATCATGGATAAGTACTTCAACTACGACATCAAGATTTAATAACCCAGCGGTTCAACACAAGCCCGGGAGCAGCGCTGTGCTGCTCCCCGCTTTCCGGATATTCCCATGTTTGATCTGAAAGGCTATGGCCCGGCCCTTGCCGAAGGGGCTGTGGTTACCATTGAGCTGGCCTTCTTCTCTCTTGCCCTGGCGCTCACTCTGGGCCTGCTGGGTGCCAGCGCCAAACTCTCGGGCAACCGTTTACTGGTCGGCTTTGCCACCACCTACACCACACTGATTCGCGGCGTGCCGGATCTGGTGATGATGCTGCTGTTCTACTATGGCGGCCAGGTGGCGGTGAACATGCTGTCGGATTACCTGTGGGAAGCTTACGACATCGACTTTTTCTTTCAGTTCGACCCGTTCATCTCCGGCGTGGTGACCATCGGGCTGATTTTTGGCGCCTATATGACGGAAACCTTCCGGGGCGCCTTTCTGGCAGTAGACGCCGGGCAGATAGAAGCCGCCCGGGCCTACGGCTTTACCCGCTGGCACACCTTCCGCCGGGTGATGATTCCGCAAATGCTGCGCCATGCCCTGCCCGGCATTGGCAATAACTGGCAGGTTCTTCTGAAAACCACGGCTCTGGTATCAATTATTGGCCTGACCGATATGGTACGTGTGGCCGAAGAGGCTGCGAAAGCCGAGCGCATGCCGTTCCATTTCTTTATCCCGGTGGCAGCGGTTTACCTGGGGCTGACGGCCGCCTCGGAACTGTTTATCAAGTGGCTCGACAAGCGAGCCAATGCCGGCGTGGTGCAGGGGAACTGACCGATGCCTGAATTTATGACTGAGTGGTTAAGCCAGAACGACATTTTTACCGCCATGACGCTCATGGAATACTGGGATGGCCTGGTGACAACGGTGCATCTGGTGTTTCTGTCGCTGGTAATCGGCCTGGTGGTTGCAGTGCCCCTGGCCATTCTGCGTACGGTGAGAAATCCATTTGTGTCCGGGCCGATCTGGTTGTTCACCTATCTGTTCCGGGGCACTCCGTTGCTGATCCAGCTGTATATCATTTATTACGGCGTGGCGCAGATTACCGGCATTCAGGACACTTTCTGGTGGGAGATTTTCCGGGAGCCGTTCTACCCTGCCCTGCTGGCGTTTACGCTGAATACGGCGGCCTATACCACGGAGATTATTCGTGGTGCGATTGTGTCTACGCCCCATGGTGAGATTGAGGCCGCGAAGGCTTATGGCATGAACTGGTTCCTGAGGATGCGTCGGATTGTGTTGCCGAGTGCGGCCCGGCGGGCGGTTCAGGCGTATTCGAATGAGGTGATTTTCATGCTTCATGCCAGTGCGATTGCCAGCGTGGTGACGATTGTGGATCTGACGGGGGCGGCGCGGAATATCTACTCGCGGTTTTATGCGCCATTCGAGGCGTTTATTTTTGTGGCGCTTTGCTACATGGCGTTGACGTTTATTCTGGTTTTCGTGTTTCGGAAGCTGGAGAATCATCTTTTGCGGCATCAGCGGCCTGTTAGCTCTTAACTTCTGGTGCAAGGCAGACAGGCAGGAGGCTTCTCCCGGGAACCGCTACAAGCACATCCATGTGCGCTTCTCTCAGGCCATCCATGGCCTTCGAAATTCCCGGGAGAAGCCTCCTGCCTGTCTGCCCCAGAATTTTTTCGGGGATTCAATTGCGATTAACTCGCAGTCCCTGACCATACGGGGACTGTATGAACGCTTCGAATCACCTTTTTGATTTCCACGGCGACTGGCTCACGCACACCCTCGCGAACGCCTCCTCCGATCTCTCTGAAACCAAAACCGGGCTCCCGGACGGCACCCGAGTTTCCCGGAAAGGCACCGGCGTGTTGTGGTTCGCGCCACCTACGGAGCGAATCAATCCGAACCATGAAGCGCTGATTGTATCTGCCGGCATTCATGGCAATGAGACGGCGCCGATTGAGGTATTGAACGGGTTGGTGTCGGAGTTGCTGGCCGGTCAGTGGCAGCTTGGCTGTCCGCTTTTGCTGATTCTGGGGAATCCGCCGGCGATGGTGGCTGGCAAGCGGTTTGTGGATGTGAATCTGAACCGGTTGTTCAACGGGGCCCATGGCGAGGCCCTGTATGAGGGGCTGCCGGAGGCGCGGCGGGCCCGGTTTCTTGAGGAGATGTGTCGGCAGTTTGCCATGGCGCATCAGGGGCTGGCGCTCAGCCATTACGATTTGCACACGGCGATCCGGCCTTCGAAGCGGGAGCGGTTTGCCTTGTACCCGCATGTTGAGGGGCGTTCGGTGCCGCCGCAGGTTCAGTGTGAGTTTTTGCTGGAGGCGGAGGTGGAAACGCTGTTGCTGCAGCACAAGGAGTCGACGGTGTTTTCGGCGTTTACCGCCAGCCTTTTACAGGCTGAAAGCTTTACCGTGGAGCTGGGGAAGGTGGAGCCGTTTGGCCACAATGATCTGCGCCGGTTCCAGGGCATAGAAGATGCCTTGCGGCGGCGGTTCCGGGCGCTGCCTGCGCCGGAGGCGGGACCGCCGTTTGATCATTTGACGGTGTTCGAGGTGGTGCATGAGATTCTGAACACCGGGCCGTCTTTTCGGTTTTATGTGCCGGATGATGTGGCCAACTTTACCGAGTACCAGCCCGGCACGCTGATCTGGGAGGACGACCATGCCAGTTACCGGGTGGGTACGGCGCCGGAGGCCATTGTGTTTCCCAACCGGGACGTGCCGACGGGCCAACGTGTCGGGCTAATGGTACGGCCGGAAACCAGCGCCTACAGCTGGAAGTCGTAAACAGAGCCCAGCCCGAGTATGCCGGTGAGTTCGTCCAGGGCTTTGCGCACTTCGTCCAGCAGCATGGGGTCGGCCAGGTCCTGTTGCGTCAACTCGTCCCGGTAGTGGGCTTCAATCCAGGTAACCAGCCGATCATAGAGTTCATCGGTAAGGATGACGCCACGGTTCATGGCATGCAGTTCGTCGTCGTTCAGCACCACGCGTAACCGCAGGCACGCCGGGCCGCCGCCGTTTTTCATGGATTGTTTTACGTCGAAGACTTCCACGGCCGTAATCGGGCCGTTGGCTTTAATCAGGTTGTCCAGGTAACGGCTTACTGAATCAATCTCCCGGCACTCACCGGGCACCGCCAGCAGCATGCCGTCCGGGGTGTTCAGTAACTGGCTGTTGAACAGGTAGGAGGCCACGGCGTCTTCAATTGGCACTTCTTCCGTGGACACCCGTACCGCTTCCAGCTTTGCTCCGGTGAGTCGGTTACTGATATCCCTCAGCACCCTTTCTTCTTCCAGAAACGCCAGTTCGTGATAGAACAGCGTATTGCCGTTGCCCACGGCTATCACGTCGTTGTGAAACACGCCGGCGTCGATGGCGGCGGGGTTCTGTTGGGCAAACACGGCGTGGCGGTCGGTCAGGCCGTGCAAGCGGGCGATGGCCCGGGAGGCTTCCTGGGTTTGCCGTGCCGGGTATCTGGTCGGGGCGGGTGCGGATTCGTTGAAGGCCGCTTTGCCGTAGACAAACAACTCCACGCCGGGCTCGCCGTATCGGCTGGATAACCGGGTATGGTTGGCCGCGCCTTCGTCGCCGAAGTGGCTCACAGCAGGTAACGCCGGGTGGTGAGTAAAGTAGCTTTCGTCGGTGAATATGGCCTTCAGCACCCGGCCGGTGACCGGGTGTTCAATGGAGCGATGGAACTTGGCGCTCAGGTTGGCAGGGGTAAAGTGCACACGGTGGTCGACCGTGTCAGCGCTGGGCGAGACGGTCGCGGCGTTGGCGGTCCACATGGCGGACGCGGAAGACACCGCCGCCAGAATGGCGGGTTCGGTACTGGCGGCTTTCTCCAGAACCTGCTGATCACTGCCTTCAAACCCGAGCGCCCGCAGCGTCGGGACATGCGGGCGCTCATGGGGTGGCAGAACACCCTGCACATACCCCCGGTCAGCCAGCCTTTTCATCTTGGCCAGGCCCTGAAGCGCCGCTTCTTTCGGGTTAGCCACCGAGTTGACGTTGGATTTCGAGGCGATATTGCCTCGCGACAATCCGGCGTAGTTGTGTGTAGGCCCCACCAGGCCATCAAAGTTGGCTTCTACCGCGTGTCCGGCCATAGCAGTGCCTTTCATCTGGTGTGTGAAAAGTTCAGTCGAAGTTCAGCCCCGGCGCCAGAGTCTCCGGCATTTCGGCCTTGCGGGCTTCCAGTGAAGCCATAGGCCAGGCGCAGTAATCGGCGGCGTAGTAAGCGCTGGGCCGATGGTTGCCACTGGCACCCACCCCACCGAAGGGTGCGGCGCTGCTGGCACCTGTCAGTGGCCGGTTCCAGTTAACAATACCGGCCCGGGCCTGTTCCACCAACCGGTTATAAAGTTTGCGGTCATCGGTGAGAATACCGGCGGCCAGGCCAAACCGGGTGTTATTGGCCAGCTCCAGGGCTTCGTCAAAGCTTTTGTAGCGATAAACCGTCAGCAACGGGCCGAAGTATTCCTGATCGTCCAGCTCCACTCCGGTGGCGTCGATAATGCCTGGCGACAACAGCCCCGTTTCCGGTTGTAGCTGTTTCATCTCCAGCAACGGCCTGGCGCCCTTCTGTGTCATGGCAGCCTGGGCTTCCAGCAGCTGTTCTGCGGCCTCGGCGGAGATCACCGAGCCCATAAAGGGCTGAGGGTCAGCATCGAACTCACCGACTTTCACTTTCGAGGCCACCTGCACCAGCCGCTCGAGGAATTCATCGCCTTTTCTTCCTTTTGGCACCAATAACCGGCGGGCGCAAGTGCAGCGCTGGCCGGCGGACACAAAGGCCGACTGCAAGGCATGGTGAACCGCGCCATCAACATCGGCTACATCCTGGACGATCAGCGGGTTATTGCCACCCATTTCCAGTGCCAGAATCTTTTCAGGCTGGCCGCCGAACTGTTCATGCAGAAGATGGCCAACGGTGGAACTGCCGGTAAAGAACAGGCCATCAACCATCGGATGGCGCGCGAGCGCCCTGCCGGTGTCCGAGGAACCCTGAACGAGATTGATCACTCCCTGCGGCAGGCCGGCTTTTTCCCAGAACCTGACAACCATTTCCGCCACGCCCGGCGCCAGCTCGCTGGGCTTGAATACCACGGTATTGCCCGCCAGCAAGGCCGGTACAATGTGGCCGTTAGGCAGATGTCCCGGGAAGTTGTACGGGCCAAACACCGCGACAACACCGTGGGGCCGGTGCCGCAACACTGCGCGGCCACCGGCGACTTCGGTTTCCGAATACCCGGCACGGTCATTATGCGATTTAACGGATATGGGAATCTTGGCAATCATCGACGCCACTTCCGCTCGGGATTCCCACAGGGGTTTACCGGTTTCCAGCCCGATCTGGTGGGCCAGATCTTCCTTGTTGTCTTCAAGCTGAGAGCCAAAGGCCTCTACCACCGCCTGGCGTTGCGCAAAACTCTTGCGCCGCCATTCGGCAAACGCTGCCCGGGCCTCGCGAACGGCGGCATCAACATCCTCAAGGTTGGCGGAATTGCCATCCCAGACAGTCTCTCCGGAAACAGGTTGCACTGCCTCAAACGGGACACCATGGCCCTGCAGCCAGAGCCCGTTGATCCAGAGGTCGCCAGTGAGGACATGGCTCATAAGTATCTCCTTGGCCCACGCGGGTATTGAGTGGTTTAAAAGTTGTTTAAATGCCTCTGATTACAGGTATTGCTCAGAACCCCGTTTCTTTCAAGGGGGCGATACGCACCTTGTCATCTTCTGTAATCTGCAGAGCTTCCATTGCCTGTGCAGAGAGGCGCACCTCGTGGCCCTGAACGGCACTCGCTGGCACCAGGCCAACCCTGAAATCCCGGAAGGATCGGTTGCAGACCATCACTGGCTTATCCATTGGTTCGCCGTCGGTTACAGGGTTGTCGTCCCTTGCCACCGTACACAAAAGGCTTTGACGAACGGTGCGAATGTTGTGCAGAAACGCTTCCACCACCGGGCCACCGTCAAAAATATCCACCAGACCGTTGAAGTTAAAACCCTCGGCCTGAAGCATTTTCAGCGCCGGCACGGTATCCCGGTGTACCTTTCCGACAACCTCGGTGGCGCTGTCGGGCAGCAGCGACAAATAGATGGGGAAACGGGGCATCAGCTCGGCAATGAACGATTTATTGCCCAGCCCGGAGAGCCTGTCAGCCTCAGCAAAGTCCATATCAAAAAAGCGCCGGCCCAGGGCATCCCAGAGCGGGCTGACGCCCTGGTCGTCTGAAACGCCCCGCATTTCGGCGAAGATCTTGTCGGAAAAATGCTGACGGAACTCCTCAAGAAACAGCAGCCGACTGCGTGAGAGTAATAACCCGTTGCCGCCACCACGGTGGCTTTCTGCCAGCAGCAGTGAGCCTATTTCGGTGGCGTCGGTCATATCGTTGGTGAGGTAGAGCGTGGGCGTGCGCACGTGCACATCCAGCTCGCGGCTGTCATGAACAGTAATGCTCAGACGGTAGTTGTAGAAAACTTCTTCCAGCCCGACCCTGGCCTGAATGCCGCTGATGCCGACGCAGCGGTCTTTTCCGATATCTTCCAGAGTGAAAAGGTAGAGACCCGCCTCCGGAGAGCACCGGCCTTCGAAGGTATCGCGGGCTTTCCGGATCTTCTCTTGCAGGAATTCCCGATCCTGCGGGAGCGTGGTCAGGCCATTGCCGGCGGCGCCGGTCAGTTCGTACAAGTCATCCAGGTGGTACTCTTGAATGGGCCTTATGATCAGCACTTGTCTCCTCCTTTACCGGCGGAGTCAGCCCGCCAGTTTCTGCACCGCCCGCTCAAAACGCGCAAGGCCCTCATCAAGGTCGGTTTCGGGAATGATCAGCGAAGGCGCCAGACGAACCACATCGCCGCCGGCCATCAGCACCATAACGCCCTCATCCAGGCCCGCAGCGACAAATTCTTTGGCCTTGCCCTGCCACTTTCCCGTCAACACACAGCCCAGCAGCAAACCGGCACCGCGCACTTCCGAGAACACACCATAGCGTTCACCGATGTCCATCATGCCTTTGCGCAGCTTGTCTGAATGCGCCTTCACGCCTTTCATCACTTCCGGCTGGCTGACGGTATCGACCACTTTCTGGCCCACAGCGCAGGCCAGGGCGTTGCCGCCGTAGGTGCTGCCGTGAGTGCCGACACTCAGGCTGTCGGCAACGTCAGCGGTGGTCAGCATGGCAGCAATCGGGAAACCGCCTCCCAGGCCTTTCGCGCTGGTGAGGATGTCCGGGGTTACGCCATACATCTGGTAAGCATAAAGATGCCCAGTGCGGCCGGCGCCGGTCTGCACTTCGTCAAACACCAGCAAGGCATCGTGTTCGTCACAAAGTTCGCGCAGGCCCTTGAGGAATTCAGCATCAGCCGGCAACACACCGCCTTCGCCCTGAATCGGCTCAACCACCACGGCGCAGGTCTTTTCTTTGGAGATCAGCGCTTTTACCGACTCCAGGTCGTTAAAGTCTGCGTGATGAATGCCGCCCGGTGCCGGCTCGAAGCCTTCCAGATATTTCCCCTGGCCACCTACGGCAACCGTAAACAGGGTACGACCATGGAAGGAGTTCCTGAACGAGATGATCTCATGCTTCTGCGCCCCGACATTGTCCCAAGCGTAACGACGGGCCAGCTTGAAGGCCGCCTCATTGGCTTCCGCGCCAGAGTTGGCGAAAAACACGCGCTCGGCGAATGTCAGGTCGCACAGGGTTTTGGCAAGACGCAGGGCCGGCTCGTTGGTCATTACGTTGGACAAGTGCCAGATTTTCTCAGACTGCTCCTGCAGCGCGCTCAAAAGCCCCGGGTGGGCGTGGCCCAGGCTGGTTACGGCAATGCCGCCCTGAAAATCCACAAACTCCCGCCCTTCCTGATCCCATACGCGGGAACCTTCACCTCGCACCGGAATGATATTTCCGGGGGCGTAGTTGGGCACCATTACTTCATCAAACAGTTCGCGGGAGACGGATTCTCTGTTCATGGATTTCTCTCAACACCAATAGCAATGAATAACAATGAGTTCTCATCATAATACGCCACTCTGGGCATAAGAACAGCCGGAGGCAACTCCGCCAGTGACTCTGCTCACTCTATAGACATTCGTCTAAATAACCGCCAAATGTGTTTGAATTGTCACACTTTCGTAACTACCTTGTTTTCTGGGTCCAACAAAAACAAATTAATGATTGGAGAAAACAACGATGCAAAACAACAAACTCAGAATGGCAATCCGAGCGACAGCAGCAGTTACCGTACTGGGGCTGGCTTCACAGGCGCAGGCGTTCAGCTTCAGCGCAGGTGATGTGGATGCCGACATGTATGGCTACGTTCGAGCGAACTTCGCCTATGACGTCGATGAAGAAGTGGCTGACGACAGCGCTTCCGGCTCTTTCCCGACGATTGGCGCCGGCGATGTGGCAGAAGGCCATTTCAACGCCTCAGCACAGCAAACCCGTGTGGGCATCAAGGCCACTAACTCAGAAGGCGTAATGATCAACGTTGAAGGTGACTTCTTCGGTGGTGACTTCCGTCTTCGCCACGCATACGGCACCTATCAAGGTATTCTGGCCGGTCAGACCTGGTCAAACTTCAACTCTTTCGTAGGTGTTACTCCCTCTGTTGACTTCAGCGGTGCCGCCGGTCTTGCTGGCCTGCAGGGACGTGCTACGCAGCTTCGTTACACTACCGGACCTATGTCCATCGCACTCGAGGATCCACAGGGATCAATCGACCGCACCGATGAAAAAGAAGGTATGCCTGCTCTGACAGCCCGCCTGGAAGACAGCGCTGGCAGCCTGTCATACTCTGCGGCGGCAGTGGTAAAGCAAAACAGCTATGACACCGGCACTGAAGACGATTCCGAGCTGGGCTATGGCGTGTTTGGCGCTGGTAAAGTGAAGCTGACCGACATGATCAGCATTCAGGGCTCCATGACCTACACGGATGGCGCTAACAGCTACAACTTCCGTTCAGGCGCAACAGACGCTTTTGATGACGGCACTGGAGATCTTGACACGGTTTCAAGCATTGGCGGCGTTCTCGGTACCAGCATTGGCCTTGGCCAGGGTCGAAGCATCAACATCCAGCACGGCATGGTTCAGAACGACGTTGATGATCTCGGCGCAACTGCTACCGAAACCAACCAGACCACATTCGTAAACTACATGTGGAAGCCTGCTGACAGCGTTACCATGGGCGCTGAATACCAGTACTGGAAAACTGAAAATGAAGGCGGTGACAGCGAAGACGCAAACCGCGTGATGTTCATGGCACAGTACAACTTCTAATCCCTTCCTAATTAGAAGTTAACTCAGCAGAAACCCCGGCCTTCGCGCCGGGGTTTTTGCGTTTATTGGCAACTGTTTCAGTGCCCACCAACTCTTTTCACTCCACAAACCCTCAGGCACAAAACCCAGATAATAAAAAACCCCGGCCCGAATGAAGGCCAGGGTCTTTATCTTCTCACCGGCTTTACAGCCCGCTTACATCACAGCAGCAAGGTACGAATATCCCCCAGCAGCTGTGTCAGCAGGTTGGTAAAGCGCGCTGCATCCGCACCATTCACGGCACGGTGGTCGTAGGACAGTGACAGCGGCAGCATCAGCCGGGGCTGAAACTCCTGGCCATCCCACACCGGCTTCATCGCCGATTTGGAGACACCCAGAATCGCCACTTCCGGCGTATTCACGATCGGTGTGAACGCCGTACCGCCAATGCCACCCAGGCTGGTAATGGTAAAGCAGGCGCCCTGCATTTCTGCTGGTTTCAGCTGCTTTTCCCGGGCCTTCTGGGCCAGCTCGGCGCTTTCCGCTGCCAGCTCCCACAAGCCCTTCTGGTCCACATCGCGAATCACTGGCACCATCAGGCCGTGCGGTGTGTCCACGGCGATACCAATGTGAATGTACTTCTTGCGAACCACCTCTTTTCGTTCCATGTCCAGCGACACGTTGAACTGAGGCAACTCTTCCAGTGCAGCGGCACAGGCTTTCAGCAGGAACGGAAGCGGCGTCATCTTGATGCCTTTCTTCTCGCCGGCCGCCTTCTGGCCTTTGCGGAAGTCTTCCATTTCCGTGATGTCGGCATCGTCGAACTGAGTTACATGCGGCACGTTCAGCCAGCTGCGGTGCATGCTGGTGGCTGTAGCTGCCATCATGCGCGACATGCTCTCGCGTTCAACTTCACCAAACTTGCTGAAGTCCGGCAGTTTCACACCCGGAATGCCGGAGCCTGTCGCCGTTGCTCCGGTGCCTTGCTGGGTCTGCTGCAACTGGCGTTTCACATAGGCCTGGACATCGTCTTTCAGAATGCGGCTTTTCGGGCCGCTGCCTTTCACACGGGTCAGATCGGCACCCAGCTCCCGGGCCAGCTTGCGCACGGCCGGGCCGGCGTGAACCTTTGTGCCCGGCGCGGGCGGCTCATCCCCGGAACCCTGAGGCTGAGAAGGCGCTTCCTGCTTTTCAGACGATTTGTCCGATTTCTGTTCAGGCTTGTTTTCTTCCTGCTTGCCTTCACTTTCCTTATCGTCATCAGACAACTCGTCGGTGTCGTCAGAGCCTTCTTCTTCCACGGTCATTTCCAGCAAATCATTGCCTTCGGAAAGCTTGTCGCCTTCTTTGACCAGAATCTTGCTGACCTTGCCCGCGTAAGGTGAAGGAATCTCCATGGTGGCCTTGTCGGACTCTACTGTCACCAGCGCGTCTTCCTCGCCGACAGTGTCGCCTTCGGCCACGTTGATCTCGATCACCGGGATGTCTTCAAAGCCATCCAGATTCGGCACTTTCACCGTCTCGGTGCGCGAGCCGCCTTTTTTCTTCGGAGCCGGCTTGCTCTCTTCAGCGTCGGCCTTGCCTTCGGACTTTTCCTCAGCGTTATCTTCGGATTTGCCTTCAGACTTATCCTCAGGCTTGTCTTCGGCTTTTTCTTCCGGCTCTTCCGCTGGCTCGTCGTCGCCCGCATCGGCGTCATCTGAACCACCAGCGTCGCCGCTGACATCAATGCTGCCGACAACGTCGCCTTCCTTCACCTTGTCACCCACCTTGACGGAGATGTTGGTGATTTTGCCGGCTGCCGGTGACGGCAGCTCAACCGAGGCTTTGTCGGATTCAATCGTCAGAATCGGGTCTTCTTCTTCAACCGAATCGCCCTTGCTGACGGTAATTTCAATGATCTCGACTTCATCAGCACCGCCGAGATCCGGAACCTTGATTTCCTGTTCACTCATGGAGGTCTCCTTAGCTCAGCACCGGGTTCGGTTTGTTGCGATCGATTCCGTACTTGCGCATGGCTTCGAGTACCTGTTCCTGCTTGATTTCGCCGTCTCTGGCCAGTGCCGCCAGGGCGGTAACAGCTACGTAGTAGCGATCCACCTCGAAGAAGCTGCGCAGCTTCTGGCGTGTATCGCTGCGGCCGAAGCCGTCGGTGCCCAGGGTCATATAGGTTTTCGGAATGAAGGCACGCAACTGCTCGGAATGCAGCTTGATGTAGTCGGTTGACGACACCACCGGCCCTTTCTGGTCTTCCAGCATCTGGGTGACGTAAGCCTTGCGCGGCTTGTCATCCGGGTGCAGGTGGTTCCAGCGCTCAACATGCTGGCCGTCACGGGCCAGCTCGTTGTAGCTGGTCACACTCCACACGTCAGAGGCCACACCCCAGTCCTCCTTGAGCATTTCTGCCGCGGCGGTAACTTCGTTGAAGATGGCGCCAGCGCCCAGCAGCTGTACCCGTGGGGCTTTCTTGCCGCCTTTGGCCTCAACGGAATCAAACCGGTACATGCCTTTGATGATGCCCTCTTCGGACCCTTCCGGCATGGCGGGCTGTTCGTAGAACTCGTTTTCGACGGTCAGGTAATAGAAAACGTTCTGGTTGTCTTCGAACATTTCCTTCATGCCCTGACGGATGACCACGGCCATTTCATAGCCGAAGGCCGGGTCGTAGGCCTTGCAGTTGGGGATGGTATTGGCCAGTACATGGCTGTGACCATCCTGGTGCTGCAGGCCTTCACCATTGATGGTGGTACGCCCTGCGGTGCCGCCAATCAGGAAGCCCCGGGCCTGTATGTCGCCTGACGCCCAGGCCAGATCGCCCACGCGCTGGAAGCCGAACATGGAATAGAACACATAGAACGGAATCAGCGGGAAGTTGTTAGTGCTGTAGGAGGTGGCTGCCGCGATCCACGTGGACATGGCACCGGCTTCGTTGATGCCTTCCTGCAGGATCTGGCCTTTCTTGTCTTCCCGGTAATACATGATCTGTTCGCGATCCTGGGGCACATACTTCTGGCCTTCAGAAGTGTAGATACCCAACTGCCGGAACATGCCTTCCATACCGAAGGTACGGGCTTCGTCCGGCACAATCGGCACCACGCGCTTACCAATGCGCTTGTCTTTCACCAGCGCGGTGAGAATGCGCACAAAGGCCATGGTGGTAGAGATTTCACGCCCGTTGGAGCCTTCCAGAATCTGCTTGAAGATATCCAGATCCGGAATCTGTAGTGGCTGGCAATCCTTGTTGCGCTTGGGATAGAAACCGCCCAGTTCCTGCCGGCGCTTCTTCATGTAGACCAGCTCGGGGCTGTCTGGCGCCGGGCGGTAATAGGGTACGTCTTCCAGCTCGTCGTCTTTGAGCGGTACGGCAAAGCGGTCGCGGAAATCCTTGAGGGTATCCAGGTCCAGCTTTTTCAGGGAGTGCGCGGTGTTTTGCGCCTCACCGGCCTGGCCGAAGCCATAACCCTTGATGGTATGGGCCAGGATAACCGTCGGCTTGCCGTTATTCAGGTTCACCGCCTTGTGGTAGGCCGCGTAAACCTTGTAAGGATCGTGCCCGCCACGATTCAGTTTGAGCAATTCCTCGTCGGACCAGTTCTCGACCATCTTGGACAGCTCGGGATACAGGCCAAAGAACTCCTTGCGGGTGTACGCCGGGCCCTTGTGCACGTAATTCTGAAGATCGCCGTCCACAATCTCGTCCATGGCGCGCTGCATCACACCGTCTTCGTCTTTCTCGAACAGCGGGTCCCACATGCGGCCCCAGACGACTTTGATCACGTTCCAGCCGGCGCCACGGAACACGCCTTCCAGCTCCTGAATAATCTTGCCGTTACCACGAACCGGCCCGTCCAGGCGCTGAAGGTTGCAGTTGACCACAAAGATCAGGTTATCCAGTTCTTCACGACCGGCCTTGGAAATGGAGCCCAGGGTTTCCGGTTCGTCACACTCGCCATCACCCACAAAGGCCCAGACTTTACGCTTGTCGGAATCGATCAACTCGCGGTTGTCCAGGTACTTCATTACGTGGGCCTGATAAATGGCCTGAATTGGCCCGAGCCCCATGGAAACGGTGGGGAACTGCCAGTAATCCGGCAGCAACCAGGGGTGCGGGTAAGAAGGCAGACCATCGCCATCAACTTCTTCGCGATACTTGTCCAGTTGCTCTTCGTCGAAGCGGCCTTCCAGATAGGAGCGGGCGTAAATGCCTGGCGCGGCATGGCCCTGGAAATACACCAGATCCGCGTCGCGCTTGTCATCCCCGCCGTGGAAGAAGTAGTTAAAGCCGACATCATAAAGGGTGGCAGCAGAAGAGAAGGTGGAAATGTGGCCACCCAGCTCCCCCGGGCGCTTGTTGGCCCGCACCACCATGGCCATGGCGTTCCAGCGGATCAGCGAGCGAATACGACGCTCCATAAACAGATCGCCCGGCATTTGCGATTGCTGGGCAACCGGGATGCTGTTACGGAAGGGCGTGTTGATGGAATAAGGCAGCTCGGTGCCGTCGCGACTGGCGCGTTCAGACAGGCGTTCAAGGATGAATTTGGCTCGCTCAACGCCTTCGTTTTCGATCATGGATTCCAGCGCGTCGAGCCACTCACTGGTTTCAATGGGATCATCGTCCTGGTACATCAAACCTCCCGTGGGGATTACTGGCAGTGTGCTTAACTGTCTCAAGCATAGAACAGTCCCTGCAAACTTTCTGTGTTTGTATTTGTTTATAAAACTTTCGTATTTTTACTACAAAACAGCCCGAAAACACAAACAAACACCCGTTTCAATCGTGCTTTATGTCTGTTTATTCAGATTTGCTACGTAAAAAAGCCTAAAACCGACCAACCTGACAGCAATGAATCTTTAGACCTGAAAATAAATTCCCGTTTCTGTATACTTGCCTGCCCGTTTTTTAACCAGTGGAGGCGGTGACTGCCCCTCCTTTTATTCAGGCTCATAACAGAGGGCGATCTATGAACTCCATCGTCACCTTTCCGAACCAGATCCCGGTTCAGGAATTCGAGGAACGCCGGTTCAAGGTTTTTACTGACCGCCAGCTAGACAAGATTGAAGCAATCCAGAGTCTCCCGGAAGAGACGCTGTTCGAAATGAAGGTCGTAGCCAGCGTGCTGCCCTTCCGTGTGAACGAGTATGTGATCAATGAGCTGATCAATTGGGACAAGGTACCCAATGATCCGATCTACCAACTTGTCTTCCCTCAAAAAGGGATGCTGAAAGACGAACATTACGAACGCATGGCCCAGATGCACCGCGATGGTGCTGACAAAAAAGAGATTCAGGCTGTCGCCAAAGTGATCCGCGACGAGCTGAACCCGCACCCGGCCGGCCAGATGGAAATGAACATGCCCGAGCTGGACGGTGAAGTCCTGGACGGCGTGCAGCACAAGTACCGCGAAACCGTACTGTTCTTCCCGGCACAGGGTCAGACCTGCCACTCTTACTGCACCTTCTGTTTCCGCTGGGCGCAGTTTGTTGGCGACAAAGATCTGAAGATGGCCAGCACCGAAGCAGAGAAACTGCACGGCTACCTGGCCGAGCACACCGAGGTGACCGACCTGCTGGTAACGGGCGGCGACCCCATGGTGATGAAAACCAAGAGTCTGGTGCAATACCTCGAGCCGCTGCTGCAGCCTGAATACGAGCACATTCAGACTATCCGCATCGGCACCAAGGCCCTCACCTTCTGGCCGTACCGTTTTGTCACCGACAAAGATGCCGACGAGCTGATCGAGCTGTTCGCCAAGCTGGTTGATGCTGGCAAGCACGTGGCCATCATGGCGCACTACAACCACTGGCAGGAAATTACCACCGACATTGCCGAAGAGGCCATCCGCCGCATTCGCGCTACCGGTGCTGAAATACGCGCCCAGGGCCCGCTGATCAAGCACGTGAACGACGATGCCGATGCCTGGGCCAAGCTGTGGAAGAAAGAAGTCCAGCTCGGCATCATTCCCTACTACATGTTTGTGGAGCGGGATACCGGCGCCAAGAACTACTTCGAAATACCTCTGGCCGAAGCCTTCCAGATCTACCGGGAAGCCATGAAAAAGGTCTCTGGCCTGGCCCGCACCGCCCGCGGCCCAAGCATGAGTGCCGGCCCTGGCAAGGTGGAGATTCAGGGCATCACCGAGATCCACGGCGAAAAGGTTTTCGTGCTGCGTTTCCTGCAGGGCCGCAACCCGGATTGGGTGCAGCGCCCATTCTTCGCCAAGTACAGCGAAACCGCCACCTGGTTGCATGAACTGGAACCCGCACTCGGAGAAGAAAAGTTCTTCTTTGAAGATGAGTTCGAGGAGATGAAAAAGGGAAATGTCTGAGGCTGTTGCCTTGAAAGCATGACGCAAAAGGCCAGATGGAGGGATCCATCTGGCCTTTTTTGTTATTCAGGCTGCACGAAATAGTGTTCCAGCAACCAGGGATCATCGAAATGCCGCGTACCCACAAACGCCGTGGCGTGATGCCCCCATTGGCGCATGGCGCCGGGTGACGGCACCCCCGTGGGCCAAAGGAGGTAACGTTCCGGACGTTCTGTACCGGCAATCATGCCTTCCCGGTTGAACAGCCGCGCACCGGCGAACGAAGGACCACGCAAATGGTCATAGGGCTCCATGGAATACCGCCGGGTTTCGACTTCATCTTCAGGACGCTTCGTCGCTACATCCATCAGATAATGCGTGCCCGAGGCCAAATACAGCACCAGCCCCTGGTCTGTTTCCGGCGCGGTGCCGGCAATCCACAAGGGCTCTTCCCAGAAACCGGGCTCCCCCCGGGGTTCCAGCCCGCCGGGCGCCAGAACCCAGGTGTGATAACAACCGCAGGGATGAATGGAGTCGTAGATCAACGGGCGGCCGTTCTCGCCCAGCGTAACGCGCCAGACGAAGCCATCCAGCGCTCCAGCTACAATATCGAAACGGCCTTCCGCGGGACGGCGGGGAAACCACAGGGTATAGACCAGTTGCGGGAGCACCTGCCCATTCACCCGGGTATAGGCAACCTGGCTGAACACGACAGACTCGGACCGGAACCGGATATTGCCATTCTGGTCGCGCCCCGGGCGCCCCGGCAGGTCAGTGCTACCCGCAGTCTCGACCACCCAGGCAGGGGCGTAGTGCTGCAACAGCTGATTGCGTTCACCAAGCCGGAAATCCGGAATGCCCAGTGGGCTGCGCGCCGAGGCGCGGCGCAGCAAGGCGGCTACATCGATGTCTCCGGAAACCGCTTCCGGCTCATAAACGTGGGAGGGGTGTTCGAACCGGTATTCACCAAACTCGTCCATCAGCTCACCCATCACCACGCCGGCCCGCCAGCGCACCACCGGCGCTACTGCGGGGTAGCCTCCCAACACTCTGGCGGGTGTGTTATAGCTGTCTGGTACCGTGGATGCGTCCTGCAGTTGCTGCCAGTGCGAGTCGTTTTCCAGTAACTGTGCGATCGCAACCTGACCACAACGTTGCAACTCCGGCAGCCTGTCGCGGGCGTTGCCGCCCAAGCTGGCCGCCTCAAAGCGCCAGGCCGTTACCGCCAGCTCATGCGCGCGTTCCAGCCATTCCCGGCGTTGTGGCGCAGTCAGTTCATCAACAGGAAAGCTGGCCAACAAACGGTTGACCCGGAGATACGAAAAACCGGAAGGAGACCAGGTCTGGGCGTCAAAGTGATTGCCGCCCTCAACCTGCTCCTGCCATTGTTCGAAGGTGTTCCTGCAGGTATCTGTTTCAACGGCCACGGCGGGCGATGGGTCATATTGACGAGTGGCACAGCCGGCCAATAACGCCAACATCAGCAGCAATGAAACCTTGATCCAGCGCCTGACCTGCATCGTCACCACCTTTTGAATTACCCGTTAGTACATCATGGCATACAACTTCCGCCGATACGCCCGCACGTCCGGGTTGCTGTTACCCAGCTTTTCAAACAACTCGACCAGCGTGGTCTTGGCCACACCTTCCTTATACGTGCTATCCGCCCGCATCAGCCGAATCAGCAGGTCCATCGCCTCGGCGTTCTGTTCCTGCAGGATCTTGTGCAACGCCAACTGATGCAGGGCTTCCGGATCTTCGGGATTGGCTTCCAGGGTTTGTTCCAGTTCGGCCACCGGCGGCAATTCGCCGGATTGCTTCAGGAACTTCACCCGGGCGGCCAGTTGTTTGGCCTTGTGGCCTAACTTGTCTTCCGGCGCCAGGCTGTTCAGTACCTGCTCGGCGGTTTCCAGATCGCCCTTTTCGGCCTTCAACTGGGCCAGATCGATGAGCACGTCCACGTTTTCCGGGTCTTTCTGATTCATTTCGGTGAAAATCGCCAGCGCGCCATCCACATCACCGGCTTCCCAGAGAGCGTGGGCTTTTTCATAGGGGTCTTCCGCCGGGGCTTCGATGTGCTTCTCAAGAATCTTGCGGATCTCACTCTCCGGCAAGGCACTGTTGAAGCCGTCCACCGCCTGCCCGTCTTTCACCAGAATAATCGTTGGCAGGCTGCGCACACCCAGCGAAGCGGTCAGTTCCTGCTGTTGGTCAGCGTTCACTTTCGCCAGCCGGAAGTTGCCCTGGTACTCCTCCGCCAGCTTTTCCAGAATCGGCATGAGCTGTTTGCACGGCGCGCACCAGTCCGCCCACACATCCACCAGCACCGGCGTGGTGGCGGAGGCTTCCATTACTGCCTGCTGGAAGTTTTCGGCTGTTGCGTCGAAGATGTGTTGCGAAGCTGTCATAGGGGCACCTGATGCGTTGATCTGTTTGCTCTTTATTGTTGGGGCACAGGGTATAAATTCAAGCCAACTTGAAAAACCCGAAGCCGCCGTCACATAGCTAGATAACCTTTCACAAAGCCCTGAGAGCAAAACGGTATGAATGAAGAGAACCGCAACGACTCCATGGAAGAATTCGAAGAAGACGTGACCGAATACATCGGCAAAGACGAGAGCAGCACCGGCCTCGCCTTACCGGAACACAGCCGTCCGCGGCGTATGTACGTGTTGCCGGTGTCTAACCGGCCGTTTTTCCCGGCGCAGGTTCAGCCAGTGGTGGTGAATGAAGACCCCTGGCACGAAACCCTGAAGCGGGTGGGTGAAACCGAACATCGTGTGCTGGGCGTCTGCTTTGTAGATGAGGCTGAAGCCGAAAGCGGCATTCCTGGCAGCGAAGACTTCGAGACGATGGGCTGTGCCGTCCGCATACATCATGCGCAGAAGGACAGCGGCAAAGTGCAGTTCATTGCCCAGGGGCTGCAACGCTTCCGCATTGTGCAATGGCTGCGTCGCCGGCCGCCCTATCTGGTCGAAGTGGAATACCCGGAGGAGCCGGAAGAGCCCGCAGACGAGCTCAAGGCCTACACTCTGGCCATCATCAGCACCATCAAGGAATTGCTGCGCTCCAACCCCTTGTATGGCGAAGAGGTGAAACAGTACCTCTCCCGCTTCGGGCCGGACGACAGCTCGCCCCTGGCCGATTTTGGCGCCTCGATGACCAGCGCTCCCGGCCGGGAACTGCAGGAAGTGCTGAATACAGTCCCCCTGCTCCGGCGCATGGAAAAAGTACTCCTGCTGATGCGCAAGGAGCAGGAAGTGGCGCGCCTGCAAACTGAGATCAACGAGGAAGTGAATGAAAAGGTGCAGAAGCACCAGCGGGAATTTTTCCTGCGCGAGCAACTGAAAGTCATCCAGCGGGAACTGGGCATCGCCAAGGACGACAAGACCGCCGATGTCGAACGCTTCAAAGAGCGCATGGCCAGACTCAATCCGCCGGAGGCCGTACAGGAACGATTCGCCGACGAGGTCCAGAAGCTTCAGGTGCTGGAACAGGGCTCACCGGAATACGGCGTGACCCGCAATTATCTGGACTGGCTTACCCAGGTACCCTGGGGCATCCACTCGGAAGACCACTTCGACCTGGCCGAGGCCCGCCGCATTCTCGACCGGGATCACGACGGCCTGGACGACGTCAAAGACCGCATTGTCGAGTTCCTGGCAGAAGGCACCTTCAAGGGCGAAGTGAGCGGTTCCATACTGCTGCTGGTAGGCCCACCAGGCGTCGGCAAAACCTCCATCGGCCATTCAGTGGCAGACGCCCTGGGCCGGGAGTTTTACCGGTTCAGTGTCGGCGGCATGCGCGATGAAGCGGAAATAAAGGGTCACCGCCGGACGTACATCGGCGCCATGCCGGGCAAGTTTGTCCAGGCACTGAAAGACAGCAAAGTCGCCAATCCGGTGATCATGCTCGATGAAATCGACAAGATCGGCTCTTCGTTCCAGGGTGACCCGGCCTCCGCCCTGCTGGAAACCCTGGACCCGGAACAGAACCGGGAATTCCTGGACCATTACCTGGATGTGCGCATGGACCTCTCGAAAGTCCTGTTCATCTGCACCGCCAACCAGCTGGACACCATCCCCCGGCCCCTGCTCGACCGGATGGATACCATTCGCCTGTCCGGCTATATCGGCGAAGAAAAGCTCGCCATCGCCAAGCATTACCTGATGCCGCGACTACTGAAACGCGCCGGCCTGCTGAAAAAGCAGCTGAACATCACCGATGCCGCCATCCGCCAGATTATTGAAGGCTACGCCCGGGAAGCGGGTGTCCGGGGCCTCGAGAAACTGCTGCACAAGGTAATCCGGAAGGGCATCGTCGAACTGCTGGAGAACCCGGACAAGCCGGTAAAAGTGGGCGTGTCTGACCTGACAACCTACCTTGGCCAGCCGGCTTTCAAGAAAGAGAAATCCCTGCAAGGCACCGGCGTGGTCACCGGCCTGGCGTGGACCGCCATGGGTGGCGCCACCCTGAGCATCGAGGCTTCCCGCATTCATACCAACCAACGGGGCTTCAAGCTCACCGGCCAGTTGGGTGAAGTGATGAAAGAGTCGGCCGAGATTGCCTACAGCTTCGTGTCCTCCAACCTCAAACGCTACAAAGGCGACCCGACCTTCTTCGACAAGTCCTTCGTGCACCTGCACGTACCCGAAGGCGCCACCCCCAAAGACGGCCCCAGTGCCGGCGTCACCATGGCCACGGCCCTGCTCTCCATCGCCCGCAAAGAGGCACCGAAGCAAAACCTGGCGATGACCGGAGAGCTGACGCTGACAGGGCAGGTATTGCCGGTCGGCGGTATCCGGGAAAAAGTGATCGCCGCGCGGCGCCAGAAAATCAGCAACCTGATTCTGCCGGAGGCAAACCGGGGCGATTATGAAGAGCTGCCGGAGTATCTGAAGGAAGGGCTGTCAGTGAACTTCGCCAAGCACTACAACGATGTGTTCCAGGTGTGCTTTGCCAGCAAGCCGAGGAGAGGGGCTTCGGTTCACTGATTTTTTTGCCATGGACGGCACTGACTTGCATGAACAAAACAAAGGGCCTCAAACGGGATATACCCAAAGCCTGGTCGGTTTCGGGTGGGGTGAGAATTTTTTCCGGAAAAAGATGTCTGAGCGAAGCGAGTTGTTTTTCCAAAGAAAATTCTCACCCCACCCGGAACCAGCCCCTCTCTACTAAATCAGAAACTTCAGGCTTTCTCTTTCCAGCCGTCATCCTTGAGCATCGACCCCACCGTCAGCACCGGCGATGCATCTATATCGTCGGCATTCATCATGTTGGCCACGCGCTGCAAGGACGACAGGATCATGGTCTGCTCCCACTCCTCCAGACTCTGGTATTTCTCGATAAAATCTTCCTGCAACGGATTGGGCGCCCGGGCAAGAATATCTTCGCCTTTTTCCGTCAAGTGCGCGTGCACCTTGCGCTTGTCACGGGTACTGCGAACCCGATACACCAGCTCCCGGTGTTCCAGACGGTCCAGAATCGTGGTTACCGTAGCCTGACTGAGGCTGACCTGCTCAGCAATGGTGCCGATGGTCACCTCGCCCAGATCGCGAATGGTGCGCATAATCAGAAGCTGTGGGCCTGTCAGACCGGCGTGCTTGCTCAGCCGCTTGGAATGCAGATCCGTTGCCCGGATCACCCGTCGAAGTGCCACCAACACCTGATCGTAACTGCTCACTCTTTGCTCCATCGTCAATGAATACTTACACCACTAAATATTAGATGTCTTTGCATCGCTAAATGCAAGTGGGGCTTACCCCGACCCGGATACCGCATTATTTCTGTAAACCACTATGCTATGGTCATGCCCACACATTCACTCACACGCGGACACGGTTGATGATCAGGTACTACCTTGCTTTTGCGCTTACTATCGCCCTGACCGGGCAGGTTCACGCCCAGCAGGAACAGGAACTCGGGCCGGACAAGGAACTGACAGCAGAAGATGTCGAGGAAAGCATCAAAGCGCTGGACGAGCGCCCGATGTACACGCCCTTTGTGGAGCTGTACCTGCTGGAAGAATCCAAGGCCCTGCGCAAGGAAATGCAGAACACCCGTGCCGAGCTGATTGAAAAGGTGGTCGACAAAGAACTGTCGGTTGCCGACAAAACCATGTCTTACGCCACCGATACGGTGACCTACTTCTTTTACCTGATCGCCGGCGCCACCTCTATTCTGGTTCTGCTTGGCTGGAATTCCATCCGGGATATGCGTAACCAGCTCACCAGTCTGGCCGAAACCCGGGTGAACGAGCTGGTTATCGAATATGAAAAGCGACTGCAGTCGATTGAAGACCAGTTGCACCAGAAATCGGAAATCATTCACCAGAACCAGGCCGAGATTGAGCGCACCAACGAAGTGCACGGGCTCTGGTTGAAAGCAAGCCAGGAAACGTCTCACCAGAACAAGATTGCCGCCTACGATCACATTCTGGACCTCCGGCCGGACGACGTGGAAGCCCTGAGCTACAAAGCCGATGCCGTGCTGGAAATCCAGGAGCCACTGTGGGCCATCAGCCTCTGTCAGCGAGCCCTGAAGCTGGCACCGGACAATGGCCATGCCCTGTATCAGCTGGCCTGCGCCTATGCCGAGATCGGCCGGTGGGCGGATGCCGTCAGTACGCTCGGACAGGCTCTGGATATCTCCGAAGCCTACCGGGACGATGCTTCAGTCGATCCGAGTTTCGAGAAACTTCACGACCACGAGAATTTCCGGCGGCTGGTGTTTGGCGACCAGGACGAAGATCCCGAAAGCTGAACCCCGGCACGAAGCTTGCTAAACAACATGGATCAAGAAGACGTTGCGAAGCATCTTCTGTTCCGGGGAGCCGATACCATGCTTGACAAGTCAAGAGTCGTGGTGTTTGTTTGATTCCTTGAGAACATAAGAAAAAACCCTGACACAAACAGGAACAACACGATGAAAACCTCTGCCAAGAAGCTTGTTACCGCTGTAAGCGCCTCCGTTGCCCTGATGGCCGCCGGCCAGGCTAACGCTGAAATCAAGATTGGTGTTGCCGGCCCCATGACCGGTCCGGTTGCCCAATACGGCGACATGCAGTTTGCCGGCACCCGCATGGCCATTGAACGGATCAATGCCGATGGCGGCGTGATGGGTGAAAAACTGGTTGCCGTTGAAATGGACGATGTCTGCGATCCCAAGCAGGCCGTCACCGTGGCCAACCGCATGGTGAATGAAGGCGTGAGATTTGTGGTCGGGCACCTGTGCTCCAGCTCCACCCAGCCAGCATCCGACATCTATTACGACGAAGGCATCCTGATGATTACGCCGGCCTCAACCAGCCCGGCGATCACCGAGCGCGGCTACGACACCGTATTCCGCACCATCGGTCTGGACAGCATGCAGGGCCCCGCCGCCGCTGACTACATTGCCGCCCAGAACCCGGAACGGGTGGCCATTGTTCACGACAAACAGCAGTACGGTGAAGGCATTGCCACCGCTGTTCGCGACACCCTGGAAGAAGCCGACGTTGAAATCGCCATGTTCGAAGGCATTACTGCCGGCTCGAAAGACTTCTCCTCCCTGGTCACCCGGATCAAACAGGCGGATGTCGATTACGTGTATTACGGCGGGTATCACCCGGAGCTTGGCCTGATTCTGCGCCAGGCTCGCCAGTCCGATGTTGATGCTATCTTCATGGGCCCTGAAGGCGTTGGCAACGAGGGTATAACCACCATTGCCGGTGAAGCGTCTGAAGGCATGCTGGTGACCCTGCCCCCCAGCTTTGAGGAAAAAGAAGAGAACCAGGAGCTGGCCGCTGCCTTTGAAGCCAAAGGTGAAGACCCCTCCGGCCCGTTCGTGCTGACCTCCTACTCCGCCGTTAAAGTGATTGCAGAAGGCATTGAGCAGGCTCAGTCCACCGATCCGTTCGAAGTTGCTGACGCCCTGCGTTCCGGCACCTTCCAGACTCCGATTGGCCCCATCGAATACGCGGAGAACGGTGACCTGAAATCCTTCGAGTTTGTGGTTTACGAATGGCACTCTGACGGCAGCAAGACCCTCGCCGAATAACGCCAGACCATTAACTTACGGTAAGGTAAAGCACCTTCCTGCCAGAAACGGAGGAAGGTGCTTTTCTGGGCTCCTGTTATCCCGTTACGGGAGCAGGCTTTCGGAGCTCCACAAACATGCAAGATCTCCTCTATTTCTCCCAGCAGCTGATCAACGGCCTGACGATCGGCAGCACCTATGCCCTCATTGCCATCGGCTACACCATGGTTTATGGCATTATCGGCATGATCAACTTCGCCCACGGCGAAATCTACATGATCGGCGCCTATACCGCCCTGATCGCCATTACCGGCCTGGCCACACTGGGCATTGCCTGGCTGCCGCTGGTGCTGCTGGTCGCCCTGCTCTGTGCGGTTATTGTGTCCAGTTCCATGGGCTGGGCGGTGGAACGGGTTGCCTACCGGCCCGTGCGCGGCCGGCACCGGCTGATTCCATTGATCTCGGCCATCGGCATGTCGATCTTCCTGCAGAACTACGTGCATCTGGCGCAGGGTTCGCGAAACATTGGCTTCCCGGCACTGCTTGAAGGCGGCTTCCGGTTTGGTTCGCCCGAGAGCTTCCAGCTTTCCCTTTCTTACATACAGATCACGATTTTTATCACCACCCTGATCTGCATGACCATACTGTCGCTGTTTATCGCCCGCTCCCGCATTGGCCGCGCCTGCCGGGCAGTTTCCCAGGATCTGGGCATGGCCAGCCTGCTGGGCATTGATACCAACCGGATCATCTCCGCCACCTTTGTGATCGGCGCTGCACTGGCCGCTGTTGCCGGACTGTTGCTGGGCATGTACTACGGCTCGGTAGACCCACTGTTCGGCTTCATCGCCGGTCTGAAGGCGTTTACCGCCGCCGTTCTCGGGGGCATCGGCAGCATCCCCGGCGCCATGCTGGGCGGGCTCATACTGGGTGTGGCCGAAAGCATGACCTCCGGCTACCTGAGTGGCGAATACAAAGACGTCGTCTCTTTCGGCCTGCTGATTCTGATCCTGCTGTTCAAACCCACCGGACTGCTGGGCAAACCGGAGGTTGAGAAGATCTGATGGCAACACCACAATTCAGACATGCGCTCTTCTGCGCCGTTATTACCCTGGTCATCGCCTACCCCATTCTCGGGCTGGACCTGACCATTCATGCCGCCACAATCGACCTGCAAGGCGCCGACCCCTCAACCGTTGTCGCCATTGTAGCGGCCGCTTTCGTGGTGTTTTTCTTTCAGCTATACCGCGACACCGTCATGGCCAGCCTGCGGAAGGCACCAAAGCTCAACCCGCTCAGCGGTCGGGAGCCGCTGCCCCAGGCCAAACGCGTGAAGCTGGAGTCCTGGGTACTCACCGGCATTGTCGTGTTGGCTCTGTTCTGGCCGTTTTTTGTATCCCGGGGCTCTATCGACCTGGCCACCCTCGTGCTGATCTATGTGATGCTGGCCCTTGGCCTGAACGTGGTGGTTGGCCTGGCCGGCCTGCTCGACCTTGGCTACGTCGCGTTCTACGCCGTCGGTGCCTACACGTTCGCTCTGCTATCACAGTACACCGGCATTTCTTTCTGGATGTCGCTGCCAATCGGCGCCTTACTGGCCGCCCTGTTCGGGCTGGTGCTCGGCTTTCCGGTACTGCGCCTCAGAGGCGATTATCTGGCGATTGTGACGCTGGGCTTTGGTGAAATTATCCGGATTCTGCTGAACAACTGGACCAACCTGACCGGTGGCCCCAACGGCATCGGCGGCATCCCGGACCCGACTCTGTTCGGCATGGAGTTCGGTCGCCGGGTCAAGGAAGAAGGAAACACCTCCTTTCACGAAACCCTCGGCATTGCCTACAGCAGTGAACACAAGGTGATTTTCCTGTACCTGATTGCTCTGGTACTGGCGGTGATTACCGCACTGATCATACGGCGCTTCATGCGCATGCCAGTGGGCCGGGCCTGGGAAGCCCTGCGGGAAGATGAGATCGCAGCCCGTTCACTGGGCCTGAGCCGCACCGCCGTAAAGCTGTCCGCGTTCACCATTGGCGCTTTCTTTGCCGGCTTCGCCGGTACCGTGTTTGCTTCCAAGCAGGGCTTTATCAGCCCCGAATCCTTCGTATTCCTCGAATCCGCCATCATCCTTGCCATCGTGGTACTGGGCGGCATGGGCTCACAGATCGGCGTCATACTCGCCGCCATTGCGGTGACCATCCTGCCGGAACTGGCCCGGGAGTTTGCCGATTACCGGATGCTGGTGTTCGGTGCCGCCATGGTCTTGATGATGGTGTGGCGGCCGCAGGGTCTGATGCCCATGCGCAGGATTCATATCGAACTTGAAAAGCCGGAGTAACAGGCATGCTTGAAGTAAAAAATCTGTCCATGCGCTTTGGCGGCCTGCTCGCGGTGGATGAGGTAAGCCTGGATGTTCAGGAACACGAAATTGTGTCGATCATCGGGCCCAACGGGGCCGGCAAAACCACGGTATTCAACTGCATCAGTGGCTTTTACAAGCCGACCGGTGGCGACATTCTGTTCGAAAAACAACAGATACAGACCAAGCCGGATTACAAGATCTCCCGCCTGGGTATGGTGCGCACCTTCCAGCATGTTCGTCTGTTCGGCCACATGACCCTTGCGGAAAACCTGTTGGTTGCCCAGCACCGACACCTGAATACCAACCTGCTTTCAGGCCTGCTGAAAACCCCCGATTACCGCAAACGTGAACAGAAGTCACTGGATCGGGCAGCGTACTGGCTGAACCGCGTTGGCCTGCTGGACCTGGCCAACCGGGAAGCCGGCATCCTGGCGTATGGCCAGCAGCGCCGCCTGGAAATTGCCCGCTGTATGGTGACCGAACCCAAGCTGCTGATGCTGGATGAACCTGCTGCAGGCCTGAACCCGGCGGAAACCAGAGAGCTCGACCAGTTGATTGTCAGCCTGAAAGAAGACTACAACGTGTCCGTGCTGCTGATTGAACACGACATGAGCCTGGTAATGGGTATTTCTGACCGAATCAATGTGATCAGCCAGGGCCGTCCTCTGGCTGCCGGTACCCCGGACGAAATCCGCCAGAACGACGATGTGATCAAAGCTTATCTGGGCGAGGCCTGAGGAAAAACCATGCTGGTACTGGAAAACGTACACACCCATTACGGCAAGATTGAAGCCCTGCACGGGGTGTCTGTTGAAGTTAAAAGAGGTGAAATTGTCTCTCTGATCGGAGCCAACGGCGCCGGCAAAACCACATTGCTGATGACCGTTTGCGGCAACCCCCAGGCCAGTGCCGGCCGGATACTCCTCGAGGGCCGGGACATCACAAAAGACCCCACGGCCAGCATCATGCGTTCGGGCATTGCCATTGTGCCCGAGGGCCGCCGGGTATTTCCCGGCCTGACCGTGGAAGAAAACCTTCACATGGGCGGCTTCTTCAACACCAAGACAGAAATCCGGAAAAGCCTGGACCATGTTTACGAACTGTTTCCCCGCCTGCAGGAGCGGGAACAACAGCGTGCCGGCACCATGTCCGGCGGCGAACAGCAGATGCTGGCAATCGGCCGGGCACTGATGAGCAGGCCCAGAATGATCATTCTGGACGAGCCTTCGCTGGGACTGGCGCCGATCATCATTCAGCAGATCTTCGAGATCATCGGTCAGCTACGGGAGGAAGGAATCACGGTGTTTCTGGTAGAACAGAACGCCCACCAGGCGTTGAGTCTGGCAGACCGGGGCTACGTGCTGGAGACCGGCCGAATCCGCCTGCACGATACCGGTAAGAACCTGCTGAACAACCCCGAGGTTCGGGAGGCCTATCTGGGGGGCTAAGCTTACAAGCGGCATAACCAGAAACGAAAAAACCCGCCATGCCAGAAGCAGGGCGGGTTTTTTATGGAAGCTTTCTAACCGGTATCAGTCAGAAAAATCAGTCGGCTGTTCGCCTTCCTTTACTTCCTTCATGGACAGCTTGACGCGGCCACGGTTGTCCACATCCAGGACCTTCACCAGAACTTCCTGACCTTCGCTCATCTCGTCAGTGACGTTCTCTACACGGTGATCGGCGATCTGGGAAATGTGCACCAGACCATCCTTGCCAGGCAGGAGGTTGACGAAGGCACCGAAGTCCACAATGCGCTCAACGCGGCCTTTGTAGATGGCACCCACTTCGATTTCGGCGGTGATTTCCTTCACGCGGTTAACCGCAGCCTGGGCCGCTTCCTGGTTATCGGCGTAGATCTTCACGTTGCCGTCGTCATCCAGATCGATAGACGCACCGGTCTCGTCACAGATAGAACGGATAGTAGCGCCGCCCTTACCGATAACGTCACGGATCTTGTCCGGATGGATCTTGATGGTGGTAATGCTCGGTGCACGGTCAGACAGCTCGGCACGCGGCTCGGAGATTACCTTGTTCATCTCGCCCAGGATGTGCTGACGCGCGGTGAAGGCCTGATCCAGAGCGATTTCCATGATCTCGTCAGTGATACCCTTGATCTTGATATCCATCTGCAGAGCGGTCACGCCGTCTTTGGTACCGGCAACCTTGAAGTCCATGTCGCCCAGGTGGTCTTCGTCACCCAGGATGTCGGTCAGAACGGCGAACTTGTCGCCTTCTTTCACGAGACCCATGGCAATACCGGCAACCGGCGCCTTGATCGGAACACCGGCATCCATCAGCGCCAGGCTTGAACCACAAACAGAAGCCATGGAGCTGGAACCGTTGGATTCAGTGATCTCGGAAACCGCACGAATGGCATACGGGAATTCTTCAATGGTCGGCATAACCGCCAGAACGCCACGCTTGGCCAGGCGACCGTGACCGACTTCGCGACGACCCGGTGTACCAACACGACCCGCTTCACCAACACAGTACGGAGGGAAGTTGTAGTGGAACAGGAACGGATCCTTACGCTCACCTTCCAGTGCGTCGATAGTCTGCACGTCACGGGTGGTGCCCAGAGTGGTGGTCACGATGGCCTGGGTTTCACCACGGGTGAACAGGGCGGAACCGTGAACAGAAGGCAGGATGCCCACTTCAACTTCAATCGGGCGAACCGTCTTGTTGTCGCGGCCATCGATACGCGGCTTGCCGTCAAGCACCTGCTGGCGAACAACGGTCTTCTCGACCTTGCCGAAGTACTTCTTCACTTCGTCTTCAGCCGGCTGGCCTTCTTCTTCACCGGCCAGTTTTTCAACGGCCGCTGACTTGATTTCGCTCAGGCGCGCATAGCGCTCCATTTTGTCACGAATGGCATAGGCTTCTGCAATAGCGCCACCAAACTCGGACTGAATGGTATTCAGCAGTTCGGTGTTTTCCTGCGCAGGCTGCCAGTCCCAACGCGGCTTGCCATTTTCAGCGGCAAATTCCTTGATGGCGGTAACGGCAGCTTGCATTTCCTGGTGGCCATACAGCACCGCGCCCAGCATCTGGTCTTCATTCAGGCCTTTGGCTTCGGACTCAACCATCAGAACGGCGTCTTCGGTACCGGCAACGACCATGTCCAGGTCAGACGTTTCCAGTTCTTCGAAGGTCGGGTTCAGGAAGTAGCCCTTGTCGTTAGTGTAACCAACGCGGACTGCACCGATCGGACCGTCGAACGGGATACCGGAAATAGCCAGAGCGGCTGAAGCAGCCAGCATGGCAGCAATGTCCGGATCGTGATTCTTGTTGGCCGACATAACGGTCAGGATAACCTGAACTTCGTTCATGTAACCGGCCGGGAACAGCGGGCGAATCGGACGGTCGATCAGGCGGGAAGTCAGCGTCTCTTTCTCGGACGGACGACCTTCACGCTTGAAGAAACCACCCGGGATTTTGCCGGCTGCGTAGGTTTTCTCGAAGTAGTTAACAGTCAGCGGGAAAAAAGGCTGACCGGGCTTGGCTTCCTTGGCGCCAACAACGGTGCCCAGCACCGAGGTATCGCCAGTGGTTACCAGAACTGAACCGGTGGCCTGACGGGCTACACGGCCAGTTTCAATGGTGAAGGTCTCACCACCCATTTCAAAATGTTTCTTACGTGGTTGCAGATCCACAATACACTCCTGAATATTCATCGGTTATGTGAACCAAAGGCAACCCGTCTGAAAGCTAACAGGCTGTTGCAAAACCCCGGCAAGGCGTGCAGTTGCCACTGCAGCACCCGGGCTTTTCAACAACCTGCTATCAATATCGGCTTTCAATTGTGACAGGGAGCACCCTTCGGTTTCACGGACACATCAATTGCGGCTAACACCCTCCGGCTTTCCCGGAACGGGCAAGCACAGACAGCGGGAGAGAGGCACAGCCGGCCCGGGAACCCCGGGCCGGCCATCAGGTCGTCAATCCGGATTAACGACGCAGACCCAGACGCTTGATCAGCTCAAGGTAACGGTCAGCGTTTTTACGCTTCAGGTAGTCCAGCAGCTTACGACGCTGGTTTACCATCCGGATCAGGCCACGGCGGGAATGGTGATCCTGCTTGTTGGCCTTGAAGTGACCTTGCAGCCCGTCGATGTTGGCGCTCAACAGTGCCACCTGAACTTCAGGGGAACCAGTGTCGCCTTCAGCTTGCTGAAAGTCTTTAACGATCTGTGCTTTCTCTTCGGCAGAAAGTGCCATGTTACACCTCATTGTTTGCGATGCTTAAGAATCCGGCCGAACCGCGCATCTCTACAGCCCGGCTAACCAGCAGCGGTCTTTATTGACCGGCTAGCTGCTCTTTACCAGCCGACGGGGCACCAATTGGACGCCATCGTCTTCCGGCATTGCTTCTGCCAGTCCTACAAAGGAATGGTTGCCGTACAGGCGCACCAGACCTTCAAAGGGCTGATCCATCATTCTAACCGGTTGTCCGTTCAATATCGACACCAACGAACTGCCGGACAACTGCAGCTCCGGAAACATGGTCAGGGCGCTTTCTGGTGGCAATAACAGACCATCCAGGCTTTCACCCCGTTCACGTATGGCTTCGAGGTCTTCGACCTTATGAGCGCTTTCGAGCGTATAGCCAGACGCCATGGTACGGCGCAGAGCACTCACGTGGGCGCTGCAGCCCAGAGCGTTGCCAATGTCTTCAACCAGCGACCGGACGTACGTACCCTTGGTACAGCTCACCGCCAGATCCAGTTCGTTTTCGCGCACCGCCAGCAGCTTCAGCTCGTGAATCGTGACAGGCCGTGCCGGCCGTTCAATTTCGATACCTTCCCGGGCGTATTCGTACAACGGTCTGCCCTTGTGCTTCAGGGCTGAATACATGGAAGGAACCTGCTCGATCGGCCCACGGAACTGTTCCAGCACGGCTTCCACCTCGGCTTCGGTAAACACCGGAACCGGGTTTTCCTCAACCACTGCCCCTTCACTGTCGCCGGTTTCGGTACGGATACCGAGCCTGGCGGTGGTGACATAGGCCTTGTCGCTGTCCAGCATCATCTGGGAGAACTTGGTGGCTTCACCAAAACACAACGGCAGAACGCCGGTGGCGAGGGGATCAAGGGCGCCGGTATGGCCCGCTTTCGCGGCTCCATACAAACGCTTCACCTGTTGCAGAATGCCGTTGGAAGTGACACCCATCGGCTTGTCGATGACCAGAATGCCATTAACACTGCGACCTTTGCGTCTACGACTCAAGCGTCACGCTCCGGATTATCAGAGACCGGATCGTCGTTGTCATCACGAGGAACCGCTGGCTCATCACCAACCGCTTCACGAATCAGACGATCCATCTTCCGGCTCTGACCGAGCAGGGTATCGAAGTGGAAGCGCAACTGGGGCACAACCCTCAGCTTCATGGCGCGGCCGATCTGGCCTCGCAGAAAGCCTGAAACCTTGTTCAGAACCGCCAGACAGTCTTCCACTTCCGGAGATTCTTCGGTCAGCTCTTCGGTCGACAACAAAGACACATAAATGTCGGCATAGCCCAGATCACGGCTAACCTTGACGGCATTGACCGTGACCAGACCAACGCGAGGATCTTTCACCTCACGCTGGATCAGTTGGGCCAGCTCACGCTGCATCTGATCGCCAATGCGATCTACGCGACTGTATTCCCGTGCCATCAGGCCCCCGTGGACTCGAGCTTGCGTTCAACCCGGACGCGATCGAATACTTCGATCTGGTCGCCCACTTTCACGTCGTAGCCCTTAACGCCGATACCACATTCCATGCCATTGCGAACTTCCGGTACGTCATCCTTGAAGCGACGCAGGGATTCCAGCTCGCCCTCGAAGATAACCACGTTGTCACGCAGAACACGGATCGGCTTGTTACGGTAGACCACGCCTTCGGTGACCATGCAACCGGCGACCTGACCAAACTTCGGCGAACGGAATACGTCGCGTACGTCCGCAATACCCAGGATGTCTTCGCGGAACTCCGGCGCCAGCATGCCGGTCAGCGCGAACTTAACATCATCAATCAGGTTGTAGATGATGCTGTAGTAACGCAGATCCAGGTTTTCCTGCTCGACCAGCTTCTTGGCGGCGTTGTCGGCACGCACGTTGAAGCCGAAGATCACGGCGTTCGTCGCCATGGCCAGGCTGACGTCAGTTTCAGCAATACCGCCAACACCGGAGTACACGATCTTCACCTGTACTTCGTCGTTACCCAGATCCTGCAGGGATTTGACGATGGCTTCCAGAGAGCCGCGAACGTCGGTCTTGAGCACCACGTTAAGGGTCTTGACCTCGTCTTTGCCCATGTTCTCGAACATGTTTTCAAGCTTGGCCGCCTGTTGACGCTGCAGGCGCTGTTCACGCTCACGGGTCTGACGGAATTCAGCCAGCTCTTTGGCCTTCTTCTCGTTGGCAACGGCGAAGAACTCATCGCCGGCATCCGGCGTGCCGTTCAGGCCGAGGATCTCGACCGGAATGGATGGGCCGGCTTCTTTTACCTGCTTGCCGGCTTCGTCGGTCATCGCGCGGATCTTGCCGTAGAAGGCACCGGCCACCAGGGTGTCGCCCTGACGGAGGGTACCGTTCTGAACCAGCACGGTTGCCACGGAACCACGGCCACGCTCAAGGCTGGATTCAACAACCACACCCTTGGCGGCAGCATCCGGAGAAGCTTCCAGCTCCAGAATTTCAGCCTGCAGAAGCAGTGCTTCCAGCAGGTCATCAATACCGTCACCGGTGTGGGCAGAAACCGGTACAAACTGAACGTCGCCGCCCCAGTCTTCCGGGATGACTTCCATGCCGGCCAGTTCGTTCTTGATGCGGTCAGGATCAGCGCCTTCTTTATCCATCTTGTTGATGGCAACCACAATCGGCACACCGGCAGAGCGGGCATGGTCAACGGCTTCTTTGGTTTGCGGCATAACGCCGTCATCAGCGGCCACAACCAGTACAACCACGTCGGTACACTGAGCACCACGGGCACGCATGGCGGTAAACGCCGCGTGGCCAGGTGTATCCAGGAAGGACACCATGCCGTGATCGGTTTCTACGTGGTAGGCACCGATATGCTGGGTAATGCCGCCGGACTCGCCCGAGGCAACCTTGGTACGACGAATGTAATCAAGCAGCGAGGTTTTACCGTGGTCAACGTGACCCATCACACTGACAACCGGCGCCCGCTTGGTTTTTTCCTTGCCTTCGGCCTGTTCGGTCAGTTCACTCAGAACCTCTTCTTCGAAGGCGTCGTCGCTGACAGCCTTGGGCTTGTGGCCCAGCTCTTCGGTGACCAGAATTGCGGTTTCCTGATCCAGGGCCTGGTTGATGGTCGCCATCACGCCCATGCCCATCAGTGTCTTGATCACATCGGCGGATTTGACCGCCATGCGCTGGGCCAGATCACCTACGGTGATGGTTTCCGGAATCTCTACTTCTCTAACCATAGGCTTGGTTGGTCTCTCGAAGGCGTGTCGCTTCTGTTTCGGTTTCTTTCTGGCCCGTAGCTGTTTACGCGGGACGGTTTCTTCTTCGTCCTCGGACAGCACCACCGGCTCTTCAACCGGACGGTTACGCGGGCCTCGATGGCCAGCCTGTTTCTTCTTCGGCTTGCCTTCTTCCAGGTCATCGCTTCGTGAGCGGGCCTTCTCTTTCTCTTTTTTCTTCTTCGGCTTGCGGTCCCGGCCATCATCTTCAGGCGGAGGCATAGGCATGTCCTCCGGCTGTGGCACAGGCTCGCTGACCTTTTCCGGTTCTTTTTCCGGTGTCGGCTCGGCTTCCACCTTTTCTGGCTCTGCCTTTGCCGGCGCCTCAGCAGATTTCTGCTCCTGTTCCGCCGCGACTTTCGGGGCTTCTTCCGCCGCCGGTTGCTGCGGAGCAGCCTGCTGCTCTGTTGTTTCTTCCGGCTTCGGCGCTTCCTGCTGGGCCTCAGGCTGCAGTTCCGCACGTTTAACATAGGTGCGGCGCTTGCGAACCTCAACATTCACCGTCTTGGCTTTACCAGCCTTCAGCGTGGTTGTCGTTTTGCGCTTGAGCGTAATCTTGCGTGGTTCAGCGTCGGCCTCACCATGCGTTTTTCTCAGATAGGCCAGCAACTGCTGCTTCTCATCGCTGGTGACAGCGTCGTTTTCACTGCGGGCTTTCAGGCCCGCTTCAACGATCTGCTTCAGCAAACGATCCACGGGAGCGCCTACATCTGCGGCCAGTTGTTTTACCGTTACTTCAGCCATACTGGTCCTCCTCTCCCGAATCAGGCCTGGTCTTCAAACCAGGGTGCGCGTGCTGTCATGATCAATTGACCGGCACGCTCTTCATCCATACCTTCGATATCGAGCAGGTCATCAACTGACTGCTCGGCCAGATCTTCCATCGTGCGCACGCCCATACCGGCAAGCTTGAATGCCAGAGCGCGATCCATGCCGTCCATGCCCAGCAGATCTTCTGCGGGCTCGGCGCCCTCCAGAGCTTCTTCGCTGGCCAGTGCCTGGTTCAGCAGCACGTCTTTGGCGCGACGTCTGAGCTCGGTTACGGCATCTTCATCAAAACCGTCAATGGCCAGCATTTCTTCCATTGGCACATACGCCACTTCTTCAATAGAAGTGAAGCCTTCCTCGATCAGAACACCGGCGAACTCTTCATCGACATCCAGATGCTCAATGAAGTGATCAAGAAGCCGGTTATATTCCTGCTCCTGACGCTCGCCGGCTTCTTCTTCGGTCATGACGTTCAGGGCCCAGCCGGTCAGCTCTGTCGCCAACCGGACATTCTGGCCGTTACGGCCGATGGCCTGAGCCAGATTGTCTTCTGCCACTGCTACTTCCATGGTGTGACGATCTTCGTCCATCACGATGGATGCCACTTCGGCCGGCGCCATGGCATTGATAACCAACTGTGCCGGGTTGTCGTCGTACAGCACGATATCAACACGCTCGCCACCCAACTCATTGGAAACGGCCTGAACACGGGAACCACGCATACCGACACAAGCACCAACCGGATCAATACGGCGGTCATTGGTCTTCACGGAAATCTTCGCGCGGGACCCCGGATCACGGGCAGCGCCACGAATCTCAATCAGATCTTCCGCAATTTCCGGCACTTCAATGCGGAACAGCTCAATCAGCATTTGCGGATCAGTACGGCTGAGAATCAGCTGCGGGCCGCGATGGTCAGTGCGGATCTCCAGCAGCAAGGCACGTACCCGGTCGCCCATACGGAAGGTTTCACGAGGAATCAGCTGCTCACGGGGAAGCAAGGCTTCGGCGTTACTGCCCAGGTCTACAATCACGTTGTCCCGCGTAACCTTCTTGACGGTTCCGGACACCAGCTCACCGACACGATCACGGTAGCTGTCGACAATCTTGGTGCGCTCTGCTTCCCGGACCTTCTGGAAGATAATCTGTTTCGCGGCCTGGGCACCAATGCGCCCGAACGCCACAGAATCCACCTTCTCTTCATACATGTCGCCGGGCTTCAGCTCGGGATCAATTTCCTCGGCTTCCTGCAGGGTCAGCTCGGTACCCAGTGCAGGAACCGCGTCATTATCCACTACCAGCCAACGGCGGAAGGTTTCGTATTCTCCGGTGCGGCGATCGATGGCAACCCGGATGTCCGCTTCCTCGTCTTCATAGCGTTTCTTGGCAGCGGTAGCGAGCGCGAGTTCAATCGCCTCGAAAATCACATCCTTCTCGACACCTTTCTCGTTCGAGACGGATTCCACTACCAGCAAGATCTCTTTACTCATTGGATTGCCCTGCCCTAAAAATGATCGATACTTCTATAAACGTATTCAAGCGAATTACTTGAAAGCCGGTACGATGCTGGCCTTATCAATGCTGTCAAACGGCAGCAGATATTCGTGGTCATCGACCACAATCACCACTTCATCGCCTTCTACACCCTTGATCAGCCCCTGGAACTTTCTACGCCCCTCGAACGCCATGCGCAGGCGGATCTTGACGGTGTGACCGACAAATTCTTTGTAATGTTCAAGCCGGAACAGCGGCCGATCCATCCCCGGAGAAGATACTTCCAGGGTATATTCGGTCTGGATGGGGTCTTCCACATCCATGACGCCGCTGATCTGCCGGCTGACTTTTTCGCAGTCTTCGATACTGATACCGTTCTCGGCATCATCGATAAAGACACGAAGCATGGATTCATGGCCCCGGGAACGGAACTCGATCCCCCAGAGCTCGTACCCCAATCCTTCCACGACCGGGCGCAGAATCTCTTCCAGTTGTTTGAGCTTGGCTGACAAGTGTCGCCGCCTCCATTTTCAGATTTTCAAAGTACACAAACAAAAAAAGGGCTGTTGATCAGCCCTTTTTATGCACAGGGCCCTTTACGCCAGGCCCCTTAATCAAAAAGCCCCTGAAACCGGGGCTTTTTGTTGCAAGAATTCGCAAAAAGACAGCCCCAAGCTGCTTTCTGCAGACAGACACCTGGCCTGCCTGGAAGCCCGCAAAATACACAGACTCCGATAACCGCCGGAGTATAGAACTGCCAGACGGAGTGGTCAAGGACTGACCAAAAACGGCTTGGGAGTGCCAAGCCGTTTTCTTTAATATGGTGCCCGGGGCCGGACTCGAACCGGCACGACTCTCGTCACTACCCCCTCAAGATAGCGTGTCTACCAATTTCACCACCCGGGCATCATTCTTTACTCGAGATCAGGGAGCTTCGACTCCCCGTTCCCGCTTTCACTACCGGCAGACTCACCCTCACCTTCCGCAGGCGCTTCATCACTGGCCGGAGACTCAGAAGACTCCTGAACAACAGGAACCCCTGCTTCACCCGCCACTTCTGCACGCTGCTTGGCAAAAATCGCCAGCGAAAAACTTGTTACAAAAAAGACAACCGCCAACAGGGTGGTCATCCTCGTCAGGAAGCTACCGCTACCCTGACTGCCGAATACAGTCTGTGATGCGCCACCGCCGCCAAATGCGGCTCCCGCGTCTGCGCCCTTGCCCTGTTGGATCAGAACCAGGCCCACCAGCGCCACGGCGATCACGACGTGAACTACAACTACCAGTGTTTCCATCCAATCCATACAGACTCTCGTAAACGTTTCGGCTTACGCACCTACCGGCAAAGACCGGCAGATACTTAAAAACTCATCGGCCTTCAGCGAAGCTCCGCCGATCAGACCACCATCAATATCGGGCTCTGCGAACAGAGCGGCCGCATTATCCGCTTTTACACTGCCGCCGTAAAGTACCGAAATCTCATTTGCTGGCGCATTCATCGCTTCAAGCACTGATCGAATGTGCGAATGCATGGCCTGAGCATCTTCGGCGGTTGCAGTTTTACCAGTGCCAATCGCCCAGACTGGCTCATAGGCAACAACCACTCGCGCCCATTGTTCGTCAGCGACACGAGCAAGACCCTTACGAACCTGTCCGGAAACAACGTCTCTGGCCTGACCGGCATCACGCTCTTCGAGGGTTTCACCCACACAGAGAATGACTGTCAGACCACTTTCAAGTACGCGGGCGACCTTTTCGGCTGCCAGGTTGTCCGTCTCGGCGAACAACTGCCTGCGTTCGGAATGCCCGACCAACGCATAGCGACAACCAATGTCTTTAGCCATGTCTGCCGAGACCTCACCGGTATAAGCACCGGATTGCCAGCAAGCGACATTCTGGACACCCACTTCAAGGGCGTTCCCGGCACACTCCATCACCTGGCCTACATACAGGGCCGGAGGAATAATGACGATCCCGGCCGAGCTATCGAAACTGTCTGCCTGCGCACTGACAGCACCGACTAACTGTTTCACCAGGTCTTGCGACCCGTTCATTTTCCAGTTTCCAGCTACTATCCTGCGACGCATTTCTGTTCTCGACAGCCCCGAATTAAGCGAGGGCGAACTATACAGCAGTCCCTTCACACGCACAAGCCAAAGGCCATATGCATCAGGGCTTTGAGCGCTGCACGACAACCGCGAGCTCATCGGCAATCCGGCCGATGTCTTCGGCGTTCTTGCCCTCAGCCATCACCCGGATCAGCGGCTCGGTTCCCGAGGCACGCAAAAGGATTCGTCCCGCGTCACCCAGAGCCTCCTCTGCCTGACGCACCGCCTCTACGATGTCCTCCCGGCTGAACGGATCAAACCTTTGGGCAACACGAACGTTAACCATCTTCTGGGGAAGCTTGCACATTCCCTGGCGAAGCTCCTGCATGGTCCGGCCTGAGCGCCGGATGGCCAGCAACACCTGCAAGGCTGAGACAATGCCGTCGCCGGTGGTGGTGCAGTCGCGGATCACCATATGACCAGAGCCTTCCCCTCCGACCAGCCAGTTGTTTGCCTTCAGCCGCTCCATGACATAACGGTCGCCTACTTTTGCCCGCTCGAACAAAATGCCGGCATTCTGAAAGGCCAGCTCTACGCCGAGATTCGTCATCAATGTGCCGACCACACCACCATTCAGCCGCCCTTCCTGATGACGGTGGGAAGCGAGGATATACAGCAGCTCATCACCATCAACCTCCGAGCCGTCTCTGTCGACCATCAGCACACGGTCACCGTCGCCATCAAAGGCAATACCCATATCGGCCTGTTTTTCGGCAACAGTCTTTTTCAGTGCATCAAGATGGGTCGAGCCAACATTCAGGTTGATATTGAGCCCATCCGGCTCGGCTCCGATGGTCGTTATCCGGGCGCCAAGCTCCTGAAACACCTTGGGCGCGACATGGTAGGTAGCACCATGGGCGCAATCGAGTACGATATGAAGACCATCGAGAGTGAACTCATTGGGCACGGTGCTTTTGCAGAACTCCACATACCGGCCCGGGGCATCGTCAACACGGGTCGCCTTGCCCAGCTCTTCCGGCGCGCAAACCTCGATGGGCCGATCCAGCCAGCTTTCGATTTCCGTTTCCAGGGCGTCATCCAGCTTGGTACCCGCGGCCGAAAAGAACTTTATGCCATTATCATGATGCGGATTGTGGGAAGCACTGATGACAATACCGGCAGAGGCCCGGAAGGTGCGGGTAAGATAGGCAATGGCCGGGGTAGGCATGGGGCCGAGCAACTTCACATCCACGCCGGCGGCTGACAACCCCGCCTCCAGCGCAGATTCGAACATGTAACCGGACAACCGGGTGTCTTTGCCGATCAGCACACTGTTACGTTGCCCTTTCTTCTTGAATGCCTGGCCGGCTGCCCAGCCCAGGTGCAGCATGAAATCCGGCGTTATGGGACTATCGCCAACGCGACCACGAATGCCATCGGTACCAAAATATTTACGCTGGGACATCAGTTAGCCTCCTTTACTGCGGCGACCACCTTGATGGCGTCAACCGTTTCCCGGACATCATGCACCCGAAGGATGCTTGCACCTTTCATGGCCGATATTGTGGCGGCCGCCAGACTTGCCGGCAACCGCTCATTAACCTCGCGGCCAGTGATCGCCCCCAACATGGATTTTCTCGACAGCCCGACCAGCAAAGGGTGGCCCAGAAGATGAAGCTGCTCCATGCTGGCCAGCAACTGAACATTGTGTTCAACGCTTTTCCCGAAACCGAAACCGGGATCGAGAATGATATTCTCCGGCAGCACTCCGGCCCGCTCCGCCACACGCATGCGCTCGGTCAGAAACAGACTGACCTCCCGGTGCACGTTACGGTAGCGCGGATCGTCCTGCATGGTGTCCGGTTCGCCCTGAATATGCATGATGCACACCGGGATTCCGGCTTTGGCCACCACTTCCGGCGCCCCCTCCCGCTGCAGCGCACGAACGTCGTTGATCAGGCCAGCGCCCAGCCGGGCTGTTTCTTCCATCACTTTCGGGTTACTGGTATCCACGGACACAACAACATCCAGATCCCGGGCGATCATCTCGACCACCGGACACACCCGATCCAGTTCTTCCTGGGTTGATACCGGGGAAGCGCCCGGACGGGTGGACTCCCCGCCTACGTCAACAAATCCTGCCCCGTCATTCACCATTTGCCGGGCCCGCAGCAACGCCGCTTCCGGCGTGTTGAAGTGGCCGCCATCAGAGAAGGAGTCCGGGGTGACATTGAGGATGCCCATTACATGACACAGGGACATATCGAGGTGCCGGCCGGCAAAATTCATTTTCATTAGGCAGATTCCGGAGATTGATGTTTTACAGGAGAGACAAAAACAAACGCCGCCCGGAAACCGGACGGCGTGTGGTATCAGTACCTGTTATCGACGAATCAGTGCTCGCCGGCAGGTCGCCCGACGCCGGACTGATGGCCGTCGTCAGAACCTTTGGGCTCCTGAGAGGTTTCAGGATCCTCAGCCTTCACACCGCCAGTCGGCCCGCTGTCACCCCAGTTTTTCGGGGGACGGGGGTTACGACCCGCCATGATATCGTCAATCTGATGACTATCGATGGTTTCGTACTTCATCAACGCATCGGCCATCATGTCCAGCTTGTCGCGATTATCGATCAGCAGCTGTCTGGCCTTTTCATAACAGCTGTCAATGATGTTACGAACCTCTTCATCAATCCGCTGCGCCGTTTCCGGTGAATACACCGTTTGCGACTGCCCGGCGGAGCGACCCAGGAACGGCTCCTGGCTTTCGGTATCGTACTGCAATGGCCCCAGCTTCTCGGACAGACCCCACTTGGTGACCATATTACGTGCCAGTTGCGTAGCCCGCTCTATGTCGTTAGACGCACCGGTTGTCACACCGTCGAAACCAAGTGTCAGTTCCTCGGCGATCCGACCACCGAACAGGCTACAGATCGAGCTGATCAGGAAGCGCTTGGAGTGACTGTACTTGTCCTCTTCCGGCAGGAACATGGTGACACCCAACGCCCGACCGCGAGGAATGATGCTCACCTTGTATACCGGATCGTGCTCGGGCACCAGGCGACCAACAATAGCGTGGCCGGATTCGTGATAGGCCGTGTTCAGCTTTTCTTTTTCGTTCATCACCATGGACTTGCGCTCGGCGCCCATCATGATCTTGTCTTTGGCCAGCTCCAGCTCTTCCATAGACACCAGACGCTGGTTACGGCGCGCCGCAAACAGGGCGGCCTCGTTCACCAGGTTGGCCAGGTCAGCACCGGAGAAACCGGGTGTACCACGGGCAATCAGCCCTGGCTCAACGCCATCCGCCAGAGGCACTTTCTTCATGTGCACTTTGAGGATCTGCTCACGACCCAGGATATCCGGCAGACTGACCACCACCTGGCGGTCAAAGCGTCCGGGACGCAGAAGCGCCGGGTCCAGCACGTCGGGACGGTTAGTGGCGGCAATTACGATAACGCCTTCGTTACCCTCAAAACCGTCCATTTCCACCAGCAACTGGTTCAGGGTCTGCTCACGCTCATCGTGACCACCACCCATACCGGCGCCACGATGGCGACCAACGGCGTCGATCTCATCGATAAAGATGATGCATGGGCTCTGCTTTTTCGCCTGCTCGAACATGTCACGGACACGCGAGGCGCCCACACCCACGAACATTTCCACAAAGTCGGAGCCGGAGATCGAGAAAAACGGCACTTTGGCTTCGCCGGCAATCGCTTTAGCCAGCAAGGTCTTACCGGTACCCGGAGGGCCGACCATCAACACGCCCTTGGGAATCTGACCACCCAGACGCTGGAACTTGCTCGGATCGCGAAGGAAGTCGACCAGCTCTTTGACGTCTTCCTTGGCTTCGTCACAACCAGCCACGTCACCAAAGGTGTTCTTGATCTGATCTTCACTCATCAGGCGGGCTTTGCTCTTGCCGAACGACATGGGGCCTTTGCCACCAGCGCCGCCGCCCTGCATCTGCCGCATGAAGAACACAAACAGCGCGATAATAATGAGTATCGGGAAGGCGGCTACCAACAGCTGTGTCCACAGGCTCTGGCGCTCCGGCTCCTTGCCGGTTACTTCAACATCATTGACCAGCAGGTCGTCCATCAACTTGTTGTCGGACAACTGTGGGCGAACGGTCTGAAACTGTGAACCATCGCCGAGGGTACCGTCTACCTGCAGACCATCAATGGTAACCTGCCGAACCTGGCCTTGCTGGACCATTTCGACAAATTCGGAATATTTGACTTCTTGTCCGCTGGGGGTGGGAGAGAAATTCTGAAACACCATCAGCAGCACGGCGGCTATAATTAGCCAGAGAACCAGATTTTTTGCCATATCGTTCAAGGATCATCACCTGTGAATTGTCGGGCCGAAGCTGCCTCGCAGCTCGCCCTTTCCTGACACCTTACACCAATTGTACGCCGGTCCACCAGAATTGGCCCACCCATGCGGGCCTCTGGCAAAGGGCCAGGCCGTCAGCCTTTAAACCCTTTGCAAACCTGATAGATCTCACGGGAACGAGCCCGGGAGGAATCCGGTTTACGACTCACAACTGTATTAAAGCTGCCTCGCATTTCTGCCAGCAGCGCATCAAAACCTTCGCCCTGAAACACCTTGGCAACAAACACACCACCGGGCCGAAGCACCCGTTGCGCCATATCCAGGGCCAGCTCAACCAGCCCCATGGCTTTCGGGATATCAACCGCGGCCATACCACTCATATTGGGTGCCATATCGGAAATTACAACGTCTGCCTGACGATCTCCGAGCAGTTCAAGCAACTGTTCGAAGACTTCGTCTTCGGTAAAGTCGCCCTGCACAAAATCGACACCCGCGATGGCATCCATTTCCAGAATGTCACTCGCAATCACAACCCCGCTGTCACCCACTTTCTCAACGGCTACCTGAGACCAGCCACCCGGCGCGGCACCCAGATCCACCACCAGTTGCCCGGGGCGGAACAGCTTGTCTTTTTTGTCCAGCTCAATCAGCTTGTAGCTGGCGCGGGAACGATAGCCGTCTTCCTGTGATTTTTTGACCCAGGCATCGTCAAAATGTTCCTGTAACCAGCGACCGCTGGATTTCGAGCGAGCCAAATAAACCTCCGTCAACTGTTACGGCCCTCCTCCCCTGATAGGTAAAGACAGCCATTTGTCGCCGCAACGTATCTGTTACAATTGCGCGATTATACGTTGTTGTCAGCTTTTTCGTCGCTGACCTTTTGTTAATTGCACTGATAAAGAGATTACATCATGAGTCTTTCACCGGAACAGCGCCGGGAGTACCGGGCCATTGCCCACAACCTCAAGCCAGTAATTATTGTTGGCGACAAGGGCCTCTCTGAAGGCCTGCAAGACGAACTGGACCGGGCTCTGAACGACCATGAGCTGATCAAGATCAAGGTCGCCAGCCCGGACCGTGAAGTGCGCCGCGAAGCCATCGACGCGCTCTGCGAAGCATCCGGTGCTGAGCTGGTACAGACCATCGGCAAGATCGCCGTCATCCTGCGTCGCGCCAAGCAGCCGAATCCGAAGCTGTCTAACCTGCTAAGAAATAAATAACCGATAAAAAAGCCGGCCCGGGAACGCCCGGGCCGGCTTTTTGTTGCCTGGAATACCTTAGATGTATTCCACCTCGGCAATTTCGTACTCCACGGTACCGGAAGGAATGCGAACGGCTACCACATCGCCTTCGTTCTTGCCCACCAGGGCGCGGGCGATGGGCGAGGAGATCGACAGTTTGCCTGCCTTGATATCCGCCTCGTCTTCACCAACGATCTGATAAGACACTTCTTCGTCGGTGTCCATGTTCACCAGGTGCACCGTGGTGCCGAAAATCACCTTTCCGGTGTTTTCCATGGTGGTGACATCAATCACCTGACTCGCACCCAGCTTGCCTTCGATTTCCTGAATACGGCCTTCGATGAAGCTCTGCTGCTCCCGAGCGGCATGGTATTCCGCGTTTTCCTTCAGGTCGCCGTGCTCCCGGGCATCGGCGATAGCCGCAATCACCCGGGGACGATCTTCAGACTTGAGCTTTTTCAGTTCCGCGCGCAGGCTTTCTTCCCCTGCTTTGGTCATGGGTACTCTGTCAGCCATAATTTTACTTTCCTGCGTGTAGTTCCTGGAGGCGACGAACGGTGCGCTCCGGGCCGAATTTAATGGCCCGGCAGAAAGCTTCGCCACCTGCCAGTGTGGTTGTATAGGTTGTCTTGGTCTGCAAGGCAGACTGACGAATCTGTGCCGAGTCGGCGATGGCCTTGCGACCTTCCGTGGTGTTGATAATCAGCTGAACCTGGCCGTTCTTGATGGCATCAACAATATGCGGACGGCCTTCACGAACCTTGTTCACCCGTTCGGATTCGATGCCTGCTTCAGCCAGTGCCTTGGCGGTACCGGTACTGGCGATAATGCGGAAGCCAGCATCCACCAGATCCCGGGCTACCTTGGCTGCACCCGGCTTGTCGACATCTCGCACCGACATGAACGCTACACCCTTGGCCGGCAGGCGCTCACCCGAAGCCAGAGCGGCTTTGGCAAAGGCTTCATCAAAGCTGTCGCCAATGCCCATCACTTCGCCGGTGGATTTCATTTCCGGGCCCAGAATCGGGTCTACCGCCGGGAACTTGTTGAACGGGAACACCGACTCTTTCACCGAGTAATACTCCGGTACAATTTCCTGAGTAAAGTTCAGCTCTTTCAGAGTCTTGCCAGACATGACACGGGCAGCAACCGCTGCCAGAGACACGCCAACCGCTTTCGAGACAAACGGTACGGTACGCGAAGCACGGGGGTTCACTTCGATCACGTAGATCTCACCGCCCTGCCAGGCCAACTGAACGTTCATCAGGCCGATCACATCCAGCTCAATAGCCATTTTCTTCACAGCGTCCCGCATTTCATCCTGCACTTCTTTCGGCAGGGTGTAAGGCGGCAGTGAACACGCGGAGTCACCGGAGTGCACGCCAGCCTGCTCAATATGCTGCATGATGCCGCCGATCACGACATCGGTACCATCGGAGATGGCGTCGATATCCACCTCGATGGCTGAGTTGAGGAAGTGGTCGAGCAGTACCGGACTGTCATTGGAAACCAGCACGGCACTGCGCATGTAGTGCACCAGTTCCTTCTCGTCATAGACGATTTCCATGGCACGGCCGCCCAGAACATAGGACGGGCGAACCACCAGCGGGTAACCAATTTCACGGGCCGCCACAATGCCTTCCTCGTGGCTGCGAACGGTGGCATTTTCCGGCTGTTTCAGACCCAGACGGGTAATCATCTGCTGGAAACGCTCACGGTCTTCGGCACGGTCAATGGCGTCCGGGCTCGTACCGATGATGGGCACGCCGGCAGCTTCCAGGCCGCGAGCCAGCTTCAGCGGTGTCTGACCGCCATACTGGACAATCACGCCCTTGGGCTTTTCGATGTTGATGATCTCCAGTACATCTTCCAGCGTGATGGGCTCGAAGTACAGGCGATCAGAGGTATCAAAATCCGTGGACACCGTCTCCGGGTTGCAGTTGATCATGATGGTTTCATAACCATCTTCACGCATCGCCAGAGCCGCGTGCACACAGCAGTAGTCGAATTCGATGCCCTGCCCGATCCGGTTCGGGCCACCACCGATGACAACAATCTTGTCACGATCGGAAGCGTCGGCCTCGCACTCTTCCTCATAGGTGGAGTACATATAGGCGGTGTCGGACGCAAATTCGGCAGCACAGGTATCCACGCGCTTGTACACCGGGCGAATACCCAGCTCATGACGCAGCTTACGCAGACTGGCTTCGGAGATGCCCAGCAGCTTGGCCAGGCGCGCGTCCGAGAAGCCCTTGCGCTTGAGGCGGAACAGGGTGGCCTTGTCGATATCGGCTTTGCCTGCGGACTTCAGCATTTCCTCTTCCCGGATCAGATCTTCAATCTGGACCAGGTACCACGGGTCAACGTGGGTGTTGCGGAATACGTCATCCACCGTCATGCCGGAGCGGAAAGCGTCACCGATGTACCAGACACGCTCGGCGCCGGGCACGTTCAGCTCACGGGTCAGGGTTTCCTGTGAACTTTCAGAGCTCAGGTCTTCCAGCTTTTCGTCGAAGCCATCAGAGCCGACTTCCAGGCCTCGCAGCGCTTTCTGCAGGGATTCCTGGAAGGTGCGGCCAATCGCCATCACCTCACCCACGGATTTCATCTGGGTGGTCAGGCGGGCATCGGCCTGCGGGAATTTTTCAAAAGTGAACCGGGGAATCTTGGTCACGACATAGTCGATGCTCGGCTCGAACGACGCCGGGGTCACGCCGCCGGTGATTTCGTTCTGCAGCTCATCGAGGGTGTAACCCACGGCCAGCTTGGCAGCCACCTTGGCGATCGGGAAACCGGTCGCCTTGGACGCCAGGGCCGAAGAACGGGACACCCGCGGGTTCATTTCGATGACGACCATACGGCCGGTATCCGGGTTGATGCCGAACTGTACGTTGGAGCCGCCGGTTTCCACACCGATTTCACGCAAAACCGCCAGAGAGGCGTTCCGCATGATCTGATATTCCTTGTCGGTGAGGGTCTGGGCCGGGGCCACGGTGATGGAGTCACCGGTGTGCACGCCCATGGCGTCAAAGTTTTCAATGGCGCAGACGATGATGCAGTTGTCGTTTTTGTCACGAACAACTTCCATCTCGTACTCTTTCCAGCCGATCAGGGATTCGTCGATCAACAGCTCGTTGGTGGGTGACAAATCCAGGCCGCGAGTACAGATTTCTTCAAACTCGTCCTTGTTATAGGCGATACCGCCGCCGGAACCACCCATTGTAAACGACGGGCGGATAATGCACGGGAAGCCGATATCTTCGGAGATTTCCCAGGCTTCTGCCATGGAATGGGCAATGGTGGCGCGCGGGCACTCAAGGCCAATTCGCTTCATGGCCTTGTCAAAGCGATCCCGGTCCTCGGCTTTGTCGATGGTGTCGGCGTTGGCACCGATCATCTCGACGCCGTGCTTTTCCAGAATGCCGTATTTTTCCAGATCCAACGCACAGTTCAGCGCGGTCTGGCCACCCATGGTGGGCAACAGGGCATCTGGCTGTTCTTTTTCGATGATCTTTTCGACGGTTTTCCAGGTAATCGGCTCGATGTAGGTGGCATCGGCCATGACCGGATCGGTCATGATGGTCGCCGGATTGGAATTCACCAGAATAACCCGGTAACCCTCTTCGCGCAGGGCCTTACAGGCCTGGGCTCCGGAGTAGTCGAATTCGCACGCCTGCCCGATCACGATGGGACCGGCGCCCAGGATCAGGATGCTTTTAATGTCAGTACGTTTTGGCATGTCTCGGTAAACCTGTCAGCAACTTTTGAATTCTTGCAGCGCTAAAGCGCGGCGCCTGCGTGTTATCCGTGGCGATCGGCCCTCAGGCGGATCGCGCTTCCATCAGGCGGATAAATTCGTCAAACAGTGGCGCCACGTCGTGGGGACCGGGGCTGGCTTCCGGGTGACCCTGAAAGCTGTAAGCCGGTTTGTCGGTCCGGCGAATGCCCTGCAGCGTGCCGTCAAACAGTGATTTGTGGGTGGCTTCCACGTTGGCAGGCAGTGTTGCCTCGTCTACGGCGAAACCGTGGTTCTGGCTGGTGATCATTACCGTGCCCTTGGCGATATCCTGCACCGGATGGTTGGCACCGTGGTGGCCGTGGCCCATTTTCATGGACTTGGCGCCACTGGCCAGAGCCAGCAACTGGTGCCCCAGGCAGATGCCGAACACCGGGATGTCGGTTTCCAGCACTTCCTTGATGGCATTGATAGCGTAGTCGCAGGGCTCGGGGTCGCCCGGGCCGTTGGACAGGAAGATGCCATCGGGATTCATGGCCAGTACGTCGGAGGCCGGGGTCTGTGCCGGCACCACGGTGATGTCACAACCACGGGAGGCAAGCATGCGCAGGATGTTGTACTTCACGCCGTAATCCCAGGCCACAACCCTGAATTTGCTTTCGGTGCGCTCACCGTAGCCGGAAGCCAGGTCCCATTCGGTCTGGCTCCACTTATAGGTCTCGGAGCAGGTGACTTCTTTGGCCAGATCCATCCCCTTCAGGCCAGGGAAAGCTTTGGCCAACTCGAGCGCCTGCTCTGCCGAGGCATTTTCGCCGGCAACAATGGCGCCGTTCTGGGAGCCCTTGTCCCGCAGGATGCGGGTGAGCCGGCGGGTGTCGATGTCCGCAATGCCAACAATGTTGTTGTTTCGCAGGTAATCGCCAAGGCTGCCCTGGCTGCGCCAGTTACTGGTAAGCAGGGGCAGATCGCGGATGATGAGTCCGGCGGCCTGGATGCTGTCGGATTCTACGTCTTCTTCGTTAACACCGGTGTTGCCAATGTGCGGATACGTCAGGGTAACCATCTGGCGGGAGTAGGACGGGTCGGTCAGGATTTCCTGATAGCCGGTCATGGCAGTATTGAATACTACCTCGCCGCTGGTTTCTCCGTCTGCGCCGATGGCGGTGCCGTAGAAGAGGCTTCCGTCTGCGAGTGCAAGGATTGCTGGTGTGCTCAAGGCTTGTATCCTCATCGAGTGGCGGTAAGTTCGTCACGAACAGGAACGCAAGCGCATATTCAGGTTGCAAAAAAGCGAGACTGAGTAAAACTCGGTCCCGCTTTTTCATAAACTTCTTAATGGTACGCTTGGTGCAGTCAAATCGCCTTATTGTAAGAAATCTGGCGATTTTTGTCCATGGCTATTACTTAAGCCCCAGAACATCCTGCATATCGTACAAACCCACAGGCTTGTCCTTCAGCCACAACGCAGCCCGCATGGCGCCTTTGGCAAAGGTCATCCGGCTACTGGCTTTGTGGCTCACTTCGATGCGCTCACCTTCGGTGGCAAACAGCACGGTGTGATCACCCACCACATCGCCGGCACGAATGGTCTCGAAGCCGATTTCCTTGCGGGTGCGCTCGCCGGTGAAGCCTTCGCGGCCATAGACGGCGCATTCTTTCAGATCACGACCCAGAGCATCGGCCACCACTTCGCCCATGCGCAGCGCAGTGCCGGACGGGGCGTCTTTCTTGTGGCGGTGATGGGCTTCGACGATTTCTACATCGTAGTCGTCACCCAGCGTTGCAGCAGCGGTTCTCAACAGGTTGAGAACCACATTGACGCCAACGCTCATGTTGGGCGCAAACACCACCTGCGTGGATTCTGCGGCCAGGGCCAGCTGGGCTTTTTCGGCGTCGGTCAGGCCGGTGGTGCCGACGACCAGCATTTTGCCGTTGGCCTTGCAGAATTCGGCATTTTCCAGGGTCAGGTCCGGGAAGGTGAAATCGACGAGCACGTCAAAATCATTTTTTACATCTTCCAGGCTGCCTGCCATTTTGACGCCGGTTTTGCCGATGCCGGTCATTTCGCCGGCGTCGGCACCGATCAGGCTGCTGCCGGGCTGGACGATGGCGGCGCCAAGCTCCATGCCTTCAGTGCCGTCCACCGCTTCGATCAGCACTTTGCCCATGCGCCCTGCGGCGCCGATGATTGCTACCCTCATCTGCTCTGCCCTCAGAATTTCATTTCATCGAAGAAATTTTTCACACCTTCAAACCAGGAGGTTTTCTTCGGGCCGTGGTCGTTGCCGTTGCTGCTATCCAGGGTTTTCTGGAATTCTTCCAGCAACTCTTTCTGACGCTTGGTCAGGTTAACCGGTGTTTCCAGAATCACGCGGCACAACAGATCACCGGCCGGACCACCGCGTACCGGGGCAACGCCTTTGTTACGCAGGCGGAAGAGTTTGCCGGTCTGGGTTTCGGGCGGGATCTTGAGTTTTACCCGGCCATCCAGAGTCGGTACTTCCAGTTCGCCGCCAAGCGTTGCATCGATGATGCTGATCGGCACCTCGCAATACAGGTTGCGACCATCGCGGGTAAAGATGGAGTGCTCACGCACACTGACCTGCACATAAAGGTCGCCAGGCGGACCACCGTCGACGCCCATTTCGCCTTCGCCCGAGAGGCGGATGCGATCACCGGTATCCACGCCCGGGGGCACTTTCACCGACAGTGTTTTCTCCTGCCTTACGCGACCCTGGCCGTTGCAAACCTTGCATGGGTTTTTAATGACCTGGCCGGCACCGCCGCACGTCGGGCAAGCCTGCTGCACGGTAAAGAAGCCCTGCTGCATGCGTACCTGCCCCATACCCCGACAGGTGCCACAGGCCTCGACGCCGGAGCCTTTCTCTGCACCACTGCCGTCACAGGTATCGCATTCCTTGTGGCCGGGGATGGTGATTTCGACGTTTTTGCCTTTAACGGCTTCTTCCAGATCCAGCTCCAGGGTGTAGCGCAGGTCGGCGCCCCGTGTGCTGCGGCCGCGACCGCCGCCACCGAAGATGTCGCCGAACACGTCACCGAAGATATCGGAGAAGCTGGCGCCACCACCGCCGAAGCCTCCACCGCCACCGGCCTGGCCGTCAACGCCGGCGTGACCGAACTGGTCGTAAGCCGCCCGCTTGTTGGCGTCTGCCAGAACTTCGTAGGCTTCGCTGGCTTCTTTAAACCTGGTCTCGGACTCGCTGTCGTCCGGGTTACGGTCCGGATGGTATTTCATCGCGAGCTTGCGATACGCCCGCTTTATTTCCTTCTCGTCCGCGCCCCGGGAAACCCCGAGCACTTCGTAATAATCGCGCTTGGCCATGCTGTAAAACCCTGTTGCTATAACGAGGAAAACGCGGGCTCATCCCGCGTTTTCCAACTGCCTGATGTACTTCGAGTTTACTTCTTGTCGTCGTCTTTGACTTCTTCGAACTCGGCGTCGACAGCATCGTCAGCACTCTGGGACTGGCCTTCTTCCTGGCCACCAGCCTGCTGCGCCTGCTCTCCACCTTCTTCCGCGTACATCTTCTGGGCCAGCTCGGAAGAGGCTTCCGTCAGCTTCTGGGTCTTGGCTTCGATATCTTCTTTATCGGAGCCTTCCAGCGCCTCTTCGAGTTCCTTGATGGAAGCTTCGATAGACTCTTTCTCGCTGTCGCTGGCTTTGTCGCCGGCTTCGTCCAGAGTCTTGCGTACAGCGTGAACCATGGCATCGCCCTGGTTACGAGCCTGTACCAGCTCCTCAAACTTGCGATCTTCCTCAGCGTTGGCTTCGGCGTCCTGCACCATCTTCTCGATTTCGTCATCATTCAGGCCGGAAGAGGCCTTGATCACGATGGACTGCTCTTTGCCAGTCGCCTTGTCTTTCGCGGACACGTTCAGGATGCCGTTAGCATCAATATCGAAGGTAACTTCGATCTGCGGCACACCGCGTGCAGCCGGCGGAATGTCTGCCAGGTCGAAACGGCCCAGTGACTTGTTCTGCGACGCCTGCTTACGCTCACCCTGCACTACATGGATGGTTACGGCTGTCTGATTGTCTTCCGCAGTCGAGAACGTCTGCGACTTCTTGGTCGGGATCGTAGTGTTCTTGTCGATCAGCGGAGTGGCAACACCACCCATGGTTTCGATGCCCAGTGTCAGCGGCGTTACGTCCAGCAGCAGTACGTCTTTCACATCGCCAGACAGTACCGCGCCCTGAATAGCCGCACCCATGGCAACTGCTTCATCCGGGTTCACGTCTTTGCGCGGTTCTTTGCCGAAGAACTCTTTTACCTTCGCCTGAACCATCGGCATGCGGGTCTGACCACCCACGAGGATAACCTCGTCGATTTCAGAGGCGCTCAGGCCGGAATCCTTCAGGGCCACTTTACACGGCTCAAGGCTGCGCTGAACCAGCTCTTCTACCAGCGACTCCAGCTTGGCGCGGGTCAGCTTGACGTTCATGTGCTTCGGACCGGACGCGTCTGCAGTGATGTACGGCAGGTTCACGTCTGTCTGCTGGCTGCTGGACAGCTCGATCTTGGCCTTCTCGCCAGCTTCCTTCAGACGCTGCATCGCCAGGGAATCACCACGCAGGTCGATGCCGCTGTCTTTCTTGAACTGGTCAGCCAGGTGCTCGATGATCTTCAGGTCGAAGTCTTCACCACCCAGGAAGGTGTCGCCGTTGGTGGCCAGTACTTCAAACTGGTGCTCGCCATCAACATCCGCAATTTCGATGATGGACAGGTCGAAAGTACCGCCGCCCAGATCGTATACCGCTACGGTGCGGTCGCCGCTTTGCTTGTCCAGGCCATACGCCAGGGCAGCTGCAGTCGGCTCGTTGATGATGCGCTTAACTTCCAGACCGGCAATCTTGCCCGCGTCTTTGGTAGCCTGACGCTGGCTGTCGTTGAAGTAGGCCGGCACGGTGATAACCGCTTCGGTTACTTTCTCGCCCAGGTAGTCTTCTGCAGTTTTCTTCATTTTCTTCAGAACTTCTGCAGACACCTGCGGCGGCGCCATTTTCTGGTCTTTTACCTGTACCCAGGCATCGCCGTTATCGGCCTTGGCAATTTTGTAAGGCACCATCTTGATGTCTTTCTGAACCACGTCGTCTTCAAAACGACGGCCGATCAGACGCTTGATGGCATACAGCGTGTTGTCCGGGTTGGTAACTGCCTGGCGCTTGGCTGACTGGCCAACCAGGGTTTCGCCATCGTCGGTATAAGCGATGATGGACGGGGTGGTGCGATCACCCTCGGCGTTTTCGATAACCTTGACCTTGTCGCCATCCATGATGGCTACGCAGGAGTTTGTGGTTCCCAGGTCGATACCAATAATCTTGCTCATTGAATCACTCCAGTTCTTTCTGAATTCTATCCCGTAGCTGTTTGCCCGGGCTTTATCTGTTTACTGGCTATATTGGCGCAATATTTCGCTTTTCAAGCCTGCTCGTCGATTTTTGGGCTATCTTCTGCTTTCGCGACCATCACCATCGCCGGGCGCACCACGCGACCGTTCAACAGATAGCCCTTCTGCACAACCGCTACCACGCTGTTCGGTTCAGCGTTCGGCGCCGGCACCATAGACATGGCTTCGTGCTGCTGCGGATCAAATGGCTCGCCTACCGGGTTCAACTGCTCAACGTTGAATTTCGCCAGACTCTTCATGAACAGATCCAGAGTCATCTCAACGCCTTCACGGATAGACACAACCAGCTCACTGGAATCTGTCTGGCCTTCGGTGCTCTCGACGGCCTTTTCAAGACTGTCCGCCACCGGCAGCAGCTCTTTTACAAACTTTTCCAATGCAAACTTGTGGGCTTTTTCCACATCAATTTCAGCGCGACGGCGAACGTTCTGCATTTCCGCCTGGGCGCGCAACGCCTGCTCCTGATGCTCCTGCAGTTTTGCCTGCAGCTCCTCCACCTCGGAAAGCTCACCCCCGGATTGCTCTGCCCCCGCACCGGATTCTTCCGCGGCTGCCTCAGTTGCTTCGTTCTGCTCTTCTACCTGTTCGCTGCGCTTATCTTCCGCACTCATGGACAACTCCTGATACTTGCTCTCACGGCCTTCACGGCCTGCGACTGAATGAGACCTGCCTATCGGAAGACAGGAAAACTGGCTTTGCGAACGGATATGGGGCCCGCAGCACGGGTTTCAACCTTCCATCCAAGAATCTTTGAGGATTTCACGTCAGTGAATTTGCAAACACACAAAACCCTGTATATATTCACAGTCACTGTATGAAATCACAGTGCCAGACAGAGCGGAGGTTCCAGGCATGCTCACAGAACTCACGGTTTCGAATTACGCCATTGCCGAAAAAGTGGAATTGCACTTCAACAACGGAATGACAGCCCTGACCGGGGAAACCGGTGCCGGCAAATCTATTGTTCTGGGGGCGCTGGGCCTTGCCATGGGCGGGCGGGCAGATGCCGGAGCCGTCCGCCACGGCGCCAAACGCGCCGATATAGCCGCCAGTTTTGACATCTCCCGGGTGCCGGAAGCCCGGCAATGGCTCGAAGAGCATGAGCTGGACGATCCTGAGAACTGCATTCTGCGCCGCAGCATCAGCAAGGAAGGCCGATCAAGAGCGTTCATCAACGGTCAGCCCTGCCCACTATCACAACTTAAAGAGCTGGGCGGGATGTTGATGGACATTCACAGCCAGCATCAGCATCAGTCGCTCCTGCGCAAGGAAACCCATCGCAAACTGCTTGACGAGTTCGCAGGGGTTGAGGAACTGGCAGACAACACCCGGGCAGCCTGGAAGACCTGGAACCAGACCCGCCAGAAGCTTGAACAGCGCCGCCAGAACGCAGACGAAGCCGAGGCCAGAATCCAGTTGCTTCGTTACCAGGTAGAAGAACTGGACCGGCTGGCACTGGCGGAGCGCGAGCAGGAAGATCTTGAGCAGGAACAGGCACAGCTGAGCCAGGCCGACGGCGTGCTGCACAGCAGCCATCAGGCTGCACTGCTGTGCACGGAAGAAGACACCAGTGCCGCCGGCCTGGTTCGTCAGGCCCTGCAACAGCTGGAACAGCTGCCGGTAGAAGTGCCTGCGCTGAATGACACCATCCAGATGCTGAACGAAGCCCAGATACAGATATCAGAAGCGGGCGATAACCTGCGCCGCTTTGTTGATGACTACGAGGCAGACCCTGCCCGGCTGGCCGAGGTTGAAGAACGCCTGAGCGCCATCTATCAAATGGCGCGCAAGCACCGCATCACCCCGGAGGAACTGCCTGAATTCCATCAGAAGCTGAGCAACGAGTTGGCGGAACTCGATGGCGGAGCCGGCAGCCTGGAACAGCTCGAAGCAGAACTGGAACAACACCTCGCGCAGCTCAACGAACTGGCGGATACGCTGACCGACAAACGCCGGCAAGCCGCCGCCAACCTGGATCAGCGCATCGCCGAAGAACTGGCGCAACTGAGCATGCCGGCGGTGCAGTTTGTGACTCACCTGAATCGCAATCAGGACGGTGAACCCGCCCCCCATGGCATGGAAGACACTGAATTTCTGGTGAGCGCCAATCCAGGCCAGCCTGCCCGGCCACTGGCAAAAGTTGCCTCGGGTGGCGAGCTGTCACGAATCAGCCTGGCCATTCAGGTGGTGGTTGCCCAGACATCCACAACCCCGACCCTCGTGTTTGATGAGGTAGACGTTGGCATCGGCGGTGGCACGGCCGAAGTAGTAGGCCGGCTTCTGCGGGCACTCGGCGACAATGGCCAGGTGCTGTGCGTAACACACCTGCCACAGGTGGCCGCACAGTCACATCAGCATCTGTTTGTCAGCAAATTCACAGAATCGGACGCCACTTACTCACGCATTGAAACGCTGGATGATCAGGGAAGAATCGACGAGGTAGCCAGAATGCTGGGAGGTATGGACATGACCAAACACACGATTGCTCACGCCAGGGAAATGTTTGTCAAAGGCCAGGCAACTCACCACTGACCCCTACTCTTCTTCGTGAAGAGCTTGCGGGGCCACAGATGTGGCCCCGATTTTTTACTGTCGCTGCTACTACTTTTTGGAGCCTGCAGGCTTCACATAGAGAATCAGGCTGTGATCCACAATCTCGTAGCCATGCTCCTCGGCAATCTTTCGCTGACGCTCTTCAATAACCTCGTCAACAAACTCGACAACTTCACCGGTTTGCGTACAAACCATATGGTCGTGATGATCATCGCCAGCCATTTCGAACACGGCATGACCACCCTCGAAATTATGCCGCAGCACCAGGCCCGCCGCCTCAAACTGGGTCAAAACCCGGTAGACAGTCGCCAGACCCACGTCATCTCCCTGATCAAGCAGCTTCTTATAAACGTCCTCAGCACTGAGATGGTGCTCTTTCGCGTTTTCCAGAATGTTGAAGATTTTCACTCTCGGCAGAGTAACCTTCAGGCCGACTTTTCGTAATTCGGTGTTTTCAGATGACATGTTACTATTCACTCGTTGGTGTGCCTTGCGGCTTCGGGTATGATGAAGCCGCTATTCAACGGATAACCGTTTCACTCCTGCCCAGGCAGGCGACGTCAAGATAGAGGATTTCCCCCGGCGATGCAAAAGCTCACCGCTATCGTTCTTATTAGCATTTTATTCTTGTCCGGTTGCGCTTTTCCGGGCGTTTACAAAATCAATGTTCAGCAGGGCAACATCGTTACCGATGAAGAGCTCAGTGAGCTGTCCGAAGGCATGCCCCAAGACCAGGTACGTGCCATTCTGGGGACGCCACTGGTGCAAAACCCTGTTGACCCATCCAAAGACTACTACGTTTACACGTTCCAGCGCCGAGGCGGTGAAATCGAAGAGCAGCGAGTCATCGTGCACTACGATAATGGTAACTATAGCCACTATCAGTCAAAGTTGCTCGAAGAAACGCCCGCTTACTGATTCTCAGCCTTTCTTCTTGGCCCGGTTCAACCGGGCCTGCTTGGGATCGATCTTCAAAGGCCGGTAAAGTTCCACACGATCACCTTCCCGAAGCGTGTGCTCGGCAGGCTTCTTTACCACCTTGCCAAAAATGCCCATATCAATCTCATCAAGATTGATCTCGGGAAACAGCTCGTCAATGCCCGAAAGCCGCGCAGCTTCAGACATCGTTGTACCTTCCGGCACCTGCAACGTAACAATGCGCTGCCTGTCTGGTCTGGCGTAAGCCACTTCTACTTCCATCACACACTTCCCCGACCGTAGAGTTCATCCGCCCGACGACAGAACGCATCAACCATGGTGTTGGCCACGTATTTAAAAACCGGACCGAAGGCCATTCGAGACAGAGAGCCGGAGAATTCAAACTCCAGCGTCAGGATGACCTTGCAGGCATTTTCGTCCAGTCTCTGAAACTGCCAGCGCCCGGTCAGGCTTTTCAGTGGTCCGTCGGCCAGACTTATTTCGATGCTATCTGGCTCCTGAACGCGGTTCAGGGTCGTCAGCCGGTGATGCATTCCGCCCTTGGAGATTTCCAGCGACGCTCTACGCAATCCGTCGCCCTCTTCCCGGACTTCCGCGCCTGAGCACCAGGGCAGGAATTCGGGATATCGCTCCACATTATTAACCAGGTGGAACATGCGTTCCGCGGAGTGCATAACAAGTGCGGTTTTATCAATCTGGTGAGCCATGTAAACCAGGGATCCTACGCTTTGTACTACGTTGACTGCCAGGCAGCCACAAATGTGTGTCAATCGCCATCATACTGGATATCATCCCTGCCTGGCTCACTTTGAACCGGCCGGACCTCCATTGCCGAGGGCTCACTGCCACACCAGATGGCAGCGTTGCCGTTCTCGCACAGATTCGCCAGCGACAACACCGTGTATTGCAAACCGATCCAGGCCACCACTACCGGAAGCACCGACCGGAGCACCCAGTACCAGTACTTGCGAATGGGGCCGGACGCATTACCCAGCATGCCGCGGGCATACCGCCGGCTCATGCTCCAGCCGGTGAAGGCCGCGATCAGAATTCCGACCAGAGGAATCAGGATACCGCCGGCCAGCAGCTCCAGCCAACGGAAAGGCGACGCCCCGCCGGGATGATACCCTGCCCAGACATTGAATGAAAAAAGCGATACCAAGCCCACCAACCAGACCGCGACACCGACAATAACGACACTCAGCCCCCTGGGTGCACCAAGCCACTCCCGGAACCAGCCGATCACGGGTTCCAAAAGGGAAATAGCAGTCGCCCAGACAATCAACACAACCACCAGGAATACGGCTGCAATAACGGCCTGGTCATAGGGCAACTGCGCGAGATTCACCGGCAGCGAGACAAACAGAAGACTGAAACCACGCTCACCCTCCAGAGCGAATCCGCCCTGGGCGACCGAGAACATCATTATCCCGGCAACAATGGCAACCAGCGTATCCATCAGGACGACAGCCAGTATCGACCGCTTCAATCGGGTATGCGGGGCTGCATAGGCACCAAATATGGTCCAGACCCCCATCCCCAATCCAAGGGTATAAAAGGCATGAAAAAACGCGGCACGAACACTATCAAAACCCACCTGGTGCGGGCGCGAGTCCAGAACCTGGTTAATGCCGGCAGTCAGCCGCCCGTTCATCGCAGCAAGAACGAACAGCCCGACTATCAATACCAGTGTAACCGGCACCAGAAACCGCATTGACCGTTCCACACCCTCGACAACGCCCCGGGCGGAAACCAGAACCACCAACAACAAAAAGAAAGCATGCCAGGCCATGAACTGCCGGTAGTGCCCCGGATTGGCCACCAGGTCCGACAGAATACCGGTAGCCGTAGCAGGAGAGGCGCCAGAGAAGCTGCCCGTCGCGCCGAAAAACAGATAAGCCAGGACGATTCCGCCAAAAACCGCCGTGAAAGACAGCACCAGAAACGCTGCGACGATACTCAGCGGCCCTGCCATACGCCATAGCCGGTAACCGCCAGCCGTTTTCACGTAGCCATCCATAGCCAGAACGATCCCGTGGCGGGCATGACGACCAAAAATGGTTTCTGTCACCATCAGGGGTAAGGTGACCAGAATCAGACAGGCCAGGTACAACAGAAGGAAAAGCCCGCCACCGTGCTGACTCGCCAGATAGGGAAACTGCCACAAGTTGGCCAGACCGACAGTGGCGCCCACCGCAGCCCAGAAGAACGTGGATTTACGGGTAAAAGACCCGATAGAAGTTTGATACTTATGTGGCATTCCGGCCCCTGCCATCAATGAGTCCGACATTGTAGCTGAAGCGCCCACCCGCAAACGACCGTTAATCACCAACTATTTGGCGATACCGTGACCCGCCCCGTCGTCCTGGGCTACAATGCCGCTTTCGTCATTCTTCCGATCCCGGACAGGATTCATGAGCAAGAAGAAAGCACCAAGCAATAACACCATCGCCCTGAACAAAAAGGCAAAACACGAGTATCACATTGAGGAACGCTTCGAGGCGGGCCTGTCGCTACTCGGCTGGGAAGTTAAATCCCTGCGCGCGGGCAAAGCCCAGTTGGTTGATGCCTATGTGCTTCTCAAAGGGGGCGAAGCCTGGTTGCTCGGTGCCCACTTCACCCCACTGAGCACCGCCTCAACCCATGTTATTGCGGACCCCACCCGAACCCGCAAGCTGCTTCTGCACGCCAAGGAAATTGCCAAGATCATGGGCAAGGTCAACCAGGCCGGCCACACTTGCATACCACTGGCCCTGTACTGGAAAAAGAACAAGGTAAAGTGCGAAATTGCACTGGCGAAGGGTAAGCAGAAGCACGACAAGCGTGCCGCCGAAAAAGAGAAAGACTGGAACCGCCAGAAGCAGCGCATTCTCAGAGAAGTGAACAACTGAACCGACGCGGTAAGTACAAAACACAGAATCAGTCCTTGAAGTTGCTTAAACGATACCCATATACTGAAGACAAGAGGGGACGACATGGCTTCGACGCCGGTGGCGAACCCTTGAGTGCATGTCGAGATGGCAGCGAATCTCGTTAATCCAAAGCTGCAACGCAATAGTCGCAAACGACGAAAACTACGCACTAGCAGCGTAAGCCGCTAGTCGTCCTGGCTGGGGCACCTATAACCCAGTAGCAACATCCCAGGACGTCATCGCTTATAGGTTGCTCCGTTATTCAGAGCTCACTGTCTAACGGCTAAGATTCAAAGAGCTCGGTTCTTGCACCCTGACCCTTGGGTCGCTTGAACTTAAACTAATAGAGGGATGCTAAGCATGTAGACCTCAAGGCTGAGTACTGGCGGACGCGGGTTCAATTCCCGCCGTCTCCACCAAACTCTCCGAATCAAGCCCCTGATTTCAGGGGCTTTTTTCGTTTCTGGCCTTCCGTTTTTTCTTCAAGTGTCAACGAAACGTCAACGCCGTTCATTGGGTTAAGCAAAATGGCTTCTTCCAGGTGGTCCGGGGCCAGGTGTGCGTAACGAATGGGCATGTTAATGGTTGAATGCCCCAGGATCTTTTGAAGAGCCAGAATGTTACCCCCGTTCATCATAAAGTGACTGGCGAAGGTGTGGCGTAGTATATGGGCGCACTGACCTTCGGGAAGCTTTATGCCTGTCCGATCGACTGCCCGGCGAAACGCTGAAATTGTCGAGGTTCCGAAACCGCCCCACTCTTCCAGGTGTTGCTTCAATGCCTGGTAAAGCGCTTTCGATATCGGCCCGGATCGTTTCTTGCCGGATTTGGTCTGGTCGTAGGTCACCCGATACGGTTTGAGCCTCGAAAGCGTCAGCCTTTCTGCTTCAGCCCATCTCGCCCCGGTTTCCAGAGACAGCCGTGTCACCAGGAGCACGTGAGGATTTTTCGAGCGGTCCCGGATTTCCTGGATGATCGTGTTGATCTGATTGTCTCAGCCTTATTGGTGCCACGACGCCAGCCATTCACCGTGAGATTTAGCGAGGCCTTTTAGCCAAGTGATAGTTGCATGAACTCCGTCTGGTAGTGGTCTCACTTCCGGAACCAATAGGTTGTATCTCATTCGACCTGGTATGTCCGGGCCACACGGACGTATGAGCTTACCTTCCTTAATCAAGTGGGCGCTACTAACGTCATCTCCGATTGCCACGCCGAGTCCGTCGGCAGCTGCATACATACAAAGGTAAGTGCGATGGTACGTAATGCTTCTCTTGCATTTGGCCAGACTATAGCCATTAGACACCAACGCATTATCCCACCAATGAATGCCTCGGTCGTGGATCAATCGATGTTCGAGGCAATCACCGATGTCGTTGATTGACTCCGACGATTCCACGAGAGAGGGGCTGCAGACCGGAAATGCTGTGTACTGAAGAAATGTCTCTGTTTGGAAGCCCGGGACGTAGACCTGGCCCCAAGTAATCGCTAGGTCCGCGTCCGAAGCAAACATTTTTTGCGGCTCGGGATGCACTCTGATGTCCAGAGACACCCCTAAATCATCCAAATCACGACTCTGCATGAGCGGCCTTAGCCAAAGCTCCGCTAAATCCGAATCTACATCAATGACAACCTCTGGAGCGGAAGACCGCTGAACGGTCCCTGTATCCAAGGCTATCGAGAGCAATGCTTGCTCCACCATTTTGGCGTAACGGCGACCAGCAATTGTCAACTCAACCTTTCTATGGCCTCGGGAGAAGAGGAGAGTATTCAACTGCTCCTCCAAAAGCCGTATTTGCCTACTAATCGCAGCCTGCGTCACGCAAAGTTCAGCCGCTGCCTCGGTGAAACTCTGGTGACGAGCAGCGGCGTCGAACGCTTTTACAGCATTTAGATTCGGAAGTCTTCGAGGCATTACGCATTACCCCTAGTTATGATAACTGTCAAAAAAAGTTGATTGAACGACCATCATCCTCTTCGTATGCTCAGCTTCCAATGTAGCGCATGGAGGAACATCCGTGAAATTTCAGGAAAATAGCGAGCTACTTCAGTCGAACGCCTTCATTGATTCTTCTGGAAACGGACCGAGCACAGACATTAGAACAACTTGTAGCAATACGGTCATTCTGGGTGTAGCGGAAAGTGACGCCCACGTAGTGGCCAACAAACTCATTGAGGCTCGCCTAGAAGCTTCTGGGTACGAAGTCGTCAATCTTGGAGCTTGTACGTCTCTGTCGGAATTCGGCAAGGCTTATGCAGATCATCCAGAATCCGTAGCCATTCTCATTGGCACCCTTAACGGCCATGCGTTGCAGGATCTCAGCGATCTGGTGTGGATGAAACAGGAATTCTCAGTGGATTGCCCCGTGATCGTGGGAGGCAAGCTAGGTTTGGCACGTTGACTGCGGTATTGGTACCGCCGTCTCTCGCTTTGTCTTTATCTTTTCTGGAAGCCATGTGCGGAATTAAGGAAGGCGTAAAATGTGTGCAAATTGCCTACCCTCAAGGGGGCTGCTTGGCACAGGACATTGCTGCTTTAAGGGCGATACGCGAATTGTCTGAGCTCTATGTGCCTGACGATGTTGATGTGTTTCCCGTTCTGCACCAGTACATGGGGCCTTTCCCATCCGGAATTCACGAATCCATGGCATTGGTTGCGCATGGCGCTATCGTTGCAAAGGCTGGTTTGGCACGAAAAGTTGTCGTAAAAACCGTTCAAGAGTCACAAGGCATTCCCACCGCGAAATCCAACGCAGATGCGATCAACTTCGTGCGCGCGATGACGAGCTCTCCGTCCGGCATTGTAGAAGTAGTTTCCGACGCAGTGTCTCTGGAGCAGCAGCAGATCGTGCAAGAATCAAGAGAACTCATTAACTCTGCGATTGACCCAAGTGATCCGTACAAAGCAATAATTGATGCGTTTCATCATGGAGTTCTGGATGTGCCTTTCTCACCAAGTCGAGCTGCTAAGGGG
>JBNJLG010000008.1:0-124382 GCA_051751785.1 Pseudomonadota bacterium | reverse complement strand
ATCTTGCGATGCTGGGGTTTTTTTATTTGTACCTTTGTTTTTTTCTGCCCGGTGTTGTCTAATCCCCGTGTTTCGTTATTGCCTGGATATCAATTAAATGAAAGTCCCTGCGTTATTGTCTTTACTCGATGACCAAAAGGTCCATTCCGGTGAGTCCCTGGCCAAAGCTCTGGGTGTATCCAGAACTGCTGTCTGGAAACAGATACGTAAGGCTTCCGCTGATGGCGTTGAAATCCGGACGATCAAAGGCAGGGGCTATCAGCTTATGTCCGCGGTTGATCTGCTGGATGCTGACGCAATTAATCGTGGCCTTCCACAAGCGCTTAAATCCCGCATCGATCTGAATGTCCTGTCGGAGGTCGCTTCCACCAACAGGGAGGTGGCCAGCCGCTTGCCGACCTGTGGTTCGGCGACCCCTGTGGTATTGGCTGATAGCCAGAGTGCCGGCCGCGGCCGAATGGGTCGCCCATGGGCCAGTCCGAAAGGGGAAAATCTCTATCTCAGCCTGGGGCTGACATTAACCGGCGGTTTTGCAGCGTTGGAGGGCTTGAGTCTGGTGCTGGGCCTGGCCGTTGCCAATGCACTCGAAGGCCTCGGTGCTGTACCGGTAGGTCTGAAGTGGCCGAATGATCTCTATGCGTCAGGTCAAAAAATCGGGGGCATTCTGGTAGAGATTCAGGGCGAGCTTCAGGAAGGCAAGGTTCAGGTTATTGCGGGTATTGGCATCAACGTCCATATGTCGCAATCCGAGGTGGTTGATCAGCCCTGGACCAGTCTGGCTCTGGCCTGGCCAGGACAAAAGTGGAGCCGGGGAGAAATCGCGTCGGCGATTCTGATTGAGATTGACCGCGCAGTAGAAAGCTTTGAGGCAAACGGCTTCCCCTGGTTTGCCGAGCAGTGGCAGGAACGGGATATTTTCTACGACAAACCACTGGTTGCTCATGACGGAGAGCTGTTCGGCATGGGTGCGGGTATCGATTCTAAGGGCAATTATCTGGTCGCCCGGGGTGACGAGACAACCGCCGTCAGGGCAGGCGATATCAGGCTGAGAGTTCAGGCGTGATTTTATTTATTGATTCCGGAAACACCCGAACCAAATGGCGGCTTGCGGATTCGTCCGGCAAGTTCAGGGAAGGTTTCGTGTGTGGCTCTGAATCCGATTTTCTGTCCATTTTGTTGCCGTACAGCGCTGACATTTCCCGGGTGGCTGTTTCCATGGTCGGCTCCGATCAGGCTGAGGCAGCTCTGCGAAAGGCAATAAAGGCGGTGACCGACGCGCCGGTCCATTTCTACTGGGCCGAAAAGCAGCGTTTCGGGTTGGTAAACTCCTATCGCCAGGTGTCCGCTATGGGGGCAGACCGATGGCATGCCATGGTCGGAGCCTGGAGTGATTTTCAGAGCGGTTTCGCCGTTGTTGATGCGGGTAGCGCCGTTACTGTTGATTATGTGCGCAATGACGGTTCCCATCTGGGTGGTTATATTCTGCCGGGCCTGATGATGATGAGGCGAAGCCTGAAAATGGACGCTGCCCGTATTGGCTTTGAGTATGATGATGAGCTTGACACCATGCCGGGGCAGAGCACCTCGGAATGCACGAATCACGGTCTTGCCTGGCTGAGCTCGGGCTTTATTGATCGGATCCATAGAGATTGTGGCCGCTACGATCTCGCCAAGCTTCTGGTTACCGGGGGCGACGCTGATAGATTGCTGTCGCTCGGGCTCGACGCCGAGCACCGTTCGGGCCTTGTCTTCGAAGGGTTGGAGCGGATTGATGGAGTCGGGACAGATTGATGAAGTGGCTGGCGCTTTTGTTGTTACTTTTGAATGCCGCTGTGTGGTGGGTCGCCCACCGCGAGCCCCCGCCGGCCGATCAGGTGCAGGGGCAATTGCCACGGGTTGCCAGTATAAAGCTCGGCTCTGAAGAGGCGGATCAATACCGGTGCATGAGAGTTGGCTGGTTTGAAACGCGGGCGGAAGCTAAACAGCTCGCGGAGCGCTCGGGTATGGTTTATTTCGTGGAGGAGCGAGAGCGCACACTGCCCCCACTGAACTGGGTGGTGATACCCCCTCAACCGGAGCGGGCGGCTCTCGATCAGTTGAGTGAATTACGCCGGGAGGGCGTTGAGGCCTGGCTCGTTACTCAGGGCGAGTACCGGAACGCCATTTCCCTGGGTTTGTTTGAATCCAGGTCAGCGGCGGAAACCGTCGTTGCCGAAAAAAAGCGCAAAAATATCGATGTGGTGCTGGCCAAGTTCACCCGAAATCGGATAGGATACGCCCTCGTTTTTGAGGTTGAATCCGAGGCAGAAAGTCTTCCGGTTCAAGCGGTTGAAGCGGAATCTGGTAAAAAGTTCGAAATCAACGAACCGGCACCCTGTAAGGGTGTTGCAACGCCAGATAAAAATCCGTAGTATACCGCCCTCGCTGATGAGGCGAATGTGAGCTGGCGTAGCTCAGTTGGTAGAGCAGCTGACTTGTAATCAGCAGGTCGGGGGTTCGATTCCGTCCGCCAGCTCCACTTAAGTTTTTGCGAACTTGCTTTTTTGCGAGTTTGTCCGGGAGGGGTTCCCGAGTGGCCAAAGGGATCAGACTGTAAATCTGACGCGAAAGCTTCGCAGGTTCGAATCCTGCCCCCTCCACCATTATTGCTTGCGGGCATCGTATAGTGGCTATTACCTCAGCCTTCCAAGCTGATGACGCGGGTTCGATTCCCGCTGCCCGCTCCAGTTTGTGTTAATGCTCATGTAGCTCAGTTGGTAGAGCACACCCTTGGTAAGGGTGAGGTCGGCGGTTCAAATCCGCCCATGAGCTCCACTATTGTCCGGTAAACGTTACGATCCTGATCGCTTAGGGGGATTGGTCGAATGTCTAAAGCAAAATTTGAGCGTAATAAGCCGCACTTGAACGTGGGCACCATTGGTCACGTAGACCATGGTAAGACCACACTGACCGCCGCTCTGACCCGTGTATGTCACGAAGTCTGGGGTACCGGTTCAGCCAGTGCGTTCGACCAGATCGATAACGCGCCGGAAGAGAAGGCTCGTGGCATCACTATCGCGACGTCTCACGTTGAGTACGATTCCCCGACTCGTCACTACGCACACGTAGACTGCCCGGGCCACGCTGACTATGTGAAGAACATGATCACTGGTGCGGCGCAGATGGACGGCGCGATCCTGGTTTGCTCCGCCGCTGACGGCCCCATGCCGCAGACTCGTGAGCACATCCTGCTGTCCCGTCAGGTTGGCGTTCCGTACATCGTTGTGTTCCTGAACAAAGCGGACATGGTCGATGACGAAGAGCTGCTCGAGCTGGTAGAAATGGAAGTTCGTGAACTTCTGGACCAGTACGAGTTCCCGGGTGACGACACTCCGATCATCACCGGTTCTGCGCTGATGGCGCTGGAAGGCAAAGACGACAACGAAATGGGTACTACCGCTGTCAAGAAGCTGGTAGAAGCCCTGGACGACTACCTGCCAGAGCCAGAGCGTGCTATCGATCAGCCGTTCCTGATGCCGATTGAGGACGTGTTCTCAATCTCCGGCCGTGGTACTGTGGTAACCGGTCGTGTTGAGCGCGGCATCGTCAAGACTGGCGATGAGTGCGAGATCGTTGGTATCAAAGACACCGTCAAGACCGTTGTAACCGGTGTTGAGATGTTCCGTAAGCTGCTCGACGAAGGTCGTGCTGGTGAGAACATCGGTGCGCTGCTGCGTGGCACCAAGCGTGACGACGTTGAGCGTGGCCAGGTACTGGCGGTACCGGGCTCTATCACTCCGCACACCAAGTTTGAGTGCGAAGTGTACGTTCTGGGCAAAGACGAAGGCGGCCGTCATACTCCGTTCTTCAAGGGCTATCGTCCGCAGTTCTATTTCCGTACGACCGACGTAACCGGTTCTTGTGAACTGCCGGAAGGCGTTGAGATGGTAATGCCGGGTGACAACGTGAAGATGTCTGTTACCCTGATCGCTCCGATCGCCATGGAAGATGGCCTGCGCTTCGCGATTCGCGAAGGCGGCCGTACCGTTGGTGCCGGCGTGGTCTCCAAGATCATCGAGTAACCTCCGGGTTACTCTTTGTTGTTGCACTGAGTTTTCGGTGCAGGCCAGTAGCTCAATTGGCAGAGCAGCGGTCTCCAAAACCGCAGGTTGGGGGTTCGATTCCCTCCTGGCCTGCCATTTTTTAATCTCCGGATACATAAGCTGATTCCCATGGAGTCAAAAGCCGTACAGTCGACCAGCCGTTTCGATAGCGTGAAGTGGCTGGTTGTTTTCGTTCTGGTTGCTGCCGGTGTCGTTGGCAATCAGTATTTCAGTGCCGAATCACTGCTTTATCGGGTTTTGGCGCTTGTTGCTCTGGGTTTGGTTGCGGCTTTCGTTGCACTTCAGACCGTTCGGGGTCGGCGCTTTGCGATTCTTCTGAAAGAAGCACGTGTGGAAATCCGGAAAGTGGTATGGCCTACCAGGCCCGAGCTTATTCAGACCACCGCAATTGTTGTGGTGTTTGTACTGGTAGTGGCACTTATTTTGTGGGGTATGGATTCGCTGATCAGTTGGTTGGTCGCCGGATTTATCGGATAACGGGAGTGTGCAATGGCTAAGCGCTGGTACGTCGTTCATGCGTATTCTGGCTTCGAAAAGCATGTGATGCGCACTCTGAAGGAGCGTGTTGCTCTTGAAGGGATGGAAGAGCAGTTTGGCGACATCCTGGTTCCGACCGAAGAAGTTGTCGAGATGCGCGACGGAAAGAAGCGCAAGAGTGAGCGCAAATTCTATCCCGGGTACGTATTGGTCCAGATGGAAATGGACGATGCAACGTGGCATCTTGTAAAGAATACGCCGAGAGTTCTTGGCTTTATTGGTGGCACCAAAGATAAGCCGGCGCCGATTACCGAGCGTGAGGCTGAGGCCATTCTTCGTCGTGTTGAAAGCGGCGCAGATAAGCCCAAGCCCAAGACTCTGTTCGAGCCGGGCGAGATTGTTCGTGTCACCGAAGGGCCTTTCGCCGACTTTAATGGCGTGGTCGAAGAAGTTGATTACGACAAGAGTCGTGTGAAAGTGGCCGTTCTGATTTTCGGCAGATCCACTCCGGTAGAGCTGGAGTTCGGTCAGGTCGAAAAAGAGTAAGGGCGCTTTTCAAAATACAGCTCGCGCGCAATGGCGTCGCGGGCTTTTTGTGTCTGCTTTATGCAGTTGTAACTACCGGGGAGCCGCGAGGCGTTTGAACCCACAGGAGAAATATCATGGCAAAGAAGATCGAAGCGTATATCAAGCTTCAGGTTGCTGCCGGTAAGGCCAACCCGAGTCCGCCCGTTGGTCCTGCTCTGGGTCAGCACGGCGTGAACATCATGGAGTTCTGTAAGGCATTTAACGCCCAGACTCAGGATCTGGAGCCTGGACTGCCGATCCCGACCGTTATCACGGTTTACAGCGATCGCAGCTTTACCTTCATCAACAAGACTCCGCCTGCCGCCGTTCTTCTGAAGAAAGCCGCTGGTATTAAAAGCGGTTCTGGTCGCCCGAACACCGACAAGGTTGGTAGCGTGACCCGCGAGCAGATCGAAGAAATCGTGAAAACAAAAGAGCCGGACCTGACTGCAGCCGATATGGATGCGGCGGTTCGTACTATTGCCGGTACTGCCCGCAGTATGGGCCTCAACGTGGAGGGCCTCTAAGATGGCGAAGCTGAGCAAGCGTCAAAAGCTGATTCGTGAAAAAGTAGAGCCCACCCGTGCCTATAGCGTCGATGAGGCGGTAAGCCTGTTGGTCGACCTTGGCAAGAACGTCAACTTCAAAGAGTCTGTAGACGTTTCTGTCAATCTTGGCGTTGATGCGCGTAAATCTGACCAGGTTGTACGTAGCAGCACCGTTCTGCCGCATGGCACTGGTAAAGATGTGCGTGTTGCTGTCTTCACCCAGGGCGCGAACGCCGAGAAGGCCACAGCTGCCGGTGCAGACATCGTAGGTATGGATGACCTGGCCGCCGAAGTTAAAAAAGGCAATATGGACTTCGACGTGGTTATCGCCACTCCGGACGCCATGCGTGTTGTTGGTCAGCTGGGCCAGATTCTTGGTCCCCGCGGCCTGATGCCTAACCCGAAGGTTGGCACAGTTACTCCGGACGTTGAAACTGCGGTTAAAAACGCAAAAGCCGGTCAGGTTCGGTACCGTACCGACAAGAACGGCATTATTCACGCTCCATTGGGTAACGTTGAATTTACTGCGCAGACCATTAAGGAAAACCTTGAAGCTCTGATTGCAGACCTGAAAAAGGCCAAGCCTTCATCGTCGAAGGGTGTTTATCTGAAAAAGATCAGCATCTCTTCCACTATGGGGCCTGGTTTGACTATCGATCAGAGCTCTCTGAGCATCTGAATTTCTGGTCGGTAGTTACTTTGTAGTCTAGGCGGAAGCCAAGGCTGTCAAAGACCGCAGGCCCCCGGGTTCTTTCGGGAACGAAGGGGTTAAAGAAATGCCTGCGCAGACGGTGTGAAGACGTTCTCTCTGAACCCAAACACCGTAAGGCGCTCCGCAAGGAGCAATAATGGGTTTGCCGGCAACAGCCGGCGAAATCGAGGAGAAAACCAGTGGCAATTAGACTCGAAGACAAGAAAGCGATCGTCGCTGAAGTCAACGAGACTGCTGGTACTGCTCTGTCTGTGGTTTTGGCTGACTACCGCGGTGTCACTTCTGGTGACATGACCGCACTTCGTGCCAAGGCTCGTGCCGAAAATGTTCGCTTGAAGGTTGTGCGTAACAACCTGGCGAAGATTGCGATCAAAGGTACCGAGTACGAGTGCATCGAAGAAGCTCTGGTTGGCCCGACCATTCTGGCGTTTTCTATGGAAGATCCCGGTGCCGCCGCGCGGTTGCTGAAGGATTTTGCCAAAGAGAAAGAGGCTTTTGAGATCAAAGGATTGTCCCTCGGCGGTGAGCTGTTGGGTGCAGACCAGATTGATCGCCTCGCCACGCTGCCAACGCTGCACGAAGCGTTGACCAAGCTGGCCGTTGTTACACAGGCACCAGTTACCAAGCTCGTACGCAGCCTGAACGATATTCCGGGACGGATTACGCGTGTTGTAGCTGCAGTCCGGGACGAGAAGCGCGACGCTGCTTGATTCCGTTGAAAACCATTTTTTTATTTTTGGGAGAAAGTCATCATGGCTCTGTCTAAAGACGATATTTTGAATGCAATTGCTGAAATGAGCGTAATGGAAGTTGTTGAGCTCGTTGAAGCGATGGAAGAAAAGTTTAACGTTTCTGCTGAAGCTGCAGTAGCTGCCGCTCCGGCTGCCGCTGGTGGCGAAGCCGCCGCTGCTGAAGAGCAGACCGAATTTGACGTTATTCTGACCGGTCCAGGTGAGAAGAAGGTCAACGTAATCAAGGCCGTTCGTGAACTGACCGGTCTGGGTCTGAAGGAAGCGAAAGAACTGGTTGACGGTGCTCCGTCTCCGGTTAAAGAAGGTGCTTCCAAGGATGACGCCGAAGAAGCCAAGAAGAAGCTTGAGGACGCAGGCGCGTCTGTTGAGCTTAAGTAAGAGTCGGCTGTTGATCGACACCGTGCGATAAGCATGGACGGGCTGGTGGCTTCGGGCCACCGGCCTTTTTCTGTTGTATATGCTATAGAGTCTGGTGAGCAATAACAGGTTGTTGTCAGTTCTATAACCTACAGCCAGAGTCTTATTCAAGACGGCGCGATATGCCGAGCAATTCGGCCCCGAAGCAGAACATTTATTGCTTCTTGATACCAGGTATCAGGTCTAACGCTGGGGAATGCAGATGACTTACTCCTATACTGAGAAAAAGCGGATTCGCAAAGATTTTAGTAAATTGCCTTCCGTGATGGACGTCCCCTATTTGCTGTCTATTCAGCTAAATTCATTCCGGGACTTCCTGCAAGATGAAGCCGCTCCAGAAGACCGCCGGGAAACCGGTCTTCATGCTGCCTTCAAATCCGTATTCCCGATTGTCAGTTACTCTGGCAACGCCGCTCTCGAGTATGTGAGCTATCGAATTGGCGAGCCAGTGTTTGATGTCAAGGAATGTCAGCTCAGGGGCGTTACTTACGCCGCGCCGCTGCGGGTAAAAGTCCGCCTTATCATTTATGACAAGGAATCGTCCAACAAGGCGATCAAGGACATTAAAGAACAAGAAGTCTACATGGGCGAAATGCCCCTGATGACTGAAAACGGTACCTTCGTTATCAACGGTACCGAGCGCGTTATCGTTTCCCAACTGCATCGTTCACCTGGTGTATTCTTTGATCACGACAAGGGCAAGACCCACTCATCCGGCAAATTGCTGTATTCAGCGCGGGTGATTCCTTACCGTGGTTCCTGGCTCGATTTCGAGTTCGATGCGAAAGACAGCGTGTTTGTTCGTATCGACCGTCGCCGCAAGCTGCCGGCGAGTATTCTTTTGCGTGGTCTGGGTTACACCTCTGAGCAGATGCTCGAGATGTTCTTTGACACCAGTAAGTTTGCTTTGGGTGAAGAAGCGTGCAAGCTGGAACTGGTGCCTAGCCGGTTGCGTGGTGACATTGCCACCTTCGATATCAAGGATAAGGAAGGCAATGTAATTGTTGAGGAAGGCCGCCGGGTAACCGCGCGCCACATCAAGCAGCTGGAAAAAGCAGAAATTACCGAGCTGGAAGTGCCGACCGAATATCTCTACGGTCGAGTGCTGGCCAAAGATATGATCGATCAGTCCACTGGTGAAGTGCTGGTGGAGTGCAATACCGAGCTGACAGAAGAAGTCGTTCAGAACATTCTGGATGCCGGTGTTACCGAAATTGAGACCCTGTACACCAACGATCTCGACTGCGGTCCGTTCATGTCCGATACCCTGCGTATCGACCCGACCCGGACACCGCTGGAAGCGCTGGTAGAAATCTACCGCATGATGCGCCCTGGCGAGCCGCCGACGAAGGAATCTGCGGAGAACCTGTTCAACAACCTGTTCTTCTCCGAAGAGCGGTACGATCTTTCGGCCGTTGGCCGGATGAAGCTTAACCGTCGCCTGGGCCGCGAAGAAAGCACCGGTGAAGGTACGCTGACTCACGAAGATATTATCGATGTTCTGAAAACCCTGATCTCGATCCGTAACGGACAAGGCCAGGTGGACGATATCGATAACCTGGGTAACCGTCGTGTTCGCTGTGTTGGCGAGATGGCTGAAAACCAGTTCCGGGTTGGTCTGGTTCGGGTAGAGCGTGCGGTACGTGAGCGTCTGAGCCTGGCTGAAAGCGAAGGCCTGATGCCGCAGGATCTGATCAACGCCAAGCCGGTAGCGGCGGCGGTGAAGGAATTCTTCGGTTCCAGCCAGCTGTCCCAGTTCATGGATCAGAACAACCCGCTGTCCGAGGTGACTCACAAGCGTCGTATTTCTGCGCTTGGGCCAGGCGGCCTGACCCGTGAGCGTGCCGGCTTCGAGGTTCGGGACGTACACCCGACCCACTATGGCCGTGTGTGCCCGATCGAGACGCCGGAAGGTCCGAACATCGGTCTGATCAACTCGTTGGCAACCTACGCCCGCTCCAACTCCTACGGCTTCCTGGAAAGCCCGTACCGGAAGGTGGTCGAAGGCGTGGTTACGGATGAAGTGGTGTATCTCTCCGCTATTGAAGAGAGCAACTACATCATCGCTCAGGCCAGTGCCGAGACAGACGAGAACAAACGACTGACCGACGAACTGGTTACCGTTCGTCACATGAACGAATTTACCGTGGCTCCGCCAGAAGCGGTCAACTTCATGGACGTGTCTCCACGCCAGGTTGTGTCCGTAGCGGCCTCGCTGATTCCGTTCCTGGAGCACGACGACGCCAACCGGGCCCTGATGGGCGCGAACATGCAGCGTCAGGCTGTTCCGACTCTGAAGGCGCAGGTGCCATTGGTCGGTACCGGTGTTGAGCGGACGGTTGCGCAGGATTCCGGCGTGTGTGTCACAGCCGGTCGTGGCGGTGTTATTGAAAGTGTCGATGCTGCTCGTATCGTGGTTCGGGTGAACAACGAAGAGACCGAAGCAGGCGATGCCGGTGTGGATATTTACAACCTCACCAAGTACACCCGTTCAAACCAGAATACCTGCATCAACCAGCGCTCGATTGTGCGCGAAGGCGATGTGATTGCCCGTGGTGACGTGCTGGCCGATGGCCCGTCCGTTGACCTGGGTGAGCTGGCTCTGGGTCAGAACATGCGTATCGCGTTTATGCCCTGGAACGGTTACAACTTCGAGGACTCCATCCTGATCTCCGAGAAGGTGGTTCAGGAAGACCGGCTGACCACGATCCACATTCAGGAACTGACCTGTGTGGCCCGTGACACAAAGCTGGGCAGCGAAGAGATCACTTCCGATATCCCGAATGTGGGTGAAAGTGCTCTGTCGAAGCTGGATGAGTCCGGTGTGGTTTATATCGGTGCTGAAGTTGGCCCTGGCGACATCCTTGTTGGCAAGGTAACGCCGAAGGGCGAAACCCAGCTGACGCCGGAGGAAAAGCTCCTGCGTGCCATCTTTGGTGAGAAGGCGTCTGATGTTAAAGACACTTCTCAGCGCGTGCCCACGGGCACCCGCGGTACCGTTATCGACGTTCAGGTATTTACCCGCGACGGCATTGAAAAAGATGCCCGCGCTCTGTCTATCGAGAAAGAGCAGCTTGATAAGTACCGTAAGGATCTGAAAGACGAGTACCGTATCGTTGAAGGCGCCACTTATGAGCGTCTGATGGCAGCGCTGAAGGACCAGGAAGTGATCAACGGTCCTGGTGGAGTGAAAAAAGGCAGTAAGCTCGATGAAGCTTACCTGGCCGAACTGCCGCGGGCCGACTGGTTCAAGCTGCGCATGAAAGACGAAGCGTTGAACGAGCTGCTGGAGAAATCCGAGCAGGGTCTGGAAGATCGCAAGAAAGAACACGAAGCCCGCTTCGAGGACAAGAAGTCCAAGTTGCAGCAAGGTGATGATCTGGCCCCGGGCGTTCTGAAGATCGTCAAGGTGTACCTGGCTATCAAACGTCGCATCCAGCCGGGCGACAAGATGGCTGGTCGTCACGGTAACAAGGGTGTTATCTCCGCGGTTATGCCGATCGAGGACATGCCCCATGACGAGTATGGCACCACCGTTGATGTGGTACTGAACCCGTTGGGTGTACCTTCGCGGATGAACGTCGGTCAGGTTCTGGAAACGCATCTGGGTGCCGCTGCCAAAGGGCTGGGTGAGAAAATCACCCGTATGCTCGAAGAGCAGCGCAAGGTTATCGAGCTGCGTGAGTTGCTGGACCAGATCTACAACCACTCGGATGAAGTGTTCAAGGTGGACCTGGATTCTCTGAACGATAAAGAGATCCTGGAGTTGTGTGGCAACCTGCGTAGCGGCGTGCCCATGGCGACACCGGTGTTCGACGGTGCTCAGGAGCGTGAAGTCAAGCGCATGCTCGAGCTTGCTGATATGGACACCAGCGGCCAGGTTACGTTGTACGACGGCCGCACCGGCGACACGTTTGACCGTCCGGTAACGGTGGGCTACATGTACATCCTCAAGCTTAACCACTTGATCGATGACAAGATGCACGCTCGCTCCACCGGTTCTTACAGCCTGGTTACCCAGCAGCCGCTGGGTGGTAAGGCGCAGTTCGGTGGTCAGCGTTTCGGTGAGATGGAAGTCTGGGCATTGGAGGCATACGGTGCCGCCTATACCCTGCAGGAAATGCTCACTGTGAAGTCTGACGACGTTAACGGCCGGACCAAGATGTACAAGAACATTGTCGATGGTGATCATCGTATGGAGCCGGGCATGCCCGAATCCTTCAACGTTCTTGTCAAGGAAATCCGCTCGTTGGGTATCGACATCGAGCTGGAATCCGAGTGAGCCGAATTTTTTTGGCAGCGTGAGCGGGCACCTCGTGTGCCCGCCCGAGATTAACGCCATCCGGAGCTTTTACTGATGAAAGATTTGCTGAATCTTCTCAAGAGCCAGAATCAGAGCAAGGAATTCGATGCCATTCGTATTGGCCTCGCGTCCCCTGACATGATTCGCTCCTGGTCTTTTGGTGAAGTGAAAAAGCCAGAGACCATCAACTACCGTACCTTCAAGCCGGAGCGTGACGGTCTTTTCTGTGCCAAGATCTTCGGCCCGATCAAGGATTACGAGTGCCTGTGCGGTAAGTACAAGCGCCTCAAGCATCGCGGTGTTATCTGCGAAAAGTGTGGCGTGGAAGTCGCACTGGCCAGTGTTCGTCGTGATCGTATGGGCCATATTGATCTGGCCAGCCCGGTCGCCCACATCTGGTTCCTGAAGTCTCTGCCGTCCCGCATCGGTCTGATGCTGGACATGACCCTTCGTGACATCGAACGGGTTCTGTACTTCGAGTCCTTTATTGTTATCGATCCGGGTATGACCACCCTGGAGCAGGGCCAACTGCTGAATGACGAGCAGTACTATGAAGCCCTGGAAGAGTTCGGTGACGAATTCGACGCCCGCATGGGTGCCGAAGCGGTTAAAGAGCTGCTCGAGGGTATCGACCTTCAGGCGGAAGTTGACAATCTGCGCGAAGAAATTCCCCAGACCAACTCCGAAACCAAGATCAAGAAATTCAGCAAGCGTCTGAAGATTCTTGAAGCATTCCTCTATTCCGGTAACAAGCCCGGCGATATGGTCATGACCGTACTGCCGGTATTGCCGCCGGATCTGCGTCCGTTGGTACCGCTGGACGGTGGCCGTTTCGCCACCTCCGATCTGAACGATCTGTACCGTCGGGTGATCAACCGGAACAACCGTCTCAAGCGACTGCTGGAGCTGAACGCTCCGGATATCATCGTGCGCAACGAAAAGCGCATGCTGCAGGAGTCGGTAGACGCATTGCTGGACAACGGTCGTCGTGGCCGTGCCATTACCGGCACCAACAAGCGTCCGTTGAAGTCGCTTGCTGACATGATCAAGGGTAAGCAGGGTCGTTTCCGTCAGAACCTGCTGGGCAAGCGTGTGGACTACTCCGGCCGGTCGGTCATCGTGGTTGGTCCGTACCTGCGCCTGCATCAGTGCGGCCTGCCCAAGAAAATGGCTCTGGAGCTGTTCAAGCCGTTCATTTTCTCCAAGCTTGAGCACCGTGGCCTGGCAACGACTATCAAAGCCGCCAAGAAAATGGTCGAGCGCGAGGAAGGCGTGGTCTGGGATATCCTGGATGAAGTCATCCGCGAGCACCCGATCATGCTTAACCGGGCGCCAACCCTGCACCGTCTTGGCATCCAGGCGTTCGAGCCGGTTCTGATTGAAGGTAAAGCCATCCAGCTGCACCCGCTGGTCTGTGCCGCCTACAACGCCGACTTCGACGGTGACCAGATGGCGGTGCACCTGCCGCTGACACTGGAAGCGCAGCTGGAAGCCCGTGCGTTGATGATGTCCACCAACAACGTGCTGTCGCCAGCCAACGGTGAGCCAATCATCGTACCGTCCCAGGACGTGGTACTGGGTCTGTATTACATGACTCGTGAGCGCAAGAGTGCGCTGGGCGAGGGCATGGTGTTTGCCGACGTTAAAGAAGCCCACCGTGCCTACGGTGCCGGCAAGGTTGATCTGCAGGCGATCGTCAAGGTTCGCGTCAAGCAGGTAACCTACGACGAAAACGGCGACAAGGTTGAAGTGCAGAAGATCGTAGACACGACTGTCGGTCGTGCCTTGTTGTTCGACATTCTGCCGGATGGCCTGTTCTACGACATCATCAACAAGCCGATGGTGAAGAAGGCAATCTCGAACCTGATCAACACCTGCTACCGTGAAGCCGGCCTCAAAGATACCGTTATCTTTGCGGACCAGCTGATGTACATGGGCTACCACTACGCCACGGTATCCGGTATTTCGATCGGCTTTAACGATTTCGAGATTCCCCCGGAAAAATATGAAATGGTCGACGCGGCAACGGCCGAAGTAAAAGATATCGAAACCCAGTACGCATCCGGTCTGCTGACCCAGGGTGAGAAGTACAACAAGGTTATCGACATCTGGTCCCGGGCCAACGACAAAGTGTCCAAGGCCATGATGGAGCGTCTGTCCCAGGAGCAGGTTATTGGTCCTGACGGCAAGCCGGTTCAGGGTGAAGACGGCGAAGACCTCATGCAGGAGTCGTTCAACTCCGTTTACATGATGGCCGACTCCGGCGCCCGGGGTTCCCCCGCGCAGATCCGTCAGCTCGCTGGTATGCGTGGTCTGATGGCCAAGCCGGATGGCTCGATCATCGAGACGCCGATCACCGCGAACTTCCGTGAAGGTCTGAACGTACTCCAGTACTTCATCTCGACTCACGGTGCTCGTAAGGGTCTGGCGGATACCGCACTGAAGACCGCGAACTCCGGTTACCTGACCCGTCGTCTGGTTGACGTGTCTCAGGATCTGGTTGTCACCGAAGAAGACTGTGGCACCTCTGAAGGCCTGCTGATGACACCGCACATCGAAGGCGGTGACGTTGTTGTGCCTCTGGGTGATCGTGTTCTTGGCCGGGTGACCGCACGTGATGCGTTTACGCCGATCGACAAGGACAACGCCGTTGTTCCTGCCGGCACCCTGCTCGACGAAAAAACCGTTGAAGTGCTTGAGCGCGCCGGTGTCGACGAAGTCTGGGTACGCTCAGCCATTACCTGTGACACCCGCTACGGCATCTGTTCCAAGTGTTACGGCCGTGACCTCGCCCGTGGCCATCGTGTCAACGTGGGTGAAGCAGTTGGTGTTATCGCTGCCCAGTCCATCGGTGAGCCGGGTACCCAGCTGACCATGCGTACCTTCCACATTGGTGGTGCGGCAAGCCGGGCATCTGCGGTCGACAACATTCAGGTCAAGCATGGCGGCACCGTTCGCCTGCACAACCTGAAGTCGATCGAGAAGAGCGATGGCAGCCTGGTTGTAATTTCCCGCTCCTCAGCACTGGCCATCGCCGATGACCAGGGTCGTGAGCGCGAGTGGTACAAGCTGCCTTACGGTGCTGTGCTGTCCGTGAAGAACGGTGACGAAGTCGAAGCCGGTGTTGTGGTTGCCAAGTGGGATCCGCACACTCACCCGATCGTTGCGGAAGCCGAAGGTACCGTGAAGTTTGTTCACATGGATCAGGGCATTACTGTCCGGACCCAGACCGACGAGCTCACTGGCCTGTCCACCATGGAAGTGATCGATCCCAAGGATCGCCCGGCCGCTGGTAAGGACATTCGTCCTGCTATCCAGCTGGTTGATCCGGACGGTAACGACGTTGAGCTTCCGGGTGGCGGCACCGCCATCTTCTTCCTGCCTGCCAACGCCCTGGTTACCATGGCGCACGGTGCGCGGGTTGAGTTGGGTGACGTGGTTGCACGTATCCCGCAGGAAAGCTCCAAGACCCGGGACATCACCGGTGGTCTGCCACGAGTTGCCGACCTGTTCGAGGCACGCCGCCCGAAAGAGTCGTCAATTCTGGCGGAAACCACAGGTGTTGTGTCCTTCGGCAAGGAAACCAAAGGCAAGAAGCGCCTGGTTATCACGCCGAGAGACGGTGACCCGTACGAGGTTCTCATTCCGAAGCACCGTCAGATGAACGTGTTTGAGGGTGAAACGGTCGAGAAAGGCGAAGTGATTTCCGACGGTCCGTCCAACCCGCACGACATTCTGCGTCTGCTGGGTGTTGTGGAGCTGGCGAAGTACATCACCAACGAGATTCAGGACGTATATCGTCTGCAGGGTGTTGTCATCAACGATAAACACATCGAGGTTATCGTTCGTCAGATGCTGCGCAAGGTGGAAATCACCGATGCTGGCGATACCACGTTGCTTGCCGGCGATCAGGTCGAAATCACTCACGCTCTGGAAGAAAACGAGCGTGTCGATGCGGCCGATAAAGAACCGGCGAAGTTCCAGCGTCTGCTGTTGGGTATTACCAAGGCCTCTCTGGCAACAGAGTCGTTCATTTCCGCGGCTTCGTTCCAGGAGACCACTCGGGTTCTTACCGAAGGCGCGGTCAACGGCAAGCGGGATTACCTGCGCGGCCTGAAAGAAAACGTTGTGGTGGGTCGTCTGATTCCGGCCGGTACTGGCCTGGCGTACCACAATGAGCGTCGTCGCAAGCGCGAACTGGAAGAGCAGGGCGTGACTGCGGCCGATGTTGAAGAAGCTCTGAGTGCCGAACTCAACCGTGAGAGTTGAGGCGCGGCACGCCATCTCCGGGTAGATACCTACCCGGCAGGTGGTTAAAAAGAGATCAGTCAGCTTGACTGACCCGGGGCGCAGGCTTAAACTTGCGACCCTTAAATTTTACCCCCTGCACAGGGGGTAAGTTTCATTGCAATTGTTTTTTGGAGTTTGCTTACATGGCAACGATTAATCAGTTGGTGCGTAAGCCTCGTAAGCGCAAGGCAGCCAAGAGCGACGTTCCAGCGCTCCAGGCCTGTCCACAGCGCCGCGGTGTATGCACTCGTGTATACACCACAACGCCGAAGAAGCCGAACTCAGCACTGCGTAAAGTGTGCCGTGTTCGTCTGACCAACGGCTACGAGGTTTCCTCATACATTGGTGGTGAAGGTCACAACCTTCAGGAGCACAGTGTTGTGCTTATCCGTGGCGGTCGAGTAAAAGACCTTCCGGGTGTGCGCTATCACACTGTTCGCGGTACGTTGGACACCCAGGGTGTGCAGAACCGTAAGCAGGGCCGCTCCAAGTACGGTGCAAAACGACCCAAGTCCTGATGTCCCACACGGGTGTCTTTTATCGTTGCTTGTCAGAACGGTAAGAGTAAGGCTGAGTAGCATTTGCTATCTCAGGGGTTCCTGAAGACCTTTTGATATATAAGGGCTTATCGATGCCTAGAAGAAGAGTTGCAGCAAAACGGGAAATTATCCCGGATCCTAAATTCGGCAGTGCACGGCTTGCTAAGTTCATCAACCATGTGATGGAAAGCGGCAAGAAATCCGTTGCTGAGCGCATTGTTTATGGCGCGCTCGACATTGTTGCCGACAAATCAAAGGAAGAGCCGATCGACATGTTCGAGAAGGCCCTGGAAAACATCCAGCCGATGGTGGAAGTAAAATCCCGTCGTGTGGGTGGTGCTACTTACCAGGTGCCCGTAGAAGTACGGCCTTCCCGTCAAAACGCGTTGGCCATGCGCTGGCTCGTTGAGTTTTCCCGGAAGCGCGGTGAGAAAAGCATGGCGCAGCGTCTGGCAGGCGAGATTCTTGATGCCGCAGACAGCAAGGGTTCTGCTGTGAAGAAGCGCGAAGACGTGCATCGCATGGCCGAGGCCAACAAGGCATTCTCCCACTTCCGTTTCTAAACAGCCGAGGTTTATATCGTGGCACGCAAGACTCCGATCAAACGTTACAGAAACATTGGTATCTGTGCGCACGTGGATGCGGGCAAGACCACTACCACCGAGCGGGTTCTGTTCTACACAGGTATCTCCCACAAGATCGGTGAAGTTCATGATGGCGCAGCCACCATGGACTGGATGGAGCAGGAGCAGGAGCGTGGTATTACCATCACTTCTGCTGCCACCACCACTTTCTGGCAGGGTATGGATAAGCAGTACCCTGAGCACCGGATCAACATCATCGACACCCCGGGCCACGTTGACTTTACCATCGAGGTAGAGCGTTCCCTGCGTGTACTGGATGGCGCCGTGGTTGTGTTCTGTGGCTCCTCCGGTGTAGAGCCGCAGTCAGAAACTGTGTGGCGTCAGGCCAACAAGTACGAAGTTCCGCGCATGGTATTCGTCAACAAGATGGACCGTGCCGGCGCTGACTTCATTCGCGTCGTCGAGCAGATCAAGAGCCGTCTCGGCGCTACCTGCGTTCCCATTCAGCTGCCGATCGGTGCTGAAGACGAGTTTGCCGGCATTGTGGATCTGATCCGCAACAAGGCAATCTACTGGAACGAGGCCGATGCTGGCGCGACCTATGAAGAGAAAGAAGTTCCTGAAGACATGGTCGACGAAGTTGCCATGTACCGGGAAGAAATGGTCGAAGCCGCAGCAGAAGCCAATGAAGAGTTGATGGAAAAGTACCTCGAAGGAGGTGAGCTGACCATCGAGGAAATCAAACAGGGTCTGCGGGCGCGCACGCTGGCTAACGAGATTGTTGTTGCCACCTGTGGTTCTGCGTTCAAGAACAAGGGCGTTCAGGCTGTTCTGGACTCCGTCATCGAATTCCTGCCGGCACCGGATGAAGTTAAAGCGATCCGCGGCGAGATTGATGAAGATGGCACCGAAGAGACTCGTGTTGCTGATGACGACGCGCCGTTCTCTGCTCTGGCCTTCAAGATTGCTACTGACCCGTTCGTGGGCACGCTGACCTTCTTCCGGGTTTACTCCGGTAAGCTTGAGTCCGGTAACGCAGTTTATAACTCCGTGAAGGGCAAGAAAGAGCGCGTCGGCCGTATGGTTCAGATGCACTCGAAAGAGCGCCAGGAGATCAAAGAAGTTCTGGCAGGCGACATCGCCGCAGCAATCGGCCTCAAGAGCGTAACCACCGGTGACACCCTGTGCGACGAGAATCACAAGATCATTCTCGAGCGTATGGAATTCCCGGAGCCGGTTATCTCCGTTGCGGTTGAGCCGAAATCCAAGGCTGACCAGGAAAAGATGGGCGTTGCGCTGGGCAAGCTGGCTCAGGAAGATCCTTCTTTCCAGGTTCGTACCGACGAAGAATCCGGTCAGACCATTATTTCCGGTATGGGTGAGTTGCACCTGGACATCATCGTTGATCGCATGCGTCGCGAGTTCAAGGTTGAGGCCAACATCGGTAAGCCGCAGGTTGCTTATCGTGAGTGCATCCGCAAGCCGGTAGACGTGGAAGGCAAGTTTGTACGTCAGTCCGGTGGTCGTGGTCAGTACGGTCACGTCAAGATCAAGCTCGAGCCGCTCCCGCTGGACGAGGAAGATGGCGAGAACTTTATCTTCGTCAACGAAATTGTCGGTGGTGTGGTTCCGAAGGAATACATCCCGGCGGTTCAGCAGGGTATTGCTGAGCAGATGCAGAACGGCTGTCTGGCCGGTTATCCGCTGCTGCGCATCAAGGCCACGCTGTACGATGGTTCTTACCACGACGTTGACTCCAACGAGATGGCCTTCAAGGTCGCCGGTTCCATGGCGATGAAGAAGGGCGCTCTGGAAGCCAGCCCGGCCCTTCTCGAGCCGATGATGAAGGTAGAGGTTGTTACCCCTGAAGATTACATGGGTGACGTAGTAGGCGACCTGAACCGTCGTCGCGGTCTGGTGCAGGGAATGGAAGACATTCCGGCTGGCAAGCAGATTCGTGCCGAGGTTCCGTTGTCGGAGATGTTCGGTTACGCCACCGACCTGCGTTCTGCAACTCAGGGCCGGGCGTCATATGCGATGGAGTTCGCCGGTTATTCCGAAGCTCCTTCGAACATTGCCGATGCGATCATTAAACAGGGTTGATCCCCAGAATTTAAGAAACAGGAAGAGGTGTAACCGTGTCTAAAGCAAAATTTGAGCGTAGTAAGCCGCACTTGAACGTGGGCACCATTGGTCACGTCGACCATGGTAAGACCACACTGACCGCCGCTCTGACCCGTGTATGTCACGAAGTCTGGGGCACCGGTTCAGCCAGTGCGTTCGACCAGATCGATAACGCGCCGGAAGAGAAGGCTCGTGGTATCACTATCGCGACCTCTCACGTTGAGTACGATTCTCCGTCGCGTCACTACGCGCACGTAGACTGCCCGGGCCACGCTGACTATGTGAAGAACATGATCACTGGTGCAGCGCAGATGGACGGCGCAATCCTGGTGTGTTCCGCAGCTGACGGCCCCATGCCGCAGACTCGTGAGCACATCCTGCTGTCCCGTCAGGTTGGCGTTCCGTACATCGTTGTGTTCCTGAACAAAGCGGACATGGTCGATGACGAAGAGCTGCTCGAGCTGGTAGAGATGGAAGTTCGTGAGCTTCTGGACCAGTACGAGTTCCCGGGTGACGACACTCCGATCATCACCGGTTCTGCGCTGATGGCGCTGGAAGGCAAAGACGACAACGAAATGGGTACTACCGCTGTCAAGAAGCTGGTAGAAGCCCTGGACGACTACCTGCCAGAGCCAGAGCGTGCGATCGATCAGCCGTTCCTGATGCCGATCGAGGACGTGTTCTCAATCTCCGGCCGTGGTACTGTAGTGACCGGTCGTGTTGAGCGCGGTATCGTCAAGACTGGCGACGAAGTGGAAATTGTTGGTATCAAAGATACCGTCAAGACCGTTGTTACCGGTGTTGAGATGTTCCGTAAGCTGCTCGACGAAGGTCGTGCCGGTGAGAACATCGGTGCGCTGCTGCGTGGCACCAAGCGTGACGACGTAGAGCGTGGCCAGGTACTGGCAGTACCGGGCTCCATCACTCCGCACACCAAGTTCGAGTGCGAAGTGTACGTTCTGGGCAAAGACGAAGGCGGCCGTCATACTCCGTTCTTCAAGGGCTATCGTCCGCAGTTCTATTTCCGTACTACCGACGTAACCGGTTCTTGTGAACTGCCGGAAGGCGTTGAGATGGTAATGCCGGGTGACAACGTGAAGATGTCTGTTACCCTGATCGCTCCGATCGCCATGGAAGATGGCCTGCGCTTCGCGATTCGCGAAGGCGGCCGTACCGTTGGTGCCGGCGTGGTCTCCAAGATCATCGAGTAATCTGCTCGCTTGATCAGGAAAAAGGGGCTGAAACTTCAGCCCCTTTTTCTGTATCAGTCGCAAAGTCGCCCGACCGGGTCTTCAGCGTCGCTGTTGACACGGTTGGGTATTATGCATACAATGCGGCTCCTTTTTTTGAAGGTCGGCTAAATAGTAGCTGCTACGAGTGGAGTTTGGTGCATCATGCAAAGCCAAAAAATTCGAATTCGGTTGAAGGCGTTTGATTATCGCCTTATCGACCAGTCCACGCAGGAGATCGTCGATACCGCAAAGCGGACCGGCGCTCAGGTGCGTGGCCCGATTCCTCTGCCGACGCGGAAGGAAAAGTACACGATTCTGATCTCTCCGCACGTCAATAAAGACGCGCGTGATCAGTATGAAATTCGTACGCACAAGCGTTTGCTCGACATTGTTGAGCCAACGGAAAAGACAGTAGATGCTTTGATGAAACTGGACCTGGCAGCAGGTGTAGACGTTCAGATCAGCCTCGGCTAATACCATTCGGGTATTAGGCTGTGTAACTGTCACAGGCCATAGAGGGTGCGAGCCCCGTACACTTAAGAGGTGAAACATGGCAATTGGTGTTGTCGGTCGTAAGGCCGGTATGACCCGTATTTTTACGGACGAAGGGCAGGCGCTGCCCGTAACGGTAATCGAGGTTGAACCCAACCGCATTACCCAGTTAAAAACTCTCGAAAACGACGGCTACCGCGCAGTTCAGGTAACCGTAGGTTCTCGTCGCTCCTCCCGTGTAACCAAGGCTGAAGCCGGGCACTACGCGAAAGCCGGTGTTGAGGCTGGTCGTAGTATCTGGGAATTCCGTCTGGCAGAAGGCGAAGGCGAAGAGCTTGCCGCTGGTGGTGAGCTGAATGTTTCCGTGTTTGAAGACGGTCAGGCGGTTGATGCCACTGGTCAGTCCAAGGGTAAAGGCTTCCAGGGCGGTGTTAAGCGCTGGAACTTCTCCATGCAGGACGCTACTCACGGTAACTCCCTGTCTCACCGTGCTCCGGGTTCCATTGGTCAGAACCAGACTCCGGGCAAGGTATTCAAGGGCAAAAAGATGGCCGGTCAGATGGGTAATGCACAAGTTACCGTGCAGAACCTGAAAATTGTCCGTGTCGATGCCGAGCGCAACCTGCTGCTGGTAAGTGGTGCCGTACCTGGCGCAACTGGCGGCGATGTTGTCATCAAGCCTGCAGTTAAAGCCTGAGGAGCGGTGCGATGGAATTGACAATTACTGGTAGCGGCAAGGGAATTTCTGTTTCCGATGCTGCATTTGCCAAAGATTTTAACGAAGCTCTGGTGCACCAGGTGGTTACTGCTTATATGGCAGCGGGCCGTCAGGGTACCAAAGCACAGAAAACACGTTCCGAAGTTTCTGGTGGCGGTGCCAAACCGTGGCGTCAGAAGGGTACTGGTCGCGCACGTGCCGGTACCATTCGCAGCCCGATCTGGCGCGCGGGTGGTGTTACCTTCGCAGCCAAGCCTCGCGACTTCGAGCAGAAGGTTAACCGCAAGATGTACCGCGCAGCCATGCGGTCCATTTTTTCCGAGCTGGTACGCCAGGAGCGTCTGGTTGTTGTCGACGACATCAACGTAGACAGCCCGAAGACCAAGGCCTTCACTGCCAAGCTGAAAGACCTGGGTGTTTCCAATGCCCTGATTCTGTCCGAAAGCGTTGAGCAGAACCTGCATCTGGCCTCACGCAACATTCCGCACGTTGATGTGCGTGACGTTGCGGGTCTGGATCCGGTCAGCCTGGTCGCCTTCGAGAAAGTCGTGGTGACTGTTCCCGCTCTGAAGAAGATCGAGGAGATGCTGGGATGAATCAGGAACGTATTTATAAGGTCCTTCTGGGGCCTCTCGTATCGGAAAAAGCGTCTCTGGTGGCTGAGCACAGCCAGGTTGTATTCAGCGTAGCGCCGGATGCCACCAAGCCGGAGATCAAGAAAGCCGTTGAGCAGCTGTTCAACGTCACCGTCGAAGGTGTTCAGGTTTCGAATCGTAAGGGCAAGCTCAAGCGTACCGTCCGCGGATTCGGCAAGCGTAATGACATTCGTAAGGCTTATGTAAAGCTGGCAGAAGGTCAGGACATCGATTTTCTGGATGTGGAATAAGGTAAAGGGGTCGTAATATGCCGATCGTCAAAACCAAACCAACATCTGCCGGACGCCGCCACGTTGTAAAGCTTTACAACCCGGATCTGCACAAGGGGCGCCCCTACGAGCCGTTGGTAGAAACTCTGAGCAAGTCGGGTGGTCGCAACCATTTTGGTCGCATTACCACTCGTCACGTTGGTGGTGGTCATAAAAAACACTACCGTGTAATTGATTTCAAGCGGACCAAAGATGGTATTCCAGCGGTAATTGAACGCATGGAATACGATCCTAACCGCTCTGCGCACATTGCACTGCTGAAGTACGCCGATGGCGAGCGTCGTTACATTGTCGCTCCCAAAGGCATGCAGATCGGTGATCCGGTGCGCTCCGGTATCGACGCGCCGATCAAGGTGGGTTCCACTCTGCCGCTCCGGAATATTCCGGTCGGTTCTGTGATCCATTGCGTCGAACTCAAGCCTGGCAAAGGTGCTCAGCTGGCTCGCTCCGCGGGCGCATCCGTACAGCTGGTAGCGCGTGAAGGTGCATATGCCACCATCCGCCTGCGCTCAGGTGAAATGCGAAAGGTGCTTGTTGACTGTCGCGCAACGTTGGGTGAAGTATCCAACAGCGAACACAGCCTCAAGCAGCTTGGTAAAGCGGGTGCATCACGTTGGCGCGGCAAACGGCCAACAGTACGTGGTGTTGCTATGAACCCAGTTGACCACCCACATGGTGGTGGTGAAGGGCGTACCTCTGGCGGGCGTCACCCGGTTACTCCGTGGGGTGTTCCGACCAAAGGGCATAAAACTCGTAAGAACAAGCGTACTGATAAAATGATAGTACGTCGTCGTTCGGCCAAGTAAACGACTACATAGAGGTAATTTGCTGTGCCACGTTCTTTGAAGAAAGGTCCTTTTATAGACCTGCATCTGTTGAAGAAGGTCGAGGCAGCTCTGGAAACTAGCGACAAGCGGCCCATTAAAACCTGGTCCCGCCGGTCGACAGTCTTCCCAGAGATGGTAGGCCTGACCATTGCAGTCCACAACGGCAAGCAGCACGTGCCGGTTTATGTCACCGAAGATATGGTTGGACATAAGCTGGGTGAGTTCGCGGCAACGCGTACTTATCGTGGTCATGCGGCCGACAAGAAAGCTAAACGCTGATTTTGAGGTAATTGAAATGGAAGTAGCAGCCAAGTACAAGGGCGCTCGCCTCTCAGCTCAAAAAGCACGTCTTGTCGCTGACCAGGTACGCGGCAAGGCTGTTGAGGACGCCCTGAACATTCTGACTTTCAGCCCGAAGAAGGCATCGGTCATTCTCAAGAAAGCTCTTGAGTCCGCCATTGCCAACGCTGAGCATAACGAAGGTCTGGACGTAGATGATCTGCGGGTTTCCACCGTTATGGTGGATGAGGGCCCGACGCTCAAGCGAATCAAAGCTCGAGCCAAGGGGCGCGCTGACAGAATTTTCAAGCGCACCTGTCATATCACCGTCAAGGTCGCCGACAAGTAGGAGATGCTCAGATGGGTCATAAAGTAAATCCAACCGGCATGCGCCTGGGTGTGATCAAAGAGCACAACTCAGTATGGTATGCCGATAAAAAGGACTACGCGAACAAGCTCCTGAATGATATTCAGGTTCGCGCATTCCTCGACAAGCGCCTGGCGAAGGCGTCTGTCAGCAAGGTTGTGATCGAGCGCCCGGCTCAGAACGCCCGGATCACAATCCATACCGCCCGTCCCGGGATTGTTATCGGGAAAAAGGGTGAAGATGTTGATCGTCTGCGTCGCGAAGTAAGCGCGCTGATGGGTGTGCCTGTGCACATCAACATCGAAGAAGTTCGCAAGCCGGATCTGGATGCGAAGCTGGTAGCGCAAAACGTTGCCGGTCAGCTCGAACGTCGTGTGATGTTCCGTCGTGCCATGAAGCGCGCGGTACAGAACGCTATGCGTCAGGGCGCCAAGGGTATCAAGATCCAGGTTGGCGGTCGTCTCGGGGGTGCTGAAATTGCCCGTTCCGAGTGGTATCGCGAAGGTCGTGTTCCGCTGCACACATTGCGTGCAGATATTGATTACGCAACCTACGAAGCGCATACCACTTACGGCATTATCGGCGTCAAGGTATGGATCTTCAAAGGTGAGATTCTTGGTGGTATGGAGCAGGTCCGTGCTGACAAGAAAGCCTCTGGGAAGAAAGGTTCTAAGTAAAGGGGCACTCTTATGCTGCAACCAAAACGCACCAAATTTCGCAAGGTAATGAAAGGCCGTAACACCGGTCTTGCTCACCGTGCTAACAAGGTGAGCTTCGGTGAATACGGATTGAAGGCGACCAGCCGTGGGCGTATAACTGCCCGCCAGATCGAAGCTGCTCGTCGTACTATGAACCGTCGGATCAAGCGGGGCGGCAAGATCTGGATCCGGGTATTCCCGGATAAGCCGATCAGCAGTAAGCCGCTCGAGGTCCGGATGGGTAAAGGTAAAGGTTCTGTCGAGTATTGGGTGGCTGAAATTCAGCCTGGCCGTATGTTGTACGAGATGGAAGGTGTTGCCGAAGATGTGGCACGCGAAGCCTTCATTCTTGCTGCTGCCAAACTGCCGGTACAGACCACCTTTGTTAAGAGGACGGTGATGTGATGAAAGCAACAGAGCTGCGTGATAAGTCAGTCGAGGAGCTGAACCAAGAGCTGATCGACCTCCTGAAGGAGCAGTTCAACCTGCGCATGCGCAAGGCGACAGGTCAGCTGAATCAGTCTCACCTTCTCGGCAAGGTGAAGCGCGACATTGCTCGCGTTAAAACGGTAATGAACGAAAAGGCAGGACAGTAACATGACCGAAGCTACCCAAACTGCCAGAACTCTGAGCGGCAAGGTCGTGAGCAACAAGATGGACAAGTCCATCGTGGTCCTGGTTGAGCGTCAGGTAAAACATCCTCTGTACGGAAAGTACATGAAGCGCTCTTCCAAGATTCATGCGCACGATGAAAGCAACCAGTGCAACATCGGCGACACAGTCACCATCCAGGAAACCCGCCCGGTCTCCAAGACCAAAAGCTGGGCCCTGGTGGAAGTCACCGAAACTGCATCCAAGGTGTAATTCGCCCGGAGAACAACCATGATTCAGACTCAAACAATGCTTGAAGTCGCGGATAACAGTGGTGCACGGCAAGTTCAGTGCATCAAGGTCCTGGGCGGATCTCACCGGCGCTATGCAGGCGTTGGGGATATCATCAAGGTGACCGTCAAGGAAGCCATTCCCCGCGGCAAAGTTAAGAAAGGCCAGGTCCTGAAGGCTGTTGTGGTACGTACCCGTAAAGGCGTGCGTCGCCCAGACGGTTCGCTGATCCGTTTCGACGGTAATGCGGCTGTACTTCTGAACCCTCAGGATGCACCCATCGGTACCCGTATCTTCGGACCGGTTACCCGTGAACTGCGTAATGAGAAGTTCATGAAAATTATTTCACTGGCACCCGAAGTACTTTAAAGGACCAGAGGCCGGTTATGAAAAAGATCAAACGCGATGACGAAGTAATCGTCACCACCGGGAAAGACAAGGGCAAACGTGGTAAAGTTCTGAAAGTTCAGGACGACGGCCGTGTGGTAGTTTCTGGCATCAATATGATGAAGAAGCACACAAAGCCGAACCCGATGCTCGGTACCCCGGGTGGTATCGTCGAAAAAGAAGCACCTATCCAGGTTTCCAACGTGGCAATTTTTAATCCGCAGACCGGCAAAGCCGATCGTGTTGGCTTCCAGATTAAGGAAGACGGCGCCAAGGTGCGGATTTTCAAGTCCACGACAGAAGCCGTCGATAACCAGTAAGCGGTGGTGGTTACGATGCTTAACAGCAAAGAGCAGTACACTAAAGAAGTGGTACCTGCCCTGCAGAAAGAGTTCTCTTACAAGAACATCATGCAGGTGCCGCGGATTGAGAAAATCACCCTTAACATGGGTGTTGGTGAAGCTGTTGGTGACAAAAAGCTGATTGAAAATGCTTTTGCCGATCTGGAGCGCCTGGCGGGCCAGAAGCCGGTTGTCACCAAAGCTCGCAAATCCGTCGCGGGTTTCAAAATCCGTGAAGGTTGGCCAATTGGTTGTAAAGTGACCCTGCGCGGTGAGCGCATGTGGGATTTCTTTGATCGTCTGGTTCACATTGCGGTTCCCCGCATTCGTGACTTCCGCGGTCTTAACCCGAAATCCTTCGACGGTCGCGGAAACTACAGCATGGGTGTGCGTGAGCAGATCATCTTCCCGGAAATTGACTACGACAAAGTAGACAAGGTCCGCGGTCTTGATGTGACCATCACCACCACTGCTGATTCCGACGACGAAGGTCGCGAACTTTTGAAAGCCTTTGGCTTTCCGTTCAAGAAATAAGGAACGAGTGACATGGCGAAGGTTTCAATGAAGCAGCGTGAGCTTAAGCGCGAAAAGACTGTTGCGAAATACGCAGTCAAGCGTGCTGAGCTCAAGGCAATCATCAAGAACCAGGATATCAGCGAAGAAGAGCGTTGGGACGCACAGATGAAGCTGCAAAAGCTTCCTCGTGATTCGAGCCCCGTACGCCTTCGGAATCGTTGCCAGGTTACTGGTCGCCCGCACGGTGTTCTGCGCAAATTCGAATTGTCACGGATCAAACTCCGTGAATACGGTATGCGTGGTGACGTGCCTGGCCTGACCAAGTCAAGCTGGTAAGATGAGTGCCTGACCTCGGTCAGGTGCTTGTTGGTAAGCGGTGCGGCGCGCCGCTGCACAACTAAAAAGATCAGGAGCCTCATACGAATGAGTATGCAAGACACGCTTGCGGATATGTTTACTCGTATCCGTAATGCCCAGATGGCATCGAAAGCTGACGTAACGATGCCGTCGTCCAAAATGAAGGCCTCCGTAGCCCAGGTCCTGAAGGACGAAGGTTACGTTGAGGAATATTCCGTTTCAGCTGACGCGAAACCGGAACTGACCATCACTCTGAAATACTTCGGCGGCAAGCCGGTTATTGAAGAGATCCAGCGGGCGAGTCGCCCGAGCCTGCGCCTTTACAAAGGTTCAGGCGAGCTGCCGAAGGTAGCTGGTGGTCTTGGGGTCGCGATTGTCTCAACGTCTAAGGGCGTTATGACAGACCGCGCTGCACGTGCTGCAGGCGTGGGTGGCGAAGTCATCTGCACCGTATTCTAGGAGATACACATGTCCAGGGTTGCCAATAATCCTGTCGTGCTGCCTTCCGGTGTTGAGGTTAAGCTGAACGGACAGGAAATCGACGTGAAGGGCTCCAAAGGAGTGCTTCAATTTACTATTCATAACGCGGTAGAAGTAAAGCAGGAAGAAAACGTGCTTCGCTTTGCTGCTCGTGATGGTGCCAAAAAGTCCCGCGCTCTTGCAGGTACTACCCGCGCGCTGGTTAACAACATGGTCACCGGCGTGTCCACTGGCTGGGAGCGTAAACTCCAGCTGACGGGCGTAGGTTATCGTGCGCAGGCGCAAGGTAAGAAGCTCAATCTGACACTGGGTTTTTCCCACCCGGTTGAATATGAGCTGCCCGAGGGTGTTACCGCTGAAACTCCTTCTAACACAGAAGTAGTCGTTCGCGGTATCGACAAGCAACAGGTTGGCCAGGTCGCTGCTGAGATCCGCGCGTTCCGTCCGCCCGAGCCGTATAAAGGCAAAGGTGTTCGTTATGCGGATGAGCAGGTCAGACGCAAAGAAGCCAAGAAGAAATAAGGCGGGACTATGAGCGCAAATAACGAAAGACTGCGTCGCGCACGCAAAGTGCGCATGAAGATCCGTGAGCTGGGTACCGACCGTCTGTGCGTTCACCGCACGCCGCGTCATATGTACGCCCAGGTCACTACCGCAGATGGCAGCAAAGTGCTGGCTTCTGCCTCCACGTTGGATAAGGATCTGCGCCAGGGTGCAACCGGTAACGTGGAAGCTGCTCAAAAGGTCGGTCAGCTGATTGCTGAGCGTGCCAAAGCAGCAGGCATCGAGAAGGTCGCTTTTGACCGCTCGGGTTACCGTTATCACGGTCGTGTTCAGGCTCTGGCCGACGCTGCCCGTGAAGCTGGCTTGCAATTCTAAGAGGTGGAGAAGATGAGCGTTAACGAACAGAAGGCGCCTGAGCTCCAGGAAAAGCTGGTTCAGGTCAATCGCGTCGCCAAAGTAGTAAAAGGTGGCCGTATTTTCGCCTTCACCGCACTGACAGTAGTGGGTGATGGTAAAGGTCGTGTTGGTTTCGGTCGTGGTAAGGCCCGGGAAGTTCCGGTTGCCATCCAGAAGGCTATGGAAGCTGCGCGCAAAAACATGGTAGACGTTGCTCTTGACGGTACTACACTCCAGTACCCGGTCCGGGCACAGCATGGCGGCTCCAAGGTCTACATGCAGCCGGCATCCGAAGGTACCGGTATCATCGCCGGTGGTGCGATGCGTGCGGTGCTGGAAGTGACTGGCGTCGAGAACGTACTGTCCAAGTGTTACGGGTCTACCAACCCGGTGAACGTAGTACGTTCCACCATCAAGGGTCTGCAGGCCATGAAAGCGCCTGAAGATGTTGCAGCCAAGCGCGGTAAATCCGTCGAAGATATCCTGGGTTGAAGTCATGGCGAACGCAAAAACGATCAAAGTAACTCTGACCCGCAGCCCAATCGGCTGTCAGCCCAAGCACAAACTGTGCGTCAAGGGCCTGGGTCTTCGTAAAATCGGTCACACCGTGGAACTGGAAGACACTCCTTCCGTTCGCGGCATGATCAACCGGGTAAATTACCTGGTTCGGGTTGAGGAGAACTGAGATGCGTCTGAACGAACTTGCTCCGGAACCCGGTTCACGTCCGTCGGCCAAGCGTGTCGGTCGTGGTATCGGTAGCGGCCTCGGCAAGACCGGTGGCCGTGGTCACAAGGGTCTGAAAGCCCGCTCTGGTGGTAGTGTTGCCCGTGGTTTCGAAGGTGGTCAGATGCCTCTGGCTCGCCGCCTGCCGAAATATGGCTTCACTTCCCGTCAGCAGCGTTACGTTGCCGAAATCCGCCTGAACGAACTGGCGAAAGTGGAAGGTGATGTAGTAGATCTGGATGCTCTGAAACGAGCTGACATCGTTCGCGATGAGATCCGCGAGGCCAAGGTTATCCTGTCCGGTGAAATCGATCGTGCAGTAACCGTTTCTGGCCTTCGTGTCACCAAAGGCGCACGCGAGGCAATTACTGCCGCGGGTGGTAAAGTCGAAGACTAAGGCGAGTCGAGGACTAAATGGCCAAGACAGCATCAATGCCTGCGGGCGCCGGAAAAGGATTTGCAGAGCTGCGTTCGCGGCTCTGGTTTGTCTTCCTGGCATTGCTGGTGTACCGGATCGGTGCCCACATTCCCGTTCCAGGCATCAACCCGGACCGTTTGGCGGCACTGTTTGAACAGAATCAGGGCACAATCCTGAGCATGTTCAACATGTTTTCCGGTGGTGCGCTTGAGCGCATGAGTATCTTCGCACTCGGTATCATGCCGTATATCTCGGCTTCCATTATCATGCAGCTCATGACCGCGGTCAGTCCGCAGCTTGAGCAGCTGAAGAAGGAAGGCGAGGCTGGTCGTCGCAAGATCAGTCAATATACGCGGTATGGTACGGTTATCCTGGCCCTGGTTCAGGGCTTTGGTATTTCCATGGGTCTGGCCTCTCAGGGCGTCACCTTCAACGATAGCTTCAGCTTCCACTTTGTGGCGGTTGTGTCATTCGTATCCGGTGCCGTCTTCATGATGTGGCTGGGCGAGCAGATCACTGAAAGAGGTATCGGTAACGGTATTTCTCTGCTGATCTTCGCCGGTATTGTTGCCGGGTTGCCCGGCGCTATTGGCCAGACGCTGTCACAGGCCCGGAATGGCGAAATGAGCCTTCTGGTAGTGCTTGGTATCGGTGTTCTGGCGGTTGCCGTAATTGGTTTCGTGGTCTTTATGGAGCGCGGTCAGCGTCGTCTGACGATCAATTACGCCAAGCGTCAGCAGGGCCGGAGGGTGTTTGCCCAGCAGTCCAGTCATTTGCCTCTGAAGGTGAATATGGCCGGTGTTATTCCGCCCATCTTTGCCTCTTCCATTCTGCTGTTCCCGGCTTCGCTGGGGCAATGGTTTGGTCAGGGTGAGGGCATGGAATGGCTGAGTGATATCTCTCAGGCATTGGCGCCGAGCCAGCCTTTGTATATCATCACGTTTGCAGCAGCAGTAATCTTCTTCTGCTACTTCTATACCGCGTTGATGTACAATCCCAAGGAAGTTGCGGATAACCTCAAGCGTTCCGGCGCGTTCATTCCCGGCATTCGCCCGGGAGAGCAGACAGCCAAGTACATCGATGGTGTGCTGACCCGTCTGACGTTGTTCGGTGCTATGTATATTGCAGCGGTGTCCCTGTTCCCTCAGTTTTTGATGGTTGCGGGCGATGTGCCTTTCTATCTTGGCGGCACCTCACTGCTTATTGTTGTAGTCGTCGTGATGGACTTCATGGCTCAGGTACAATCGCACCTGATGTCGCATCAGTATGAATCGCTGATGAAGAAATCCAATCTCAAGGGCTAAGGTCGGAACGGCGTAAGCCGTTCCCTGAGAAACTGGAGTCGACAATGAAAGTACGCGCTTCGGTAAAGAAAATTTGCCGTAACTGCAAAGTAATTCGTCGCAATGGCTCAGTACGGGTCATCTGCACGGAACCTCGCCACAAGCAGCGCCAGGGCTGATCCCAAGGGACAGATCTGACAATGTAAAAGGGGTTCGGAATAGTAGCGCTTGACTCGGAGGCGGGTCAGGCGCTATTATTTCGCGCCCTTTTTGTGGCGGAAAATTCACACAGCAAAGCTTTGAACGCGGAGTAATTTGGATGGCACGTATAGCCGGTGTCAATATACCCGACAACAAACATGCTGTTATCTCGCTGACCTACATCTTTGGTGTTGGCAAGACAACAGCCCAGAAGCTTTGCGACGCAACCGGCGTAAAGCCGGACGTCAAGGTCAAAGACCTTAGCGACGAGCAGCTTGAAACACTTCGTACCGAAGTGGGCAAGTTTATTGTCGAAGGCGATCTGCGTCGTGAAGTACAGATGAACATCAAGCGTTTGAAGGATCTCGGATGTCACCGTGGTCTGCGTCATCGTCATGGCCTTCCGGTCCGTGGCCAGCGCACCAAGACCAACGCCCGCACCCGGAAAGGTCCTCGCAAACCGATTCGCAAGTAACAGGTAGGCAAACATGGCAAAGCCAGGTACACGTACCCGTAAAAAGGTGAAAAAGACGGTTGTTGATGGCGTCGCGCACGTACACGCGTCCTTCAACAACACTATCGTGACCATTTCGGACCGTCAGGGCAACGTCCTGTCCTGGGCCACTTCTGGTGGTTCCGGCTTCCGCGGCTCACGTAAGAGTACACCTTTTGCTGCGCAGGTAGCAGCTGAAAGAGCCGGTAATGCGGCTGCTGAATACGGCCTTAAAAACCTGGACGTAGAGGTTAAGGGTCCTGGGCCCGGACGTGAGTCTGCAGTTCGCGCGCTGAACGCGTGTGGCTACAAGATCACCAACATCACAGATGTGACGCCGATTCCACATAACGGCTGTCGTCCGCCCAAGAAGCGCCGCGTCTAACACAGGAGACAGTGAAATATGGCTCGTTATATAGGCCCGAAGTGCAAGCTGTCTCGTCGTGAAGGGACAGATCTTTTTCTGAAGAGCGGCGTACGCGCGCTCGATTCGAAGTGCAAAATCGAGACTCCGCCAGGTATGCACGGCGCGCGTCGCGGTCGTCTGTCCGAGTACGGCGTACAGCTTCGTGAAAAACAGAAAGTTCGTCGTATTTACGGTGTGCTCGAGAAGCAGTTCCGTAACTACTACAAAGAGGCTGCCCGTCTGAAGGGTGCAACCGGTGAAAACCTGCTGCAACTTCTGGAAGGCCGTCTTGATAACGTTGTATATCGTATGGGTTTTGGTTCTACCCGTGCGGAAGCTCGTCAGCTCGTCTCTCACAAGGCGGTCCTGGTGAATGATAAGTCGGTAAATATTGCCTCTTATCAGGTCAAGCCGGGCGACGTTGTGAGCGTGCGTGAAAAGGCAAAGAATCAGCTGCGTGTTAAAGGCGCACTGGATCTGGCTTCAAGCCGCGCACCGGTAAGCTGGGTAGAGGTTGACGCCAACAAGATGTCCGGCGTTTACAAGTCAGTTCCTGAGCGTACTGAACTGCCTGCCGACATCAACGAGAACCTCATCGTCGAGCTTTACTCCAAGTAAAGCCCAGTTAGCAACGATAGCAGATAGGGGCGTCTATGCAGCGTTCAGTACATGAGTTATTGACACCTCGTACCATTGACGTGAAAGAATCCAGCGCGAACCGCGCCAAGGTCGTACTGGAGCCGCTTGAGCGCGGTTTCGGCCACACCCTGGGCAGCGCGCTGCGCCGGATTCTCTTGTCCTCGATGCCGGGCTGCGCCATTACTGAAGCGCAGATCGACGGTGTCCTGCACGAGTACAGCGCCATTGAAGGTGTCCAGGAAGACGTCATCGAGATTCTTCTGAATCTCAAAGGCGTCGCCGTGAAAATGAACGGTCGGGATGATGCTGAGCTGACGCTCAGCAAGAAAGGCCCGGGCGTTGTGACCGCCGGCGATATCAAGCTGGACCACGATGTCGAAATCGCCAATCCGGATCACGTAATCTGTCACCTCAGCGAAAACGGTGAGGCGAGCATGCGTTTGCGTGTAGCCCGCGGTCGCGGCTATGAGCCCGCCGATCAGCGCGGTCTGGATGAAGACGAAACTCGTGCCATCGGACGCTTGCAGCTTGATGCCACGTTCAGCCCGGTACGCCGTGTTGCTTATGCGGTAGAAAGTGCCCGGGTTGAGCAACGCACAGACCTGGACAAGCTGGTGATTGACCTGGAGAGCAATGGCACGATCGACCCGGAAGAAGCAATTCGCCGGGCCGCGACCATCCTCCAGCAGCAACTGGCCGTGTTCGTGGATCTGGATCATGAAAAAGAGCCTGAGCGCGTTGAAGAAGAGGAAGAAGTTGATCCGATTCTGCTGCGTCCGGTTGATGATCTGGAACTGACTGTGCGTTCAGCTAACTGCTTGAAGGCTGAAAATATTTACTATATCGGCGATCTGATTCAGCGCACCGAGGTGGAGCTGCTGAAGACGCCTAACCTTGGCAAGAAGTCGCTTACCGAGATCAAAGACGTTCTGGCGTCTCGCGGTCTGTCTCTGGGTATGCGTCTTGATAACTGGCCGCCGGCAAGCCTTCGTGGTGATGACCGGGTTCTGGGCGGTTAATCGCCGATTAGTTTAAGGTAAGGAATCAGAGCAATGCGTCATCGTAAGAGTGGTCGTAAGTTCAACAGGACCAGCTCCCATCGTAAGGCCATGTTTCGTAACATGTCTGCGTCGCTGGTTGAGCACGAGCTGATCAAAACGACGCTCCCGAAAGCTAAAGAGCTGCGTCGGGTAGCAGAGCCGTTGATCACGCTCGCAAAGAATGATTCGGTTGCAAATCGTCGTCTGGCGTTTTCACGCCTGCGTAACGATGCTGTCGTAGCCAAGCTCTTTGATGAGCTGGGCCCGCGTTACAGCGAGCGTCCGGGTGGATATCTTCGTATTCTGAAGTGCGGTTTCCGTGCTGGCGATAATGCCCCAATGGCATTCGTTGAGCTGGTAGGCCGTCCGGTGGATATCGAAGCAGAAGAGATGGACGACGACGAAGAGTAAAATCTTCCGAAGTGTCTATAAAAAAGCCGGGCCCCGAAAGGTGCCCGGCTTTTTTGTGTCTGGAGAAAAGGGCGTCGCCCTATTTCTCCAGTATCGGTTTCAGGTAATAGCCAGTGTGTGACGCTTCAATCTGAGCCACGTCTTCTGGCGTCCCTTCGGCAATAATCTCACCACCACCGGAACCGCCTTCCGGCCCCAGGTCGATAATCCAGTCTGCGGTTTTAATCACATCCAGATTGTGCTCAATCACAACCACGGTATTGCCGTGATCCCGCAGTCGTTGAAGTACAGTGAGCAACTGCTGAATGTCATAGAAGTGCAGGCCGGTGGTCGGCTCGTCCAGAATGTAGAGTGTTTTGCCGGTGTCCCGTTTGGACAGCTCTTTGGCCAGCTTCACCCGCTGTGCCTCGCCGCCCGAGAGTGTGACGGCGCTCTGGCCCAGGCGTATGTAGGAAAGGCCCACATCCATCAGCATTTGTAGCTTGCGTGCCAGGAAGGGGACGGCGTCGAAAAACTCTCGGCCTTCCTCTACGGTCATGTCCAGCACTTCGTGGATATTCTTGCCTTTGTAGCGAACTTCCAGGGTTTCCCGGTTGTAGCGTTTGCCTTTGCAGACATCGCAGGGCACGTAGATGTCCGGCAGGAAGTGCATTTCCACTTTGATCACGCCGTCGCCCTGACAGGCTTCGCAGCGTCCGCCTTTGACGTTGAAAGAGAATCGCCCCGGTTTGTAGCCGCGAGACCTTGCCTCCTGTGTACCGGCGAAGAGCTCACGGATCGGGGTGAACAGGCCGGTATAGGTGGCCGGATTGGATCGGGGCGTTCGGCCAATCGGGCTCTGGTCAATGTCGATGACCTTGTCCAGATGATCCAGCCCCTTAAGGTTGGTATAGGGGGCGTGGTTCAGGGTTGTCGCTTTGTTGAGCTTTGCCGCCGCCACAGGGTAGAGCGTGCTGTTGATCAGTGTGGACTTGCCGGAACCGGATACACCGGTCACGCAGGTCATGATCCCGAGGGGGAGCTTCAGGGTAACGTCCTGAAGGTTGTTGCCGGTGGCGCCTGAGAGCACCAGCTGTTTTCCGGAGCCCTTGTTGCGTTTGTCGGGTATGGCGATCTCTTTTTCGCCGCTCAGATACTGGCCGGTGAGGGAGTCGGGGTTGGCAATGATTTCTGCCGGTGTCCCCTTGCCCACGATGTGACCGCCGTGAATGCCGGCGCCGGGGCCGATGTCGATCACGTAGTCGGCTGCGCGGATGGCATCTTCATCGTGCTCCACCACAATCACCGTATTGCCCAGATCCCGCAGGTGGGTGAGGGTGGACAGCAGGCGGTCGTTGTCCCTCTGGTGCAGGCCGATGGATGGCTCGTCAAGTATGTACATGACGCCCACCAGCCCGGCACCAATCTGGCTGGCCAGGCGAATACGCTGGGCCTCGCCCCCGGACAGGGTATCGGCACTGCGTTCCAGGGTCAGATATTGCAGGCCGACGTTGACCAGAAACTGCAGCCTCTGGCGAACTTCCTTGAGAATCTTCTCGGCAATTTCCCCCCTGCGCCCGGGCAGGGTCAGATGGGTAAAATATTCATGCGCTTCGCCCACGGGGAGGTGGGCAACATCCGGCAGGTTGCGTTCTTCAATGAACACATTTCGCGCTGCGCTGCGCAGCCGTGAGCCGCCGCAGGATTTGCAGGGCTGGGTGCTCAGGTTCCGGGCCAGTTCCTCGCGGATGCTCTGGGATTCGGTTTCGCGGTAACGTCGTTCAAGATTGGGAAGAATGCCCTCAAAGGGGTGCGACTTTTCCATGATATGACCGCGGGAATTCACATAACGGAACGGTATTTCTTCGTCACCAGACCCGTGCAGCAGAATGTTCCGGAAATCCTCCGGCAAATCCTCCCACGGCGTTTCCAGATCCATGTCGTAGTGATCGGCAACGCTGTTAATCAGTTGGAAGTAATACACTGCCCGACGGTCCCAGCCTTTAATCGCTCCAGAGGCCAGGGTTGCTTCCGGGTTCTGGATGATTTTCTCTGGATCGAAAAACTGGCGAACGCCCAGGCCATCACAAGTCGGGCAGGCCCCGGCCGGGTTGTTGAAAGAGAATAGACGTGGCTCAAGCTCACTCAGGGAATAGCCGCACTGGTTACAGGCGTAGCGCGCCGAGAAGGTGTGCTCTTCACCTTCGCCGGCCATGGGTGCGACCAGGGCAATGCCATCGGTCATTTCCAGAGCGGTTTCGAAGCTTTCCGCAAGGCGCTGCTCCAGGCCTTCTTTTACCTTGAAGCGGTCAACCACCACGTCAATCTGATGTTTGCGCTTCTTGTCGAGCGTGGGGATGTCGTCAATGTCGTACACCGTGCCGTCCACGCGCAGGCGGATAAAACCCTGGCTGCGCATGGTGTCGATAACCTGCAGATGCTCCCCCTTGCGGTCCCGGATAACTGGGGCAAGGATCATCAGCTTGCTGCCTTCCGGCATGGCCAGTACCTGATCCACCATCTGGCTGACAGTCTGTGCCTCCAGTGGCTGGCCGTGATCCGGGCAGCGGGGCTCGCCGGCGCGGGCAAACAGCAGGCGCAGGTAGTCGTAAATCTCGGTAATGGTGCCGACGGTGGAGCGCGGGTTGTGGGAGGTCGATTTCTGCTCGATGGAAATGGCCGGTGACAAGCCTTCAATGTGATCCACATCCGGCTTTTCCATCATCGACAGGAACTGCCGGGCGTAGGTGGACAGGGATTCCACGTACCGGCGCTGGCCTTCGGCATACAGCGTATCAAACGCCAGGGATGATTTGCCGGAGCCGGACAGGCCGGTGATCACAATCAGCTTGTCCCTTGGCATATCCAGGTCGAAATTTTTCAGGTTGTGGGTGCGGGCACCCTTGATCTGGATATGGTCCATAAAACCTCGCTTGGATAAAAACGGTAATTATATCGTGTTCGGCCAGTGTCAGCGAAACCGATGTTGTCTGTTCCGGCTATGGCCGGGGAGGAGTCCCGAACGACGGACGCTTCTGATACAATGCGCGACCGCTTCACTCACTCATTCCGGCACGGGGCAAGATGAACGCGCTTGAAAAACGCTCAGTAGCAGCGCTAGCTTCGGTATACGCCATGCGTATGCTCGGCCTGTTTATGGTAATGCCGGTATTTGTGCTGCTTGGCAGTGACCTGCAGGGCGCCACGCCGTTGCTGATTGGTCTGGCTATCGGTGCTTATGGCCTCAGCCAGGCTTTGCTGCAGGTACCTTTCGGCTTACTGTCAGACCGGGTAGGGCGCAAGCGGATGATCTACATCGGCCTTGTGCTGTTTGCCGCGGGCAGTTTGCTGGCTGCAGCTACTGACTCCATATACGTAGTTATCGCCGGACGGATTCTTCAGGGCTCCGGGGCGATTGCCAGCGTGTTGATGGCCTTGCTCAGCGACCTGACCCGGGAAGAGCATCGAACCAAGGCGATGGCCACCGTAGGCATTTCCATTGGCCTGTCGTTTTCCGTGTCGCTGGTGCTCGGGCCGATGCTCGGTGCCATCTGGGGCTTGTCCGGCATCTTTTATGTCACTGGCGTCCTGGCGCTGGTTGCTCTGGTGGTGGTCGCCAAAGTGGTGCCCACGCCCCACGACCACAAAACCAGCGCAGACACTCATCCTGCCCGGGAAATGCTGGGCCAGGTGCTCAGGGATGGCCGCTTGCTGCGTCTGGATTTCGGTATTTTTGCGCTACACTTTGTGCTTACGGCCTTGTTCCTGGTTTTTCCGACCATGTTGCAAGACAACCTGGGCCTGGCGGCAACCTCTCACTGGTGGTTCTACCTGACGGTGATGCTCACGTCTTTCTTTGCCATGGTGCCTTTTATCATCGTTGGTGAGAAAAAACGGAAAATGAAGCCGGTGCTTTGTGGCGCTATCGCTTTGCTGGCCATATCCACCATGAGTCTGACCGGGGTCGAGACAAGCCTGTGGGCTGCGTGGGGTGTGTTGTTCCTGTTTTTCATGGCTTTCAATCTGCTTGAAGCCAGCCTGCCTTCATTGATCAGCAAAGAAGCGCCGGCAGCCAGCAAGGGCACGGCCATGGGTGTGTATTCCACCTCGCAGTTTTCCGGGGCATTTCTCGGTGGTGCGCTGGGCGGGTTGCTGTTGCAATGGGCTGGTCTGGAGGGGGTGCTCTGGTTGATGGCGGCCAGTCTTGTGGTCTGGTTGCTGGTTGCACTGACCATGCCGACCCCGATGTACACCTCCAGCCTGACGATTCAGCTACAAAACGTGCTGTCCACCAGTTTCGATGACATGGACCAGCACTTGCGGGATTTGCCCGGCGTGAAGGATGTGGTGATTGTTGAGGATGCCGCTATGGCGTACCTGAAAATTGACCGGCAACATTTTAACGAAGATCAGCTTGCGCACCTGGAATTTGTGCGGCAGGGTAATAACTCTTAAACACAGGATGCGTGCATGGACGGCAGGCATTCGGCAAAAAATATCAGGAGCAGAAAATGGCACGAGGCGTAAACAAGGTAATTCTCATCGGCAATCTGGGGCAGGACCCGGAAACCCGCTACACCCCCAACGGGAACGCGGTTGTGAATCTCAATCTTGCCACCGATGAAAGCTACAAGGATCGTCAATCCGGGCAGCTGGTGCCAAAAACCGAATGGCACCGCATTGTCATGTTTGGCAAGATTGCTGAAATCGCGGGCCAGTATCTGCGCAAGGGCTCGAAAGTTTACATTGAAGGTAAACTACAGACCCGCAAATGGCAGGGACAGGACGGCCAGGACCGTTACACCACCGAAGTAGTGGTTGATATTAACGGCCAGATGCAGATGCTGGATAGCCGTGGCGGCAGTGAAGGCGGCATGAATCAGGGCCAGCCGCAAGGGCGTCCGCAGAACCAGCAATACAATCAGCCGGCGCAGCAACAAGGCCAGCAGCCAGCCCAGCAGCCCCAGTCTGGTGGTTATGCCGGAGGCCAGCAGGGCCAGCAACAAGGCGGCAGCATGCCCGAGCCGGTTGACGATTTCGACGACGATATTCCGTTCTGAGCGGAAGCCCGTCATTAGCTGTGCTCAAAAGCCCGTGCTCTGCATGGGCTTTTTTGTAACGGCTGTGCAAAATTCTGTGAAATCCGTCATGAAACGTAGAGTTGGGTAGAGTATTTAAACTATCATGTAAGCTCATGTAAAAGCTGGCGGATTTTTAAGCGCTGCCCACTTCGTTTTGTCCGGTCACAGAACTCACAACAGCCCAAGGAAGTCATGGCCCTGATCTCTGGTATCAAGCCCATACAGCGATTGTTCCGACGCGGTTCGTCTGTGTCCCGTCTGTGTCTGGAAGTTCGGCCCGATGGTATTGCCTGGGCGGTGTCTCCGGGTACCGCCAGTCAGAAGACCGGATTTGCAGAATGCCTTCCTGCCAGGCGCAAGCAGACCCTTGATGAACTCGTCTCTGCCCATGGTTGGGATGATGCGCCCACCGTTCTGGTTCTGCCGATTGATCAATATCAGGTGTTTCAGGTGGAACGGCCCGAAGGCGTGGATGATGCCGAGCTTGCCGATGCCCTGAAATGGAAGCTCAAGGATTTCCTGGATTTCAGCCCCACCGAAGCGGTATCTGATGTTTTTGCTTTCCCGGAAGATGCCACCCGGGGCCGTGGCCCGCTGGTGAATCTTGTGGCGGCGCGGAAGTCTCTGGTTCAGGAACTCGTTAACCTGGTTAACGACGCTGGCCTTAAACTTCAGAAGATTGATATTGCCGAACTGGCGTTGCGCAATTTCGCCGCCGGCCTGGATGCCGGCAATGTAGGGGTGGCGGTTGTTCACCTGCGGGACCGTTACGGCCAGATGGTGGTCTGCCGGGGAGAAACCCTGTACCTGTCGCGTCGGCTGGAGTTGTCCTATGACGACCTGCAGGATGCCTCCAAACAGGAAGAGGCAGTGCAGTCGCTGGCGCTGGAAATGCAGCGCTCCATGGATTACTTCGAGAGCCAGTTGGGCCAGGCGCCACCTTCCAGTATTCGCCTGGTGGCGCGGGATTCGGTTCTGCCGCTCACTTCCATGCTGGGTTCTTATATGGCCGTGGGTGTTGAGGCGCCAGACTGGTCAGTGTTTGCCATGAATGAAGACCTGGATTCCCGCTGTCTGCCCGCCTGGAGCGCCGGTCTGAACTTCTCTGCCGGGAGACGCAACGCATGAGGCAGCAGGTTAACCTCTATACCACCGAGCTGCGCCCCCGCAAACAGCGCCTTAATGCCCGTTCTGCATTGTTGCTTGCCGCATTGGTTGTCGTGGTTTTATTGGCTTTCATGGCATTTGGCCACTGGCAGAATCAGCAGCTGGAGCAGCGAGCGAGCCAGATCGAACGACAGAACAGCCAGTTACAGCAGGCGGTCGACACCATGGCGGCTCAAGTTGAAGCCCGAAAACCGGATCCTGAACTGGAAAAGGCGCTGGAGCGGGTAACGCAAACCATTTCCCGCCGGCAGCGCTTGCTGGAGCGGGTAGATAGCCTGGCCAATAATAACCACTCCGGCTTTTCCACCCGCATGGCGGCACTGGCCCGGCAGATCCCTGAAGAACTCTGGTTGACTACCGTCACTCTCGAATCCCTGCCCGCCCGGCTTGGCCTGAAGGGCCGTACCCGGGCGCCTGAACGGGTGCCATTGTATCTGGAGCAACTGGGCGAAGAGCCCATCTTCGCCGGGCAGACTTTCCGTGACTTCCAACTGAACCGGCCGGACGAAGACGATGAGGCCGCCGGTGACTGGGTGGAATTCCGCGTCGCCACCGAACCGGGCGAGGAGGCTTCCAATGAATAAGCTCCAGCAAGGATTCGAAACCGGTTCCGCCTGGTATAACGACCGTCCGGTGCGTGAACGTGTATTGATTGCCGTGACCACCTGTGTGCTGTTGTTTGTGATTGGTTGGGAGCTACTGGTTGCCCCGGTGTTAGCCGAAAGGCAGCAACTGGATAATCGTATTCAGACGCTGTCGTCCACCCGTGATAGTCTGCTGAGCGAACAGCAAACACTGGACAGCCAACTGGCGAATGACCCATCCGCACAGTTGCGCGAGCGCCTGCAGGTTCGCAAAGACCGCCTGGCGCGTCTGGACCAGCAAATCAGCGAAACCACCGGCCAATTGATCGCCCCGCGCGACATGGTCGCTCTGCTCAGGAATATGCTGGCAGCTCAGCAGGAGCTGAGCCTCGAGTCACTGGTGTTGCGTACACCCGAGCCGGTTTATGAAGGCGATCCACAGTCCGACGCGGAAGACAACGAAAACGGCAATAAACCCGAGCCGCTGCTTTATGCTCACGACGTCGAGCTCACGGTTTCCGGGGGCTATCTGGATGTGCTCAACTATCTGGAAAAACTGGAAACCATGGATGATCGGCTGGGCTGGTTGCGGCTGAACTACGATGCCGGGACCTGGCCGGAAGGCGAGGCCCGTATCCGGGTCAGAACCCTGAGCCTCGAAGCCGCCTGGCTGGGAGTGTGATGTGTTTATAAAGCGCTGCGTTTCAAGCTTGCTGGCTGTAGCCCTGATGACCAGTGCCTCTGCCTGGGCCTTGCAGGATCCTACCCGGCCTCCTGAAGCCAGGGCACCGGACAAGCAGACCGCGCCGGTTAGGAACCTGGAGCTTGGCTCCATCCTGTTGGGTAGCGAGCGGCGCATTGCCATTATTGAAGGCGTGGCCCTGCAGGAAGGTGACAGCCACAATGGCATCCGGGTACAACGCATCTACCGGGACAAGGTGGAAATAATGGATCAGGGCCGGTTCAGGGTGCTCTACCCTGAAACCCTCCCGCAGGTGCGGAGAAGCCAATGACAGACAAACGGACCATGATGACAACAATCAGACCTCTGGTAGCTGTATTGCTCGGGCTTACCCTGGCCGCGTGCAGCAACAATCCGATGATGCGCACCACCTCGGCCACTTCCTCCGATGTGGCCGACCAGATCGACAAGGCCATGGAAGAAGCTGAGCAGCAGGCACGGGTTGAAAGTGCTGAAGAGGCCAGCGATTCAGCGGCGTCTGCAGATATCAGTAGTCAGTTATTGCCATCTCTGGAGAGCCGTAATCGTCAGGAAGAACGCTTCGATGTGGATGCGTCCGGTATTCCCGCTGCCAGTTTCTTCGAGGCTCTGGTAGAAGGAACCCGCTACAACGTTGTGGTTCGCCCCGATGTTAATACCGCTATTAACCTTCGCCTTAACGATGTAACCGTTCCTGAAGTGATGGATATCGCCGCTGATCTGTACGGCCTGAATATTCGCAAAGACGGCCGACTGTATCGGGTGGGCACTGATGAAGTGCAAACCCGTTTATTCCCCATTGATTACCTGCATTTCAAGCGCCGGGGTAATTCCGACACCCGGGTGAGTTCCGGGCAGGTAAGCAGTTCACGAGGCAGCGGCAACTCCGATACGGGCGGCGACTCCGGTTCTGGCGAGTCGCGCAATCTGGTGGGCACCGCAATCTCAACGGAGACCGAGTCTGACTTCTGGCAGGATATTAGCCGTTCACTGGAAATGATCGTCTCGGGGGACGAGGGCCAGGTAGTGGTGAATGCGGGAGCCGGTCTGGTAATGGTGCGTGCCGACTCCGCCAGGCTGGACATTGTAGAAGACTATTTGCGTCGTACCGAGCTGATCATGCAGCGACAGGTGGTGCTGGAAGCAAAAATTCTGGAAGTGGCACTCAATGAAAGCTACCAGCAAGGCATTGAGTGGGCGGATTTACAGCAAACTTCGGCCAGCTCGACCCGACTAGCCAATGAGCTGGCAGGGCAGGCTATTCGCGCCGGCGATATCGGCGGCCTGTTCTCAGCGACTATAACCGAGGGTAATTTCAGCGCTGTCATTGAGTTGCTGGGCGAGCAGGGCAATGTACAGATTCTTTCCAGCCCGCGGATCTCCACCACTAACAATCAGAAAGCCGTGATCAAGGTCGGTACCGATGAATTCTTCGTGACCGATATCGACTTTGATGACGACAGCACCGCTGCTACCGGAACCGACAGCACTTCAACCTCGGTGGAACTGACGCCGTTCTTCTCGGGTATCTCTTTGGACGTAACGCCACAGATCTCCGAAGAAGGCACCATTACCCTGCATGTGCATCCTGCTGTCAGCGAAGTAGAGGATCAGCAGAAGCTGATCACTGTTGGAGAACGTGACGTTACTCTGCCATTGGCCCGCAGCACCGTGCGTGAAACCGACAGCGTGATTCGCGCCGAAAGCGGCCAGATTGTCGTGATCGGTGGTCTTATCCAGAATCGCAGTGAAGATAGCAACGCAGCTGTGCCCTTTTTCAGCGACATCCCGCTTGTGGGTGAACTGTTCAAGCAGCGTAACTTCCAGAGTCGCAAGAGTGAGCTGGTGATTCTGTTACGCCCGATCGTAGCTGATCCCGCCCGTATGCAGGAGGATGTGCAAGCCAGTCGTGAGCGCATGGGTGTGCTGCGTGAATTGCTGAACTCCACGGAATCGGTAACGCCTCAACCAGAGACTGCCCCACGCTGATGTACGAGAGCCATTTCGGACTGCAGGAAGCGCCGTTCGCACTGACGCCCAACACCCGCTATTTCCTGCGGGCGCCCAGCCACTGCGAGTCTCTGGAGTTGCTGCTGGTGGCGCTGCGTCAGCGCGAGGGTTTTATCAAGGTGACCGGCGAAGTGGGCACCGGTAAAACCTTGTTGTGCCGGCTGCTGCTGAATGAACTGGACAAAGAAGCCTGCACGGCTTACATACCGAACCCGCACCTGCCTCCGGAAACCCTCTACGAAGCCGTAGCCGAGGAGCTGGGCGTGGATGTGGCGCGTTGCGCTAACACCCACCAGACTATCAAGGCCCTGAACCAGAGGCTGATTGAACTGGCGATGGATCAGAAGCCCGTCGTACTGGTAATCGACGAAGCTCAGGCCATGCCCGAAAAAACCATTGAAGCCCTGCGCCTGCTTACCAATCTGGAAACCGAGAGCACCCGCTTGCTGCAAGTTGTGCTATTCGGTCAGCCCGAGCTGGATGTGGCCCTGAGCAAACCCAGTCTGCGCCAGTTACGCCAGCGCATTACCTTCCAGACCCGCCTGGCGCCTTTGAACAAAGACTCCGTAGGCCAGTATCTTCGCCATCGCCTGACTCAGGCCGGTTATAACGGTGCGGATCTGTTCGCGCCATCCGCGGTGAAAGTGATCTGGAAAGCCTCTGGCGGCATTCCCCGGTTGATTAATGTATTGGCCCACAAATCCTTGCTGGCGGCCTGGGGGCGGGGCGATGGCCGCGTTGCCCGCAAACACGCGCTGCAAGCTGTAAGGGACACGGAAAGCGCTCGTTCTGTCGGCTTTATGGGAGGCTGGCTATGAGCTTGCTGAACGACGCCCTGAAAGCCGCCGAACAGCGCCAGAACCGGCCACAGATCAGTAGCGCCTATACCGGCCAGGCACAGGCTCAGCCGGCAACCCGTTCAAGGCTTCCTTTAGTGTTGCTTTTGCTGGTGATCGTTCTTGCCGTTGGTGGTGGCGCTTGGTGGTGGCTGATGGGTCAGCACACACAAGAGACGCAGGAAGAACCCGTGCCACCGGTTGTCGAAACGTCTGAGCCGGCGCCTGCAGAATCCCCGGAGCCACAGCAAGTGGTGGCCGAGCCGGAACCTGAACCAATCACGCCCGTGGCGGAAGTCATTGAGGCTCAAGAGCCTGAAGCAGCACCTGCAACAGCAAATGCCAAACCCGAGGCGCCTGCTGAGCCGGCGCCAGAGGAAGACCCAGAACCCCGGGTAGCCGAACAAGAGCCTCAGGCCGAAGAGCCAGCCCAGCCCGAGCCTGCGGCCCAAAAGCCGGAAGCTCCAATAGCCAGCGCCTCAGACGAACCAGAAGAGCCCAAGCCGGAAGCCTCAACGGCATCGGTCAAGCAGCAACGCGAGACCCCGGAGGCCATTGACCGTCGAACCAGCCGGGAACTTGAAGAGTGGCTGGCCAGTGGTCGCACCACCGAAGCCGAACAACGGTTGACCGAGATTACCGCCAATCAGCCGGCCCCGGAAAGCCGGGAAGCCTTCGCCCGGGAAATGCTGGTGCAAAAAATGCCCGCCAGGGCGCTGGAATGGTTGCCGGAAAATCTGACCAAAGACTATGCCAGTCTGAGATTACTGAGGGCCCGGGCCCAGCTCGAGCAGGGTGATCTGGACCGGGCGGTAGCCACCCTGAGCAGCCAGGTGCCACCCGTTGGGGATGGCGTGGAATATCGCATCACCCTGGCAACCCTGCTGCAACAGGCCGGAAAAACCGAAGAGTCGGCCGGCCACTGGTCAGAACTGATTGAATATGATGACAGCCAGCCCACCTGGTGGCTGGGGCTGGCCATGGCCCTGGATGCTGGTGGGCGAGCCAGCAGCGCTGTACGCGCCTATGCTCAGGCCGTCACCATGCCGGGGCTGTCGGAGAGCCTGGTCAACTACGCCAAACAACGCTTGCAAGCATTACAGGCAGGATCATGAGCACGGAACCGAAGAAAAAAATCCGGATCGGTGACCTGCTGGTCCAGGAAGAGGTTATCACCGAAGACCAGTTGATGACCGCGCTGCGAGAGCAGAAAAACACCGGGCGGAAGCTTGGCCGAACACTGGTCGAAATGGGGTATGTCGAAGAAGACACCCTGCTCAATATTCTGTCGCGCCAGCTGAAAGTGCCCTTCGTGCAGCTTCGGCATTACCAGTTCAATAATGAGTTGGTGAAGAAACTCCCGGAAGCCATGGCCCGCCGGTTCCGCGCCATCGTGCTGGCCCAGCAGGGTGAAGAACTGCTGGTGGGTATGGCTGATCCGCTGGACCTAGTGGCTTACGACGAACTGGTGCGAGTTCTCAAACGCCCGGTGAAGCAGGCCGTGGTGCGCGAAAGTGAATTGCTCAACACCCTGGATCTGGTCTACCGCCGCACGGATGAAATCGCCTCGCTGGCGGAAGAGCTGGAAGACGAGCTGGGTGATGATGCTTTCGATCTGGCAAACCTGTCAGCGGAATCGGAAAGTGCCGATGCGCCGGTGGTCAAACTGCTGCAAACCCTGTTCGAAGACGCCATCCAGGCCAGAAGCTCCGACATTCATATAGAGCCGGACGAAACGGTCGTGCGCATTCGCCAGCGCATAGACGGCGTGCTACAGGAACAGGTGATGAAAGAAAAGCGCGTGAACTCCGCGCTGGTTCTGCGCCTGAAACTGATGGCCGGGCTGAACATTTCGGAAAAACGCCTGCCCCAGGACGGCCGCTTCAACGTGCGGGTAAAAGGCAAAAGCATCGACGTGCGGGTGTCCACCATGCCGGTTCAGCACGGCGAATCGGTGGTCATGCGTTTGCTCGATCAAAGCCAGGGCACCCTGAACCTCGACAGCACCGGCATGCCACCGGAACTGCTGGAACGTTTCCGCAAGCTGATTAAACGCCCTCACGGCATGATTTTGGTCACCGGCCCCACAGGTAGCGGTAAAACCACCACGCTTTACGGTGCATTGACCGAACTGAACAAGCCGGAAGTGAAAATCATCACCGCCGAAGACCCGGTGGAATACCGCCTGCCGCGCATTACCCAGGTTCAGGTAAACCCGAAAATTGGCCTGGAATTCGCCAGCGTACTGCGCTCCGCCCTACGCCAGGACCCGGACATCATCCTGGTTGGCGAAATGCGTGACCACGAAACCGTGGAGATCGGCCTGCGCGCCGCCATGACCGGCCACCTGGTGCTGTCCACCCTGCACACCAACGACTCCATCAGCAGTGCCATGCGCCTGATCGACATGGGCGCTGAACCCTTCCTGGTGGCCAGCTCCCTGTTGGGCGTGGTGGCCCAGCGCCTGGTGCGCCGGGTATGCGACAACTGCAAAGAAACCTATGAACCCACCGATCAGGAACTGACCTGGCTGCGCTCATTTGACCTGGACCCACTGGATATCGAAGCCGGTTTTGTCCAGGGTCGGGGCTGCTACCAATGCAGCAATACCGGCTATCGCGGCCGGGTAGGTGTGTACGAAATGCTGGAAATGAACGAAGACATGCTCGACGCCCTGCGCCGGAAAGACGTCTCCGATTTCACCCGGGCTGCCCGCAAAAGCCCCCTGTTCCGCCCGCTTGGCGAGTGCGCCATGGATTATGCGCTGCAGGGTGTAACCTCGCTGCAGGAAGTGAGCCGTGTGGCTGCCACGGCAGAAACCGGAGTAGATCTGGAGATGGATGATCTGGGCCGTGATGCCATGGGAGTGGACGGCTGATGCAGTTCAGCTACCGTGGCAAAGACAGCCGGGGCGCTGTTCAGCAGGGTTCACTGAAGGCTCCCACCCAGGAAGCCGCCGCCAGTGAACTTATGCGCCGTGGTATAACACCGCTCATCATCAAAGAAACGCAGCAACAGCAGTCCGTCACTGAAAAGCTCAACAACCTGCCCCTGTTCCGTAAAAAAATAACGCTCGATGAGCTGATCGTGTTTTGCCGGCAAATGCATGCGCTCACCAAAGCCGGCATTCCATTGATTCGCACCATGCGTGGGCTGGCAGAAACCACCCGCTCGCAAGAGCTGGCGGATGTGCTCGAAGACATCACCAACCGGCTTGAAGGCGGCACCACCATGGCCACCGCCATGCAGGCCCACCCGAAAGTGTTTTCCGACCTGTTTATTGCCATGATCCATGTGGGCGAAAACACCGGGCGCATGGACAGTGCCTTCAAACGCCTCTCGGAAATCCTGGAACTGGAGCGCGACACCAAGCGCCGGGTAAAACAGGCGTTACGTTACCCGACCTTCGTCATCATCGCCTTGTTTGCCGCTCTGATGGTGGTGAACTTCCTGGTGATCCCGCGCTTTGCCTCGGTATTCGACAAGTTGGGCGCCGATCTTCCGTTCCTTACCCAGGTATTGGTAGGCACCTCCAACTTCCTGCTCAGTTACTGGCACGTCATGCTGTTTGCCCTGATCGCAGCCGCCATACTGGTTCGCCGCTGGAAAGAAACCGAAAAAGGCCGGTTAACCTGGGACCGCTACAAACTGAAAATGCCCATCATCGGCCCGCTGTTGGAACTGATTACCCTGAGCCGCTTTGCCCGCAACTTTGCCACCATGCTCAGCGCCGGCATGCCGGTTACCCACGCCCTGAGCGTTGTCGCCGATGCCAATGACAACGCCTGGATAGGCGACCACATCAAAGAGATGCGCCATGGCATAGAGCGCGGTGAAAGCCTTTTGCGCACGGCCCGCAACAGCGGCATGTTCACACCGCTGATTTTGCAGATGATTGCCGTGGGTGAAGAAACCGGCTCGGTCGACGACATGCTCAACAACGTGGCTGATTTTTATGATGAAGATGTGGACTTCGGCCTGAAACGCCTGGCCGAATCCATTGAACCGATATTGATCGTGGCCATGGGTGTGCTGGTACTCATTCTGGCGCTGGGTGTATTCCTGCCCATCTGGGACCTGGGCGCCGCCGCCATGGGCCGGGGCTAACGCGCCATGGCCAGCCGGATCGGCCGCATAGGCGCAGACAACCGAAGCCGATTCCAGTGGGCGCTGGTGGCCTGCCTGTTGAGCGTAGCGTTTCTGGTGTTGCTCAATTCCGTTGAACGGGTGGCCGCCGATGCTGAAAAACAGGGCGTACAGCTCATGCTCAACCAGTTTCGCAGTGCGCTGGTGGTCAAAGGCGCGGAAGTCATGCTGGCCGACGAGAGCCTGGAAGACTGGCAGGGCAGCAACCCGGCAGACTTGCTCGACCGCTTGCCGCCAAACTGGCTGGGCGATTGCCCCGAAGCAGGTTCAGGCGAAGAGCTGGAAGAAGGCACCTGGTGCTTCGAAAAGGACAGAGGCCTGGTGGTATTCACCCCGAACTGGGCGAGCTTTTCGCCGCTGAATGCAGAAGGTGAAGAAACGTCGGAGCCACTGGCGTGGCGGGTAGAGCCGGAATACACGACCACAAAAACAGGTAACCAGCGCCGGGCAACAGGGCTGAAATTGACGCGTGTAAAATTTAGTCAAAATAACCTCAATGCTGGTAGGGGATAGGAGGTAAGTGTGACACAATTCACAGAAGAGAAAGCTAAAGGAGCTGTAATGAACAAACAACAAAGAAACCGGGGTTTTACCCTGATTGAACTCGTGGTGGTTATCGCCATCCTGGCTATTCTGGCGGCTTTTGCGTTGCCGCGGTTTGCGCAGCTTTCGGAGCAGGCGCATAACTCCAGTGTTAAGGCAACCTCCGGGGCCTTAGCGGCTGGTGTGGCCTTGGTGAAAGCTCAGTCGGTAACTAATGGGTCCACTGGCGCGACAACTGATGTTCAGGGATTTGGCAATGGAGAGGTTGATGTGAGCGCCAATGGCTGGCCGGTATCCCTTGGCTCCGATAGTGACGAGCCGAATATGGGAGCTCCTCGGTGCATCGAGGTCTGGGAAGGTGTGATGCAGGCTAATGCTCCTAGTGTTAGTGAAACTGCAGGGGATGGCATCGAATATACCGTTAGTGCTATTGCGGATGCCGATGGAACTGGTTCTGGTCAGGATTGTGAGTTCACTTATCAGTCGGACGACCAAGCTGGTACTTCGGATGAGAAACAAATCATTTACGACGCCGATACCGGCGACGTTACGACTGTAAATGTTGAATGATCAGCTTCTTTACGTCATGACTAGAAAAGAGGAAACAACGATATGCAAAACATGATTCCAAACAGAAAAGAAAAAGGCTTCACCCTGATCGAACTGGTCATGGTGATTGTGATTCTGGGTATTCTGGCGGCGTTTGCTTTGCCTCGGTTTGCGGATTTGGGGGGCGAAGCTGAAAGAGCCTCTGTTGAGGGTGCCCGTGGCAGTGTCAAATCTGCTATGGGGATCGTTAGATCAACTGCACTTGCCGAAGGCAAAGGAACTACCGATACTGCCGATACAGATAACCCGGTCGAAGCAGATTCTGTGGAGTTAGAGGGCACGGATATCAGCCTTACAAATGGCTACCTTAACCTCGCTTCTTTACAGGATGCTGCACAATTGGAAGACTTCGTTGTAACGGTGGATGGTGATACTGCGTTTGTTACTGTCGATCCTGCTGAAGAGTCCAACCCTTGCTTTAACGTCACTGCATCAGGGGGAGATAATTCTCCGCCTCAGGCATCTGATCTTGGCGCAATGAATGCTGACACTGATGCTTGTACCGTTCCTGCTCCCTGATGGATTTTTGCCAAAAGGCTGAACTTTTAGCTGGGCTAGTTGGGGGGTAGGGCCTGTGCGGCAACTATTAAAACCGCGCGGCTTCACTTTGGTAGAGTTAGTTATGGTTATTGTCCTGATCGGAGCGCTCTCAGCACTCGGCATCGGGCTGTTCACCAGAAGCTCCGCCTTCTCCCCCTTGCTGGCTACCCAGCAACTTGCCTCCGCCACGCTGCTTGCCCAACAGGCAGCGCTGGCGGGGCAACCCAATGTATCAGTTCGTATTGAACACCCTTCTGGCAGCGAGCCGGTATTCAGGGCTCAGTTCGATCCGGACGGCTCAGGCTCAGATCCCCCCGTTATTATTCAGGAATTCTCTCTCCCCACGGGCGGCGTTTCGATCCGCGTCAATGGCAATGCGGCTCCCCAGTCCATCGACCTAGATAAAATGGGTCGCCCGGATGACCGGGCTAACCGGGACATTGAGATCTCTGGCGACAGTGATTTCAGCATCTGTGTGAGCTCCCTCGGGGCGGTTTATGAGGGGCAGTGCAGTGATTGATCTGGTTCCCATACACTCCCGACATAGGGGCGCCACTCTGGTCGAACTGATCATGACCATCGTGATCATCAGCGTTGCCATTGCCGGTGTTGTTGGGGCCTTTTCTTTGATTGCTGGGCGAAGCGCGGACCCACTGAACCAAAGCCGTGCAGTTGCGCTCTCGCAGCTGTATATAGACGAAATTCTGGCGAAAAAATTTGCCGATGATTCGCCGGTGGGTGGCGGTTCAGTCGACAACAGTGGAGAGGCCGATTGCGCAGACCCGGGTGATGACGGTGAAAGTCGCCGTACCTTTGATGACGTGGATGATTACCATGGCCTAAATGATGACCCACCGAGAAACAGTGAAGAAGACGTGCTGGAGGGCTATAGCGGCTATTCGGTCTCGATTTCTGTGGGATGTGACGGAAGTCAGGTTGGTCTCTCAGAGAATTACCAGGCCAAGCGCATTGATATTACCGTTACCGATCCGTCCGGCAATGATTATCTGTTCAGTGCCTACCGGGGGAATTTCTGATGCGTGGGCAGAGCGGGTTTACTCTGGTCGAACTGGTAATGGTCATCGTGCTGCTGGGCATCGTCGCCACTATCTCCACTCAATTTGTGGCGTTATCAACTCGTGGCGCGATTGATGTTGGCGACCGGCAGCAGCGTGCGCTGGCCGGCGTTGTCATCAGTGAGCAAATTACTCGCGAAGTTCGTAATGCTTTTCCCCTATCGGTCAGAGAGAACGGCGAATGCCTGGAATGGCTGCCGATTCTGGGTGCGACAACCTATAAATCCCTGCCTGTTGGTTCCGGGGGCGATAAGGTAGAGATTCAATCCTTTGGTCAGGAAATAGATGCCGGTGCTCGTTTGATTGTTTATGGGTATGGTTCGTCCCAGGGCAGCCTTTATGAATCCGGTGCTTCCGTGCCAAACCCGGGGCCGGTTTCTCCGCCAATTGAGCAGGTAGATCCGGGAGACGATGAAATTACCTTTGCCGCTGGCGAAACGCACCGCTTCCGTGAGCGCTCACCCCAGAAGCGAATTTATGCGGTTGGCAATCCCATCAGCGTTTGCCAGAAGCAGGATAATAACTCCACCAGGTTGTACCGTTTTACGGGCTACACCCCGGATAGATCTGGCCCCCGTTCATTTGACGGGTTGATGGAAGATGCTGACGACTCTGGTGTCATGAGTGCCAACCTCGTGAGAAACAGTCTGACCTGGCAAGTTACCCCTCCATCGCTGCAACGCTCGGCGGTCGTTAATTTTGAGTTCGAACTGTTTACTCAGGGCAGTGAGGAAACGACTCACATCAATCAGGAGGTGCACATCCGCAATGTACCCTGATCGCTTTTCCCACAAGCAAACCGGCGCGGGTCTGCCGATAGCACTGTTTATCATCACCGCCTTGTCTCTGATTGTACTTGGCATGAGCCAGTTACAGGAAAGTTCCGGCAAGGCTATAAGCCTGCAAATCCAGTCCCAGAGGGCGTTTTTTGCGGCCGAAAGCGGGGCGCAGATAGCGGTCACAAACCTAATGGCCGGTGAGTCCTGCCCGGGCTCTCCTGTTAGTTTTCCGGGTAAAGGGTTGTCTGATTGCACTGCAGATATTCAATGTACCGGTAGTGATATTGATGAAGTGGTCAGTACAGGAAGTTGCGGCAGTGGTCAGGAAGGAGCATCCCGGACAGTGGAGGTAAGGTTACGGTGAGGTCGTTCTCGTTTGACGTAATTATGGCTCGGTGCCAATGGAACTCCCTGGTGCCGGTGTCGCTGTTTCTTGCCCTGCTTCTGGCTGTGTTCTCACCAAATGTCTTGGCACAGGACCCCGTAGCATTCTGGCAGATGGATGAAGACCAGTGGGACGGTACCTCCGGTGAGGTGACAGACAGTTCCGGCAATGGCAACAACGGTACTGTCCGGACGGGGGGCAGTAGTAATTCATTTCCAAGCACTACTGACGCCAAGGTCTGTCGGGGTGGATATTTCCGTGGGCAGGGTTATGTTGAGGGTGGCGCCTATACCGACGCTCAGCACTATGTCGAGGTTCCAGACAGTGATGAACTGTCCCCTCTGGCTACCACAGACGAAATGTCGGTATCCGGTTGGGTTCGTCTGGACAACCGTGGAGGGACCCAGACAATTATCCATAAGGGCGCCGGTGGACAGTCCCAGGAATACAATGTTTCTTTTGAGGAGGGCCGGCTCACGCTGACTTTGTGGAATCGGTATGGGAGTGCAACATCCCTCCGTTTAAACCGTCGGGTTAGTGAAGGTCAGTGGTATTTCTTCCAGGCCCAGGCAAGTCGTTCAGAAGTTTGGTCCTGGGGGCAACTGCGGTGGCTGTATCCGGTAGATTTACAGGTGAGACTGTTTAATGAAAGCGGGAGCGTGGTTGCCAGCAACAGCGATACCGATTGGAACTCGTTCAATAGCAATTATACAAACAAGCCACTCAATGCCTCCCTAATCATAGGGGGGACTCGCTGGGGGGGAGGAAATCCAACGTCTTTCCTGAACGGTACGCTCGACGAGCTGTATATCCACGACACAGAGCTCACCACGAACGAGGCGAGGGAGCTGGCACTGAACACAAGGCAGTGTTCATCTCCGGGATCCTTTACCTGCGAGCCGGAGAACTTTGACCGGACCGATCTGGGCGATGATTGGGTAACAGACAGTTCCAGCGGCAGTTTTACCCCACAGATTGTTGATGGTCGCCTGAGAATGACTGAAGCCGTCGGCAATCAGGCAACGGCTGCGACCTATCAGCGTACATTCCCCGGATCCGACAACCTTATTCAGGTGGAGTTTGATTATTACGCTTATGATGGCTCTGGCGCGGATGGCCTTGCGGTGGTTTTCTCGGATGCTTCGGTAACGCCACAAGCTGGTGGGTATGGGGGTTCACTGGGTTACGCTCAGGAGCCGGATGGCAGTGGCGGCTTCGCTGGCGGCTGGTTAGGCATCGGTCTGGATGAGTACGGTAACTTCTCGAACGACAGTGAAGGGCGATATGGCGGGAATAATGGGAGGACACTGGACTCCGTTGCTGTGCGTGGTGCCGCTGAGACCGATTACGAGTACATCACTGATTCAGGCAGTCTGTCACCGGGAATAGACGCCAACAACGATAACAATCCATTCCGCTACAGAATTACTATCGACTCCCGGGGTGGGCAGACGCCAGTCCTGACGGTTGAGCGGAAACGAAGCGGGGCCGGGCATAGCTTCAGTTCGTTGCTGACGGCAACTTTATCGGGACAGCCGCCGATGCCTGCGAATATGCTCCTGTCCCTGACCGGCTCTACCGGTGGTTCAACCAATATTCACGAGCTCGACAATCTGCAGATCTGTGCCGATAAGATCGGAGCAGTGCAGGAACTGGTGGACCACTTTGAGATTGAGCACAGCGGCTCGGGGCTGACCTGCAGCCCGGAAGAAATCACCATTCGCGCATGTGACAACGCAAGTTGCAGCCAGGAGTTTCCTGATCCTGTGGAGGTGACGCTCTCGCCATCCGGTTGGGTGGGCGGCGATACCTTCGAATTTACTGGCCAGACAACGGCCGACCTGCAGATTACCTCTCCAGGTACGGTAACGCTGGGAGTTAGCGGCTCGGACCCCGGTACCAAAGCATTCTCGCAAACGCTCTGCGATAACGGTTCCGGGGGCCTGTCGGCAGATAGCTGCGACATGACCTTTTTCGATTCCGGTTTTGATATCTCCATTCCGGACCATGTGTCGGATACCACGGTGCAGGCAACGATAGCAGCGATCAAGAAGGATGATGTCACTGAGCAATGTGTGCCGGGGTTCGAGGAAGAAAATAAGCCAGTCGCGCTCTGGTCTGATTATGTGAACCCTTCCTCTGGCACCAGAAATGTGTTTGTTGACGAGGACCCTGTGCCGGGCTCCCTGAGCGATACAAGCTCCTTATATTTTGATGAAAATGGTGAAGCGACAGTAGATGTGCGTTATCCGGATGCGGGTCGGGTCCGATTGCACGCCCGTCACGATGGTGAGGATGACGAGGAAGGGCTGGTGATGTTCGGTGATGGTACTTTTGTGGCCCGCCCGGACCGTTTTGAGCTGGCAGCATCAGTTCTGGAGTCTGATGGCCGGCGAGACAATCCAGCCGCCACCGATGCCGATGGTCCCGTGTTTGTAGCTGCGGGCCAGGAGTTTGATATTGAAGTGGCAGCCTTGAATGCGAGCGGCAATATCACCCCGAACTTTGGCCGGGAAGTGAGTCCGGAAGGAGTGGAGCTTGGTATTGAACTGGTCAAGCCCTCCGAGGGAACAGAAGAGCCGCCTCTGAGTGGAAGTTTCGGGGATTTTGGTGAGGACTGCGATGAGAATGCACAAGCAGGCGTGGCGTGTGGGCAGTTCGAGTGGCCCGAGGTAGGGATCATAACTGTTACTCCATCATTAATCAGTGAGTCTTATCTTGGGACGGAGCAAAACGTCATTGGAGATGATCTGCCTTACTTAGGGCGTTTTATACCAAGTAGTTTTGCCGTTGAAGTTTTTGATGAAGGGGAACTTCAGGCCAGCTGCGGAGACTTTCAGTTTGTTGGCCAGCCGATGCTATGGCCGGAAGAGAGTGTTCCAACGCTGTCTATTACGGCGCTGAATAAAGAGGGGGGAATCACGAAAAATTATACTGCTAATGATGACTTCATGAAGTTGGAAGGCCCGGATATAGCAATCGACTTTCCGGATTTTCAGACTGTCACTGTCGATGGTGAAGACACTGATCTGAGTGTGGGTTTTACTCAAGATGATGGCGAGGTCGTTGCCACCTCTAATCCGGGCGAAATGTACTACGAGTTTTCAGGCAATGATCGGGTTTGGTTTGAAAAAGAGCAGGATGCCAAAGTTGGAAGCTTTCCTCCCAGACTATTATTTGACGTACAAGCGTTTGAGGATAGTGACGAGGTTCCATCTGGTGATTTACCCGATCCTTTTCCGACCGGGCCGGACGAGGGTAGCAGTGGCGCGTTTGATATTTACTACGGCCGCCTAAACATGGAAAACGTCTATGGCCCACAAAACGTCGAAAAGTTATTGATGCCTGTGCACGTGGAAGTATGGAATGGCAGCAGCTGGGATATTATCGATGTTGGTTCATGTATGCCGACTAATCTGACTGATATCGAAGGTTCAGATGAGACAACGCAGGACTATCATGACCTGAACATTTCAGACTTCGATGAGAGCTCAGCTTCTGGCAATTACTATCTGGCGTTAGAGCCAAAGGCTGGTAGTTGTTCTGAAGGTGAGGATTGCACGGACACACTGGAATGGCCGCTGTCATCAGGTGTTAATTTAGAGGCTGGCGAAGTGCCTGAAGAATACGACTGGCTGATGGGCTTCTGGGGTAGGGATTCAAAGCCTGATGAACTCCAACCCCCCAGAGCCACCGCCACCTTCGGCGTCTACCGCGGCAACGACCGCATCATCTACTGGCAGGAGGTTCTGAACTGAGGCTCGCAGGTGGCCTCAGTCTTCCTCTCCCTCTCCCTCCGGATGATCCAGCCCCAGCTCGTTGATCTTCCGCGTCAGTGTATTCCTTCCCCAGCCCAGCAGTATTGAGGCATCACGCCGGCGACCACCGGTGTGTTTCAGGGCGGTCTCGATCATGATCTTCTCGAACTCGGGCACGGCGGTGTCCAGGATGCCTTTCTTGCCGCGTTTCAGTTCCTGCTCAGCCCACTTTCTCAGGCCTTCCTGCCAGGTCTGGCCGATAGCGCTGGTTTCGTTGTCGGCCTGGTGGCGCAGCTCGGGAGGCAGGTCGTCTACCAGAATTTCCCGGCCACTGGCCATCACCGTAAGCCAGCGACAGATGTTTTCCAACTGGCGGACGTTACCCGGCCAGGGCAGGGTGGTCAGGTATTCTTCGGCCTCAGGGCGCAGTACCTTGGGTTCTACAGCCAGTTCCTTGGCGGCGCGCTTGAGGAAGTGCTGCATCAGGCGCGGGATGTCTTCGCGGCGTTCGGCCAGTTTTGGCAGGTGCACACGAATCACGTTCAGGCGGTGGAACAGGTCTTCCCGGAATTTCCCGTCTTCTACCTGTTTTTCCAGGTCCTGGTGTGTGGCGGCGATAATGCGCACATCCACTTTGATCGGTGTAGTGCCACCCACTCGGTAGAACTCGCCATCGGCCAGCACTCGCAACAGGCGGGTCTGGGTGTCGGCGGGCATGTCGCCAATCTCGTCCAGAAACAGAGTGCCGCTGTTGGATTGTTCAAAGCGTCCCTGGCGGGCCGCTGCGGCGCCGGTGAAGGCACCTTTTTCGTGGCCAAACAGTTCCGACTCAATCAGGTCTTTGGGGATGGCGGCCATATTGAGGGCAATAAACGGGCCGCCGGCCCGGGGGCTGTGATTGTGCAGAGCCTGGGCCACCAGTTCTTTACCGGTGCCGCTTTCGCCGTTGATCAACACCGTGATGTTGGAATGGGAAAGCCGGCCAATGGCGCGAAATACTTCCTGCATGGCCGGCGCTTCGCCAATAATTTCGGCGTTGCGTTGGGTGTTCTCGGCCTTGGGCTCACTAGTAGCACGTTTTTCGTGGGCGTGGGCCACGGCACGTTTGGCCAGCGCTACGGCTTCGTCGACATCGAACGGCTTGGGCAGGTATTCAAAGGCACCTGTCTGGTAACTGGTTACCGCGCTGTCCAGATCGGAGTGGGCGGTCATGATAATCACCGGTACATCCCGGTGTTTTTCCACGATTTGCGAGAGCAGGGTAATGCCATCCACCCCGGGCATGCGGATATCGCTGATGATGGCGTCCGGGCGTTCGTGCTCCAGGCGCATCATGATGTTTTCGCCGTTCTCGAACACCCGGGTTTGCATACCGGCCTGGGTGAGGGCGCGGTCCAGCACCCAGCGAATGCTTTGGTCGTCGTCAATAATCCAGACGTTTGCCGGTTGGGTCATTGGTAGTCCTCCAGAGGCAGGAAGATGATGAAGTCGGTTCTTCCGGGCTCACTCTCGCATTCCACCAGGCCATGATGCTGGCCGATGATGCTTTGGGTAATGGAAAGGCCCAGGCCGGTGCCCGAGGCGCGACCGCTGATCATCGGGTAGAAGATGTTCTGCAGCAGGTCGGCGGGAATGCCGGGGCCGTTGTCGATAATATCTACGCGGCACACCAGGCGATGGCGCCGGTGACCGATGGTGAACTGGCGCAATGCGCGGGTTCGAAAACAGAGCGTGGCTGGTTGCGTGGCGTTGTTCTCAAAAGCCGCTTCCATAGCGTTGCGGGCAATGTTCAGGAAAGCCTGAATCAATTGCTCTTTGTCACCGGAGAATTCGGGAATGCTGGGGTCGTAGTCGCGTTTGAGCTGGATGCGGCCTTTGCTTTCGGCCTCAATCAGCGTGCGTACGCGCTCCAGCACTTCGTGGATGTTGGTGGGGGCTTTGGTGAGTGCTTTGTTCGGCCCCAGCATACGGTCGACCAGGCTGCGCAGTCGGTCGGCTTCATTGATGATCACCTTGGTGTATTCGCGCTGGCCTTCGTCCGTAAGCTCCCGGTCGAGTAGTTGAGCGGCTCCCCGTATGCCACCCAGCGGGTTTTTGATCTCATGGGCCATTCCCCGCACCAGAATGCGGCTGGTTTCCTGCTGGGAGATAATGTCCTCTTCCCGGCTGATTCGCATTAACCGTTCCCGGGGCTGGATTTCCATCAACAGTTCGGTGCTGCCTGCGTTCAGGGGCGTAACCGAATAGTCCACCACAAGTCGGGAGCCAAAGAGCAGGAAGAGTTCCGCTTCACGCCGGGTGTAGGTCCGGCCATTCCGGGCAGCCTCGTACAGGATCTCCAGGGCACCTTCGGAATCCACCAGCACATCATTAAGTGGCAGGCCCTGACTGCGGGTCAGGCTGGTTTTGAACAGGCTTTCGGCTGCCGGGTTCAGGTAACGGATGCTCAGGTCTTCGCCCAGCACCAGTACCGCCGTGGTCAGGCCGTCCAGAATGCTTTTATAGCCATGGTTGGTCAGGGCGGGTGAATGAGGCGACATAGCTGGTTTCCGGTTTGGATGCATGTGTAACTTCCCGATTGTGCAACAGGCTGCAAAAAGCGAACCAGCTTTCCAGCCAAGAAGGAAACAATGAGCCAAGGGCGGGCAAACATCGCCTGGCAGGGCAGGCTGGTGCTGTAGGTTGGTGCAGGACAAGTATTCAGGCGCTACAGGCAGCCAGGGGTTGCCCCTTTGCTGCCCAGAGTATGGCCTTATGTTAGTGCGAATGCACTACATCGGTGCGATTGGGGGAGGGGGTTAGTTTTGTGTTGACGGGCGATGCACAGTAAAGCTGACCGGTGAGCTGGTCTTCACCTGGACACCGTTATTGTCCACGATGTGAACGTGAGCTTCGTGAGTGCCGCGGTAGATGTTTTCAACGGTGAGCTGGTTAGAGTGGGTCTGGCCTACGGGTTGGCCGTCGAGAGTCACTTCGTATTTGTGGTCATTCCGGAGCCCGGGGGAGCTCTGCACTTCAAAGGTTACGTTGCCGTTTCCGCTATGAAAGGCCTGATCGTCTTCCGGGTAGGTGAATGAAACGCTGTCATAGGCTGCGCCCTGTTCCTCCACCTGCTCTCTTAAGGTGTCGGCTTCCTCCACCGCTTCTGGCTTGGGCAGGGTAATGGTGGTGACGGGTTTTACCTCGACTGTTTCACCGCCATCGATAGGTTCATCGGAGTAGGTGACGTTGCCGTGTTGATCCACATGACGGTAAACCTCGGCCTGAGCTGTGGTGGCCAAAACCAGTAAACCAGTTGCGAGTGCGAGGGATGTTTTCATTCCGGTAACCTGTGTTGCAGTCCTTTTTACCGGATTATCGGTGCCGTGGGATGGCATTGCAACGGCTGGCAAGGACGAGCTGGTTACATCTCGTTAAGAACAAAAAGCCCCGCACTGGGCGGGGCTCTTGAACTGCAAATGCTTTGCACCGGTTTGGTGCGCAGCATTTACAGGGCAGTACTCTGCGAGATTGTCTCGGTAAGACGATCTTAGCAGGAGTAGTACAGCTCGAATTCCACCGGGTGGGTGGTCATGTTCAGCTGCTCTACTTCGCCTTCCTTGAGTTCGATGTAGCCGGCAATCATGTCCTCGGTGAACACGCCGCCGCGAGTCAGGAACTCATGGTCGTCTTTCAGTGCTTCCAGTGCTTCCTGCAGGGTGGTGGCTACCTGAGGAATGTTCAGGGCCTCTTCCTTCGGCAGGTCGTACAGATCCTTATCCATGGCATCGCCCGGGTGGATCTTGTTCTGGATGCCGTCAAGGCCGGCCATCATCAGTGCGGCGAATGCCAGGTACGGGTTGGCAGACGCATCCGGGAAGCGTACTTCCACGCGGCGAGCTTTCGGGCTGTTCACGTACGGAATACGGATGGAAGCGGAACGGTTGCGGGCGGAGTAAGCCAGCATAACCGGGGCTTCAAAGCCAGGAACCAGGCGCTTGTAGCTGTTGGTTGAAGCGTTGGTGAAGGCGTTGATGGCCTTGGAGTGCTTGATGATGCCGCCGATGTAGTACAGCGCCATTTCACTCAGGCCGGCATAGCCGTCACCAGCAAACAGGTTGTTGCCGTCTTTGTTCAGTGACATGTGTACGTGCATACCGGAGCCATTGTCGCCAACAACCGGCTTGGGCATAAAGGTGGCAGTCTTGCCGTAGGCATGAGCCACGTTGTGTACGCAGTACTTCAGGATCTGAACTTCGTCAGCCTTGCGGGTCAGGGTGTTGGCGCCAACACCGATTTCACACTGGCCGGCGGTGCCCACTTCGTGGTGGTGTACTTCAATGTCCAGGCCCATGGATTCCATGGCGGCACACATGGCGCCACGCAGGTCATGCAGGCTGTCTACCGGAGGAACCGGGAAGTAGCCGCCTTTAACACCCGGACGGTGGCCGATGTTGTTGCGGTCGAAGTCTTCGCCGGAAACCCAGGCGGCTTCTTCAGAGTGGATGTGGTACATCGCACCCTGCATGTCCACGTTCCATTTTACAGAATCGAATACGAAGAATTCCGGCTCCGGGCCGAACAGAGCGCCGTTGGCGATGCCGGTGGACTTCAGGTATTCCTCGGCACGCTTGGCAACCGAACGCGGGTCGCGCTCATAGCCCTGCATGGTTGTGGGTTCTACGATGTCGCAGGTGATGTTGATGGTGGTTTCTTCGGTGAACGGATCCAGCACGGAAGTTTCGTCTACCGGCATCAGGATCATGTCGGATTCGTTGATGCCTTTCCAGCCGGAGATGGAAGAACCGTCAAACATCTTGCCGTCAGCGAAGAAATCTTCGTCTACTTCGGTGGCAGGCAGTGTCACGTGCTGCTCTTTACCGCGGCTGTCGGTGAAGCGCAGGTCTACCCATTTAACTTCGTGTTCGTTGATCAGATCAATTGTCTTGGACATTGTGCATGCTCCGTTTGTATTTGCATGTTCGTTGTGCCGGATCGTTCAGAATAATGCTGAGGCCCGATCTTTTACTGGTTCGAGCAGCTTACCAGAAGCTTTTGGCTCTTACCTGTCATATGCGGCTAATTGACGTATTGCAAGGCGCTTGCCAGTTTTACCGGATTGCGCCACAACGGCGCAACTGCAAGGCTTTGGTGCGGGCGATGGATTGGTCAGGCTTTGATTCAGGTCGGTTTTGCACAGGTATGGCGCACCAGCGTGGTGCATTTTAGGGTTTGTTGCATGATAACGGTGCGCGGTGATCTTTGGCCGGCGTGCTTCGCCTCGCATGAAGAAATTCATATAACTGAAAGATTAAACCATGTACAATCTCGCACCCTCTATTTTCAAGCTAAAGCCTCCGCAGGCTGAGAGCACATTTTGAGTTCTGTACCCGATCGCGTACAACGCTCTATTTTTAATGAAGTGAAATCTCATATATGTCCAATGATATCAGTAAGCTCAGAAACGTAGCCATTATCGCCCACGTAGACCACGGCAAGACCACTCTTGTCGATCAGTTGTTGCGCCAGTCCGGCACCCTCGAGCGTAAAGAGCTCGAAAGCGAGCGGGTGATGGACTCCAACGACCAGGAAAAGGAACGTGGCATTACCATTCTCGCCAAGAATACGGCGCTGAAATGGCACGACTACGACATCAACATCGTCGACACCCCGGGCCACGCCGATTTCGGTGGTGAGGTTGAGCGGGTAATGAGCATGGTAGACAGTGTGCTGCTGGTGGTGGACTCCATCGACGGCCCCATGCCGCAGACACGCTTTGTTACCCAGAAAGCGTTTGACGCCGGCTTGCGCCCGATTCTGGTTGTGAACAAGATCGACCGCCCGGGCGCGCGTCCGGATTGGGTGGTAGACCAGGTGTTCGACCTGTTCGACAACCTCGGCGCCACAGAAGAGCAGTTGGACTTCCCGATTGTTTTCGCCAGTGCCCTGAACGGCATTGCCGGTATGGAGCACGAAGAGCTGGACGACAACATGGACGCCGTATTCCAGGCGATTGTTGACCATGTGCCGGCGCCGGAAGTAGACCCGGACGGCCCGTTCCAGATGCAGATTTCCCAGTTGGACTACAACAGCTTTCTGGGTGTCATCGGCATTGGCCGTATCGCTCGCGGTAAGGTAAAAACCAACACCCCGGTTTCTGCTATCGACACCGATGGCAAGAAGCGTAACGGCCGTATCCTCAAGATTATGGGCCACTCCGGCCTGCAGCGCGTGGAAGTGGACGAAGCCCAGGCTGGCGACATTGTTTGTATCAGTGGTCTGGATGAGCTGTTCATCTCCGACACCCTGTGTGACCAGAACAACGTAGAAGCGCTGCCGCCTCTGACCGTTGATGAGCCGACCGTATCCATGACCTTCCAGGTGAACGACTCACCGTTCGCTGGTAAAGAAGGCAAGTACGTGACCAGCCGGAACATCAAAGAGCGTCTGGAAAAAGAGCTGCTGCACAACGTGGCGTTGCGTGTCGAAGACGGCGAGTCCGCAGACAAGTTCAAAGTCTCCGGCCGTGGTGAGCTGCACCTGTCGGTTCTGATCGAAAACATGCGTCGTGAAAACTTCGAGCTGGCCGTAGGCCGCCCGGAAGTGGTCATTCGCGAAATCGACGGCAAGAAGCAAGAGCCGTACGAAAACGTGATTGTCGACATCGAAGAGCAGCACCAGGGACCGGTAATGGAACAACTGGGTCTGCGTAAAGGCGACATGACCAACATGATCCCCGACGGCAAAGGCCGCATGCGCGTGGAATACGTGATCCCGGCTCGTGGTCTGATTGGCTTCCGTAACACCTTCCTGACCATGACCTCGGGCAGCGGCATCCTGACCTCGACGTTCAGCCATTACGGTCCGGTGAAAGAAGGCGCCATGGGCAGCCGTCAGAACGGCGTGCTGATCTCCATGGCCAAAGGTACGGCCATGACCTACTCGCTGGAAACCCTGCAGAGCCGTGGCAAGCTGTTCCTGGCGCCAGGTGACGAAGTTTACGAGGGTCAGTTGTGTGGTATTCACAGCCGCGACAACGACATCGTGATCAACCCCACGAAAGCCAAGAAACTGGACAACATGCGTGCTTCCGGTAAAGAAGAAGTGATCGCACTCGTTCCGCCCATCAAGCACACCCTTGAGCAGGCGCTCGAATTCATCGACGATGACGAGCTGGTGGAAGTAACACCGAAGTCCATCCGCCTGCGCAAAAAGCTGCTGACCGAGAACGAGCGTAAGCGCGCGAAGAAAAACTAAGGACGTTTTGGTCACGGAGTCCGCTGACTCCGTGGCCAAAAAAACAGGTGTTGCGTTCGGGCCGGGCTGGTTATACACTCCGAAACGATTTGAATTCGCAACGCTGTGTACAATTTGTCAGGGACTGAATGAAAGGACTGATCCAGCGCGTATCGCAAGCCAGTGTGGTGGTTGATGGCCAGCAGATTTCCGCCATTGGCCCCGGGCTTCTGTTACTGCTTGGTGTTGAAAAGGACGATTCATTGAAAGAGGCAAAGGAACTATGCCGAAAGATTCTCTCTTACCGTATTTTTCCAGACGAGCAAGGCCGGATGAACATTAACGTTCAGAGCTCCGGTGGCTCACTCCTCGTTGTTCCTCAATTTACCCTTGCCGCTGATACCGGTTCCGGCACACGCCCGGGCTTTTCGCGGGCCGCTGCTCCGGACCTGGCAAATAACCTGTATCGGGAATTTGTTGCGCTGGCTGAAGGCGAGCTGGGTGCTGGCCGTGTAGGTGAGGGCGAGTTTGGTGCAGACATGAAGGTGTCTCTTGTCAATGACGGGCCCGTAACCTTTATGCTCGAAACTGCAGGAAAGAATAAATAATGCGCAAAAAAGTGACATAGGTGGCGACTGTGCCTCACGAAAGTGCGTATATTCTGGGTCAATTTCGAGCAGGCGAGAGTGTAGCAGAGAAGGATCTCTGTATTTGCTTGAATTTTATGGTTTTTTTGGGTCTTGGCCCTGAATTTGTTGGATAAGACTTCTGAAAGTCTCCGCAGTGTCATAAAACTGAAAGGTTAGAGTGTCATAACAGGGTTTTGGGCAGGTGCAAAAAGGCCTAAAAAATCACCATTAAAAATTTGCAAAAACACTGCTAATGTATTAAAACGGTTTCATCACTTAAAGCTTTAAGAAAGCTTTGTAAGTGTTTGACACGCAAGACTCGGCGTTGCCCAGTCGGACCAAAAAGAAAAAATGTCGGCCTTGCTGCTGCATGTCATGCCGATCACGAATTCGGTGGTGCCAGCGATGCTGGAGCTGCCATGAAAAATCGGGATCTGAGCCCGTCGCAAACCTGAGTTAACACAAATAGGAAGACGCAACATGAAAAAGACAATCCTTGCTTCTGCTATCGCAGCCGCAACCTTCTCTGGCGCTGCTTTTGCCCAGGAAAACAACCTGCCGACTGTTTACGGTAACATTCAGTATGCCATCACCCACACTGACGTTGATGGTGGCCCCTCTGACGTCGAGCATCGTGACAATGGCTCCACTATCGGCCTCAAGCACGACCACGAAATCATGCCGGGCCTGACAGGCTTCTTCAAAGCCGAGCTGGAGTTTGATGGTGACGACGCTGAAGATAACGGTGGTCTTGACCAGTTCGATGAAGCCTACATCGGTGTGAACAGCGACAGCTTCGGTAAGGTCTGGATCGGCTCTGACGATTCCACCTATGAGCGCGCGATTGACGAAATTGCCAACTATTACGAAGCGGCTGATCTGAGCATTGGCGGTTCTTATGATACCGGTGAAGGCGATCTGGTTCAGTACGCAACTCCAAGCTTTGGTGGCTTCCAGCTGCACGGCGCTGTTCAGTTTAATGGCGATGGCGACGAGAATAACAACAAGAAGTCTTACCCGTACCAGTTGGCGGCAACTTACACCGTTGACGCTCTGGAGCTGGCAGTGGCTATGGACTCCAACGATGGTGATTCCGGCTACAAAGACGCTGCTGGAACAAGCGTGAACAACGAAAACACCTATGGTCTGCGTACCAGCTACACCATGGGCGACCTGCGTCTGACCGGTCAGTTCCAGACTCGTGACGAGGTTGGTGATGTTTGGGGTGCCTTCGCAAGCTACTCCGTTGGCCAGAACCAGTTTGCGCTCTCCTATGAGCTGGCTCAGTTCGACAAAGACTCTGCCAATGGTGACGTTGATAAGGACACCGTTACACTGCAAGCCAAGCGTAACCTGTCTGACAACATGTACATCTTCGCGGAAGGCTACTTTGGCGGCGGTGATGATGTGTATGACACAGAAACTGTGGATACCAATGGCGACACCGTTTACTCTGACGAAAGCACTGTCGCAGCCGTTGGCGCCGTATACTACTTCTGATCAGCCAATCGGCTAATCTCGTAGTATAGTAAGAACAAAAGCCGGTGACTCAGGTCACCGGCTTTTGTCGTTTATAGTTCACCCCTTTGTGCTCCGGAGATCTCCCATGGCAACAGAGCTTGAAATCAAACTCACTCTCTCGGAACCGGCTCAACGTCAGGCGCTGGACTGGCTGCTGGTGTTGCCAGAAGCGCAAAAAGGCGCCCGGAAAACCCTGGTAAACCGTTATTACGACACTCCGAACGCCTTGCTGAATCAGGCAAAAGCGGCTTTGAGGGTGCGTCAGGCGGGCGACCGTTATATCCAGACGCTGAAAACCCGGGGGGAGTTCGTGAATGGTGCTCACCAGCGCCAGGAATGGGAATGGGATCTGAGCGGGCCGGAACTGGATTTGTCGTTACTGGAGCACACCCCGCTTCATAATCAGGTGGATCTGAGCGATCTGGAGCTGGCCTTTGAGACCAACTTCGAGCGCCAGATTGTTATGCTGAGCGAAGGCGATAACGAAATAGAAGTCGCGGTGGACTCTGGCGAAATTCTCAGTGGGGGCCGCTCCATGCCATTGCATGAGGTGGAGTTCGAGCTGAAATCCGGCGCGCCAGCATGCCTGATGAAGCAAGCCGCAGCATTGGCGGCGGATGTTCCGGTATTTCTGAATCTGGTCAGCAAGGCTGAGCAGGGGTATTACCTGGCGGATATCTATCAGCCGGATTTAACGGCGCCACAGGATCCGCTTTCGGTCACGGCATTTCTTCACCTGCTCAGTGTTGGCTGGCTCACCGGCAAGCCTGTGAAATTGCCGGAGTCGGTTCTGGTTAACGTGGAGGCCTGCGCCCGGCAAGCGGATGTAATGTCGCTCTGGCTCCAGGTTAGTGGGGCGCTGAACAATGGCGCTTCAGTCGCAAGAATGATTGAACAGGTGCCCGGCTTTGGCCGGTTGCAACTGGCGCTGGCAGCTCAGGGATAGCTGCCAGCCATCCATGGAAAGCAAGCCCTTTCAGGCCGGGGGCTTTGCCTCTTCTTCCTGCTTTTCTCTCGCGGCTTCGTTTTCATCATGCATGGCGCGCCACTGCGCCAGAAATACCCGGTAACGTTCAAGCGCTTCTTCCACTACCGAGACATCCGGCGTTTCATTGGAACGCACCAGTACAATAAGCCCTTTGCCTTCCACTTCCTTATTGGTGTCGGGGTGGCAAATCACTTCATTGTCGTGGTCAATATAGGCCAGAGCGGTACCTATGCCGTGGCGCACCAGTGCGCTGACGATATCCGCCCAGATCAGGTCATCCAGTTCCAGGTCGTAGCGGTGCGGGTGGTCGCGTTCGTAATTGAACATATCTTCCAGCACCTTTTCGGAGCCGGGGGCCACCACCGCCCGAACCATGATTTCCGGGTAGGTGCGCACGGGCCGGATAATGGTACGCACACCCAGAGCTTTGAAGCGTCCCCGGTTGTGGTCACTCACGCATTCCACAGTTGTGTGGTGGCCAAGGTTGGATTCGGACAATCGGTGGGCAATGTCGAACGTAAGGCTGTCTGAGGATGGATCTGTCTCATCCCCGGCCAGTACGACAACCTGTTTTGCGCTGCCGGCATGTACCGCTTTCAGGGCCTCCGGGTCATTGCCTGAGCCGTGGAAGTGAACCATGCCGCAGTCTCTCAGTTCGGTCGGCAGCCCCCCGGGGAATTGCCGGGTAAGCAGCATGATCGGCACCGAGTGATACTCTGGTACCGCGCGAATCTGCGAGGCAAAACGCATGAAGTATTGTTCCCCGCCGCTGCGGGGTGTGTTGATGATGACAATATGATCTTTCATTTTGTAGATCCAGCGTCCGGTTAGCATTCGTTCACGGCGGTAGAAGCGGTATTCAATATAGTCGCTGACGATGAGTGTCAGCAGGGTAATAGCTGTTACGAACATCAGCACGATGGTGCTGATTCGTCCAACCGTGGTTACCGGTGCGAAATCGCCGTAACCAACGGTCACCAGGGTTGTCATGGTCATCCAGGTTGCTTCGAACAGTGACAACGGCTCGGCGGCCCAGATAATCAGGATTTGTGTGGCGAGCAGAGCGCCGAGGATGACAAACAGCCGGGTCATACGGCTGCGAATCAGGTCGCCCATGGGCAGGTGAGCTTGCGCGTGTTCCGGGTTCAGGGCGCGACGATTTCGCATCATGAGATGATTGGCCTGTTCAGTCCGTGAGTCGTTCGTTATACAGTACCGGAAATATAACAGAGAGACAGGGGAGTGCATTATGTCTGAGCCTTGGAGCGAAATGCCGGCGGTACTGGCCGAGGATGTGTCGGGTTGCTGGTCCGCGGTATTTTCCGGGCAGGCGCCTGACTGGTTGCTGAGCAGCGGCATGTCGGAAACCGACGTTGCTGAAGCCATGGCGCGAAGCCTGTTCCTGCGCGAGGCGCTGGAACGTCACTCCGGGCAGATTCAGGCAGCTGTGGAGGCCCGGCCATTAACGGAGCCGACCACGGAGCAGTGGCTGGCAGAGCGATGGGCTCAGTTCCTGGACGACGTTGATGGTGAGCCGGCCTTGCACGCAGCCCTGCGACAATTCCGCCGGGAAGCGCAGTTCCGCATCATCTGGCGCGATCTGATGCGCTGGGCGGACCTGCACGAAACCATGGCCGCAGCCAGCATGCTGGCGGACACCTGTATTGATGGCGCTCTCAGCTGGCTTTACGATCAGGCCTGCGAAGAGTTCGGCACCCCTTGGGGTGCGGACCCTGTTACCGGTGAAGACGCGCCCCAGAAGATGGTTGTGCTTGGTATGGGTAAGCTGGGCGGTCGGGAGCTGAACGTGTCTTCCGATATCGATCTTATTTTTGGTTTTCCCTCCAAGGGCGAGACCCGTGGCGGGCGACGGGCACTGGATAACCAGCAGTTTTTTGTTCGTCTTGGCCAGCGATTGATTCAGGCTCTGGATCAGATTACCGCCGATGGTTTTGTGTTCCGTACAGACATGCGCCTGCGGCCCTATGGCCAGAGCGGCGCCCTGGCGCTGAGCTTTGCGGCACTCGAAGCCTACTACCAGGACCAGGGGAGGGACTGGGAACGCTACGCCATGGTGAAGGCAAGGGTGGTAGCCGGTGACCAGCGGGCCGGGCAGGTTCTGATGGAAACCCTGCGCCCGTTTGTGTACCGCAAGTACATCGACTTCAGTGCCTTTGAGTCCCTGCGGGCGATGAAGGCGATGATCAGCCGTGAAGTCCGGCGCAAGGGGCTGGAAAACAACATCAAGCTCGGTAGCGGTGGCATTCGTGAAATCGAGTTTGTGGTCCAGGCCTTCCAACTGATTCGTGGCGGGCATGACCGGGAGCTGCAGCAGCGGGAATTGCTGACTATTCTGAAAGAACTTGAGGAACTGGAGCAGTTGCCATCTCCGGTTGTTAAGGAGCTGCGCGACGCCTACATTTTCCTCCGTAATCTCGAGCATGCCCTGCAGGGCATGGAAGACAAGCAAACCCAGGTGCTGCCGGATGATGCGTTAGCTCAGGCGCGAGTAGCACGGATTATGGGCTTTGACGACTGGGACACCTGCCAGCAGGCACTGGAAGATCACCGGCAGAAAGTTTCCAGACACTTTGCCAACATCATCGCCACCGAAGACGATGACGAGGAGCAGGAATCAATGGTCGAGGATGGCTGGTTTGAACTCTGGCTCGATGAAATGGAAGAGCCGGCGGCGCTGGAGTACCTGGCCGAGCGAGGGTTCGAAGACCCGGAGGGCAGTTACAAGCGCCTGACCGACCTGCGCGAGAACCGCACGGTGCAGACCTTGCAGACCCAGGGGCGTAAACGCCTGAACCAGTTCATACCCATGTTGCTGAGTGCACTCACGGAAGTGGAAAACAGCTCGCAAACTCTGGAGCGGGTGTTGCAATTGGTGGAGGCCATACTGCGCCGAACGGCCTATATGGTGTTGCTGCTGGAAAACCCCGGGGCCCTGAGTCAGTTGGTCCGCCTGTGTAATGAGAGCCCCTGGATCGCCAGCCTGCTGGCGGAAACGCCGTTGCTGCTGGACGAGCTGCTGAATGCGGAGAACCTTTACAGCCCGCCCGCCAAGGAAGAATTACAGGACGACCTGCGCCAGCAAATGCTGCGCATTCCCTATGAAGATCTGGAAGACCAGATGGAATCCCTGCGGCATTTCAAGAAGGCCCACATCCTGAGGGTCGCGGCTTCCGAGCTGAAAGGCACGCTGCCGCTCATGAAAGTGAGTGATTACCTTACCTGGATTGCCGAAGTGGTGCTGGATCATGTGGTGGATGTTGCCTTCTCCAACCTGGTCAGCCGCCATGGCTATCCGCGCAGGGGCGATGGTTCGGCCTGTGATACCGATTTCGCCATTATCGGTTACGGCAAGCTGGGTGGCATAGAGCTGGGCTATACCTCGGATCTGGACCTGGTGTTTGTGCACAAAGCCGATCCGCAACAGGCTACCGACGGCGACAAGCCAATCGACAACGCTGTGTTCTATACCCGTCTGGGGCAGCGGATTGTGCATATCCTCAATACCCAGACACCGTCCGGGCAGTTGTATGAAGTGGATATGCGCCTGCGTCCCTCCGGCAGCTCCGGTTTGCTGGTCAGTACGTTGCAGGCATTCGAGAAATATCAGAACAACGATGCCTGGACGTGGGAGCACCAGGCACTGGCGCGGGCCCGGGGCGTCGCGGGGTGCAAAGACACCCTGGAGGGTTTCGAGAAGATTCGTCACGACATTCTGTGCCAGCCCCGGGATAAAGCCGCCCTGCGTGAAGAAGTCGTGAAAATGCGGGAAAAAATGCGAGAGACTCTGGGTACGCCGGAAACCAAGCGGGCGGAGGTATTCCACATCAAGCACGACAACGGCGGCATCATCGATATCGAGTTTCTGGTGCAATACCTGATGCTGGCGTGGAGCGCAGAACATCCGGAATTGACCGGGTATTCCGATAACATCCGCCAGATGGAAGAGTTGGGTCGCGTTGGCGTACTGGAGGTGGAAGATACCGAAAAGCTGCGTGAAACCTTCATTACGCTTCGTTCCACCATCCATCGCCGGGCCTTGCAGAACCTTAACAGCCAGGTAGAGGGCGACGCCTTCCCGGAAGAGCGCGCCTACATCAAAAAGATGTGGCAGAAAGTGATGCTTGATTAAGGTGTAACAGAAGCAATCTTTTTCACCTGGCCAGTGGCAAGCTGAATTAATTCTCCGGGCATTTCCTGCTAGAATGCCCGATCCCCGAAAACCGCTTATTCAGGAGCAAAATAGAATGTCGATGGCTGACCGCGATGGCGTTATCTGGCTGGACGGTAAAATGGTTCCCTGGCGGGACGCCCAGGTTCACGTTCTTACCCACACCCTGCATTACGGCCTTGGCTGTTTTGAAGGTGTACGCGCTTACAATACCGAGAACGGCCCGGCCATTTTTCGCCTGAAAGAGCACACCGACCGCCTGTTCCGCTCCGCTCACATTCTGAACATGAAGCTGCCGTTCACCAAGGAAGAGCTGAACGAAGCCCAGTGTGCCGCGGTTCGTGAAAACAACCTGGAAGAGGCTTACCTGCGCCCCATGGCCTTCCTGGGTTCTGAAGGCATGGGCCTGCGCGCTGATAACCTGAACGTACACGCAATGGTTGCCGCCTGGCACTGGCCGTCTTACATGTCGCCGGAAGCCAAAGAGCTTGGTATCAAAGTGCGTACCTCGTCCTACACACGCCACCATGTGAACATCACCATGTGTAAGGCGAAGGCCAACGGCAACTACATCAACTCCATGCTGGCCCTGAACGAAGCCATCTCCGGCGGTGCGGAAGAAGCCCTGCTGCTCGACAACGAAGGCTACGTGGCCGAAGGCTCCGGCGAGAACATCTTCATCGTCCGCAATGGCGTGCTGCACACCCCGGAGCTGACGTCCTGCCTGGAAGGTATCACCCGCGCCACCATCCTGGACTTTGCCCGCGATATCGGCCTGGAAGTAAAAGAGCGCCGCATCACCCGCGACGAAGTCTACGTGGCTGAAGAAGCCTTCTTCACCGGCACCGCCGCCGAAGTGCTGCCCATCCGTGAACTGGATGGCAGAGCCATTGGCGAAGGCAAGCGCGGGCCGATCACCGAGAAACTGCAGAGCATGTATTTTGATGCGGTGAAAGGAAAACTGGCGAAGCATTCTGAATGGTTGACGCTGGTTAACGGCTGACATTGTTTTGCTTTGTTCGGCCAGCTCTGCGTTATCGTTGCCTCGCGCCCTTGAAACCGGGGTAGGCACTCATGCTCCAGCAATAATGATTGGATGCTAACAGTCATCCGTGAGGTGTTTTACGTTGAAAACCGCAGCCATCGCGATTCGGCAGATGAAAAGGCCGAACGGTTCCGTTCGAAACGTTATAGAACAGTCGAATTATCTGAAGAAACTGGGCTACCAGGTCACCATAATTGCTGAGTCGGCGAGTCCGGACTTGATGCAGGAGGCCGGAGCCCGGTTTGTGAAGGTTTTTCGCTGGCCTTTCAAGGGGCTGTTCAGGCGACGTTTTTTTATATTCCAGGTTGAGCGTTGGCACAAACGCAATGATGTAGACCTGTTTGTCAGCCACGGAGACACGTTCAGCGACGGCATTCTCGTTATTCACAACTGCGTCAGGCTTTACAGTGAGATTTCAGGAACGACACCCTCTGATGTTGTAACGATTCATGACGAGATCATAAAGCGTCAGAACTACAGGGCGTTAATCGTCAATTCTGAAATTATGAAACGAGATCTCATGGAGCGTTACAGCGTTCCGGAGAACCTGATTGAGGTGTTTTATCAAGGCGTCAACCTTGAAACTTTCAATCAGAATGATCATGACTCGCTTCGTGCCCGCGGCCGGGAGTTTATTGGCGCTGATTCCGATACGGCTGTCCTGGGGTTAGTTACCTCAGGAAACCTGTTTAAGAGAAATGTCGCGTTCTTTGTGCGTTTTGCAGCCATTTTAAGCAAGAACTCTTCACGAAAAATGAAGTTCTGTGTTTTTGGGGACGCTGCAGCAAAAGAGTATCGTGACATGGCTGAGGCGGAAGGCATCGCTGACTTGATTGAGTTTTACGATCCAATCAAGGATGTGCCGGTTATCTTTCATGCGCTGGATTTGCATATATATCCTGCCAAACTTGAAGAGTTCGGACGGGTTGTTCTGGAAGCACTTGCGTGTGGCGTTCCGAGCCTTGTCAGCGATACCGTAGGCGCTGCTGAATTAATGCAGAAAGACGAGCTGCCCTACGTTCTGGACAACTCGGACCCAGAGCGCTGGGCGCAGATTGCTGGTGAACTGATCAATGATGAGGCTGCGCGTGGCAGCCTGTCCCGGTCATCTGCTGAATTCGCCCATCGATACTCAATGGATGCGCAGCAGCGGGCTATGGAGGCGATACTTGATAAAGTAACGCAGCCAGAAAGTTCGACAGATGCCACGAGCTGACCGGTCCTTGCTGAGCGCCCTGCCTGATGTTTTCTGAGATGCTGAAAAGCAAGAAGATTGACTCCTGGTTTGATCCGAACACGATCAGGCTCGAGGAGCATCTGCTTTTGGGGCGGGGGAGTAAACGGCTCTGTTTTGCCTTTCCCGAGAAGCCTGACCTTTGCGTGAAGGTTTCCAGGCCTGATTATCACTGGAAAGTCGGTCAGAAACAGAGTTTCGCAGAAGTATCCTATCTTGACTATCTGGCTCGCCGAGACGGGGTGGCTCCGGAGATATTTCCTAAAGCTCTGGGCTGGGTGAATACAGGCTATGGTCCCGGTTTGGTGATGGAAAAAGTGGCAGGCCTGGAAGGTTTTCCATCCATGTCTTTGCGGCAACTTCTGGAGGTCGGGGTTATCGGCCCGGAGGCAGCTACGGCTGCCATGCATGAGCTTAAAGCGTACGTTGTTGGACATGGCCTGGTTGTTTCGGATTGGAATGTCGATAACGTGATACCGAGTGGTAACACGGAGGCCCTGAAGCCAATGATCATTGACGGCTTCGGTATGAAAGAGCCGGGTGTCAAGAACACCATCTTTACGCGTATCCGCTATCTTGCCCGGTACAGATCTCAGCGCTCCTGGGAGCGTCAATCCCGGAAAGTCGAGAAATCTATTTTGGACCCAACAGTTGGTAAGATTCGTTAATGAGCTCTGGTTTCCGAAGTGATGGCCATAATGTGCCGGTACGCAAGGTGATCGGCGATGAAGTCGTGTATGTGGACTCGGACTTTGTGCCCATTATTTGCCAGACAGAATCGATAGGGGATCTTTTCGACCACGGCCAGGCAGTCTCTGCCGGGGGACGGGGTGGTGCCAGAATTGTCAGCCTCGATGACTACGGCTTCGTAGTCAGAAAATATCTCCGAGGCGGGCTGCCCGGAAGACTTATAAGGAAGTCGTTCCTGTATCTGGGCGAGGGGCGAGTCCGGGGGGTCAAAGAATTTACGTTGCTCGCTCGCATGCGCGACTGGGGGCTCCCGGTACCAAGGCCTGTAGCGACAGGTTTTACAAAAAAGGGGATGGTTTACCGCTGCACAATAGTGCTTGAGTACATACCGGATGTGCAGCCGCTGGCTGGGCTTCTTGGGGATCTGCGAAACGATCAGTGGTATGAGCTGGGCGCCTTGATCAGGAGATTTCACCGGTGTGGGGTGTATCACACTGATTTGAATGCCTACAATATTCTGGTTGGGCAGTCTGGCTTCTATGTCATTGATTTTGATAAGTGCTATCTGGTGCCTGGCGTACTGAGAAGATACACCGGGTACTGGATGAGGCGTAACATTGACAGGCTGTATCGATCCCTCGAAAAAGAAAATGCGGGCGATCCTGGCATGCTATCCAATGGATGGCAGCAGCTCCAGAGAGGTTATTTTGAGTCCTGAGTTTTATCTGGTCAGGGCCGGTTCGTCCTTTGGCCTTCTGTGGGAATTCCGGTGATGGACTACGCACAAGTCAGGCTTCCGGATAACGGGTATATGGTCACGACTCTGCCGGTCGACCAGGCAACGGCTGTATGTAAGAGTATTGTGGCTGGCGAGGCCAGCTATAGCCGGGTCTTTAAAGACACCAGCAAAGCATTTGTGGGCGTATTGGCGGAAGTTGGCGAATCCGATGCGGTCGTCAAGATACCCCGATCCCGGAGTAAGCGGCGTTGGGAGCGTTTGCTGACATACTTCCGTCACGGTGAATCCATCAGACAGTTTAATCGCCAACTGAACCTTATCGAGCTTGGTGTGAAAGGCCCCACGCCATTGATGGCTGTTGAGTGGCGCGCTAATGGCGTTGTTGTTGACGGTTTTTATCTTTATGAATTCATCTATGGTCGTGGCGGCTCAAAAAAGGATCGGAACCTGATCGCCAGAGAGCTTCTCAAGCTTTATAGCCTGGGGTATACGCGGAAGGACCCCAAGCCTGAAAACTTTGTTGTCTCGGGTGAGGATGTCTATCTGATTGACTTTACCCTCGATAAACCACTTTTCTTCAGCAAGATCCGTCGTGCTATGGAGCTGAGTCAGTTTTCCGGGAGTTTTGGCAGATATAAGTACCGGGCCAGGAGCCTGGGTTTTTCCGAGTTTGTTATTTGCTCTGGGTGGGCCCTGCAAGGCTTGTCCCAGCGGCTCAGGCGGGTCAGACGAAACGCTTCGAAACTTCTGAGCAAGTAGAGCGCCTGACTGCCTGTTGCTGTGCCAGCCCGGGCGATGAAGCGGGCTCCCAAACTATCGCTAAGCCGCTATCACCAGATTCGGTCAAAGTCTTCTGACTCGAGTACTTTCTTGTCTCTTTGGTACTCGAGAAGTTTGGCGTACTTCAAGTAGCTGTTGACGGCAGAAGCCAGCGAGACAGTCATGCCATCAACGCCTCCCAGAAACCCTCTCTGAAACAGGTATTTTCTTATAAAGGCGTTCAGGCCATGAACAGCTGGAGACCACGCGTGGGCACGCTTACCCTTCTGGTACATGATCTTCGCCGCACGGGATGAAAAATTCCGGCCAGGTTTCGCGAAGAGCTGTCCAAGATTCTGATACGAATAGTGAATGATATCGGAGTCAGTGGCTTTTACATTCGACGTTGTTACTTTCGAGTGCTGTTTCGAGTCGGAAAATTGTGCCCGGTCTTTTCGAAACAGTCGTATGCAATAGTCCGGGTACCATCCGCAATGGCGAATCCATCGAGAACCGATCATGTTCCGACGGCGAAACGAGAAAGCGTCGTATGAGGTCTTATCAAGGTCCAGAGACTTTATGGTAGCAATCATCTCCGGGGTTAGACGCTCATCGGCGTCGATGCTCAGAACCCAGAAGTTGCTGGCATGGGGAAGGGCGACGTTCTTCTGGGGGCCATCACCCAGGTAAGGCTGTTCTACAATCTTTGCGCCAAGCGATGCGGCAATTTCCATGGTTTTGTCGGTGCTGCCGGAATCAACAACGATAATTTCGTCGCAGACCTCTGCCACCGATTCTATACAGGCTTTTATATTTCGCTCTTCATTCAGCGTGATGATGTTTGCTGTTATCACTGGTCTATCCCTTGGCTTCTGGGGGCATCGCAGTCGCTATTGTACAGAAACTGTTGTGCTACGCATTGAGGTTCAAATTCGGCAAGCCAGCGTTCATCTATGTCATACCCGCTGGATTCAAGGGTCGCGTTAATTGTGTTCGCCAGGTCCTCGGGCGACATGGGGCATAAATAATCCTCAAGTGGACCCTTCATGATGTCTCTCACGCCGCCAGGACAGTCGACGGATACAACGGGGGTCCCGCAGGCCAGGGCTTCAACAAGCACAATGCCCAGGCCCTCCACCCTGGAGCTCAGGACGAACAGCGTTGCAGCTTTCATCCAGGGATACGGGTTTTCTGTCTGGCCAACGAAATGGACGTTCGGGCCGATACCGAGATCCCGGGCGTATTGCTGAAGCTCATCTCTGAGCCGCCCCGTTCCGAGAATGTAGAGTGGCAGCTCTGTTCCGGCTTTGGCGTACGCTTCAAGCAGCAGCCGATGGTTTTTCTGGGGAACCAGGCGGGCAACATTGAGCAGGAAAGGCGTGTCCGGGATACGCTCATCCTTCTCCAGCATTTTCTGCCGGATCTGGCTGATAGGTATCGGGTTTGTAATGGTTCTCAGGCTTTTGTAGGTGAAACCATACTGATCAGCGAGTAAAGGAATCTTTTGTGCAACGCCGGTGGACACGGTGACCAGGTTTTTCCCACCCAGTAATGCTTTGATTTTGCGCGTGTAAAGCCAGCCGGGGCCGCCGGATTCCGATACGTTATTTTCGAGTACATGGAGTGCCCGTTGGTCATTGAACGACCATACGATTTCGAAGGTACCGATGCCCCGGAATACAATCCGATCAAAGCGGCCGTATTGCTTCTCCAACTCCTGGAGCTTGTCAGAGAACAGTTTTCCACCCTTTCGGCCTGATATCAGAAAATACGTCTTTGAAACCATTGCGTTTGAAAGCCGCGCGAGGGTTTCTGTAAGCAGGCCCCCGACACTCTTACGCATTGCTGAAGTGATGTCGAACTGGTGTACCTTCACGCCCGGGTGAGCCGGCCTGATTTCGTCAGGCCGTGATTTGAAATACAGCAGGTGGCTTTCATGCCCTTCGCCAGCAAAGGCCTCGGCCAGCGAGACAGCAACTCGTTCCATCCCTCCTATTTTCAATGTCCTCACAACTACGAGTGTTCTCATTATCGAGCTTCCAGCTTTCGAAAACGGTCTTTCCAGATCAAGGTAACAATACCGGCACACACCAGGTTTATCAGTAACTCTCCTGTCCAGAAGCCCAGATAGGATTCGAACATGTTAACCCAGCTCCAGAACACCAGAAACAGGGCGAAGAAGAGCGCGACGTCACCCGGTATGTCGCCTTTTTTCCAGGCTGACAGCGTCGATTTTGCCAGCCAGCCAAGCAGGAGCAGGTACCAGGTCAGTCCGATCAAACCGTACTGTACCAGCAGTTCAAGGTAGCTGTTGTGCAGGTGCTGGAAACGCTCAGCTTTTTCGTCAGGAACCCATCCAACCTGTGCCAGAGCATATTCCCGTGCATTTCCTCCCCAGCCAATAAGGGGGTGTTGCACTGCCAGTTCCAGGGCAGCGCGCCAGGAGTGAATTCGTGTACCAATGCTGGAATAGGGGAGGTTCTCGAAATCGCCGTCCAGCGCGAGGCTGACGGAAGACTGCTCGGCGAGAATCCGCTGAGGAGCGACCTGAGAGATTGTTACCGTGAGCACCGCCAATGCCGTCGCGATAAGCAATACAAGTGTTATCGCGGATTTGCGGTTGACCTTCCTGTAGTTGAGCAATATCAGCGCCACCGGTGCTGCGATAATTACGATAAGCAGGCCTGACCACACAGCACGGGTCTGCGTGAACACGACTACAGCGACTGTAAGCGCCAAGACCAGAGCCCAGGGTAGGGCAGACCATGGATTAAATGTCTTCAGTATCCGCGGAAGAAAAACCACCAGGCCAATCAGTAGCGAGCCGTACAGAAGTGCAGTGTGTTGGGCATTGCGGATACCGAGGTCGATGCGCGAGCCCTTGAGCCCCTGAAGCATTTCTGTGTGGGCGAAGCCCAGTATCCACGGAGAAATCAGCAACCCCACCGCTGCCACTGTCCAGAAGATAAATACATTCCTGGTCTCACCGCCCAACCACCAGGCCAGCAGGAGAAACAGGAACAGACGAGCGAGCCGGTCCAGTTTGGGGTAAGGCTCGGCGAGTTCGGGGTGGAAAAACTGGCTCCCTGCCCAGCTCAAAAGCTGAATGGCAAGAGCCGCCCAGAGGAAGTTGAATGCTACGCTGCGTGCCAGCCCTGACCCGTACCGGAACACGCACCAGAACCCCAGTAAAGCAAGCAAGGGTTCGGCGATTCCGGAGGCGTCTTTGAAATAGATGTTGGAGAAAGCAAAAACCAGAACTGCAATAAAGCCGGCAAGCCATAGAGGTGCAGGGGTTGGTGTACCTTTGACCAGGAATGTGGGCATAGCGATTCTCATGAACTGCAGAGTGGCTCGGTAAGGTTGAAATAATTAATTGTTTGAGACGAGCAGGTTGATAACGCCTGGCAGGTCGATGCATCGAGTCGTTCTGGCCAAAGCTCCGGATTCCGGAGCGGCTTTATCAGAGATGAGGTATGAATGCCCCACACCTGCGGCCAGCCCGGCCATTGCATCCGACGTTTTGTCGCCGATCAGTATGGACTGGGCCGGGTCCAGGTCGAAGTCGTCGATGGCCTTTTGGATCATTCCCGGCTTCGGCTTCCGGCAATCACAATCCTTCGTTTCTTCTGACCCGAACTCCGGATGATGAGGGCAGTGATAGACACTGGCAATTTCGACACCCTCTTCCCGGAAGCGCTCGACCATCCACTCCGTTAGTTCCTGAAAATCTTCTTCGGTGTACATGCCCCGGGCAATGCCCGACTGGTTAGTCACCACAATCAGCAGGTAGCCGTTGCTCTGGAAATGCCGGCAGGCTTCGAAAATGCCGTCGACAAATTCGAAGTCCTCTTTTCGGTATACATAGCCGTGATCAACATTGATCACGCCATCCCGGTCCAGAAAAACGGCTTTGTTGGTCATAACTTCTGTTCCTGAATACAACGGTCCAGCATTCGGCATGCCTGATCAGTGGTTATTTGTTCCATCAGGTGGTCGCCCTTGAGCCGTTGCCCCCATTTGGCCTGCTCCCCCGTCTCACCCCGAATTTCCTGCAGGGCCTGAGTATACGCATCAACTACATATCTCTGCCATAGGTAGGGGCCTGTGCGCTGCGGATTGCTATGGGCATAGAGGCCGATAACCGGCGTGCCAGCTGCAACGGCCATATGCGCAGGCCCGGTATCGGGGGCGATCACCACATCCGCCGCTTTGATGAAGGCGAAGAGTTGTTTGAGAGAAGAGTCGCCCACCAGATTATGGATGAGACTCCGGGTGTGTTGCTGAATGTCCCGGGCCAGGCTTTTTTCTGTGTCACTAGGGCCGCCACAAAGGTAAACCGCAAACCCCAGAGACGCTGCATAATCCGCCACTTCCGCGTAGCGCTCCGGTAACCAGTTTCGTTCTTTATTGGATGCGGCGGGGGTTATGACCAGGTGTTTCTGTTTTGATGGGTCCAGCCGGGTGTTGGCCCAATTCTGACTTTCTTCGCTTACAGGTATCTGCCATTCGGGTGGCTGCAGAGGGATACCCAGCGCTTTCTGGAATTGACGGAAGTTATCCAGAACATGGGGCTTGCTGGTTGGCTCAATCCGCTCGTTGATAAACAGGCTGTGAAATTCTTTGCTTTTGGCTTTGTCGTAGCCAATGCGGCGTCTGGCTGAAATGCACAGGCTGGCCAGGTTTGCTCGCAATGCCACCTGCATAAGCAGCAGGGCATCGAACCGCTGTCCTTCAAGCTGTTTTCTCAGGTTCTTGTAGGCTTTCAATCCCTGAGTTTTGTCGAAAACAATCAGCTTTACCCCGGGCATGCCGGCCATTAGCGAAGCTTCCGCTTTGCCGATTACCCAGGTGATTTCCGTTTCCGGATAATATGCGCGAATGGCTTGTACAATGGCAGCGGCGTTGCAGGTGTCGCCAATGGCAGACAGACGCAGCAGGCAGATTGAACGGGGAGCAGACAAATCAGCCTCGAACTTTTTTAATCAGCCCGGTGGTTGAGCGGCCGTCCAGAGTGGGAAGAACGGCCACTTCGCCGCCATTCTCCTGAACGAAGTCGGCACCCACAATGGTATCCACGGTGTAATCACCGCCTTTGGCCAGGACCTGGGGGCGAACGCGCTGAATCAGCTGCTCCGGAGTGTCGTTTTCCTCCGGCTTGTCGCCAAACGGAATTACCCAGTCTACACAGGCCAGGGCCGCAAGTACTTCCATGCGATCCTCCTGACTGTTCACTGGCCGTGCTTCGCCCTTCAGGCGGCGAACCGATGCGTCTGAATTCAGGCCTACCACCAGGCGGTCACCCAGTGCCCGTGCCTGAGCCAGGTAGCGAACATGGCCGGCATGCAGAATGTCGAAACAGCCGTTGGTGAATACAATGCGCTCACCCTGCTGGCGGGCGTAATCGATGTGCAGCAGGCTTTGTTCGATGCCGGGATGATAACCGCTGTTTTTGGATGAAAGCTGATGGCTGGCCTTTGCGGCGAGTTCTTCGGGAGACACGGTCGCCGCCCCGAGTTTGGCAACAACAATGCCGGCAGCCAGGTTGGACAGCCAGGCGGCATCTTTCAGATCAAAGCCGGCGCTCAGCAGGGTGCCCAGAGTGGCAATCACGGTATCGCCAGCACCGGTTACATCGCTGACTTCCAGCACTTCGGCCGGGAAATGGTGATGCTCGTTCTGGGTGATCAGACTCATGCCCTGTTCGCTACGGGTGAGCAGCATGGTTTCTATGCCGGCTTCGGTGAGCATGGCTCGCGCAGAGGCGAGCATGGCTTCTTCTGAGCTGACGTCACCTCCGGCGGCCCGGAACTCGGTCAGGTTGGGGGTGATGACGGTGGCACCACGATACCTGGAGAAATCCTTGGTTTTCGGGTCAACCAGAACGCGTTTGCCTGCGGCCTGCGCTGTTTTAATGAGCTCACCCACGCTCGCCAGAGTGCCTTTCGCGTAATCGCTGATGATCACCGTGTCGTACTGGTTAACCAGCCCGGCAAAGTGATGACTTACTTGCGAGGATTGGTCTTCAGTGAAGGTGTCCTCCATGTCCAGGCGGACCATTTGCTGATGTCGGGACAGGATGCGCGTTTTGGAGATGGTGCGAGCATCGTTCAGAGACAGCAGCTCGGAGTGGACTTTCTCCTGAACAAGAAGGTCTTCCAGCAGGCGGCCGTCGGAATCCTTGCCGATGATGCCCAGTAACGTGGCTTTGCCATCCAGGTGGGCAATGTTTCTGGCGACGTTGGCAGCGCCCCCGGCCCGGTCTTCGGTGTGACCAATACGAACAACCGGCACCGGCGCCTCGGGAGAAATCCGGTTGGTGTCGCCAATGAAATAGCGGTCCAGCATGACATCGCCTACCACCAGTACCGAAGCATTCTGCAGCTGGTCCAGCCGGGCCGGATCAAACATCAGTCCAGGCCTCCGGTCAGTACGACTTCGTCCATTGCTTCGCACAGCCAGTGGCCAATGAACATGTGGGCTTCCTGAATGCGGGCGGTTTCATCGGAACCGATGATGATCGACAGCGTGGCGATGTCTTTCACTTTGCCGCCATCTTTGCCGGTCAGTGCCACGGTGGTCGCGCCAAGCTCGTTGGCGGCCTTCAGAGCCAGGTTGATGTTTTCGCTCTGGCCGGAGGTTGTCAGGCCGATCACCAGGTCTTCGGGTTTGCCCAGTCCCTGCACCTGGCGTTCGAAAACGGTCTCGAATTCGTAATCGTTCGGGTGTGCCGTGAGAATGGAGGAGTCGGTGGTCAGTGCGATGGAGGCCAGAGGGCCCCGCTCTTGCTTGTAGCGAACCATAAACTCAGCCGCCAGGTGCTGTGAGTCGGCGGCGCTTCCGCCATTGCCCATGAAGATGACCTTGCCACCGTTCCTGAGGCATTGTTTGGCATGCTCAAGCAGCTGTCCGGCAGATTCCTGGTGCTCTTCCAGCACGGAAAACGTTTCACGATGACGCTCCAGGGTGGCGAGGTAGCTGCTTTGCTGGGACATGTAGGCCTCCGGTGTTGAAACAATCCAGACTTTGAACCGGGATCTGGGGCGCCGATTCAAAAAACGAAGTGTACCATGGCCACAAGGGGCGTCCCATATGGTTTTTCACCAACCGAACGGCGGACTGCTTGGCGTGAATGGCGGTACTCAGAGGCTTTGGTTCTGTGTTTTTTCCCTCGCCGTGGTTGTTTTAGCCATCACCAAAAGCGGTTAGTATTACGCCTATATTAAGAGCCCGATTCAGGGCTTTCCGCACAAGCGTTCGCAGGAGCATTACCATGATAGTCGTTACTGGCGGTGCCGGTTTCATTGGTGCCAACATTGTCCACATGCTGAATCAGCGTGGTGAGACCGATATTCTGGTTGTAGACGACCTTACCGACGGTACTCGTTTCCGGAATCTGGCGCAGCTGGACATCACGGACTACATGGATAAACACGAATTTCTGGAAAAGGTAAAAACCAATACTTTACCTGCTGGCATTCGCGCAATTTTTCATGAAGGGGCCTGTTCCGACACGACCGAGTGGGACGGCAAGTTCATGATGGATAACAACTACACCTATTCCAAGGTGCTGTTGCATTGGTGCCTGGATAACAAAGTCCCTTTTCTTTATGCCTCCAGCGCAGCGGTATACGGTTCCAGTGATGAGTTCCGCGAAGAGCGGGCCTGTGAACACCCCCTGAATGTGTACGGCTACTCCAAATGGCAGTTTGATCAGTACGTGCGCAAGATCCTGCCTTCTGCGGAGAGCCAGGTTGTTGGTTTCCGTTATTTCAATGTCTATGGCCCCCGCGAACAGCACAAAGGCAAAATGGCCTCGGTTGCCTATCATCTGCATGAACAGATCAAAGTGGGCCAGAATCCAAAGCTGTTCGAGGGCTGGGATGGCTATTCCGATGGAGGCCAGCAGCGCGACTTTGTGTATGTGGATGACGTGTGCAAAGTAAATCTCTGGTTCTTTGACAACCCAGGGAAGTCCGGCATCTTTAACCTGGGTACGGGGCGTGCCCAGTCGTTTCTGGAAGTGGCAAACGCTGTGATCGATTATCACCAAAAGGGGAGCGTGGAATTTATTCCCTTCCCGGACGAACTCAAAGGTCGGTACCAGAGCTTTACACAGGCTGATATGACCGAGTTACGTAATGCGGGCTACACCGAAGAATTTACGGATGTAGCGGGTGGGGTGGCTCGCTATCTGGCCTGGCTGGACCGATGAAATATCTGGTTGTTGGCCCTTCCTGGGTTGGTGATATGGTCATGGCCCAGAGCCTGTTCAAGTCATTAGTTCAGCGTGATCCGGGCGCCGAAATCGATGTGCTGGCTCCAGGCTGGTCATTACCCATCATTGCCCGTATGCCTGAAGTCAGTCGTGGAATTGCGGCCCCCTGGAAGAGTGGCAAGCTGGCCCTGAAGGAACAGTGGCAACTGGCCCGCACGCTGAAGGGCTATGACAAAGCCATTATTCTTCCCCGGTCTTTCAAATCAGCATTAATCCCTTTCCTGGCCCGGATTCCGGAGCGGGTTGGTTTCAGCGGTGAAGGGCGCTCTATCCTGCTGACCGATGCTCGCAAACGCCGCCCGACCCGTGAAGGCGCCGTGATTACCGATAAAACCGTCTGGCGTTATCTGGGGCTGGGTGTCTCCAGAGCGGAATACGACCGCTATGAGTTTGACGTTCCCTCGCCTTCGCTGGCCCTGGATGAACAAAACGCCGACAACGTCATGGCAGATCTCGGGCTTTATCCCGGGAAGCCGGCTGTCGCGATTTGCCCCGGGGCTGAATACGGCCCGGCAAAGCAGTGGCCTCTGGAATATCATCGTGAATTGGCTGCAAAGCTTGTCGAGCGTGGTTATCAGGTATGGGTGATTGGTGGCCCGAAAGATGACGAAGCTGGAGAGACAATCGCGGGTGGACAAAGCGGCGTGTTTAACCTCTGTGGTAAAACCCGGCTTGAAGACACGGTTGATCTGTTCAGTCGTTGCCATTCGGTGGTCAGCCATGATTCGGGATTGATGCACGTGGCAGCAGCAGCCGGGGCGCGAGTGGTTGCCATTTATGGCTCGTCCAGCCCGGATTTCACGCCTCCGCTGACCGAAAAAGCAGCAATCATGCGCCATCCCATAGAGTGCAGCCCGTGTTTCGATCGCACTTGTCGCTTTGGGCATTACAAGTGCCTGACGGGTATTTCTGTGGATTGTGTTATAGCGGCTTGTTGCTGACACCTGTCATCCCTTGATTAGCGTTTCCTGGCTCTTCCCTTGAATTCCTGGACATCATCGAACCTATGACGAAAGACCTGTTTTTTGTGAATAGCTCCCAAGGCTGGGGAGGAGGAGAGAAGTGGCACTTGAATGCGGCCAGGGCGTTAGGCGAGGACTATAAGGTTTGCGTCATTGGTGCACCGGGCAGTGAACTGTCAAACAGGGCTCGCAGCGAGGGGATGGTGGTTCAGCCGCTGGCGGTGTCTAACCTCAGCTTTCTCAACCCGCTAAAGTTGTTCAGGCTTTATCGGCTCTTCAAGCGAGCTGAGGCTCCTGCCGTAATCCTGAATCTGCCCTCCGATGTAAAGCTGGCGGGTGTTGCTGCCAGGCTCGCCGGGGTGCGCAGGATTGTATATCGGCGAGGAATGCCGAAGCCGCTGAAGAACACCTTTCTGAACCGTTTCCTGTTCAGCAAAGTGGTGACGGACGTCATCGTTAATTCAAACGAAATTGGCCGGTCGTTGGTCAGAAAGAATAAAGATCTGGTCGATACCCATAAAATTCATCTGGTTTATAACGGCGTTGATATCGGAGATTATTCGGATTTCACGCCCGCCGTGTTGCCGGGTGCTGGCGATAGTTGCCTGAAGATTGGCACCGCAGGGCGGATGGTTGAGCAGAAAAACCAGATGATTCTGATTGAAATGATGGGCCGCCTGAAAGCCCGGGGCTACTCCGCAAAGCTGTATATTGCCGGAGATGGGCCCCTCAAACCTCAGATCAGTGCTTTGATCGCTGAAAAAGGGTTGCAGGAAGATGTCATTCTTCTTGGTTTTTTAAAAGACTCGAGAGAGATGCTTTCGGCCATCGATATCTTTGCTTTTCCATCCCATTATGAGGGGTCTGCCAATGCGATCGTGGAAGCGATGGCCATGGAACTGCCTGTTGTTGCTTTCAACGTCAGCAGCATGCCAGAGATGGTGGTAGACGGAGAGACAGGTTTTCTTGCCCGGTATAACGATGTCGATGACTTTACCCGGAAGGTCTCTGCGTTGCTGGATGATGAGACGCTGAGGCTGGAAATGGGGCGCAGTGGTAAGGCCCGGGCGGCCCGGCTCTTTTCTGCTTCAGGCAATATGGATCTTGTTAAGCATATCGTGTCATAGAGTATTCATTGCTCCTTGATGCGATAAGCTTCCCGTACTGTCATAAGAGCGGCTTCTGCTGCTTCCTCTTTGGACGTTGATCCATTGATAAACTGGTTGAGCCAGTTCTGATGGATGTAGGCGATTCTGACGGGGATGGAGGGCAGAGCGCAGATGATCGCAGCAGACAGTCGCTTTCGGCCGCCGTTAGCCTTTATCAGGTTTCCGTGCCGGTCGACCGCTACTTTGATTTCATCCGTCGCGAGTTCGGCTTTGTAACCATTCTCCATCAGTGAGTGGAAAATCCTGGTTTGGCTTTCAAGGAGTTCGAGGGCCTTGGCGGGAGAGTCTATCAACATATTCCGGTTCAAGTGCTTGTGGGTGATTCCTTTTTCCAAGTCCTTGAGCATCGGCTGATAGCTCTGGCTCTTTTCCAGATTGTCACGGTGCTGCCACAAGTCCTCCATCAGTTTGAATCGCTGATGAGAGCTCATAAGCTGGACACGACGATCCCAGTCGCCTTGCCAGAGAAAGTGCTTTCTATCCACGTCGTCTGGCAGAACATAGTATTTGATCGATGAAGGGGCGACTTCCATCCACGTAAGTTCATTCAGCCGGTTGATGCCATTTCGTCGGGATATTGCCTTGTCCCCGACGACGCCAAATCTGCTCCAAACTACCCATATGAGCTTTTCCAATGGAGCCCTTGTGAAGGTGTACCAGCCCTCTCTGACAAACTTTGTTATCTGGCGCTTCCAGGCTTTTGTCTTGAAGGCAATATTTTGAGTATTGGATCCGGTCATGCGTTTGTGCTTTACGAATGAGTGTGGTGTCAGCAGTTTTTGTAGGGGCTGGGCTGATTCTGCAAGTGGCGGAAGCGTTTATACTCCCACTGGTATTGTTCCGGTGCCAGTCTGACGACTTTTTCGATGGACTGGTTCATTGCGGTAGCGCCTTCAACGGCATCCGAACTGCCGTTCCCTGGTACCGCTTCTTTAACAACAATTCGGAAGCCGCGGTTATCTGGCAGACGCTCAGCAAAGCTGACCACGACATTGGCTCCCGTTTTTCTGATGAGCTTGTTCACTAATGTCATTGTTCTTACATCAAGGCCAAAGAATGGTGCAAAAACATTGGCTTTGCTCCGGCTTGGAGACTGGTCTGGCAGAATGCCCGCTATACCGCCCTCTTTAAGAAGATTCATCAACCGGAGGAGCCCTTTTCTGTCTCCTCTTACAAGCTCGGAGCCCAAGCGGCCGCGCACCCGAATCATGTACTCCTCGAACTCTGGTATAGCCGGCGGACTGTACAGCGCAGCCATTTTGTACCGCGAGGAAAAATACAGCCCCACCAATTCCCAGTTACCAAGGTGTGGCGCAAGCAGGATCAGCCCTTTCCCGGACTTTAATGCTTCATCGATCAGCTCCAGTCCCTGAGTTTCCTTGACCAGACCCAGGCAATTCTCAACCGGCCATTCCCACATCAGCGGAATTTCCAGTGCCGTCATGCCTGTATGCATCATGGAGTTTTTCGACAGCTCTCTTTGCTGTTCGTCGGATAACTCGGGCAGGCACAGCTTGATGTTGGTGTCGGTTACCTTCCGGGAGCGGCCGCGCATTTTCCAGGCCAGCAGTCCGCCCCATTTGCCGATTGACTGGGCGAGCTTGAGTGGCAGAGAGCCTGCGAGGCGCAGGAGCCCGGCTATCAGGTAGTATTTGATTTTACTCATGATCTTCCATACTTGTCTTCGAAACGCACAATGTCGTCTTCCCCCAGATAGGATCCTGACTGAACCTCGATTAATTCCAGATTAATCACGCCCGGGTTCTCCAGGGAATGGACTTCGCCAACAGGAATGTAGGTGGACTGGTTCTCGGCGACCAGATAGGTTCTCTCGCCACATGTCACCCTGGCGGTGCCACTAACGACAATCCAGTGTTCGGCCCGGTGGTGGTGCATCTGCACGGACAGCTTGCCACCGGGTTTTACGGTAATGTGTTTTACCTGGTAGCGAGCGCCGTTGTCGATGGAGTCGTGAACGCCCCAGGGGCGATAAACCTCGCGGTGGTTCATGTGTTCGTGGCGACCGTCGTTTCTGATCAGCTCCACCACCTCTTTGACGCCCTGAACCTGGTCTTTGTGGGCGACCAGAAGCGCGTCCTTGGTTTCGATAACGACCAGATCCTTTACCCCGACAGTCGCCACCAGGCGGCTTTCTGCCCGCACCAGGGTGCTTTCCGTGTTATGGGCAATCACATCGCCCCTGAAGCTATTGCCGTTTTCGTCTTTCCTGGATGCATCCCAAAGCGCCGACCAGGAGCCGATATCACTCCAGCCCGCATCCAGGGAGATCACCGCAGCGTTATCCGTATTCTCCATCACGGCGCAGTCAATGGAATCCTCGGGGCATTCAGCAAACGTGTCTGCGTCGATACGGGTGAAGTCCATGTCTTCGCTTGCGCCATCCAGCGCCGCCTGACAGATCGACAGAATGTCCGGGCGATGGGTGTGCAGTTCCTTCAGGTACGCGCTTGCACTGAACATGAACATCCCGCTGTTCCAGAGATAGTCCCCGGAGGCCAGGTATTCAACGGCAGTCTTCTGGTCGGGTTTTTCCACAAAGCGGTTAACGTTGAAGCTGTCCTGAGCCAGTTTCTGGCCACGCTGGATGTAGCCGTAACCCGTTTCGGCATGGTCGGGCACGATACCGAAGGTCACCAGTTTGCCCTGTTGCGCCAGGTGGGTGGCTAGATTGAGACTGCTCCGGAACGCGCTCACATCCTCAATGAGGTGGTCAGCGGCGAGGATCAGCATCAATGGGTCTTCATTGGCGTCGGTGGTCCTGGCGAGTTGGAGCGCGGCCAGGGCAACCGCAGGCGCTGTGTTCCGGCCACACGGTTCCAGAATAATGCGTGCATGATTGTAGCCGGTCTGGCGCATCTGTTCTGCCGCGAGAAAACGGTGCTCCTCGTTACAGATCAGCAGGGGGTCTGCGGTTTCCAGGCCGTCCAGCCGGGCAACTGTCAGCTGCAACATGGACAGGTTGTCGTCCGTCAGCTTCAGGAACTGTTTCGGATTCAGCTCCCTGGATAATGGCCAGAGACGTGAGCCGGTGCCCCCCGCCATTATGACGGGATGAATCATCCTTTTGCTCCGGGGTTTTTCTTGCGTTTCTTCCCATAAAACCCGGGGTCGTCCCGATCTGGCCGGGTTTTAAAGCGCCGGTGCATCCAAAGATACTGGTCGGGCGCTTTGCGGATTTCCTGTTCGATAACGGCGTTAATTCGGGTGGCATCTTCCAGATCGTCACCACTTGGGAAATCTTCCAGTGGCGGATGAAAATAGATGTCGTAACCCGGTTTGTCTTCGCGACGGAAATGGCTGAAGGGCATCACTACGCACTTGCTGCGCTCGGCAATGCGGGAGGTGGCGGTAATGGTGCCCGCCGGTATGCCGAAAAAGGGGGCGAAGACGATGTCCTTGCGGCCGTAATCCTGGTCGGTGGCGTACCATACAGCATGGTTGTCTTTCAGGCTGCGTAAAAGCCCCCGGAGATCTTTGGCTGCCAGTACTTTGCCGTAGCGTTTGGCGCGGCAGCGGGTCATTACGGCGTTCATCAGGGGGTTGTTGTGGTCACGCTGCATCACGTCGGAATCGATGTATAGCGTTGCCAGAGAACCGCCCATTTCCAGAGTGCTATAGTGGCCGCCGATCAGCAAAATGCCCCGGCCTTCCTGCTTGGCTTTTTCGAAGTGCTCAAGGCCGTGAATGCCGGTGATTTTTTTAAGCTTCTCGGTATTTCTGAACCAGCCAATCCCGATTTCCATCAGGCCAATGCCGTTGGCAATAAATGAATTGCGCACCAGGGCTGCCCGTTGCTTGTCGTTGTATTCGGGAAAGCACAATCGGATATTGGTTTCGGTAATATGTCGGCGGCTTTTGGCCAGTTTCCAGGTGGCAAGCCCGGCCATTTTCCCCAACCACCACTGAAAGCGGATGGGTAATTGTGCAACCAGCCACATAAGTGCAAGGCCAGCCCAGGTTGGCCACCAGCGTGGATGGCGGTAGGCTGAGTAGTCGGTATTCCGGGACGTTTGGCGGTACTTCTTCTTCAAAATTCCTGGTCCTGAATCGGCAAAGCTTTACGTTTGGGCGAGATGCGCCCGGATATTATTCCCACTATGATAACGCACTGTTTCACTTGGAGTCGTGTGTGTTGCACTTTCTTTATTCACAATTAATGAGGCTATTGGTGCCGTTCGTGCTTGCGCGTTTCTGGTGGCAGGGTCGCCACGCGCCGGCTTTAAGGCAGAACCTTGGCCAGCGATTAGGACTCGTGCAGCGTTATAGCCAGCCTGTTATCTGGGTGCATACGGCGTCAGTTGGTGAGGCGATTGCGGCTGGGCCTATGGTTCGGCGGCTTCTTGTTCGAAAACTTGATGCCCGGGTTCTGATAACGGCAATGACGGATACCGGCCTGGCCCAGGCCCGGAAAATGTTTGGCGACGATGTGGATTATTCCTACGTTCCCCTTGATACCCCCGGCTCGGTACGCCGTTTTCTGAGAAGGGTAAACCCGAAAGTGGCCGTGATTCTGGAAACCGAAATCTGGCCGAACATGATCACCCAGTGTTACCGCAAAAATGTCCCCGTCTTCCTCATCAACGCCCGCCTGTCGGAACGCTCCGCCCGGGGCTACGAGCGGGTGCGGGGATTGGCCCGCCCGATCATGCAGAAAATTACCTGGATTGCCGCCCAGGCCGAAAACGACGCCGAGCGTTTCCGGCGTATTGGCGTAGCGCCTTCCAGTGTGGAAGTCACTGGCAGTGTGAAATTTGATGTCGACATCACCGACGCAGTTCGCAGCGATGCTCAGCAGTGCCGCCGGGAATTGGGCGCGAGGCCTGTCTGGGTGGCGGGTAGCACCCATTCAGGGGAGGATGAACAACTGCTGGATGCCCACCGGCTTGTGCTGGCCCAACACCCGCAAGCGTTGCTGGTAATTGTGCCTCGACATCCCGACCGGTTTGATTCAGTGGCGGAGCTGGTTGAAAAAAACGGCTTCACCATGGCCCGCCGTTTGCTGAGGCAAGCCCCTGTCCATGCCCAGGTGTATCTGGGCGACACCATGGGCGAGTTGATGATGCTATACGGAGCTGGCGATATGGCGTTTGTGGGTGGCTCGTTGATTGAACGGGGTGGCCACAACCCGCTGGAGCCGGCGGCCTGGGGGATTCCTGTACTGTCCGGCCCGCACGTTTTCAACTTCGAGACCGTCTATGAGCACCTTCGTTCCGGTGGCGGCGTGGCGATGATTCAGAATAGTGAAGAGTTGGGCCTGGCTGTAGCCCGGTTGATGGCGATTCAGGAAGAGCGTCAGGCTTTGGGTGAGCGGGCGCTGGCGGTGGTCAATAAAAATCGCGGCGCGCTTGATAAAGTGGTTGAGGGCATTGTCGAGCGCCTATAAAAAACGGGCCTCCTGAGTCAGGAGGCCCGTTCTGGCTGCCGTAAACACCCGGAAGATTACTGCATCGGGTCGTCCAGCACTTCCTCATCGTTTGCCAGTGCTTCAATGCCCTGCGCGCCTTGGCTAAGCCAGTTGTTCAGTTCCAGCAGGTCCTGTGGGCTCAGGGTGCCAGCAGCCTGTTTCAGCTCCAGTGTGTTGACCACATAGTCGTAACGGGCATTGGCATAGTCTCTCAGCGCAACGTAATAGGCCCGTTCTGCGTCCAGCACTTCCACGATATTACGTGTGCCCACATCGTAACCGGCACGGGTGGCGTCGAGCGCACTGCGACGCGACACAATGGTTTGCTCGAACGCATTGGCTGTTTCAATGTTGTTGTTCACCGTCAGGAACAGGCTGCGGGTGTTTACCTGCACGTCGCGGCGGGCGGTATTCAGGTCTTCTTCGGCGGCGGTTACCAGGGAACGCTGCTGGCGAACGCCGGCCTGGGTGCCGCCGCCCATGTACAGTGGCATGTTAAGGCTTAGCCCGATAACCGCCTGTGTGCCTTCGCCCTGACTGTTCAAACGGCCATGGTAATCCGTTTCTCCGTAAGAGGCTTCCAGGTCAACGGTCGGCAGATGGCCGGATTTCGCGACATTCAGGCTCGCCTCATTGGCGTTCAGCTCGGACAGTGCGGCCTGAATTGACCAGTTCTGCTCCAGTGCCGTGGCTTCCCAGGCGTTGGGGTTCATTGGTTCCGGACGACCAAGCGGGAAGTTCTGGCGAAGATTTTCCAGGTCCTCCGGGTATTCTCCGGTCAGGCGGGCCAGCTGTTCCTTGGCCACGTTCAGCTGGTTTTCCGCAGCAATTCGCTGGCTTTTGGCGTCGTCATAGCTGGCGCGGGCTTCATAGACTTCAGTGATCGCAATCAGCCCCACATCAAAGCGTTCCTGAGCCTGCTCGTATTGGCGCTGGATGGCCGCTTCGGTGGCATCGGCGGTGGTGACGGTGTCCTGTGCCCGCAATACATCGAAATAAGCGGTGGAAATATCCAGCATCAGTTGTTGTTGAGCCAGATTGTACTGGGCTTCTGCCGCTTCTGACTGGAACTGGCTGGCATCAAATTCAAACCAGTTACCGGCGCGAAAGACCGGCTGGGTTAGTTGAACGCCGTAGTTGAGGGTGCGGTAGCTGTCGTCGCTTTGACCATTTTTGGATTCAAAGTCGGTATGGCTGCCCTCGGCGAAAGCTGCAATTTGCGGCAGCAGCGCACTCTTGCTCACATCCGTCGCCGCCTGTTGCGCTTCAAACTGCGCCAGCGCCGAGGCAATGCCGGAATCGTAAGATAGCGCCTGTTCGTAGGTTTCCATCAGATCCAGAGAAAATGCAGGCTGAGCTGCAAGCAGGGTGATCAGTCCTGGAAGTAAACGTTTCTTCATCATTTCTCCTGACAAGCTGTCTCCGGGGCATCCGTGAGCTGGATACAGGGCTAAGGAAGACCATTATGGACAATAATGGTCTCCGTCTCTACACTCGTTATTATCACTCATTTTTGTGAGGTTTCGCCTCACAATATGTTCGCGTCTTGACGGGGTGCTGTTCGCCAAAACCGGCGATCGGCTGAGATTGCATCGCAGAACCCGCGACCTGATCCGGATAATACCGGCGTAGGAATTAAGACTACCTGACCAGGCCCGCAATGCCTCCTGGGCATTTACCGGCCTTGCTCCGTCATACGCGACCCGACCACAAACCGAACCGGGAGCAAACCATGACGGAACTGCCAGCCTACCTCAGCGACTCCGCAAAAGTGGATTCCGCAGCAATCAAACCATTACCAAGCTCACGAAAAATATACGTGCAGGGTAGCCGACCTGATCTGCGGGTGCCAATGCGGGAAATTACTGTGGAAGACACGCCCACCGAAATGGGCGGCGAAAAGAACCCGCCAGTACGGGTGTATGACACCTCCGGCCCCTATACAGACCCTGACGCGACTATTGACCTTCGAAAGGGGCTTGAGCCCGTTCGTGCCGCCTGGATTGCCGAGCGCGGCGATGTCGAAAAGCTGGAAGATTACACCTCCGAATTCACCCGCCGGCGCATGAAAGACCCGCAACTGGACCCGCTGCGCTTTATGGATGAGCGCAAGCCCCTGCGCGCCAAAGCCGGGCAGAATGTCAGCCAGATGCACTATGCCCGCAAAGGCATCATCACCCCGGAAATGGAGTACATTGCCATCCGGGAAAACATGAAGCTGCACGAAGCCCGCGAACAGGGTCTGCTGGAAGATCAGCATCCGGGGCAGTCTTTCGGTGCCAGCCTGCCGAAAGAAATCACTCCGGAGTTCGTGCGTGATGAAGTGGCCCGTGGCCGCGCCATCATCCCCGCCAACATCAACCACCCTGAAACCGAGCCGATGATCATCGGCCGCAACTTTCTGGTGAAGATCAACGGCAACATTGGTAACTCGGCGGTCAGCTCTTCCGTTGAAGAAGAAGTGGAAAAACTTACCTGGGGTATCCGCTGGGGCTCGGACACGGTGATGGACCTGTCCACCGGCAAGAACATTCACGAAACCCGCGAATGGATTATCCGCAACTCCCCTGTGCCTATCGGCACCGTGCCCATTTACCAGGCGCTTGAAAAAGTTGGCGGCGTGGCCGAAGACCTGACCTGGGAAATCTTCCGTGACACCCTGATTGAACAGGCCGAGCAGGGTGTGGACTACTTCACCATCCATGCCGGTGTTCGTCTGCACCACGTACCCATGACCGCCAAGCGCACCACCGGCATTGTTTCCCGCGGCGGCTCCATCATGGCCAAGTGGTGTCTGGCTCATCACAAAGAAAGCTTCCTGTACGAGCACTTCGAAGATATCTGCGAAATCATGAAGGCTTACGACGTTGCCTTCAGCCTCGGCGACGGCCTGCGCCCGGGCTCTGTTGCAGACGCCAACGACGCCGCCCAGTTCGGCGAACTGGAAACCCTGGGCGAACTCACAAAGATCGCCTGGAAGCACGACGTGCAGTGCATGATCGAAGGCCCCGGCCACGTGCCCATGCACCTTATCAAGGAAAACATGGACAAGCAGCTGGAGTGCTGTGACGAAGCGCCGTTCTACACCCTCGGCCCACTGATCACCGACATCGCCCCGGGTTACGACCACATCACCTCCGGCATCGGCGCGGCCATGATCGGCTGGTACGGCTGTGCCATGCTCTGTTACGTCACCCCGAAAGAACATTTGGGCCTGCCCAACAAGGATGACGTGAAAACCGGCATCATCACCTACAAGATCGCCGCGCATGCCGCCGACCTTGCCAAAGGGCACCCCGGCGCCCAGATTCGTGACAATGCGCTGTCCAAGGCCCGTTTCGAGTTCCGCTGGGAAGACCAGTTCAACCTGGGCCTCGACCCGGATACGGCACGCGCCTATCACGACGAAACTCTGCCCAAGGATTCCGCCAAGGTGGCCCACTTCTGCTCCATGTGCGGCCCGAAATTCTGCTCCATGAAGATCTCGCAGGAAGTGCGAGACTACGCCAAGGAAAACGGCCTGGACGAAACACTCGCCATTGATGCCGGCATGGAGGAGAAATCGCGGGAGTTTGTGGAGTCTGGCTCTCGGCTTTATGACAAAGTCTGACTTTGGAGGCTGGCCGCGCCTGACCTGATGGTTGGGTGCTGTGAGCCGGGGTGCCCAATAACTGTCTGGCATCCAAATCGCCGGCCAGGGCCAGCCCCTGGAGGCCAAAGCCGTAACTTGCAGTAGCACGGTAGTTCCGGCTATCGTTCAAAATCGAATTCTGAACCGGACAGCCGAATGCCCAAACCATTCCAATTCAACGCAGACGACATCAAAATCGAAAAGCGTGAAACCGTCTTCCAGGGCTTCTTCCGACTGGACAAGCTCTGGCTGACCCACCCGCGCTTTGATGGCCGTGAAATGCCCACTTTCACCCGCGAACTCTTCATTCGCGGCGACGCCACCTGCGTTATTCCCTACGACCCCGCACGGGACGAAGTCGTACTTCTGGAGCAATTCCGCCTCGGGGCACTTGGGCGCGACCAGTCACCCTGGTTGCTTGAGCTGGTCGCCGGCATGAACGAAGACGGCGAAAGCCCCGAAGAAGTCGCCCGGCGTGAAGGTCAGGAAGAAGCCGGGCTCACGTTCAGCCGGCTGGAAAAGATCTGTGATTACCTGGTTTCCCCGGGTGGCACCACGGAAATGGTTCACCTGTATTGCGGCCAGGTCAGTACGGCCGGGGCCGGCGGGTTGTTTGGTATTGAGCACGAACACGAAGACATCCGCGCCCATGTGGTGTCTACAGACGAGGCAATTGCCATGATTCAGGATGGTCGCATCAACAACGCTGCGGCCATTATTGCCATCCAGTGGTTGCAGCTGAATCATGATCGCTTGCGCCGGGAATGGTCAGCATGACTGAATGGGTGAAGCGGCCAAAGCAGTATGTGCCGGACCTGCGCCAGTTTGGAGCCCTGTGCGATGGCAATTATCAGCGCCTGCGCAAACTGCGGCAGCTGGAGGCGGGCGGCAAACCGGTTTGTGAGTTTGAATTGCACCGGGAAAACCAGTATCTGGGCCGGGTACGCATTGAAGTGCTGCAAACCGCAAAGTTTACCGAGACCCTGCTGCTTGAGCAGGTGCACAACAACGGCCGCTGGCTCAATAATCCGCGAATGACCGTGCGTGTCTACCACGATGCCGCCATGGCCGAAGTGATCAGCTGTTATCGGCAACGGCAGATTGCGCCGGTCAATGATTACCCCAACCGATTCATGCACCACCCGGACGAAAAAGTTCAGGTAAACAGCTTTCTGGCCGACTGGCTGGACTACTGCCTGCGCTTTGGTCACCTGCCGATGGAGCATGCCGCCTGGACCGCAGGCGAAGGCCTGGACTGATTCTCCTGCCCCGAAATTCTTGAATCCGGCACTGGCGCGATCCGAAGATGTGAAAGTTTGTAAAACTTCCCGCTCAGCTGTTCAGAATGTGAACCATTCTCCATTCCGGGGAGATCAACCTGCGGCTGGCTGTCGTACACTGAGAACAATTCGTAATCGACTGCAAAGAAAGCACACAGGCCAGGTATGACCCAGACTCAGTCTCACCACCCCCTCCGGGTTCTGCAACTGACAGACCCTCACCTGATGGCGTCAGCAGATGGCAGTCTGCTGGGCGTGAACACCAGGGACAGCCTGTCTGCAGTGATTGACGAAGCGCTGGCGGTCCATGGCCAGCCGGACCTGCTGTTGGCCACCGGTGACATTACTCAGGACGCCTCTGCCGAGGCCTATCGTGTTTTTGGCGAGAAGCTGCAGGCATTCCATTGCCCGTCGCTGTGGATTGCGGGTAATCATGACGATGCCGGCGTGCTCAACCAGATTGCGGCAGAGTACCAGGCCAATCAGCGCCAGAGAGTGCAGGGTGGCTGGCATTTCATCATGCTGGACTCTTCAGTGCCGGGGAAGGTTTATGGGGAGCTGCCCGAATCGGAGCTGGCCTTTCTTGAGAAAGCCCTCTGTGCACACCCCGAGCTGCCCGCCATGGTTTGCCTGCACCATCATCCGGTATCGGTTGGTGCGGACTGGATGGAGGAGATCGGCCTGAAAAACCGGGACGCTTTCTGGCAGATCCTGGACAAACATCCGCAAGTAGAAATTGTTCTCTGGGGCCATATTCACCAGGACCTGGAACAACAGAGGAATGGCGTTCAGTTAATTGCCTCGCCATCCACCTGCATCCAGTTTGCGGCCGGCGCCACGGACTTTGCCGTTGAATCCCTGGCGCCGGGCTACCGCTGGTTTGAGCTGCAGCCTTCCGGCAACTTCAGCACAGAAGTTGGCCGGGCCACTCAATTCCGGTTCGAGCTGGACGAAAAGAGTGGCGGCTACTGATTTTCCTGCGGTCAGGCTCTCAGCTCCCGGGCTGCTGCCACCATGGCCTCGAGAGCGGGTGTTACTTCTTCCCAGTTCCGGGTTTTCAGGCCGCAATCGGGGTTTACCCACAATCGTTCGGCAGGAATGCGCTCGGCAGCCAGTTTCATCAGCTTGGTGATTTGCTTCTGCGCCGGCACATTCGGTGAGTGAATGTCGTACACGCCCGGGCCGATGTCGTTCGGGTACTCGAAATCCTTGAAGGCATCCAGCAGCTCCATGTCAGAGCGCGAGGTTTCGATGGTAATCACATCCGCATCCATGCGGGCGATGGCCTCGATGATGTCATTGAATTCCGAATAACACATATGCGTGTGGATCTGGGTTGCGTCCTGCACGCCGTTAGCGGCTATACGGAAGCTGTTGATGGCCCACTCCAGGTACTGCTCCCAGTCAGCCCGGCGCAGGGGCAGGCCTTCGCGCAGGGCGGCTTCATCGATCTGGATGATGTTCACGCCGGCTTTTTCCAGATCCTGAACTTCCTTGCGAATGGCCAGTGCCAGCTGCAGGCAGGAGTCTTTCCGGGGCTGGTCATCGCGCACGAAGGACCAGTTCAGAATGGTTACCGGGCCCGTCAGCATTCCCTTGACCGGCTTGTCAGTCAGCGATTGCGCATAGCGAATCCAGTCCACTGTCATGGCATCGGGGCGCTGGATGTCGCCGAACAGGATGGGTGGTTTGACGCAGCGTGAGCCGTAGGATTGCACCCAGCCGAAACGGGTGAAGGCGAAGCCATCGAGTTGTTCTCCGAAGTATTCCACCATGTCGTTGCGTTCGGGCTCACCGTGCACCAGGACATCCAGTCCCAGGTCTTCCTGAACGCGAATGCACCGGGCAATCTCGGCCTGCATCTGTTCCTGGTAGGCCTGGTCGGTCAGCTCACCTTTACGGAACTGCAACCGGGCCTGGCGGATTTCCCGGGTTTGCGGGAAGGAGCCTATGGTGGTGGTCGGGAAGGCGGGCAGTTTTAAGGCCTGTTGTTGCAGGGCAATGCGTTGCGGGTAGGCGCTTTGGCGATTGCCCAGAGAAGCCTGCAGCCCGGCAACGGCTGCCCGAACCTGAGGGTTGATTACCCGGTAGGAGGTCCGGCGACTGTCGATGGCCTGCTGGTTGTCTGCCAGGGCCTGCGCAACGGAATTACGCCCCTCATTCAGGGCACTGGCCAGTACCTGCAGTTCATCCAGTTTCTGCACGGCAAATGCCAGCCAGGCGTGGATTTCCTCGTCCAGCTCGTCTTCCCGGGTCAGATCGACCGGTACATGCAACAGGGAACACGAGGGTGCCAGCCACAGGCGTTCGCCCAGTTTTGCGTGCAATGGTTCCAGCCAGTCCAGCAGTGTGTTCAGATCGGCCTTCCACACATTCCGGCCATTGATCACGCCCAGAGACAGCACTTTGTGGGTTGGAAGCCAGTCTGCAACCCGGCTTACTTCCTGCGGCGCGCTAACGGCATCCAGGTGAATGCCTGCCACTGGCAGTTCACAGGCCAGCTGCAAATTGCTGCGGAGCTCGCCGAAGTAGGTGGCCAGAAGCAGTTTGGGGCGGTTGCTCTTGAGTTGGTGATAGGCCAGATTGAAGGCATATCTCCAGTTGGCGTCCAGGTCTGTCACCAGGGCGGGTTCGTCAATCTGGACCCATTCAGCGCCTGCGTCGGCCAGCGTTTCCAGCAATCGGGCGTAAACCGGCAAAAGCCGCTCCAGGAGGTCCAGTCGGTTACTGTTGTCAGAGGTTTTGCCAAGCCAGAGATAGGTCACCGGCCCGATAATCACCGGTTTGGCGTTAACCCCTTGTGCCCGGGCTTCTGCAAGCTGGGTAAGCAGGCGCTCGGGATTCAGCTCAAATTCCGTGTCAGCACTGAACTCCGGCACGATGTAGTGATAGTTGGTGTCGAACCATTTGGTCATCTCACCGGCGGCAGTGGCGCAGCAGGCATTGTCGTCAGCGCCACGGCCCCGGGCGGCACGAAAGTAGGCGTCTGTCTGTGAGCCGGTCTGGCTGGCCACGCGCTCCGGCAGATTGCCCAGGGTGACAGACATATCCAGTACCTGGTCATACAGCGAAAAATCCCCCACCGGGCTCAGGTCAATGCCGGCCTGTTGGTGCCAGTGCTGGCGGCGTAAATCTTCGGCAGTCGCTGTCAGTTCCTGCCCGGTTTTACGACCGGCCCAGTAGTCTTCCAGTGCAAACTTCAGTTCCCGTTTCGCGCCAATGCGAGGGAAACCCAGATTGTGTGTGGTTACCATGAGTTTTCCTTGAATGTTGTCTGTGTGAATCGACTGCCAAGGTTATTCAGGTCTTCCGATGAATAAAAATGGTATTATTTCACTGATCAATGAGAAAAATTCACGGGTAGGGCGTGCATGATTGAACGAAACCATCTGGAAATCTTCCGGGCCATCGAGCGTCAGGGCTCTTTGACCGCCGCGGCAGAGCAGCTGAATCTGACCCAGTCAGCGCTTAGCCACGCCGTTCGCAAACTGGAGCAGCAACTCGGCACGCCGGTGTGGGTGCGTGAGGGGCGGCAGTTACGGTTCACCCAGGCGGGCGAGCAGCTTCTGACCCTTGCAAACCGCCTGCTACCGCAATTCGAACATGCTGAAATGCTGGTGCAGCAGATTGCCAGGGGGCAGCGGGGCAGTCTGCGAGTCGGTATGGAATGTCATCCCTGTTATCAGTGGTTGTTGAAAATTGTCGGGCCGTACTTGCAGCAATGGCCGGATGTAGACGTGGATGTGAAACAGGAATTCCAGTTCGGCGGCATGGGCGCGCTGTTTGGTCATGACATTGATTTGCTGGTCACACCAGATCCCCTGCACCGGCCGGGGGTGACGTTTGAGCCGGTGTTCGATTATGAACAGGTGCTGGTGGTCAGCTCCGGGCATCCGCTGGCAGCGCAGGAATGGGCAGAACCGACGCAACTGGCAAAGGACACGCTCATTACCTACCCGGTGGCCGCAGAGCGCCTGGATATTTTCACCCGTTTCTTCCTGCCGGCTCATGCCTCGCCGGGGCGCCACAAAACCATCGAGACCACCGACATCATGCTGCAAATGGTGGCGGCGGGGCGTGGAGTGACGGCTTTGCCCCGTTGGCTGGTGGATGAATACGTACAGCAGATGCCGATAAAAGCTCTGCGACTGGGGCGCGAGGGTATGCCCAAGCAAATCTTCCTCGGGTTCCGGGAGCTGGATGCCGAAGTGGATTATCTGAGCGCGTTTATGGAGCTGGCCCGAAGCATTCGCTGGAATTGAACTCTTCGGTTAAACTGCGCAAAAGCTTGAACAGGACCTATGAACATGAGCGAGACACCTGCCACTCTCAAGTACATCGAAACTCACCAATGGGTTCGGGTTGCTGACGACGGCACTGCCACGGTCGGCATTACCGATTTTGCCCAGGAACAGCTGGGCGATGTTATTTTTGTCGGCGTTCCGGAATTGGGCGTTACCGTGACCGGGGGTGAGGAAGCCGGTGTAGCGGAATCAGTAAAGTCTGCCTCGGACATTTTCAGCCCTGTGACCGGTGAGGTTATCGAGGTCAACGAAAAGCTGGAAGACGAGCCGGAACTGGTCAACGAAGATCCGTACGGTGATGGCTGGCTTTTCCGGGTACAGCTGGAGGACGCCGGCGAACTGGATGGTTTGATGGACGCCACCGCTTACGCTGCACACGCCGCTTCGGAAGGTTGAAGAGAGCCTTTCAATCAAAGGGGCTCTGCTGCTTCAGCAAAGCCCCGGCGGGTTAATCCCGCAAAGACATCACTGGCCAGTCGCGTTCCCGGGCGATCTGCTCAAGGGTGGGGTCAGGATCAACCGCCACCGGATTGTCCACCTTCTCAAGCAGCGGTACGTCGTTGCGCGAATCACTGTAGAACCAGGCGCCGGCCAGGCTTTCGTCATTGCCGGCCAGCCAGTCATTCAGTCGCTCCACTTTGCCTTCCTGAAAACTGGGTGTGCCCGCCACTTCACCGGTAAATCGGCCGTTTACCAGTTCCGGCTCGGTGGCAATCAGGTGTTCCACGCCAAGCTTGTGGGCAATCGGTTCGGTAATAAACCGGTTGGTGGCGGTAATGATCATCAAAGTATGGCCCTGTTCGCGATGGTCTGCCAGTAGCTTTGCGGCCTTGTCCAGCATCATCGGGGCGACCTTTTTGCGCATAAAATCATCGCGCCAGGCCTCCAGTTCTTCCAAGTTGTGGCGGCTCAGCGGCTGCAGGATGAAACGCTGATAGTGGAAGATGTCCAGCTCGCCATTCAGATACTCCTGATAAAAGCGATCATTGGCCTGCTTGTAGTCCTCGGCATCCACCATGCCTTCTTCTACCAGAAACTCTCCCCAGGCATGGTCGCTGTCGCCGGCCAGCAGGGTGTTGTCCAGATCAAAAATTGCGAGCGTCAAGCCGCGTCCTCCTGTTGTTAAAGGCTCTGTAGCAAAGTGCACAGTCTACCATGAGCGCTGTGTTCAGGCTGTGTTTGCCCATGCCTTGGGATTCTGCAAGAATGAGAGCAACTTGGACAATTATCGCCGGTTAAAAAATAACCGGCTGCCGACTATCAAGAGGACTGTGCCGTGATCGACTCGGACGGTTTCAGACCCAACGTCGGAATCATTCTGGCCAACCACAGGGGCGAAGTTCTCTGGGCAAGGCGAATAGGGCAGGACTCCTGGCAGTTTCCACAAGGCGGTATCAAAGATGACGAATCGCCCGAAGATGCACTGTACCGGGAGCTTGCAGAGGAAATCGGCCTCAGTGCCAGTGATGTGGAAATCATCAGCTGCACCCGGGGCTGGCTGCGATACCGGCTTCCCAGGAGGATGGTTCGCCATAACTCGCACCCCGTTTGCGTGGGGCAAAAACAGAAATGGTTCCTGCTGAGGATGTTGTCGCCAGATGCGCATGTACGCGTAGATGGCACCGATTCACCGGAATTCGACGGGTGGCAGTGGGTAAGCTACTGGTATCCGTTGGGGCAGGTGGTCTCATTCAAAAGAGAAGTGTACAGACGCGCGTTGCGCGAGCTCGCACCCCGGCTGTTTCACAATATGGAGCAGTGGCTTCGGAGCCGTGAGCAAAACCGGCGCCGGAAGGAATACCATCAATGACGGACTGACCTGATGCTGAGCACCTTGCGAAACATAGTACAAGAGGTAAATGCCGCCCGCGATCTGCACGAGGCGCTGGGTATTATCGTATCGCGGGTGCAGGCGGCCATGGCCACAGAAGTCTGCTCCGTCTATTTGCTCGATCCGTCTTCAAATCGCTACATCCTGATGGCTACGGAAGGTCTGTATCAGGAGTCGGTGGGCAATGTCAGCCTGGGTTATTCTGAAGGCCTGGTTGGCCTGGTCGGTGCCCGTGAAGAACCGATTAATCTTGAAGATGCCCCCTCGCACCCCCGGTATCGCTACTTTCCTGAAACCGGGGAAGAGCGTTTCCGCTCGTTCCTCGGTGTTCCCATTATCCATCGCAGGCGCATGCTGGGCGTGTTGGTGGTGCAGCAACGGGAAAGTTCACGGTGCTTCGACGAAGGCGAAGAAGCCTTTCTGGTGACCGTATCGGCCCAGCTGGCGAGTGTTATCGCGCACAGCGAAGCGACCGGTGCCATCAGTGGTCTGTCGCTGACAGGTGAAGAAACCAAAGATATCTGCTTCAGTGGTGTGCCCGGTGCTCAGGGTGTTGCCATCGGTACCGGTGTGGTGGTGTATTCCACCGCGGATCTGGATGTTGTGCCGGAAAAGCCCACCGATGACATTGAACAGGAACTCAAGCTATTCCGTGCGGCGGTGCAAACTGTCCGGGAAGACATTCAGCGGGTGGCGAAGCGTCTGTCGTCCCAGCTACGCCCGGAAGAGCTGGCGTTGTTCGATGTGTACCTGAGCATGCTGGGGGATCAGGCCTTACCGGGCGAAGTGACCACCCGCATCCGTGAAGGTATCTGGGCGCAGGGTGCCCTCAAACAGGTGGTGCAGCAGTACATTCGTCACTTTGAGATGATGGATGACCATTACCTGCGCGAGCGGGCGGTGGATATCCGGGATCTTGGCCGGCGCCTGCTGTCCCGCTTGCAGGAAGGCGAAGAAAAAACCCTGGAATACCCGGAGCGCACGGTGCTGGTCAGCGAGGAAATTACGCCGGCCATGCTTGGTGAGGTGCCGAAGGGGCATCTGGTTGGTCTTGTGTCGGTAAAGGGTTCCAGCAACTCCCACGTTGCCATTCTGGCCCGGGCCATGGGCGTGCCCACGGTGATGGGGCTGGTCGACATTCCGGTTAACCAGCTGGACGGCAAAGAGCTGGTGGTTGATGGCTTTGAAGGTCAGCTGTTTGCTTCCCCGTCCGCTGAGCTCAGGGCGTTCTATCAGGAAATCTGCGACGAGGAAGACGAGCTCTTCCGTGGCCTGGAAGCGCTACGTGACAAGCCCTGTGAAACCACCGACGGCCACCGGGTGGCGTTGCTGGTGAATACCGGGCTGATGACCGATGTTGCCCGGTCGCTGTCCCATGGTGCTGAGGGTATCGGGCTGTATCGCACTGAAGTGCCGTTCATGATCAAAGACCGCTTTCCTTCCGAGCAGGAACAGCGGGAGTATTACCGGGAGCAGCTTGAGGCGTTCGCGCCCAACCCGGTCACCATGCGCACACTGGATATCGGTGGCGACAAGGCGCTGACCTATTTCCCCATTCAGGAAGAAAACCCGTTCCTGGGCTGGCGCGGCATCCGGGTAACCCTGGACCACCCTGAGATCTTCCTGGTGCAGGTGCGGGCCATGCTCAAGGCCAGTGAGGGGCTGAACAATCTGCAGATCATGCTGCCGATGATCAGCAACATCTCCGAAGTGGAGGAGTCGCTGCATCTGATCTACCGCGTGTACCACGAAGTGCGGGAAGAGGGCTATCAGATCCACATGCCGAAAGTGGGTGTGATGGTGGAGGTGCCTGCGGTGGTGTATCAGATTCGGGAACTGGCCGAACGGGTGGATTTTCTGTCAGTGGGCTCCAACGATCTTACCCAGTATTTGTTGGCGGTTGATCGCAACAACCCGCGTGTGGCCCAGCTTTACCACTCCTTCCATCCGGCAGTGCTGCAGGCGCTGGTGCGGGTGGCTCAGGATGCCCATTCGGTTGGCAAACCGGTGGGTATCTGTGGTGAGCTGGCGGGCGACCCTGGCGGGGCCTTGCTGCTGATGGCCATGGGCTATGATTCACTGTCCATGAACGCGGCCAGCCTGCCGAAAGTGAAATCGGTTATTCGCAATGTCAGCCGGGAGTGGGCTGTGCAACTGCTGGAAGATGTACTGCTGCTGGATTCACCACACGTGATCAAGAGCTGTGTTGATCTGGCGCTTCGAAACGCCGGTTTTGGCCGGTACCTTCGTCCGGCCCGGTCGTCCAGCACAGCGCTTGCTGAAAAGAGCGCCTCCTGATCTGATCGCGTTGGACATGCCAATAAAAAAGCCGGGAAGTCTCCTTCCCGGCTTTTTTGTGCCTGGCGCGCCGGAATTACAGAATGTAGCGGCTCAGGTCTTCATCTTCCGAAAGCTCGCCGAGTTTTTCGTCGACATAGGCAGCGGTGACCTCGAAGTCCTCCGTTACCTGGTCGCCGGCGTCGTACGACAGAGTTTCCAGCAGGCGTTCAAGCACGGTATGCAGGCGACGGGCACCAATATTCTCGGTGGTTTCGTTCACCTTGTGTGCAACTTCGGCCAGGCGGGTAATGGCATCGTCGGTGAACGACAGCTTGACGCCTTCGGTCGCCATCAATGCTTCGTATTGCTGCACCAGTGACGCATCCGGCTCGGTCAGAATGCGCTTGAAGTCTTCCGGTGTGAGCGCCTGTAGTTCCACCCGGGTTGGCAGGCGGCCCTGCAATTCCGGAATCAGGTCTGACGGCTTGGACAGGTGGAAGGCGCCGGAGGCAATAAACAGGATGTGATCCGTGCGCACGGAACCGTATTTGGTGCTTACGGTGCTGCCTTCGATCAACGGCAACAGGTCGCGCTGAACGCCCTCGCGGGAAACGTCCGAAGAGCTGTTCTCGGCCTTTTTCGCGACCTTGTCGATTTCATCCAGGAACACAATGCCATTCTGTTCTACCGCCTCAATGGCCTTGTGCTTGATTTCCTCTTCGTTGACCAGCTTGGCGGCTTCTTCATCCCGGGCCTGTTTCAGAGCATCGGCGACCTTCATTTTACGCGTTTTGCGTTTGTCGGAGGACATGTTGGAGAACATGCTCTGCAACTGGTTGGTCATCTCTTCCATGCCGGGAGGGGCCATAATCTCCACGCCGCCACCGCCGCTGCGCAGATCGATTTCGATTTCCTTGTCGTCCAGTTCGCCTTCGCGAAGTTTCTTGCGAAACAGCTGGCGGGTAGAGGAATCATTGCTGGTGCGCTGGCTGTCTTCGTTCAGGTCCCGGGGCGGTGGCAGGAGGGCGTCCAGAATACGCTCCTCGGCTGCATCCAGTGCCCGGCTTTCATGGCGTTTCATCTCTTTTTCACGGAGAAGCTTTACAGCCATGTCGGCCAGATCGCGGATGATGGATTCCACATCACGGCCTACATAGCCCACTTCGGTGAACTTGGTGGCTTCAACCTTGAGAAATGGGGCGTCGGCCAGCTTCGCCAGCCGGCGGGCAATTTCGGTTTTGCCCACACCAGTGGGGCCGATCATCAGAATGTTCTTGGGCGTAATCTCGTCACGCAGGCTGCTGTCCAGCTGCATCCGGCGCCAGCGATTGCGCAGGGCAATGGCCACGGCGCGCTTGGCTTCTTCCTGGCCCACGATGTGTTTGTTCAGCTCGTGGACGATCTCACGGGGAGTCATTGCAGACATGGTCGCTCCGGTCAGTCTTTGGTGGACAGCACTTCCAGAGTGCGGTTCTGATTGGTGTAGATGCAGATGTCGCCGGCAATCTCCAAAGCTTTTTCGGTGATCTCGCGAGCGCTCAAATCCGTGTTCTCCAGAAGCGCGCGGGCGGCGGCCTGGGCGTAGGGTCCGCCGGACCCCATGGCGATCAGTCCCTGTTCCGGTTCAATCACATCGCCGTTACCGGTAATGATCAGCGAGGTGGTCTTGTCGGCAACAGCAAGCATGGCTTCGAGCTTGCGCAGGGCACGATCTGTGCGCCAGTCTTTCGCGAGTTCAACAGCGGCCCGGGTAAGTTGCCCCTGGTGTTTTTCCAGCTGTGCCTCAAAACGTTCGAACAGGGTGAAGGCATCGGCGGTGCCACCGGCAAATCCGGCAATCACCTGGCCGTTGTAGAGCCGGCGTACCTTTCGTACGTTGCCTTTCATTACGGTGTTGCCGACGGTCGCCTGGCCATCACCGGCCAGTGCCACTTCGTCATTTCGGCGGACAGAAACAATGGTAGTCATTCGGGCTCCGGTTGCCTGTGTAGAATGGTTATCCCGATGTTATGGAGGCGGTGGGGAGGAATTCAAGAGTGAAGTGGTGTTCTAAGCCTGATGGTGCAGTGAATGGCCAGGTTGGGTAAGGCTTTCCAAAAAACGCTCCTGGCGGCACATCCATGTGGCGCTTCTGCTCCGCCATCCATGGCTCCGCAAATTTTTGGAAAGCCTTACCCAACCTGACCAGCGAAGCTATGTGCTGATCGCTTGATTGACCTTTAGCCTTCCTTGGGAATCTTCCGCACCAGCGGCTGAATATCGATGGAAACCAGCTTGTCTACCGCCGAGTTCATTTTGCTGCGGGATTTGAATGGCCCGGCATTTACCCGGTACCACATGCTGCCGTTATCCTGCTCCACGGTTTGCACATGGGCGCGCAAACCCTGGAAGGCGATCTCTGCCCGCAAGCGCTCAGCATCCTGCTGTTTGCGGAAGGACCCGGCCTGAACTATGTAGTCGAAGTCCTGAATGTTGGGCCCCGGGGTGTACTCGTTGATTTCCGGAGTCACCACTTCAGATTCCGGCAGCATGTCGTAGAAGCGGAATTTCTGCTTCTCCTGGTTTGCCGTGTTCGATTCCGGAGCAGGCCTGACCGGTTCCGGTGGTTCAGTCACTTGTTGCCGGGAAGATGCCGGTTTTGATGCCGAAGGCTCTTCGCCGCCGGGGAGGGTGTTCAGGTACACAATAAAACCGACAAAACAGCCGACAACGGCCAGAGACAGTATCCACTTCAAAGACAGACTCCCGTGTTGGGCGCGAGCGGGCGCGCGCTGTTTGGGTTGTGCCGCTTTCCTGGGTTTGGGGCCGGGCTTTTGCTTCGGAGCAGCGGCTCCCTTTCCAGTCGAGCGGTTCTTTTTGGCGTAGTCTCTGGCCATGGCGGGTTTACATCTCCTCCGGTGCGCTCACGCCCAGCAGGCTCAGGCCGTTGGCAATCACCTGCCGGACGGCCAGGTAAAGGCTTATCCGGGCATCGCGCATGGCGGTGTCTTCAATCAACACTTTGTGGGCGTTGTAATAAGTGTGGAACAGGCCGGCCAGATCACGCAGGTAGTGGGCCACGTGGTGTGGCTCGCGCTGAAGGGCGGCGTTGGCCACCAGTTCCGGATATTTGGCCAGCTGATTGGCGATTTCTTTTTCTTCATCCAGAGTCAGGATGGAAAGGTCGCCTACACACTCGTTCAGGCCTCGCTCTACGCCTTCATCGGCCAGCTTGCGCAATACGCTGCAGATCCGGGCGTGGGCATACTGAATATAGTACACCGGGTTTTCGTTGGTCTGGGAGCGGGCCAGGTCGATGTCGAACGTCAACTGGCTGTCGACACGGCGGGCGGCCAGGAAGAAGCGGGTGGCGTCACGGCCGACTTCGTCGATCAGGTCGCGCACGGTCACGTAGCTGCCGGCGCGTTTTGAAATTTTTACTTCTTCCCCGGAGCGGGTAACCATGACCATCTGGTGCAGTACGTAGTCCGGCCAGCCTTGCGGAATGTCAGCTTGCAGAGCCTGCAGGCCGGCGCGTACGCGGGTTACGGTGGAGTGATGGTCGGCACCCTGTTCGTTGATGACGGTGGTAAAGCCGCGCTGCCATTTGTCCAGGTGATAAGCCACATCCGGCAGGAAGTAGGTGTAGCCGCCATCTTTTTTGCGCATCACGCGGTCTTTGTCGTCGCCAAACTCGGTGGTTTTCAGCCACATGGCGCCGTCTTGCTCGTAGGTGTAGCCGTTTTCTTTCAGGCGCTCCACGGTGGCTTCCACTTTGCCGTCGTCATAAAGAGACGACTCGAGGAAGTACACATCGAATTGTACGCCAAAGGCTTTCAGGTCCAGGTCCTGCTCCCGGCGGAGATAGGCCACGGCAAATTCCTGTATGGCACTCCGGTCTTCCGGATCGGCCTTGGCGGTGACTTCGCGGTCGTCCGCCGTTACGGTTTCGCCGGCCAGGTAGGCGTTGGCGACATCGGTGATGTAATCACCCCGGTAACCATCCGCCGGCCAGCTTTCGTGCTCTGGTGTCAGGCCTTTTACCCGGGCCTGGACGGACAGCGCCAGGTTGTTGATCTGGGCACCGGCGTCGTTGTAATAGAACTCCCGGGTAACATCGTATCCGTTGGCCTCCAGCAGGCGGCACAGGCTGTCGCCGATGGCCGCACCCCGGCCGTGGCCCACGTGCAGGGGGCCGGTCGGGTTGGCTGACACAAACTCCACCTGAACCTTTTCACCCTGGCCACTGCTGTTCCTGCCGAACTGTTCAGCTTCGTCCAGAATGGTGTTCACCACGCCAAATGCACTGGCGGTGCTCATGAAGAAGTTGATAAAGCCGGGACCCGCAATTTCTACTTTTTCCACCGCGCTGCTTTCCGGCAGATTGGCGATCAGTGCTTCCGCCAGTTGTCGCGGCGGCTTGCCCGCTGACTTGGCTGCGGCCAGGGCGATATTGCAGGCGTAATCGCCGTGGGCCTTGTCTTTGGTGTTGCCCACTTGCGGGTTGAACGTCTGGTCTGCCGGGAGGGTGCCGTCAGATTGCAGGGCGGCCAGCGCAGACTGGAGAAGCTCGGATACGGTTTCTTTCATGCTGTCAGGTGACTCGGTTTGCAGGAAAATGGGTGTCTGGGCCGGGAGCCCACAAGAAGGCGGGTATTATCGCGGAAAGTCGGAGTGTAAGCAAAAAGCTCTGAGGGAATCCGGCCCGGTATTCTCAGCCGGTTTCCTGCGGGTCCACATCAATCATCCAGCGGGTATTGGCTGGCTGTCTGGTCTGGTCCAGGTGCTGGCACAGGTAGGTCAGCAGGTGGTTCAGTTGTTTGCGGTTGTCGGTGTTCAGGATCAACTGGGCCCGGTGTCGGTTGGCTTTGCGGGCGATAACGGCGGGCAGGGGGCCCCAGACTTCGATGCCGGGAGCCTGCGCCATGGGTTTGATGGTGTCCAGCAGTTGCAGGCTGTTTTGCATGGTGTCGGCCTCGGCCCGGAGTATGGCCATGGCGCGGAAAGGGGGTAGTTGGCCGCCTTCACGTTCGGCCAGGAGCTGTTCGGCCATGGTGGCGTAATCGCCTTTGCAGAGGGCGTTCAGCAGGGGGTGGTCGCTGTGGCAGGTTTGAATGAGAACCTTGCCGGTTTTTTCGCCCCGGCCGGAGCGGCCGCTGACTTGCAACAGCGTCTGGATCATCTGCTCGGGGGCGCGGAAATCCACGCTGAACAGGCCGCCGTCGGCGTTGACCACGGTGACCAGGGTAACGTTGGGGAAGTCGTGGCCTTTGGCGAGCATCTGGGTGCCCACCAGTATGCAGGGTTCGCCGCTGTTTACCTTGTTCAGAATGGTCTGGATGCTGCCTTTGCGTTGGGTGCTGTCCCGGTCTACCCGAACCACGGGCACATCCGGAAAGTGCTCTGCCAGAGTATCTTCAGTCCGCTCGGTACCCTGGCCAACGGGTTTGAAATTTTCGCTCTGGCATTTCGGGCAGGTGTGGCTGGCGGCTTTCTGGAAGTCGCAGTGGTGGCAGCGCATCGCCCGGTCGCGGCGGTGGTAGGTCAGCCGGGTGTCGCATTGGGGACACTCTTCCAGGTGGCCGCAGTCAAAGCACATCATGACCGGCGAATAGCCGCGCCGGTTTACGAACACCAACGCCTGTTCGCCCCGCGCGAGGGTTTCTTTAATCGCGTTGAGTGCCGGGCGGGCCAGGCCCGCTTCCAGCGGACGGCTTCGGATGTCCAGCAGGGCCAGTTCTGGCGGTCTGGCGTTGTTGGCGCGCTCTTTCAGGGTGATCAACTGGTACTTGTTTTGTTTGGCGTTGTGCCAGGATTCCAGAGAAGGCGTGGCAGAACCCAGAATGACAGGGCACTGGTTCAGGTGGGCGCGATAGACGGCAACATCACGCCCGGAGTAGCGAAAGCCTTCGCCCTGTTTGTAGGAGCTGTCGTGTTCTTCGTCGACAACAATGCAGCGCAGGTTTGTAAAAGGAAGCAATACCGCCGAACGGGTGCCAATCAGGATGACGGGTTCGCCGTTTCGGATTTTCAGCCAGGTGCGCAGGCGTTCGCCATCGTTCAGCGCCGAGTGCCATACGGCGATGCGGTCACCGAAATAACGGCGAAAGCGGGCCAGGGTTTGCGGGGTCAGGTTGATTTCCGGCACCAGCACCAGGGCCTGCTCGTTGGTTTGCAGGTGGTTTTTCAGATAGTGAAGATAGATTTCGGTTTTGCCGCTGCCGGTGATGCCGTACAACAGGCTCGCGGAGAAGCCGTTAGTGCGCTCCGGGAGCTGGCTGGCGGCTTGTTGTTGGGCTTCCGACAGTATAGGTGCCGGCAGGTTCTGAGTGTCGTCGGTAGTGGCTGGCTGGCGGGCAGCACCTTGACCGATCAGCCCTTTGCTTTCCAGGTTGCGAATCTGCGCGCGGGTAAAACCGCGTTGCAACAGTTCGCTGGAGCTGATGCCGGGTTTTTCGGTAATTGTGTCAAATAACGCCTTCTGTTTATGGGCGTTCGCGGGCAGGGCGGCTTCGGTTTGTTGCGGGTGCCAGCTTTCATCGGCTTTTTCGTGGGCCGGCCGGCCGCGGCGCAGCGCCGGCGGCAGGGCGGTGAACAGGCATTCGCCCAGAGGGTGCTGGTAATAGTCGCTGGCCCAGGTGAGTAGCCGGAAGGTATTCTTCGGCAAGGCCGGCCAATCTTCCAGAACCGCAGTGACGGGTTTAAGAGTGATGCCTTCGGGTGGCTGCACGCCGGTTTTAACCACCAGGCCTGTCAGCGTCTGGCGACCGAAAGGCACTTTTACCCGCTGCCCTGGTGTCAGTTGCAAGTGTTCCGGAATCAGGTAGTCGAACAGCCGTCTTAGCGGACGGTTGAGGGCGATGCGGGCGGTTGCTGGCCGTGTCACGGTATGTGCCTATCCTGGGAAAAAGGCCGAAAAACGGGTGTTGGCGCGGGGCGCGGGCGCTTCCTGCCGGTACGGCATGCTGAAGATACTTGCCTGTTGCCGGGTTTGTCAGTAAGATTCGCGGTCTGTTTATGGCCGGGCTTGATTGTGCACGGTCTTTTCAATGGATTCAAACATGCGGTGCCTGGCGCTGACGCTGTCTTCAGCGGGTGATCTGGTAGCGGCATGACCGAAAGAGGTTCGCCATGAGAGAAGGTATTCACCCGAAGTACGAAGAGATTTCCGTTAACTGTTCTTGCGGGAATTCATTCAAGACCCGTTCTACCTTTACCCAGGATCTGCAGCTGGACGTGTGCTCACAGTGCCACCCGTTCTATACCGGCAAGCAGAAGGTAATGGACACCGGCGGTCGTATCGAGCGGTTCAACAAGCGTTTCGGTGGTCGTATCGGTGCCAAAAAGGACTGATCCGTACCGGAATGTTGAAAAAAGCGCCTTTTGGCGCTTTTTTTGTTTTGGTGGCTGCCAGAATGATTCCGTCTACGCAAAATGCACTATTGACGAATGCCAAAAAGCCTATTCAGTGGGTTGTTGTTTGTAAATGCCCGGGCCATAATGGCTTTCCCGCTTGATTGGTTCGGGCGGGATTCAACTCTAAAAACGTGACTAACGGAACAGTGGCAATGTCTCAAGATCTAAAAGATGCAGCCCTTGAATATCACGCCAAACCGCGGCCGGGTAAGCTGAGTGTTGAAATCACCAAGCCGACCCAGACCTCCCGCGACCTTTCCCTGGCGTACAGCCCCGGGGTTGCCGAGCCGGTCCGCGAGATCGCAAAGGACCCCGAGAACGCATACAAGTACACGGGCAAGGGTAACCTGGTGGCCGTGATCTCTGATGGTACGGCTATCCTGGGTCTTGGTAATCTCGGGCCTCTGGCAAGTAAGCCGGTAATGGAAGGCAAAGGCGTGCTGTTCAAGCGTTTTGCCGGTATTGATGTCTTCGATATTGAAGTCGAGTCTGAAAGCCCGCAGGCGTTTATTGAAACGGTTGAGCGTATTGCCAACACGTTTGGCGGCATCAATCTCGAAGACATCAAGGCACCGGAGTGCTTCGAGATTGAGCGTGCGTTGATTGAAAAGTGCAGCGTGCCCATCTTTCATGATGACCAGCACGGTACTGCCATTGTCACCGCAGCCGGCATGATCAATGCCCTTGAGCTGCAGGGCAAGAAAATTGAAGAGGCAACGGTGGTTTGTCTGGGCGCTGGCGCTGCTGCCATTGCCTGCATGAAGTTGTTGATCAGCTGTGGTATTCGCTCTGAAAACATCTTCATGCTCGACCGCAAGGGTGTGATCCACTCTGGTCGTGAAGATCTGAATCAGTATAAGGCAATGTTCGCCAACGATACCGACAAGCGCACGCTGGATGACGCTATCGATGGTGCAGATGTGTTTGTTGGGCTGTCTGGCCCGGATCTGTTGTCCGGAGATCAGCTGAAGAAGATGGCGGCGAACCCGATTGTCTTTGCCTGCTCGAACCCGGATCCGGAAATCAGCCCGGAAGTGGCTCTGTCTGTGCGCGATGATCTGATCATGGCGACGGGCCGGTCGGATTACCCGAACCAGGTGAACAATGTGCTTGGCTTCCCCTTCATTTTCCGTGGCGCACTGGATGTTCGTGCAACTGCCATTAACGAGGAAATGAAAGTGGCTGCGGTCCACGCGATCCGTGAGCTGGCCAAGGAGTCGGTGCCCCAGGAAATCTGTGAGGCCTATGGTGTCGACAAGCTTGAGTTTGGCAAGGAATACATCATTCCCAAGCCAATGGACGTGCGCCTGCTTGAGACAGTGCCCGCTGCTGTGGCCCGGGCTGCTGTCGATTCCGGTGTTGCCCGCAACCCGTACCCGGCGCATTATCCGCTGAAGTCTATGGACGACATCATCTGATCGATCGTTTCGTCTTCAGTTAAAAAAACCGGCGGAGATCCCGCCGGTTTTTTTGTGTCCTGAATTTTGCGGTGCTTCAGAAGATTTCGCGGGACAGGTCGTCTGCCTGGTCGTTGCCATTATTGTCGTTGTTATCTTCTGGCGGCAGCGGAGCCGGCGCCTCCTCGGTCCGGAACATTTCAAAGACGCCATCATCGCCGGGCCGTGCCCGCTCTCCGGTTTCCGGATTGATCCGGATACTGACAATGCCGTTGGGTCGGCGCATGGTCGAAGTTTCAGTGTCTGCCAGTGCCACTTTCATGTAATCAAGCCAGACGGGCAGTGCGGTGGTGGAACCAAACTCGCCACGGCCGAGCGGCGCGGGCTGGTCAAGGCCGACCCACACGGTGGTGGCCAGGGAGTGGTTAAAGCCGCCGAACCAGGTGTCTTTCTGTTCGTTGGTGGTGCCGGTTTTGCCTGCTATGTCACTCCGGTTCAGGGCCAGTGCTCGCCGGCCGGTGCCTCGCTCGATAACATCACGCATCATGGAATGCAGAATATAAACTGCGCGCTCATCAGCCAGGCGGCGCATGATGCGTGGATTGTCGGCATCGTCTGCGGAAGCAGGTAGTGCCATGCCTTCGATTTCCGGAATATCTTCGATGTCTGTTTGTGCCTTGTTCCGGTTTTCGGTCAATTCATCGCAGTTTTCATCACACAGTATGGTTTCAGGCGCTTCGTAGACAATCGTGCCGTCTGCCTCTTTTATCGTTTCTATCAGGTAGGGCTGAACGTCATAGCCGCCATTGGCGATGACGGCAAAGCCCCGGGCCAGTTCCATGGGGGTTAACTGCCCGCTGCCCAGTGCCAGGGAAAGGTCGTCCGGCATTTTGTCGGTGGGCAGCTTCAACTGCTCCAGGTAATCAAGAGTTGTCCCGGTTCCCAGATCTCTCAGAAGGCGGATGGAAATCAGGTTTCTGGACCGGTACAGGCCTTCGCGTAAAGTGGTTGGCCCGTAAAACTGCCCGGATGCGTTTTGTGGGCGCCAGGAGGTTTCGAGCTCTGAGTCATCGAAGACAATTGGCGCGTCGTTATAGATGCTGGCCGGTGTCTTACCGTTTTCAAGTGCTGACAGATACAGAAATGGCTTGAAGGTAGAGCCGGGCTGGCGCTCTGCCTGGCTGGCCCGGTTGTATTTGCTCTGGTTGAAGCTGTAGCCACCGCTCAGCGCTTCAATGGCGCCGTTTTGGGCATCCAGTGAAATCAGTGCGCCTTCAACACGGGGTACCTGAGCCAGGGCAACGTTGAGATTGTCCTGGAGAGCGCCGACGGGTGCGGTGGCTTCCGGGTTTTCAGGCGCTTCGGCAACCTGAGGCAGATCGAGAACCTTCACATAGACCACATCACCCGGGGATACGACGTCAGACGGTTTCTCCGGTTCCGGGCCGGTCAGGCTTTCAGTGCGGTAGCGTCTGGCCCAGCTCATGGTTTCAAAAGCCATGGTGGCGGCCCCTAGTCGGCGCAGATGTACCCGGGCTTTGCCGGCTTCATCGTCAGTATCGGTTACCACGGCGGGAACCAGTGATTCTACCTGAACGTAGTTGAGCATCTGATCGGACAGTTCTTTGGCCGACATGTCGCTGATGTCGAACTGGCCAATGGCGCCACGGAAGCCGTGCCGGCGGTCATAGGCCTCCAGGCCGGCGCGCAGGGCCGTGGTAGCCGCTTGCTGTTTCCGGCTGTCGGTGGTCAGTCTTACCGTGTAGCCATCGGTGTAGGCCTTTTCTCCAAACCGGCGAACCATTTCGGCGCGCGCCATCTCTGCCACGTAATCGGCATCGACTTCAGTTTCGCGGGTATAGTAGCTGGCCGTAATCGGCGCTTCTGCAGCAAGGGATCGGGCATCTGGGGAGATGTATCCCAGTTCTTCCATCCGGCCCAGTATCCAGTTACGGCGAGATAGCGCCCTGTCCGGGTTCGCCAGTGGATTGTAGGCAGAGGGCGCCTTGGGCAGGCCGGCGATCATTGCCATCTGGGCCAGGGAAAGCTCGTTGACCGGTTTGTCGTAATAGACCCGGGAGGCGGCAGCCAGGCCGTAGGCGCGGTTGCCCAGATAGATTTTGTTCAGGTACAGCTCGAAAATGGTGTCTTTGCTGAGTTCACGCTCAATCTGAAGAGCCAGAAGTATTTCATTGAATTTTCTGATGAAAGTTCGATCGCGGGTCAAGAAGTAGTTTTTCGCCACCTGCATGGTGATGGTGCTGCCACCTGACTGGATTGCGCCGGTGGACACCAGCTCCAGCGCTGCCCGCGTCAGGCCCTTTATGTCGACGCCAAAGTGGTCGAAGAAGCGGGAGTCTTCCGCGGCCAGAAAGGCCTGCAGTTGCAACTGGGGGATTTCCCCGATTGTGACAGGCTCCCTTCTCTTTTCGCCAAATTCTGCTATTAATTTGTTGTCATTACTATATACCCTCAGAGGGGTTTGTAGCTTTACATCCATCAGCTGTTGCACTGGTGGCAGATTCGGGCGCAGGTAAAGATACAGGCTTGAAGCGAGGATGATGCCGATGCTCAGGCCGGTAAGCATAAACCATGTGAAAATACGAGACGTGCGCAGCAAATAGGACATTTTTTCCTGACAAATGTTGGATATAGGTCTATTATCTGAGAAATTACTTTAGACGGGATTATCTTCCCTTTTGCAAGTAAAACCTCTCTGCTTTTAAAGAAACGCATTGTAGACTGAATAGACAAGAATTTCTCTTACATAAAAAACAGATGGGGCTCCGCTGCCATAGTCGCCTTAACAGGAAGAAATTTCGGGGTTCCGGGGCAGGGTGTAGTCAACCAGGTACAGGTGAGCGCGTGTTCGGATTACCAGGAAAAAAATCCAGTGCGGTGCTGGGAGTGGATATCAGCTCCAGTTCTGTAAAGCTTCTTGAGCTGTCTAAGCATGGCGACCGTTACAGGGTCGAAAGCTATGCTGTCGAACCATTGCCGGCAGATGCGGTGGTGGAAAAGAACATAACCAATGTTGAGGTCGTGGGTGAGGTGCTCAAGCGAGTAGTCTCCAAATCTCGCACGAGTCTCAAGCAGGTGGCGGTTGCCGTCTCTGGTTCGGCGGTTATTACCAAGGTTATCCAGATGGACTCGGGCATGAACGAGTTCGAAATGGAAGATCAGATTGCTCTGGAGGCCGATCAGTATATTCCCTACCCCCTGGATGAAGTGGCTATCGATTTTGAAGTGCAGGGCCCCTCGGAAATCAGCCCCGATCAGGTTGATGTTCTGCTTGCCGCATGCCGTAAAGAGAACGTGGACGTGCGCGAAGATGTCATGGAAATAGCCGACCTGAAAACAAAAGTGGTCGATGTGGAAGCCTACGCTCTTGAGCGTGCCTACGAGCTGGTTGAGCCACAGCTTGACTCCCAGGGTGAAGAGCTTGTGGTGGCTGTTGTCGATATTGGCGCTACCATGACAACGCTGAGTGTGCTTGCAGAGGGGCAAACGGTGTACACCCGCGAGCAGATATTCGGTGGCAAGCAGCTGACCGAGGAAATCCAGCGCCGTTACGGCCTGTCTCTCGAAGAGGCTGGCCTGGCCAAGAAGCAGGGTGGCCTTCCGGACGACTACGAAGACGAAGTGCTTATGCCGTTCCGGGAAGCGGTAGTACAGCAGGTGGCCCGGGCTCTGCAGTTTTTCTTCGGGGCAAGTCAATACAACGTGGTTGATTATGTCGTTCTTGCCGGAGGTACATCATCGATTCAGGGACTGACGGAAATGGTGGAAGAAAAAACCGGTACGCCGACTCTGGTGGCGAACCCCTTTGCCAATATGTCGGTTGCTTCCAGGGTTAATGCATCAGCGCTGGGTAACGATGCGCCCTCGCTGATGATTGCCTGCGGCCTGGCAATGAGGAGTTTCGACTGATGGCGAAGATTAACCTCAGGCCCTGGCGTGAAGAGCTCCGGGCCGAGAAGCAGAAACAGTTTATTGTGATGATTGTAGGCGCTGTCATTATTGCCGGCGGCCTTGGCTATTTGTGGAAGGCCGACATGGACAGCCGTATTGCCTATCAGGAATCCCGAAATTCTTACATTGAGCGGGCTACTCAGGAGCTCAATAAGCAGATCGAGCAGATTGAGAATCTGAAGCGTCAACGGGACGAACTGCTGGCCCGCATGCAGGTCATTCAGGACTTGCAGGGCAAGCGTCCGGTGATTGTGCGGGTTTTCGACGAGCTGGTTCGAACCCTTCCTGACGGCCTTTACTATACCGATCTCGAGAAAGCAGGCGAGCGCATTGATATCGTGGGTATGGCAGAGTCGAACAGTCGTATCTCGAACCTCATGCGTCAGTTTGATAACTCCGAGTGGTTTGCCGATCCCAACCTTACCAATGTTTCGGCCGCCGACGAACGCCGGGCCGGATACAGTCAGTTCAATCTCTCTGTGCAGCAGAAAACTCCAGAGCCCGAAGGGGAGGATGAAGAATGAGCCTCGCGGACTCTATGAAAAAACTGAATGACTTCGATATCAACGATCTGGATCTCAATAATGCCGGCATCTGGCCTGCACCGGTTAAAGCCATTGTAGCGCTGATCGTGTTTGGTCTTATTCTGGGCGGCGGATACTGGTTCTTCATCAAGGACCAGTACGCGCAACTGGACAAGGTGGAAAGCGAAGAGCAGGAGCTCAAGCAGACATACGAGCGAAAGGCCTATCAGGTTGCCAATCTGGATGTTTTCAAACAGCAGATGGAGGAAATGGAGGAAACATTCGGAGCTCTGGTTCGCCAGTTGCCGAGTGAAACCGAAGTGCCCGGACTGCTTGAAGATATCACCAACACCGCGCTGGGTAGTGGGCTTTCTCTGCAGGAGGTGGCGTTGCAACCTGAGCAGCGGCGTGACTTTTACTCGGAATTGCCTATCAATATCCGGGTATCCGGTTCTTACCACGAGCTGGCTTCTTTCGTAAGCAGTGTGGCGGGGCTGCCTCGCATTGTGACGCTGCACGATTTGACGATCAAACCAACTGGCGGAAAAGGTGAGCAGCTTGATATGCAGGTTGTGGCCCGAACCTACCGCTACCGGGCTGGAGAATGAGCATGACAGGAAAGCATGCAGGAAAAGCCTGGCTGGGTGTGTGTCTGGCGTCGTTGCTGACAGCGTGCTCTCAGGGCGACGGCTTCTCGGATCTGGACAAATTCATGGCCGATACCAGGGCCAAGCCCCGGGGACATGTTGAGCCCTTGCCGGAGTTTCAGGCTTATGAGGCGTTTACTTATTCTGCGGCAGACATGCGGCCGCCGTTTGAGCCGCCTATTGAGGTTCAACTGACTGCGATAGATGAGCAGCCGGCCAGTGAAGTGGAACCGGACCTGGACCGTCCCAGGGAAGTCCTGGAGAACCACGATCTGAGTTCTCTGGAAATGGTGGGTACCCTGCAGGGGATTGAAGGCGCACTGTTTGCTCTGGTTAGGGATGGCGAAGGTGCAGTCCATCGGGTAAGTAAGGGTAACTATATGGGGCGTAATTACGGCCGGATCGTGGGGGTTACCGAAACCCGCATCGAATTGATTGAAATCGTTCCCAATGGTCAGGGCGGATGGGTAGAACGCCCTCGCTCCCTGTCTCTGGATGAAGGCTGAGGAGCGGTAACAAAATGAACACAAGAACCATATTTGCAGAAAAAGTGTTGGGGTCGAGGCTAGCGATGTTCAAGAAACTCAGGGTCTATGTCGGCGTGATTGCCGTGGGGTTATGGAGCAGCCTGGCCAGCGCGGTCACGCTGGAAGATGTGTCATTCACATCGATGCCAGGGGATGCGCTGGAGGTGACCATGACGTTTGATGGTGAGCCTCCTGAGCCGTCCGGCTATACCATTGAGCGGCCGGCCAGGATTGCTCTGGATCTCAGGAGTACGAGCAGCGGGTTGGATAAACGCAGTATTTCACTGGGGACCAGCAATGCCCAGAGTTTGACTGTGGTTGAGGCAGGAGAGCGCACGCGCCTGATTTTCAATCTGGTGGAACTTGTTCCCTACGAAACCGAGCGTAAAGGCAATTCTCTGGTTATGACTATCGGCGGTAGCGATGCGCCGGCTGAGCCGTCAACAGAGGTTGCCTCCGCTCAGCAACCGGGGCTTCAGGGAGCTGAATCCACATCGGGCCGTGCGGGCAATGCGCTGGCAGGCGTTGATTTTCGTCGTGGCAAGGATGGTGAAGGTCGGGTAGTTGTTGACCTTGGGAGCAGCAATGCCAATGTGGATCTGGAGGAAGAAGCCGGACGTATTCGTCTGAGTATGCCGGACCTTGGCGTGCCAGAAGATCTGCGGCGCCGACTGGATGTGACCGATTTTGCCACTCCGGTAACTCGGGTGGACACCTTTATTGAGGATGGGCACGCAGTAGTAGAGATCCGTCCGGAGGGCGCCTACGACTACATCGCCTATCAGTCTGGCTCCAGCTTCACCGTCAGTGTTGAAAAGCTGACCGAAGAGGAGGCGGAGAGCCGTCAGGAAGATAGATTCCCTTACAGTGGAGAAAAACTGTCACTGAATTTTCAGGACATTGAGGTCCGGTCTGTCTTGCAGCTGATTGCAGATTTTACCGGTCTCAACCTGGTGGCCAGTGATACCGTCGGCGGCAGCATTACTCTGCGGCTGCAGAATGTACCCTGGGACCAGGCACTGGATCTGATCCTGAAGACCAAGGGCCTGGACAAGCGCCAGAACGGTAATGTGTTGCTGGTTGCTCCGGCAGATGAAATTGCCGCCCGGGAAAAGCTGGAGCTGGAAACCAGTAAACAGATTGCTGAGCTGGCCCCTATACGCCTTGATATCATCCAGGTGAACTATGCCAAGGCTGAAGACATCGTATCGTTGATTGAGGCGGATGAAGACCTGATCAGCTCTCGCGGGTTTGTGTCTTCCGATGGCCGTACGAACACTATCAGCGTGCGTGAAACTGCCGAGAAGCTCGAAGAAATCCGCCGACTGGTCAATACCTGGGACGTCGCTGTTCGCCAGGTCTCGATTGAAGCCCGGATTGTGCGGGCACAGACCAACGTTTCTGAGGATCTGGGCGTTCGCTGGGGTGGTGGCGGCTTCACCCGCGATGGCGATACCGTGATGGGCGTTGGCGGCTCTCTGGACGCAGTGCAGGAAGCACGTGATCTCGCGTCAGGAGTTGATAATGTTTTCACTTTCCCCGGAGCATTGGGAGTGGATCTGGGTGTATCTGATGATGGTGCCTCTTCTGTTGCGATTGGCTGGAGCAGTGACGACTTCCTGGTGGATCTCGAGCTCTCTGCTCTGGAAACGGATGGTAAGGCGGAAGTGGTGTCCCAGCCCCGGGTTGTGACGGCTGACCGCCAGACGGCTACTATCAAGTCCGGTGAAGAGATTCCTTACCAGGAAGCCTCTTCCAGCGGTGCTACCTCGGTCTCTTTCAAGGAAGCACTGTTGTCCCTGGAGGTAACGCCACAAATTACCCCGGACGACAAGATCATCATGGATCTGGTGGTCAGTCAGGATTCCCGCGGTGAGGAAACTGCCGGTATTCCTTCTATCAACACCAATGAAGTAGCCACCCAGGTGCTCGTTGCGAATGGAGAAACAGTGGTGCTGGGTGGTATCTTCCAGTCGGAAGTTGCTACGCAAGTTACCAAAACACCGTTCCTGGGGGATGTCCCGTATCTGGGGCGCCTGTTCAAGCGTACTGAGCATCTTGATGAGCGTGCAGAGTTGTTGATCTTCATCACGCCGAAGATCATCAAAACCGATCTGCTCCGCTGATTCAGGGATGCAATGACAAAAAAGCCGCCGTGGAAAACGGCGGCTTTTTTGTGTCCGGCTTATGGAAAGTGGCGCCCTGTGCTATTCTCACCCGCCTGAAACCTGTTGAGCGGAAATTATGTCTTTGCCCAAACGTGTAGTTCTGGTTGGGCCCATGGGGGCCGGAAAGAGTACCATCGGCCGAATGCTTGCGAAGGAGATCGGGTACCGTTTTCTCGATTCCGATCGTATTATCGAGGAGCGTTGCGGCGCCAACATTCCCTGGATTTTTGATGTCGAGGGTGAAGATGGCTTTCGGCAGCGCGAAACAGCGATGCTCCGGGAACTGGCTGAGGAAGAAGGCACCGTGCTTGCTACCGGTGGCGGTGCGGTAATGCGCCCGGAAAATCATGAGTTGCTGAAGAAGGCATCCGTGGTGGTCTACCTGAGAACATCCATCGAACAGCAGGTGGAGCGAACCCGGAAAGACCGCAATCGTCCCCTGTTGCAGAATGATGATCCGGAAGCCGTGTTACGCAAGCTGTTCGCGATACGTGATCCCATTTACACCGAGCTGGCAGACATTGTGATGCACACAGATCGCAAGAGTCCGCGGCTTGTGGTTCGGCAACTGGTCAACAGAGTGAATCCGAAAACGCCCCGGCACAAACGTCAGCGGCGCAAAGAAGGTCGTCAGTATGCAAAAGGTACTTCGTGAGCTTGAAGTTGATCTGGGTGACCGCAGTTACCCGATCATTATTGGCCAGGGCCTGTTGGGGGCGTATGACCTGACCCCCTGGGTGGCCGGTAGTCAGGTGATGATCGTGACCAACGAAACGGTCGCGCCTTTGTATCTTGAACAGGCCAGAGCCTGTTTTCCCGGCAAGGACATTGATGTTGTGGTTTTGCCGGACGGAGAAAAATACAAAGACTGGCAGACCCTTAATCTGATTTTTGATGGGCTTCTGGAAAATCGCCACACCAGGAAGACCACCATTGCGGCTCTGGGTGGTGGCGTCGTGGGCGATATGGCGGGCTTTGCCGCTTCCTGTTACCAGCGTGGCGTGCCTTTTATACAGATCCCTACCACACTGCTTTCCCAGGTCGACTCTTCTGTTGGTGGCAAAACCGGCATCAATCATCCGCTGGGCAAAAATATGGTGGGTGCTTTCCATCAGCCGCGTGCGGTCTTGATTGATGCGGATACCCTCGCCACACTGCCCACCAGAGAAGTGTCTGCCGGTCTGGCCGAGGTGATCAAGTACGGGCTGATTCGTGATGAGCCGTTTCTGGGTTGGCTGGAGCAGAACATGGAAGCCCTGATGTCTCTGGATGTCGGCGCCCTTGGTGAAGCGATTTATCGCTCCTGTCAGTGCAAGGCAGACGTGGTGGCTCTGGACGAGAAGGAAGGTGGGCTGCGTGCAATTCTGAATCTTGGGCACACCTTTGGTCATGCCATTGAGACATTTGCCGGGTATGGCAATTGGCTGCATGGCGAGGCTGTAGGTACCGGTATGATGATGGCTGTGGACCTTTCTGTACGAGAGGGGCGTGTCAGCCCCGAAGATCGGGAGCGAGCCGTGGCACTCATCACTCGGGCATCACTTCCTGGCCTTGCACCGGAAGGCATGACCGCAGACGATTTCATGAGGTTGATGGCTGTGGACAAAAAGAACGTCGACGGCTCGCTTCGGCTGGTGCTGCTTCGGGCATTGGGCGACGCCTATGTGACCGGGGATGCCGCCGCCGAGAATCTTCAGGCGACGTTGCAGGCTTTTATTCGGCAGGACTGACAGCGCCTGCCGGTTTGATACGGCAAATGCAGGAATACGTGTGGCTCAGGACACCTTGAACAGTCTTGAAGACGGTGGGCTTTTCCCTCGCCTGCAACAGCGTTATGGCATGCGGGAAAATCCGCTGGAAATGGAAGCGCCATTTTTCCCGGGTGCCGGGCGCCAGCATGCGCTGGAGTCATTGAGGCATCTGTGTGGCTTTGGCGATATGGCACCGGTGATTACAGGGGCCTCCGGCGCCGGAAAAACCCGTTTGCTGGCCGAGTTTGTTCGCCATGAGGCCGGCCGCCTCGATATCCATCGCATTCCGGCGTCAGCCCTGACCAGTGGCCAGGCGTTGGCGCGGGATCTGAAAAAAATTGCCCGCTCCGCCATTCCTGATGATGCCGATGCCAAAGAAGCGGTGTTCAGCTATTTCCGCTGGTCGGAAAGTCGTGCCCGGCGGGGCCAGAGACAAGTGCTGCTGGTCGATGATGCGGACCAGGGGGCACCGGAAGTGGTGCAGCTGTTGCTGGCGGGTTTTCTGAGTGCTGACCGGGCCGCGGCTGCCGTGCCGGTGTTTGCCGGCAAGGAATCATTTTATCCTGTGGTGTCTGAGCTGGCAGAACCTGCCTACCTGCACCAGATCGATTTGTTGCCGTTATCCCCGGACGATATTGAGGCCTACCTTCGCCCGCGGATCGAGCGGGCAGGTGGCCCGGCCAAACAGCTGTTGGCCGGGCCCAGGCTGAAGAAAATTCATGCCCTGAGTGAGGGTAGTTTCGGCAAGCTAAAGCGGGTAACTCCGGGTGTCTGGCTTGATATGGTTCGGGGTTCGACGGCGCCGGCTGGCCGGCGCTTACCTTCTATGGCGTCTATACGATCGTTGCGCTGGCCGGCTCTCGCGTTGGTGCTTTTGGGCGGCTCGTTCTGGTTCGTTTCCCAGCAGTACAATGATGCGATGCGCCAGACAGAACAGGAGGCCGAGCCTGAGCCGGTGCGCAAGAGTATTACCATTGGCCCGGAAAGCGCGGATGAGTCTTCTGAGGCTTCAGGCCTGCCTGATCCTGAGTCTTTGCCGGAACCGGCAGGGGCAGTTCAGCCTGAAGAAACTCCGGAGCCGGAAGTGGCCTTGTCGCCAGAGGTGGGTGAGGAACAGGCTGCTCCAGAGCCAGAGCCAGAGCCAGAGCCAGAGCCAGAGCCAGAGCCAGAGCCAGAGCCAGAGCCA
>JBNJLG010000007.1:0-144639 GCA_051751785.1 Pseudomonadota bacterium | reverse complement strand
TTCCAGACCGTGCGATAGATGCGATTCATGTTATGTCCCTTGTGAATACACTTTGTTACAAAGGTATCAAGGTACAAAGGACATGACTTCCACTCAGCGTTACACTTTCAAAAGCGATGGGCAGCGTCCGTGCTGAAGAGTGTTTTTTACAACTGGTAACGCACAACAAACCACAGCCGCGGATCTTTCTGCTCATCCTCAGAGGCCGCATCACCGGTGGTTTGCGTTGCTACAGCGGTATTGATAGTCCAGCTGTCGGAGGTATAGCGCACGCCCACACCGCCGCCGGCCAGGGAGTCGCTGGTGTCGTCGGCAAACGACTGGCGCTGGCCGTGGTCATAGAAAACAAAGGGCGACAGAGTGGGTGTCGCCTGGTAGCGCAGTTCCAGTTGCGTGAGCCAGGCCCGGCTGCCACTGATTTCACCTTGCGGGTAGGCTCTCACGCTGCGGGCCCCGCCCAGGCTCATGCTCTCGGAGGAGTCCAGTGGCGAGTCAGCCCATTGCATTTCACCGTTTGCCATCAGCGAGACGCCCAGCCCCAGACTCTGGATGCGCGACAGGCGAACGTTGGCTTTGGTGTAGCCGCCATCCACCTGGTCGTTCTCCGCGTGATTGATCTGTCCACTTTTCAAGCGGACTTCCCCGAAGGTTACCCCGCCCTGGCCGAGCGAATCGCGGTGATCAAACTGCAGCGCCAGTGGCCAGCTATGGCCATAGCGTTGCTGATAACTGATACCTTGAAAACGGTCGGTCAGCTCAGTGTATTCCCCACCGGCGGATACCGTCAGGTTGGTTTGTTGCTGCCGGATCAGCGGGTAACTGAGTGTCAGATTGGCCGTGTCCGCCGTACCGGTGAAGCCATTAAACGGGTCGCGCAGATCATACTCGGTACGCGCATAGGCAGCCTCTGCGCGTAAGCCCTGGTAGCCAATTGGCAGCGAGTAGGCCAGGCGCCCCAGCCACAGATCTTCCTCCGAGTAGAGGGCGGTTACACTCAGCTCGTCACCCACATTCAGAAGTCGGTTGGCCTGGGCACCCACCATTGCCCGCCCTTCACCGGATGAACGGCTGCCGTGGTTGTCCACGCCAACAAACCCCTGTACGCGCTGTGTCGCGTTGACTTCAGTTTCCAGATCACCGGTACCGGTCTCATCACCCGGGCGCATTACCGGGGTCACATCGATGCCTGGCAGATCGCTCAATAGCAGGGCGGTGCGCTCCAGCTCATCGCCCTGGATAACGTCACCCGGGCGCAAAGCGGAGAGATAAGGAGCAGCACCCTTTTCCAGAGATGCATCATCGCTGGTTACCGATACCTTGCCGTAACGGCCTTCGATAACCCGGATCTTCAGTGTGCCCTGGCTGACGTCCTGCCTGGGCAGAAACGCCTGGGCAAACGGGTAGCCATTGTTGCGATAGAAACGGCTGATGCGATTGCTGATGCCCTGCAGGCCAGCCATGTCGTGGTCTTCTTCTACGTATTCCCCGACCTGCTCAAGTAACACGGCATCGTCGTACACGCTGTTACCGGTGAAGGTAATCTCGGTGATCCGCACTTCACCGCCACCTTTTTCACTTTCGGTTAACGGCTCGCCCTGCAGGTTGATCTCCACGTCGGAATCGCGCGGCTGGTAGTCACGCTCTGGCAGCGTGTCCTGAAGAATACGGCCGGCATCCGGGGCTGTTTGAGCATAACTGGCACCTGAGAAGACACTCAGAAGGCCTAGCGCCATCATCGTCTGTGAAAGTGAGCCGGGTGATAAATGACGCATTAATTGTCTCCTTCAGGGTTGTTATTCAGGGTGGAGTTGATACCGCCAGCCATTATTTGAATGCCACCCAGAAGCATCTCCGGATTGGGCGGGGTCGGCGTTAGCCGGTTTGAGCGATCTTGTTCCGAGGGTGAAGAGGCGGTCTGAAGTGTCTGACTGACGATGGACGTTATTCTGGGCTGTGGCCCGGATTCAGCCAGTGCCCCGGGTATCAACTGTGGCCGTGGATTAATGGCCAGTTCTGCATCGGCGTAACGGATGTCGTAACCCTGTTGATCGGAGTACAGACCAGAAAAAACAAGCCCGCTGTTTGTTGTGTAGGTGCCCGCATCGGCAGCATCGGTGGTGTAATCCACCTGGCTGCCACCTTCAAGCATCGCATTACTCGGCTCAAGGGTATAACTGGCCGAGCCACTGGCGACACTACCATCGTAGGTTTTATCCGAAACGGAAGGCGTAATGGTCACCGGCGTGAGAAAGCTGCGCAGCAACGGTGTGGTATGGCCTTCATAAATACGCCAAACCGCACCAGTGCCACCCTGGTCGTCGATATCGCTTCCCCAGGCACTGAAGGTGCTGAGTTTGGTCAGCTCAATACGGGTGAGGCCGATGCCTTTACCGGAGTCATTGGTTGAGTTAATCCCATTACCATCCGCATCAGTAATGGCGTAGTAGCTGCCGGCAGCGCCATTCTGGCTATTAAAATCGAGACCGATCAGACCACCAACATCGCTGCCGGTTACAACACTGCCAGTGGCGTAGGAATCAGAGACCAAGGCACCAGGGCCATTGTTAACACCCACAAGACCACCGGCATAGCCACTGGTCGCACCGGTCGCCTCCACATTGCCCGTAGCGTAAGTATTAGTGATCTCGCCATTAAAGTTTTGGCCTACCAACCCACCAACTTCAGAACCGCCCATTACCTTACCCGTAGCATAAGCATTGGCAATCGGTTTTTGGTTCCAACCAACCAACCCGCCAGCCTTGCCTCTAGTAGCGGTTACCTTGCCCTTAGCATAAGCCTTGGTGATTTCATTATTGTTATAGCCAACTAACCCGCCGACATCGCCTCGCCCCGTTACATTGATCGCTGCGAAAGAGTTAATAATAACACTCGCATTAACGCCCACAATTCCGCCAACGTTTCTGTCCCCTACAACGTTGCCGCCCACGGGGCCGATATTGGAAATACTACTACCTATTTTAGTCCGTCCAAACAGGCCAACATAACTCTCATTCTGTCGGTTGATGGTCAGATTACTAATAGTATGGCCAAGACCGTCAAAGGTACCAGAAAACTGATTAGTAAAATTACTAGTATCAAAAATCGGATCCCAACCCTCGTAGATAGGATTGCCATCGGCATCTGTACCGTTCTGATTCCACGTCGCGGTTTCTGAAGCGTTAATATTTGTGCCCAGTGCATAATTCCCACTTTTATCATCGCGCATGGCTTGCAGAGTGCCTGCATCGTAGCCGGATGCTGTCCCCAGTTCGGTGATGACAGTGAACTCCAGCACATCGCCTGTATTGCCCAGCTGCGTCGAGAAGTTCTGCCCAGCCTGCAGGTTAACTGGGGCATTGACGGCATAGCTGGCAGTTTGACCGTCGATCTCGCCGTCTGCACTGCCCTGACCATACTCCAGCGCCAGTTTTCCACCGCTGCCCTCCGAGGCATCTATCGTGTTATTAATCTCGATATTGCGAATCGCATTGAGTGTGAGGGTGTTACCACTGCTCCACGTGACTTCGTCGTTAACGAAGATATCGCCGTTGCCGGATTGCGTTGCATAAAGATTATTTGTGTCATCGGTTCCAGTGACTGTTTGGATGGTGATGTTGTTACTGTCCAACAATCCACTCAAACTGGAGCCTGTAATGTCACCATCGGTGGCCGCCACGGTGTAATCCTGGGGATCAATCAACCACTCACCAGTCTGGCCGTTATCGGCCTTGGTGGTCACAACCGCTTCATCGGCAATAGAGACCTTCGCCGCACTGGTCTCAATAAACCCACCATCACCCCCGTCCGGCGCACTGGCATCCAGCGTGCCGGCCACTCGGGTTTCGCCGCTGTCCATATCCCCCATCAACCAGATCTCACCCTGCTCGTTTTCGGCGAGGGTCTGGGCCTGGGTAACGCCGGTGTGGTTGATCACGCTGGCGGCGAGATCACCGGCGGCTTTGGCGGTGAGGTACACGCGGCCGCCGTCGGCTTTAATGGCACCGCCCTGTTCGATGTAGGTGTCCAGCCGGGCCTGTTCCACTTCGATCTTGATCGGGCCGCCCATGTCGAGGGTGACGCGGCTGCCGGCGCCCATCAGCACATCGCCTTTGGGGGCCTTGATGCTGCCTTCGTTGATGATTTCGGCGGCAATGAGGGCAACATAGCCTTCATCGGCTGTGCGGATGTTGCCCTGGTTGACAATGGCGCTGCTGCTGTCGCCTTCGAAGGTGAAGTTGCCGGCCATGAAGTCTTCGGGGCTGATGTCCAGGGTGGAGGCCACCAGGCCGCCTACGTCGACCTGGGCGGTGTCGCCAAAGACAATGCCGTTGGGGTTAACGAGGAAAACCTGGCCATTCGCTTCAATGGCACCACGAATGCGGGAGACCTGATCACCGGTGACGCGGTTCAGGGCCGCACTGTTGCGCCCGGGCTGGATAAACTCGACACGGCTACCGGCATCGACGGAGAAATCCTCCCAGTCGATCGCCATCCGGTCGCTCTTCTGGTTGATCCGCATCTCGCTGCCGGACTGCTCGATGCTGCCTTCGCCGGCACGTACTTCGCCGCCGGACGGCAGGCCGCCGGCGAACGCATGCAGCGGAAGCAACAAAAAGCTGCCGGTGGCCAGGGAGGCCACCGTGCCGACAGTGCGGGTTCCGCGGGATCTGGATTTTCCCTGGCTTTTGACGGTTTCCGGAGCAACCTGCCATTGCCCTTTCGCCACATTCCAGACCGTGCGATAGATGCGGTTCATGTTATGTCCCTTGTGAATACACTTTGTTACAAAGGTACCAAGGCACAAGGAACATGACTTCCACTCAGCGTTACACTTTCACCAATGAGAGGTGGTTACTCGCCGGAACAGATCGCCATATCCCGGACTTCACCGGGAGTGGCACCGAAACGGGCTTTGAAAGCGCGGTAAAACCAGGAGAGGTTATTGAACCCGACCCGGAAGGCAATATCGCTGACGGAATGCTGCGGCCCCTGACGGTTCCTAAGGTCGTCAAACGCACGCAAAAGCCGCTGTTCGAGCAGATAGTCCGTGAATGAGGTTCCTTCATTATGAAACAGCGCACGGATGTAACTGGGCGACACGGCGTGTCGTTTTGCCAGATCGGTCAGGCGAAGAGGGCTGCGGGCGTGAATATTGATATCAGCCTTGATGGCTTTCAAACGAGCTTCCCGTAAACCTCCACGCTGAGCCAAAACATCAGCATCCGGAGTGGCGCCCAGGGCCAGGCAGGCCAGATCCAGCATTTGGTTGCTGAACTGCGCTGTAGAGCTGCTATCGAGCGGATTGTCCTGTTGAGTCAGCGCCAGAGCGATGCGAGTGAGATGCTGTAGCGGCTCACCTTGCGGCAGCAAGGTTTTGGGCAAATGATCAAGATTGCGGATAAGCGGTTCCAGGTGCGCCCGCGAGAACGCGACACTCAGGAAGTTAACCGCTTCACCGTGAAAATCGACGGCCCCGGATTGATGATTGATCACCAACCGCGCCCGCCCCGGGGTGCATGCCAGGGTATCGTGTGCCTGCAGGTGAGAAAGCCAGCCGCCCTGCCCGCCCGGGTGGATCAGAAACGTGATGTCATCGTTGCCATCCGCCACCTGCGACGACTTCCGCTCCGCATGCAGCGACGAGCAGGTCACATTCGCTATTGATACCCGCGGCAAGAGCCGGACACGTGTTTCAACGTGGGGGGTCTGTTTTTTAGGCGCATGAAGCCGCACCTGCGCCATGGCACTGTAGATATCCTGCGCGGCTTCAAGTCGTTCGCTGGGTGCAAAATCACGGGTTGAAAAAGAAAAAAATGCCATGCCGGGCCATTATTGTTTTATGAGAACCATTAACAATCGGTATAGTTGCTATTACTACACGCCGGGCAGCCAGAAAACAAGTAAGGCTGAGAAATGTATCCCGCCTGCGTTCCGGCTGTTGGTCTGTTATGGCCGTTCCGGGTCACAGAATCGCCTTTTCTCACTCCGCTGTTAACTGTAATATTCGGTCCGGTTAACAGCGATCCAAACCAGACCGGAGACCCTCATGCGTAATGCCGACCTCGTTGCCCGCGATCTGAAGTCCGTATGGCACCCCTGCACCCAGATGAAAGACCACAAAACCCTGCCCCTGATCCCGATCAAGCGCGGCGAAGGCGTCTGGCTGGAAGACTTCGAGAATAACCGCTACATCGATGCCGTCAGTTCGTGGTGGGTGAATCTGTTCGGCCATGCCAATCCGCGCATCAACAACGCCATCATGGAACAGGTCAACAAACTGGAGCATGTGATTCTGGCGGGATTCAGCCACGAACCGGTGGTTGAGCTGTCTGAACGGCTGATCGAAGTGACACCGGAAGGCCTGAACAAATGCTTCTACGCCGACAACGGCTCATCGGCCATCGAGGCAGCTCTGAAGATGAGCTACCACTACTGGAAAAACCACGGCAAGCCGGCCAAGAAGAACTTCGTTAACCTGAGCAACAGCTACCACGGTGAAACCCTGGGCGCCCTGGCTCTGGGCGATGTGGCACTCTACAAAGACACCTACCAGCCGCTGCTGATGGAAGTGCTCACCGCCCCCTCTCCGGATGCCTACAATAAGGAACCGGGCGAGACCGACGAAGAATACGCCCTGCGCCAGTTCGAGGCCATGGAACAACTGCTGGCCGAAAAGCACGACGAGATCTGCGCCGTGGTGGTAGAGCCGCTGATCCAGTGCGCCGGCGGCATGCGCATGCACCACCCGGTTTATCACACCAAACTGCGGGAAGCCTGCAACCGCTATGGTGTGCACCTGATTGCCGACGAAATTGCCGTAGGCTTCGGCCGCACCGGCACCCTGTTCGCCTGTGAGCAGTCCGGCATTACCCCGGATTTCATGTGCCTGTCCAAGGGCCTGACCGCCGGTTACCTGCCGCTTTCAGTGGTGTTGACCACAGACGACGTTTACGACGCCTTCTACGACGATTACGAAACCCTGCGCGCCTTCCTGCACAGCCACAGCTACACCGGCAACCCCATTGGCTGCGCCGTGGCACTGGCAACGCTGGATATCTTCCGGGATGATAACGTGATCGCAAATAACCGCCGCCTGGCCACCTGCATGGCCGACTCGGTAGCGCACCTGGCAGACCACCCCAACGTTGGCGACATTCGCCAGCACGGCATGACCCTGGCGGTGGAGATGGTGAAAAACAAGGCCGACAAGACACCTTTCCCCTGGCAGGAACGGCGGGGGCTGCGGGTGTACCAGCATGCCCTGACCCGCGAATCCCTGCTGCGCCCGCTGGGCAATGTGGTGTATTTTATGCCGCCTTATGTGATCACCGAAGAGCAGATCCGCCATCTTGGCCAGGTAGCAACCGAAGGCATCGACATTGCCGTCGCGGACTAAAGAAGGACTGAACATTCATGCGCACCCCCCGCATCTACACAGACTCACCTCTGGAACCCGGCAAAACCTGTGAGCTGGACGAAAATGCTGCCGGGCATGTCGGGCGGGTGCTGCGCATGCAGCCCGGGCAACAGCTGGTTCTGTTCAACGGCGATGGCCGCGATTACGACGCCAGCATCGTTTCCGCCAGCAAGAAACACGTGCAGGTCGAAGTCACCGGCGACACGGCGAAATCCACCGAGTCCGCACTGGAAGTGGTTCTGGGACAAACCCTGTCGAAGGGTGATCGCATGGATTACGCCGTGCAGAAGGCGGTGGAAATGGGAGTCAGCCGGATTGTCCCGCTGGCAACCGAACGCTGTGATGTAAAACTCAAAGGCGACCGGGAAGAAAAGCGCCTGCGCCACTGGCAGCAGGTGGCCGTCAGTGCTGCGGAGCAATGCGGCAGGGCGCGGGTTCCGGAGATTTTGCCGGTGATGACAGTGCCCCAGTGGCTGGAGCACAGCCAGAATTGTGATTTGCGCCTGGTGCTGCACCACCGTACCGAACAAAGCCTGGATTCGCTGACCAAACCCGGCTCAGTGGCGTTGATGATCGGCCCGGAAGGCGGTTTGTCTGCTGAGGAAATCGCGCAGGCCGAAACTGCCGGCTTTCTTCCGGTTGCTCTGGGCCCACGGGTACTTCGCACCGAAACCGCGCCTGTGGCTGCCCTGGCACTGTGTCAGTGGTTATGGGGCGACATATAGAATTGCTTTACCGCCCCGATATTGTGCAGTCTTTTTCGACATCACTATACTGACGACAGAACCAGCCATTTTCGCCACACGCTAACCCGGAGGCATGAATGTCAGGCTTTTTTTCCTGGATAGCAGGCCTGCTTTCACGAAAACCAGTCGCCGCCCCGGTCGCGACCTCCAACGAACCTCGTTTGTTCAACCCCGCAGACGCGGACTCTCCGGGCCATCAAAGCACCGACAGTGACCTGATTGTTCAGCTTGAAGAAAACCTGTTCTGCTGGCTGCTGGATGTGGAGCCCGCAAAGCTCAGAGTCCACGTCGACGGTGCGGATGAAATTCTGGCGGAACTGGAACGGCGTATTGAGAACCGGCACCTGGATGAACTCCCACGCCAGCCCGCCACACTTCCCCAATTGCTGAAGGCACTTTCCGGCGAGACCATTGAACGTCGGCAGATCTCCAGCATTATCCTCAGCGACCCGAAACTCACTGAGCAACTGCTGCAGGTAGCCAACAGCCCGTTCTTTCGGCATGGACATCACTACATAGAATCTGTTGATCAGGCCGTTTTCGTACTCGGCCTCAATGGCATCCGCAGTGTCACCGCAGCCGCCGTGATGCGCCCCATGATGGCGGCCAGAAACAGCCGGGAAGCCTTGTTTGCCCAACGAACCTGGCGCTGGGCGCTGAGCTGTGCCCGGGCCACCGAAATGGTTGCCAGAAAGCACGGCGAAGATACCAGTGCCTATTTTGTGGTGGGGTTACTGCCCGGCCTGGCTTACCTGACCATCCGGCGGGAGCTGGCCCGTATATGCCGGGCCCGGGGCGAGGGTATGGAGCCGGAACCGGCTCTGTTACGGGCCGCCCTGGCCCGACAGCAGTGGGCAGTGTGTCAACGGCTTGCCAACGAGTGGAAACTGCCACCGAAATACCACGCCTGGCTGTTATACGCAGAGCGTCCCGCGCCAAAACAGCGACACTCTGCGGTAACCGACGGGCTCTTGCTGGGTTCACGGGAGATATTACTCCATTCCCACCAGCGCAGCCTTCCTGAACAGGAGCTGTACCGGATCATTGATCTGCCACCGGCGCAGATCACCGAGGTCCGCAACGCCCTGCTCGCAATGCTCGAAGAAGGCAGAACGTCCAGGGTCTAGTGTCCGGTCTGGCTTCTTCCTTTTCCTTCCTGCGAAGACGCTTCGTTTTTGACCAGTTCCGCAAAGGTAATGTCTTCCCGGTCAGCCGTAAGGTCTCTCAACTGCGCCGGCATGGCTCGGGAAGGCAGCCGGTCAACCACCCGTTCCTCATCCCGGCGAACCGCCTGCAACACATTTCCGATGCTGATCAGGTCCAGCGCCCGCCCGGGCACCAGCTTATCGCCATTCGGGCCGGCCAGGCTAAGCAGCCCGGCCCGGATCAGCTTATCGCTGATCTTACGGGTAATCTCTCCCGGAACCCGCAAGGCCTGCTCCAGTGACTCCTGCTGAGGCGCCGGCTCGCCCCGGCTGAATGGTTTAACCACCATCCAGACCAGTGCCAGGCCAACACTCTCCTGCAACTCCGGCGACAACTGGACCTCCCGGTGCTTGGCAATGGAGCCGGGGTTTTGCATATAGAAGGCCAGGTTGGCCCCCAGCAGCAGAATCATCCAGTTCAGGTAAGTCCAGATCAGCAGGATAATACCCACCGCAAAACCGGAATAGATCGCCGCATAACGGGCAGAGCCAGCCACAAATGAGGCGAACAGCATGCCGGCCGCCTGCCATGACACACCAGCCACCAGCCCTGCGATAAAGGCATAACGGACCTTTACGCGGGTGTTGGGAATAAACACATAAACAAAGGTGAACGCGGCAACCACCAGGAAGAACGGAGTAAAACGAGTCACCAGAACGATCAGCGAGCCGAACGGCTCCATCGCCATGAACTGCTGTGCCAGGTCTGAGGAGAATATCGAGGCGGTGACACCAATGGCAGAAACCATCAGCAATGGCCCAACCATGATCACGCTCAGGTAATTGCTGAACCGCTGCGCCAGTGAGCGCATCTCCGGCACTCGCCAGATCATATTGAACGAGCGTTCGATCTTCTGGACCAGTGAGATAACCGTGTATACCAGCAGCAACAGGCCCACAGAGCCCAGAACCCCGACTTTTATGTTATCCACGAAGCCCAGGATTTGCTCGGCGAGCTCTATACCCTGAGGGCCCATAGGCTCGAAAAACTGGAACAGAAACGGCTCCATGCGCTGGTGCACACCCAGTGCCTTCAACACCGAAAAGCTCAGCGCCAGCAACGGCACGATACTCAACAGCGTGGTGTACACCAGGCTCATGGCGTGCAACGTAAGCTGGCCGTTGACCACATCCCGAACCAACGCGTAGAGCGAACGCCCGATCTTGTATAGCCAGGTCCAGGGCCACCTTTCAGGCGGATCGGGATTATAGAGTATCCACTTTTCTGCGGCCCGGAGCCGGTCTTTCAATTGCACAGAAGCCACACAACGTCCTGCTTGTCAGTTTTTTACAGAGTATCAGCCAGAAGCATTCTGACAACTATCTTGAGGCCTCATTTGCGCCCGCTGCCAGATTTGCGGCCGTAATCTCCACTATCCGCTGCCGGGCTTCCCGGCTGGCCCAGGCGGAATGTGGGGTAACGATCAGATTGGGAATGTTATCCGCCAGCAGCGGGTTACCATGGCGCGGCGGCTCCTCGGTAAGCACATCGAACCCGGCACCGGCTATTTCACCGCTGCGCAGGGCGTCGGCCAGCGCCGCCTCATCAACCAGACCGCCACGGCTGGTGTTGATCAGCAACGCATCCGGCTTCATCAGGGCAAGCTCGTGCTTTCCGATCAGGTTTCGGGTTTGCCCGGTGAGCAGGCAATGCAACGAAAGCACATCCGCCGTGGCCAGCAATTCATTCAGCGGAATCCTCGCATAGCCATCCACCTCACCCGGCTCTTGTCCCGGCCGGCAGCCCAGGACAACGTTCATGCCAAACGCTTCCGCTCTTTGAGCCACGCCCTGCCCAAGATCGCCGTAGCCGACAATGCCCAGAGTCTTGCCCACCAGTTCCATAATCGGATGATTCATCAAACAGAACATATCGCTTTCACCCCAGCGCCCGGCACGCACATCCCGGTTGTAATCAAGCAACCGTGTTGCCAGCGCCAGAATCAGAGCCATGGCGTGCTGGGCCACCGTTGAGCGGCCATAGTGGGTTACGTTCATCACCTGGATGTCGTGCTCTTTCGCCGCCTGCAGGTCGATGTTGTTCAGGCCTGTAGCCACAACCGCAAGGGTCCGGAGCTCGGGGCAGGCTTCAAAATGTTCCCGGCCCAGAACGACCTTGTTCACCAGCACGGTGTCGAAGCCCCGGATTCGCTCTGTTACCTGATCCGGTGTCGTGTGCGGGTAACACACCACCCCGCCGGTTACTTCCTCTATCGGTTCCAGGTCGACATCGTTACCCAGTGTTGCGGCGTCCAGAAAAATGGCTTTCATGTTTATCTCCTGACTCAACAAGTAAACAGATTAAGTTAGACTGGGGAAAACGTTCAAATTCCGGAGGTCCACCATGGAACACGAATTCTGGCACGCACGCTGGGCGAAGAACGAAATCGGCTTTCATCAGGGCACCGTTAACCAGTACCTGTATGACCATTGGTCTGAGTTCGCTGGCAAAAACACCGATGCGGTTTTCGTGCCCCTGTGCGGCAAGGCCCATGACATGTGGTGGCTACATGATCGCGGGCACCCTGTACTGGGTGTCGAACTGAGCGACATCGCCTGCAAGGATTTCTTTGAAGAAGCGAAAGAAAAAGCCTCGGTACACCCCGGTGAGCCGTTTACCACGTTCAAACACGATGACCTGGAAATCTGGTGTGGTGACTTTTTCCAGCTGGTACCTGACGACCTCAGGCATGTGAGGCTGGTTTACGACCGTGCTGCTCTGATCGCCATGCCCCCGGAAATGCGCCGGGAGTATGTTGAACACCTAACCGCGATCATGCCGGATGAGGCGCGGATACTGCTGACCACACTGGATTACGACGGTGGCGAAATGCAGGGGCCGCCGTTCAATGTTCCAGACAGCGAAGTATTCCAGTTGTTCGGTGAGGATTATGACATCCGCCACATCCTCCGAAACGAGCTGGCCAAGGACGATCTGTTCGTGAAACGCAAAGGACTGCAAAACGGCGTAAGCGAGAGTGTGTTCGTGCTCACGCCCAAATAGCACGATTTAATGATCCCGATTCGTACATTTTCTGCCCAATCTGCTCACACTGAACTAAGCTGAAAGCAGGCAGAGCTTCCAACCGACACAACAATCAAGGAAGCCTGCCGGCACCCATTCCTGATAAACCAGACACCCAACGCCGCCAGAGGCGAACCAAATTGACGGGGAAATTGCGTGATTTAACAGGCAGATAACATTGCGATCGGGGGATCACCCATGACCATACTGCAACAATTCAAGGACCGCTACGAAGCCACTCAGGAGGAGGAATACTCCCTTGAGGAATATCTGGCGATCTGCAAGAACGATCCGGCCGCCTACGCCACAGCAGCCGAAAGAATGCTCATCGCCATTGGCGAACCGGAGCTGATGGACACCTCCCGTGACCCACGCCTGTCACGTATCTTCTCGAACAAGGTGATCAAGCGTTATCCGGAATTTTCCGAGTTCTACGGCATGGAAGAGGCCGTGGAAAACATCGTTTCGTTCTTCCGCCACGCAGCTCAGGGGCTGGAGGAAAAGAAACAGATTCTGTACCTGCTGGGCCCGGTAGGCGGCGGTAAATCTTCGCTGGCCGAGAAGCTCAAACAGCTGATGCAGAAGGTCCCCTTCTACGCTATCAAAGGGTCACCGGTAAACGAGTCACCCCTGGGCCTGTTTGACCCGGCCGAAGACGCCGCCATTCTGGAAGAAGAATACGGCATTCCCCGGCGCTATCTGAATTCCATCATGTCGCCCTGGGCGGTCAAACGCCTGCACGAATACGGTGGCGATATCAGCCAGTTCCGGGTCGTGAAGAAGTATCCGTCGGTGCTGGACCAGGTCGGTGTCTCCAAAACCGAACCGGGCGACGACAACAATCAGGACATCTCTGCCCTGGTGGGCAAGGTCAACATCCGCATGCTGGAAGATTATTCCCAGGATGATCCGGATGCCTACAGCTTCTCCGGTGGCCTGTGCAAGGCCAACCAGGGGTTGATGGAGTTTGTGGAGATGTTCAAGGCGCCCATCAAGGTGCTGCATCCATTGCTGACCGCCACCCAGGAAGGCAACTACAACACCACCGAAGGCATGGGCTCGGTGCCGTTTGACGGCATCATCCTGGCCCACTCCAACGAATCCGAATGGCAGACCTTCCGTAACAACAAACACAATGAGGCATTTCTTGACCGGGTGTATATCGTTAAGGTGCCTTACTGTGTGCGGGTTACCGAAGAAATCGACATCTACCGCAAGCTGCTGAAAAGCAGCTCTCTGGCCGGAGCTCCCTGCGCCCCGGACACCCTCGACATGCTGGCCCAGTTCTCGGTGCTCTCGCGCATCAAGGAGCCGGAAAACTCCAGCATTTACTCGAAAATGAAAGTGTATGACGGCCAGAACATCAAAGACACCGACCCGAAAGCCAAATCCATTCAGGAATACCGGGACGCAGCTGGTGTTATGGAAGGCATGGACGGCCTGTCCACCCGGTTTGCGTTCAAAATCCTCTCCCGGGTGTTCAACTTCGACACCACGGAAATTGCCGCCAACCCGGTACACCTGCTTTATGTACTGGAAAAGCAGATTGAACAGGAGCAGTTCCCGGCGGAAGTTCAGGATCGCTACCTGCGCTTTATCAAGGAATACCTGGCGCCTCACTACGTGCAGTTTATTGGCAAGGAAATCCAGACCGCTTATCTGGAAAGCTACAGCGAGTACGGCCAGAACCTGTTCGACCGTTACGTCACCTACGCCGATCTGTGGATACAGGACCAGGAGTTCCGCGACCCGGACACCGGCGAAATCCTGGACCGGGCCTCCATCAACGAGGAGCTGGAGAAAATCGAAAAACCGGCCGGCATTTCTAACCCGAAAGACTTCCGCAACGAGGTGGTCAACTTTGTCTTGCGGGCCCGGGCCAACAACGGCGGCAAGAACCCGTCCTGGCTAAGCTACGAAAAGCTGCGGGCGGTGATCGAGAAAAAGATGTTCTCCAACACCGAAGACCTGTTGCCGGTTATCTCCTTCAACCCGAAAGCCAGCCAGGAAGACCAGAACAAGCACAAGCAGTTTGTGGATCGCATGGTCGACCGTGGATACACCGAAAAACAGGTCCGCTTGCTTGCCGAGTGGTATCTGCGTGTTCGTAAATCCCATTAACGGCCAGCGGGAGCAGTACCATGGGCATGACCCACATCGTCGACAGGCGCCTGAATGGCAAAAACAAAAGCGCAGTGAACCGGGAGCGGTTTCTGCGCCGCTACCGGCATCACATCAAAAAGGCGGTTTCTGAAGCGGTGCACAACCGCTCGATTACCGATATCGAGCGGGGCGAAAGAGTCACCATTCCAGCCAGAGATATTCAGGAGCCTGTGTTTCATCACGGTCAGGGCGGTCGTCGGGAAGCGGTGCATCCTGGCAACCAGGAATGGGTGGCTGGCGACACCATCGCAAAACCGCCGGGCGGCAGTGGCCAGGGCTCCGGTCAGGGCCAGGCCAGCCCGGATGGCGAAGGCATGGATGAATTTGCCTTCCAGATCACACAGGAGGAATTTCTGGATTTCCTGTTCGATGATCTGGAGTTGCCCAACCTGGCCCGCAAGAAACTCAAGGACACCGAAGCCTTCAATTACGTGCGCGCCGGCTTCACCAGCCAGGGCGTCCCGGCCAAGCTGGATGTTGTTCGCTCACTGCGTGGCGCCCACGCCCGGCGCCTCGGCCTGGGCGGTGCCCGGAAACGGAAAATCAAAGAACTGCAGAAGCAACTGGAAGCGCTGAAAGCCGCACCCGGTGAGCTTGACCCGGCGTTCAGCCATGATGATCAGATCAAAGCACTGGAAGACGAAATCGCCCGGCTGCAGGCCAACGTAAAACGCATCCCCTTCATTGACGAGATCGACCTGCGTTACCGTCAGCACCAGAAGCAGCCAAAGCCCGCCACCAGTGCCGTCATGTTCTGTCTGATGGATGTCTCCGGCTCCATGACCCAGGCCCATAAAGACATCGCCAAACGTTTTTTCATCCTGTTGTATCTGTTCCTGAAGAAGAACTACAAAAAAATCGACGTGGTCTTTATTCGCCATCACACCAGCGCCAAGGAAGTGGATGAGGAGGAATTCTTCTATTCCCGGGAAACCGGCGGCACCATTGTTTCCAGTGCGCTAAAACTGATGCACAAAATCATCGAGTCCCGCTACTCCCCGGACGAATGGAACATCTACGCCGCCCAGGCCTCGGATGGCGACAACTGGAACGACGATTCCCCGGTGTGCAGCAAACTGCTGGCCGACAGCCTGCTGCCGCTGGTGCAGTATTACGCCTACGTGGAAATCACCCCCAACGACCATCAGATGCTCTGGCACGAATACGAGAAGATCCAGGAAAGTTACCCTCAGAGTTTTGCCATGCAGCAGATTGCAGACCCGGCTGAAATCTATCCGGTATTCCGCCAGTTGTTCGAGAGGAAAGCGGCATGAATACGCCTGTTTCCACCGGCTCGGAATGGACCTTCGAACTGATCCGGCAGTACGACGAGGAAATTGCAAAGTGCGCAGCCGAATTCGGCCTGGACACCTACCCCAACCAGGTGGAAGTGATCAGCGCCGAACAGATGATGGACGCCTACAGCTCGGTAGGCATGCCGGTGGGCTATCACCACTGGTCCTTCGGCAAGCAGTTTCTGCAGACATCCAAGGGCTATGAGCGGGGCCAGATGGGGCTGGCCTATGAAATCGTGATTAACTCCAACCCCTGCATTGCCTACCTGATGGAGGAAAACACCCTGCCCATGCAGGCATTGGTGATTGCCCACGCCAGTTACGGCCACAACTCCTTCTTCAAGGGGAACTACCTGTTCCGCACCTGGACCGACGCCAGCGCCATCATTGACTACCTGGTATTTGCCCGCAATTACGTGGCCGAGTGCGAGGAACGATACGGCGTAACAGAGGTGGAAGAAATTCTGGATTCCTGCCATGCCCTGATGAACTATGGCGTCGACCGTTACAAACGCCCGGCTCCGATTTCCGCAACCGAAGAAGCCCGACGGCAGAAAGAGCGGGAAGAATACCAGCAGCGACGCATCAACGACCTCTGGCGCACCATCCCTACCCCGGAGGGAGATGAGGATCCGGTGAAACGTACACACCGCTACCCGAGCGAGCCCCAGGAAAACCTGCTGTATTTCATCGAAAAGAACGCGCCACTACTGGAAACCTGGCAGCGGGAACTGGTGCGGATTGTGCGCAAACTGGGCCAGTACTTTTATCCTCAGCGCCAGACCCAGGTAATGAATGAAGGCTGGGCTACCTTCTGGCACTACACGCTGTTGCACCGCATGTATGAAAAAGGCCTGGTCACCGACGGCTTCATGCTCGAATTCCTGCAAAGCCACACTGCGGTGGTGTATCAGCCACCCTTCGACAGCCCCTGGTATTCAGGCATCAACCCTTACACCCTGGGCTTTTCCATCTTCACGGATTTACGCCGTATCTGCGAAACCCCCACGGATGAAGACCGGGAGTGGTTCCCGGACATTGCCGGCCAGGACTGGCTGGAAACCCTGCATTTCGCCATGCGCAACTTCAAGGACGAGAGCTTCATCCAGCAGTTCCTGTCTCCCAAAGTGATGCGGGACCTGAAACTGTTTGCGATCGAAAACGATGAACTCGATGACCATTACACCGTCACCGCCATTCACGACGACCCCGGGTACCGTACCCTGCGGGAAAAGCTGGCGCGCCAGTACAACCTCAGTTACCGGGAACCGAACATTCAGGTATGGAATGTGGACGTGCGTGGCGACCGGTCACTGACTCTGCGGCATATCACGGTGGACCGGGTGCCGCTGGGGCCGGAAACAGAAGAAGTGCTGCGTCATGCGCACCGGCTCTGGGGCTTTGATGTGCACCTGGAAAGCCTGGACGAAGGCGCAGTGATGGAAACCTACCACTGCCCCTGAACGCGCAGGCTTCAGGCGATCTGCAACAGACGCAAGAGTTGTGACTGATGCCGGCTTTGCACAATATCGGCCAAGGTGTATTGATCAAGTACTTCCAGAAACGCTTTCAGGGCCTCATTGAACATTGATTTGAGGCCGCACACCGGCGTGATTTTGCAGGTATTGCGGGAGGAAAAACATTCAACAATGTTCAGATCCTGCTCGGTTTCCCGTACCAGAATGCCGATATTAATGTCTTCCGGTGCTCTGTGCAGGCGCATACCGCCGTTCTTGCCCCGAATGGTTTCGATATAGCCTTTCTTGTTGAGCTGATGCACCACTTTCATCAGATGGTTCTTGGAAATATCATAGCTATCGGCAATTTCCTGAATGGTCGCCAGCCGATCACCCTCTGCCGCCAGATAGATCAGAACCCTGAGTGAATAGTCGGTGTAACGGGTGATGTGCATGTATTGCTCCAAATGATCAAAATCTTCAACAGCTCGGGCGAGTCATCAAATAAACGGCTACGGCCAGCAGGAAAAACCCTGAGATAGTCAGCACCAGAGCCGGACTCCCCAAAAGCAACAACGTGCTCCAGCTCGCCATCATCATGGCCAACGCAAGAAACTTGGCTTTGAGAGGAACCGCTCGTCGCTGACGCCATTGTTCAATCGCCGGGCCGAAGGTCTGGTGTTGCTCCAGCCAGGCAGCAAAAGCCGGCGACCCCCTGCTGGCAAAATACGCAGCCAGAATGACAAACGGCGTTGTTGGCAACAGTGGCAAGACAACGCCCAGTGCCGCAAGTCCTGCAGAGGTATACGCAAGAAAACGAAATCCGGTTTTGCCAACACGCTCACTGGTCACGGCAATCACGCTCGCCCCTTATCGCCAAACATTCTACCGATATTCAATGGACAGGTCTGCCCAAACGGCTGAGAAATACCAGCCTGGCAACATAGGCGACCTTTATGCCCACGGCAAAAAGCAAAGTACCAACATGCGCAAGAATCTGAATGGCCATGGGAAAGTAGTGTGCCATGGGATAGGCCATCAATACCGTCAGCACCAATCCCGATAGTGACCAGACCATGGCCCAGTTCGCTCTGAATAACAGGGTTTCCATAAAAAAGCCTCCTGAATACATCTTTAACATGTATTTTATAGGCTTCTTTAAAAGTGATTGCAACCCCTACCTGCACAGGGCGCCTGAATTTTTCACTGACCGGTTTCGATCAACCTCTGGGGGTCTGAGATAAATAGCCGGCTGCGGTTTACCCGAACCAATCCGCTGCCTTTCAGGTCAGCCAGAATGCGGGAAAAGGTTTCCGGCTGCATGGCCAGCCTGGAGGCCACGAGACACTTGGGCAGGGGCAGTTCCACTTCCCCGCCCTGGTCTTCTCCGTCTGGCAGCAGGTCAATCAGGTAACGGATGACCCGGTCGCGGGCGTTCTGGACAGTCATGATTTCCAGCTCATGGAACCGGGTAACAGCGCGCTGGGCATAATGATTCAGCGCCGCCTGGGCATATTCCGGGTAGCGCCCCAGCAACTCCCGGTAGGCCCGGATCGGGATCATCAGTACTTCACTGGATTTCAGCGCCTCGGCATAACAGGCATAGCGTGCCGGCTCAGCGTAGATCATCACTTCCGCAAAACAGTCCCCCGGGGCAATGCTGTCCAGAGTCCGGTCAATACCCGAAGAGTCCAGCCGATACAGGCGCAATCGACCGGAGATCACGAAGAAGAAGTGGTGGGCAGGCATGTCCTGCCGGTATAGCAATTGATGGTGCCCAAGCCGGAGGAAACGGGACTGTTGAACCAGATGGTCCACATGCTCTGGCCGCATCGTCCGGAACATGGGGTGTGAACGCATGGTTCCAAGGCCGTCGTCATCACTCAGCGTTTTGTTGACGGCAACCAGTACCGGCTTGGTGTATTCGCTCTCGGCAGCTTGGGTCATCGCCATGAGTAGGTCTCCCTGCACATACATGCATTATTAATATTTGTTATTTATGTTAGAAGCGAGATCCGGAAAAATCGCTCCCCCGTTGGGGGTAGATTGCCGTTTCCTGCAAATTAATTGACTCAACTCAAACTCCGTGGCGGCACAAAAACCTTGCTTTCTGCCCGTTTCGTCCAAAAGGCAAACATCAGAAGACTGGCGCCGAACAAGCCGAACAGAACCATGAACACCGCGGTGCGCACACCCAGCCACTGATTAATCGCACCAAATAACAGCGACAGCAAAAACGCCACAGAACAGGCAGTCACCAGCAAAAAGCCGGCAAACAGAGCCGCCTCTGACCGGTTCAACAGAATGACCACTCGTTGCGCACTGCCCATGGCACACCCCATGGCCACGCCCAGCATCACCACAAGGCCACCTTCAACCATCAATGGCAGGGCATACTCGATCACAATGACGGCATCTATTCCCCGGATGAAGAGAGTCATGGGCGGGTAAGAAAGAACAAAAAGCGCACACAGGCATACAGCCAGGGCACGGGTGGTGACGCGGATACTGCCGAAGTGGTCAGAAAGCCAGCCGCCGGCAATCTGCGCCAGTGCGCCGGGAATCACAAACCATTGCGCCATACCGGCACCGGCATCCAGTTGCAGATTGAACTGGGCGGAAAAGAAGTCCGGCAACCACAACGCCAGCGCGAAAAAGCTACCGGCCACCATGCCGAAGTGAATGCTCATTGGCAGCGTTTGCCGGCGCTGCAACAGATAACAGAAGCTCGCCAGGGAGGTCCGACGCTGGCCGGCCAGCCCTGGAAGATCGGGGTCGGTCAGCATTAATAACAGAGCAATCAGCAACGAAAGAACGATCAGGTAGGCGACAGGCACTCCCTGCCAGGAAAACGCCTCATGAAAGAGCGGAACCAGGTGGTAGCTCAGGCCGGCGCCGGTCACGCCGGCACCGAACACACCGAGAACCAGCCCCAGGCGCCTGACCGGGCAGTGGCTGATCACAAATTGCAGCCCGGCGCTATAGAAACCACCGGCAAATCCCAGACCACTGGCAACCGCCAGGTAGCCATAATAGCTTTCCACTCCCGGCAACAGGGCCATGCACAGCGCCAGCCCGGCCAGACACCAGAGCATGATAAACCGGGCGCCATGGCGTTGTGCCGCCAGGCCGGCCGGAATGGCCAGCGCGGCACCAGAAGCCATTGGCATGGCCAGCAACGCACCAAACTGAAAACTGTTCAGGGCCAGATCTTCCCGAAGATGCACGCCCACGACAGCAAATAGTGTCCAGCAGGCCGCAGCCACGACAAAACCTGTCACCGCCAACGGCAAAATAACCGCCAGCGAGGTCAGCCTATCGTCGTCTGCGAGCGGTGCCTGCACGTTGCTTACCTTTTGAAACCAACTTTTTATTGTCAGGTTTTGTGGAGACAAGGGTCAAAAGCTATGATGGGTTATCAACTATCGGGGTAATTCGCTATCCTGAAAGAGGTACCCGGCAAGTTGCTTCTTCGTCAGAATCAAAAATGCCGAACAGAACCGCACTCCTTCTCCGGGCAAAAGGCGTTGCATGACATCAAGACACCCTCTGGTTAACCGGGTTGCCATTGTTATTGGAGCCATTGTGCTGACAGCCATTGTCAGTATGGCCAGCACCCTTGCGGTATCCAACAGCATTGAAGGCAATGCCACGGCCATCAACCAGGCCGGTGCACTGCGTATGGGCGCTTACGAGCTGGTTACCGCTTCGGCCGCCGAAAACATTATTAGTAACCAGGCGGTTGAGGAACAGTTAAACGGCTACCAACAGGAGCTGCAAAGCTCTGTGATCATCCATGCCATTCCTCGCACTGACGACCACCCGCTATCACTTCAGCATCAGAAAGTGAGTAACATCTGGCAGACCTTGCTCAAACCGGCGATAGAAAGACATCAAGCCGGAGCCCCGGTGACCGCCGAAATGCTGGCCGCCGTGGAAAACTACACCGGCGAGGTGGACCGGCTGGTAAAAATGCTGGAAGAGCGGACCGAAGCCCGCATCGACCTGCTTCACCTGATCCAGATCGTCAGCATGGTGTTCTCGATACTGATCATCGTGGCGCTTTTCGTTGACCTCAAAAGCCGGGTGATCCGGCCACTGCGCAAACTGATAGATATCGCCATTGCCGTAGGTGACAAAGACTTCTCCCACAAAGCCAGCCTCAAAGGTTCTGATGAGCTGGCCAGGCTCGGCTCGGCTTTTGATCAGATGACCGATGAACTGGCGATGACCTACCACGAGCTTGAAAGCAAAGCCCGGCAAAAAACCGAAGAGCTGGAAACCAGTCACGCCGCATTGCAGGCCATGCACTCGGCCAGTCGTGGTTTGTTTGCCAATCACGACCTGTGCAGTGGCGCTATCCCGATGCTGCAGGAACTCGAACGTCTGCTGGGCATCGGCCCCATCCGGCTATACCTGCATGACAAACACTCCGATGAACCGGTAGAGGCGGTCACCACCGCCACCGACCAGCGGCCTTTCTATTGCCGGGATCATCACTGCAATGCCTGCCTGGTCACCCCAGAGGCTCTTGACGAGTTGCCCGTCGCCAGCAACGATGGTCGCCGCCTGCTCCTGCCCATTCGCATTCCCGGCCAACTGCTGGGTACTCTTGAGGTGTGGTATCCGGCGAATAAGGCTTTGTCGGCGACCTCCCGCAGACTGCTGGAAACCCTGACAGACCAGCTTGCCACTGCCATTTATCTGGAAAATCAGATCACTGAAGAGCAGCAGATAACACTGGCCGAGGAACGCACGGTGATTGCCCGCGAGCTGCACGATTCCCTGGCGCAATCCCTCTCCTACCTGAAAATGCAGGTCGCGCGCCTGCGGCGCCTGAACATAGAGGGTGAACAGAAACCCGTACACGATGATATCCTGAACGAACTCAGTACCGGCCTGAACAGTGCCTATCGCCAGTTGCGGGAATTGCTGGCCACCTTCCGCCTGAAGCTGGACACGCCGGATCTCGCCACCGCCCTCAGCAAAACCATTGACGAGTTCTCCGTACGTCTGGGCAAGCCGGTGGAGTTCGAGTACAACCTGCCACCCCAGACACTGTCACCCAACGAAGAGATTCACACACTACAGGTTGTCCGTGAAGGTCTGGCCAATGCGGTCAAGCATGCCGACGCCACCGACATCCGGGTAGAAATATTGTTCGAATCGCCCCGGGTCTGCGCTCGCATTCTGGACAACGGCAAAGGCCTGCCCGGTGAATCCCAGCCAGTCAATCACTACGGTCTGATCATTATGGAAGACCGGGCCACAACCCTCGGCGGCCAGATTCGTGTACACAACCGGGATGAAGGTGGCGTAGAAGTCGCCTTAACCTTTATTCCGAAAAGCCGGAACATGATTTCCACCGAAACATCGTCGGCGTAACCGACCAGTCACTTCAATGAGAGAGATGATGTCAGAAACACCTGCAAGCATTCTGCTGATAGACGACCACCCCCTGCTGCGCCAGGGCATCAAGCAGCTGATCGGCATGGAAGACGACATGATCGTCGCCGGTGAAGCCAGCAATGCCGCTGATGGTATCCGCCTGGCCACTGAACTGGAGCCGGACCTGATCCTGATGGACCTGAACATGCCGGAAATGAACGGCATCGAAGCTCTGAAACAGCTGCGCGAACAGAGTGTCAGCTCCCGGATCGTGATGTTTACCGTGTCTGACCAGGAAGACGACGTGGTGGCAGCCCTGCGTGCCGGTGCTGATGGCTACCTGCTCAAAGACATGGAACCGGAAGACATGATCCAGCAGTTGCACCAGGCGGCAACCGGTAAGCTGGTCATCAGTGACCGCCTGACCACTCTGCTGGCCGAAGCCTTGCGCTCCAACAAGCCTCATCAGGCCTCGCGCCCGGATTTCGACAGTCTGACCCCCAGAGAAAAAGACATTCTGAGACTGATTGCCGAAGGCCTGTCCAACAAGATGATCGGGCGCAAGCTGGATATCAGCGACGGCACCGTCAAAGTGCATGTGAAACATCTGCTGAAAAAACTGAGCCTGCGATCACGGGTTGAAGTAGCGGTCTGGGCGGTCGAGGAAGGCTTTCACCGGGCCTGAAAGTGGCCAGACGGCCTGGTGTGGAAACACTGAGTTATATCAACCCGATAGCTGCCGGTTTGCGATACTCTGGGCAAATTCCATACTGCCTGGAGATCGCCATGCAACTGTCTATGCCCCGGTTACCTGTTATGCCACCCCGCCAGTCGGGAGACCTGCTCGATCAGTCGCTGGCCGTATTGCGGGAATTTCTGCCATCGCCCGCGCCGTTGCTGGGCACGATTGACCGGAGCATCCCACTGCCATTGAAACAACTGGCCGTGGAAGCCCCGCTGAACCGGGTATTCGCCGAAGCCATGGCCGAGGGTGAATTCGACGATTTCGAAGGCCGGCGCATACGCCTGGAGGTTACCGGTGGTCATCCCGGCCTGACACTGGGTTTTCAAGACAACAGGCTGCGCGTGTTTGCAGGCCCCGGCGAAGCCACCATCCGGGGCTCACTGGCCGCCTTCAAAACCCTGGCCGAACGCAAACAGGACCCGGACCAGCTGTTTTTCCAGCGCCGCCTGGTCATTGAAGGCGACACCGAACTGGGCCTGGCCCTGAAAAACCTGCTGGACAGCCTGGAATGGCAAATCAACCTGCGCCAGCTTCTGCGCCCCGGACGGTCTGGAGACGTCAGCTGACAGGCTTTTCCTCTTTCAGCCCCAGCTTCTTGAGAATCACCATGGCCGGACACCATTTGGTGAACGCAGACTGAATCAGGTTCAGGGCAATAAAGCCGGTGAATAAAAGCCAGTAGGGGCTCACATAATGCGCCAGCAAAATTGAAATCAGAGTAAACACGCCTGCCATCAGGCGAAGACCTTCATTGACCGTCATAACGCACCTCCCTTGGGAAATATCTTTATATCATTATCTTCTTTACCTGGGTATGCAATGATCTCAAGCAAGGCAAAACCGTTTCACGCATTCTGGTTGTTTTTCCCGGCGGCGGCGCTATGGGCAACCCTGGCAGTACCACTTTCCATTCACGCGGTACTGTCGGGTTCCGGGTGGCCTCCGGGACTTCTGGGTGCCGGCCATGGGCATGAGCTGATATTCGGCTTCGCCCTGGCTGTTATCGCCGGGTACACCCTCGGCCCTCAGCCCTGGAGAATTCTTGCACCTCTGTTTCTGCTTTGGCTGGTAGCCCGTCTGTGCTGGGTGCTGGCGCCAGATAATCCGGTCTCCCAGCTGTTGAGCCCTGCCTTCGCCCTGTTGCTGGCACGTTATGTCGTGCCCAGATTCCAGGCTGCAAAAAAGTGGCGCAACAAGATTGCTGGTCCGCTGATCCTCGCGCTGTGCGTGTTGTCTGTCGCCTTCGGGTTGGTCGCTTATGCTCCGGGCAACCTCGCGGTTGCGTTACCGGACACACGCCGGATTATGGTGGTCGCCATTATCGGTCTGTTGCTGCTCATGACGTTTATGGGCGGAAGAATCATTGCCCCGGCGGTGGCGGGGACACTGGAAAAGAATGGCATTCCTCTGGAGGCAAGAGTACAGCCACGAGTTGAAGGCGCGCTGTTAGTGATCCTGCCAGTGGCGATGATATTGGCCTTGGTACCGTTTTCGGCCCCCCTGACTGGCCTTCTTCTGGTCCTGTCGGCCATTCTGATTCTGGTCCGGATCGTGCGCTGGAAGCTTTGGCATTGCAGAAGTCGGGCGGATTTACTGATACTGGCAACCGGCTACCTCTGGCTCGCTATCGGGGCAGCCCTGACGGGCATTCACCTGCTGCAGGGAGCCGATCCACTGCCCGCGTTGCACATAATCACCATTGGCGCTCTTGGCACCCTGTCAATCAGCGTTATGCTGCGCCTGGCCTGGCAAAGAGCCGTACGGAGTTTTCCTCCCACCTGGCAGGTACTCAGCGTCGCCGGCCTGATCCTGGTGGCAGTGTTAGCCCGGCTACAGGCAGGCTCTTCCCCCTTCGAGCACCCGGTGGCGCTCTGGCTATCCACTGGCTGCTGGTCGGCTGCTTACGGCCTGTGTGCGGTGCAGCTTGGCGTACTATTTCGCCACAGCCAGCAGCGCCGGAAATGAATGGCGAGCTTCATTTTCTTCGTTTTTCACGCTCCCGCTTAACCTGGTTGGATTTGCATTCATTACTTATAAGGTCCAGCCATCTCAGATGCTGATCCCAGATCGGGTCTTTGGTTTGTTCTGATTTCTTGCTACCCATCATTACCTCTTCATGCACTGAGTGAACAAACTTAATTAACATGTATAATGAATACATCATAATAAAACAAACTTCAAATTACCTTGAAGCGATCTGGACGGAGGAAAGCACCAGCCTACTTGCCCCGAACTTTTTCGGAGGTTCTTATAACCGGGACACTAGCTACAAGCTTGTGGGATAGACTCGTGGTTCCGTATTTTCGATTTAATTGTGCGAATCATCTGCCAACGTCCATCATGAATACACCTTCCCGGATGTATCAAATCAATGTGAGGGAGAACAACGTCATGAGTGGGTTTATCGTCAGGTTGTATCGCTACAACCCCGAACAAGATGAAATACCCTACAGCCAGGAGATCAAGGTTGGCGACGAGTTCAGAAATCGCATGGTGCTGGATGTACTCGAGCACTTGAAAACCCGGGATACCACGCTGGTTTTCCGTCGTTCCTGCCGCGAGGGCGTATGCGGCTCAGACGGACTCAATATCAATGGCCGCAATGGCCTGGGCTGCATTACCAACGTGGAGGATGCCCTGGACAAGAAAGAGATTCTTGAAATTCGGCCACTCCCGGGCATGCCAGTGATCCGTGATCTGGTGGTTGACCAGTCACTGTTCTTTAAACAGTACGAACGTGTTACCCCTTGGCTGGTCAATGATACTCCGGATCCGGCAATCGAGAGACTGCAGAGTCCTGAGGACCGCGCAAAGCTGGATGGATTATACGAGTGTATTCTCTGCGCCTGCTGCACTTCCGCCTGCCCCTCCTGGTGGTGGAACCCGGAAAAATACATCGGGCCAGCAGGACTGTTGCAGGCTTACCGGTTTTTGGTAGATTCGCGAGATACTGCTAATCGCGAGCGCCTGGCGAAACAGGAAGACCCGTTCAGCGTGTTCCTCTGCCGTGGGATAGGCAACTACACAGCGTACTGCCCGAAGGGGCTGAACCCCATGAAAGCTATCGGTCATATCAAAATCATGCTGTTACGGGAAAGAGTCTGACTATCCATGGCGACTTACTGACCCGAATCATTTCACCAGGCACCAATTGACTTATCCTCAAGAAGATAATGTGGCTCCCTGATAATCTGGCCGAACCTGTTTTCTTGCCGAGGATTTGCCATGGCCAACAACCCGAACGTCCGATTGGAGCCATCGCCTGAGGCTAAGCCCGAGCGGGCAGTCTTCCCGACAACTGGTTTCAGTTACCTGCCAATGGTTATCGGAAAGCGATAAAGGTCAGCTCTTGTCTCGAAGTGGCGGCCTTGTTGGCCGCCATCACCAGCATCATTTCCAGTGGTTATTGGCAGCAGCCACTGTCTGAAAATGAACCGCAATCACCTCGGACGCATGGATAAGCGCCTCACCATCCTGTGAGTATTTTTCCCGCTCACGAAACAGCGTCTCTTTATCAGATTGCGTACTTTTTACTCCCATCCGGGCCAGCTTAATCGCCAGCTCAAAACCTTCTTGTGGCGTTTCAGTAATCAGACTCGGCAGCCACACATTCGCCTTCCCATCCTCCTCTGCTTGTACCGAAAGAGGCAGACTCAATATCAAAGCCGCACAAACTGCCAGAATATGATTTCTTGGTTTCACCATTTTTATCTCCTTGGCTCTCATCAATTTATAGACCTCTTCAGTGAGGCTCTTTCAGTAATGAACCAATATAGATATATTTTCAATGACTCTTTTATAGTAAAAACATACTCCTCAGGAAGTAGCCTGCCTACGAGCCACTTCAGACTGACCAGCATTTTTCAGCGATTAATCAACAGAAACCAGCTTTCTCAATCGGCTCATCACATCCAGATTATTGGTTTCCATAGCTTCTAATGCTTTCAGGGCATCTTCGGGCCGGTTGTTCTCGTGGGCCTGTACTGCTTCGACGGCGTACACATGCACCAGCCGGTGTGGTTCTTCAATCGCCTTGAAGTCCATTCGTCCTGCATATTGTTCATTGCCGTCGCCCTGGTAATACCACTGGCCAAGCCGGCATTCGGTTTCCGCTGGCAGAGTGTCTGCGCTGCGGTCTGACAGCCCGGCCAGAATCTGATAAACGGTGAGTTTGATTTCCAGCTCTTCCAGATTGGCCAGTTCAATTTCCGCCAGAAGGGCGGCGTTGCCCAGGGCCGTGGACGAGTTGTCTGCAAGACCGATCAGCGACATCAAACGGTCCCGGGCAGTTTCAGCTTCTTCAGCAAGCGTCTGCATTTCTTCACTGCTTGCTTTGCTGGCACCGGAGACGGCAGTCGTCTGGCTGCGGATCCGGTTGATGGCTTCGTCGATTTCCCGGGTAGCCTCGCCGGCCCTGAATGCGAGGTTGCGAACTTCCGTTGCCACCACACTGAACCCCCTGCCATGCTCACCAGCCCGGGCCGCTTCGATACTGGCGTTCAGGGCAAGCAATGAGGTTTGGTCAGACACACCATCAATGACATCAACCAGTGACGTTATGCTTCCGGTTTCAGTCTCCAGCGCTTCCATCTGACCGGCCGAACTCACCACCCTCTCACGGGCACCATCCAGGCGCTGAACCAGCGTTGCCATGCCGTCCCGCACGCGGCCGGACTCATCGCGGGTTTTTAAGGCTTCGCTGCGGCGCGAGCCGAGCAAATCCGACAAGTCGCTGAAAGACCCCTTGAGTTCCGTCAGTGAGGAACCAAACTGGCCGAGACCAGCCATCAGTCTACGATTGATCTGAAGCTCCGCCTGACTATGCGCCAGCGCGCGGCGTTCTTCTTCCAGCTTTGCTTCCAGCATGCTGCTCTGTTCACTGACTTCGAGAAATGCCCGGTTTAATGTCGACAGTTCCGATTCCAGTGCTTCCGAACGTTTCATGAACGGCCACAAACCCATAACGATACTCCAGCCCTCTATTTGATTCATATTGTATACATGTTAAAGGGCAAAACAGTAACGGTTTGTAATGAAAATAGCCGCTCTCGGTTAGCGCGTTCACCTGAAGCTACCAGAGTCGATGGTCCAGAGCGAAATCACGAAGTGCCACGGCATTATTGTGCTCGGTATCTTTCGCAGCAAACACCAGCGTTATGCGGTCGTGCTCTTCAAGCAGCTTTTTGAGTACTTCCAGATCCTCACTCGCATCGTCTGATGCCAGCTCCTTCAAGTACCTCTCCCGGAACTCCGGCCATTTCTCCGGATCGTGGCCGAACCATTTCCGCAGCTCAGTTGACGGTGCCAGCCCCTTCAGCCAGTGGGCTATATGGGCATCTTCTTTGGCAACGCCCCGAGGCCAGATACGGTCCACGAGTACTCGGGGGCCGTCTGAGCGGGCCGGGGCTTCGTATGCTCGTTTCAGTCGAATATTCATTTGCACCTTGTCCAACTATTGCAGAGCGTCAAATCTCCTGGATTTATCGGTCATCACTTCCTGTGTTCCGCATAATCCAGATGATGACAATTCAAATACCGACTTGCCAGGCATCTTGTTTCTTGAAGTGCGTCTAACCAGTCACGGCAAATCCCCCCCCCATCCTTGGCAAAGCTTAGCGATACTGCTATGGTCCGAACAAAACATACATGTAAAAGGAATCAATAAATGACCCTTGGAGCAGGAAAGTACATCGCCACGTTTTTACTCGGGCTTGCGGTATCCACCAGCTCGCTGGCAGCCGAACCTGTCACCGCGAAACTGACGGACAAGCTGAGCAGGCTGCTGCAGGAAGAAATGCGCTCCGTACAAACCGCCATGGGCACCATTCATTCCGGGATGGTCATGGGGCAACATGAGGCTGTGGCAACAAACGCTCAAAAGATACATGACAGCTTTATCCTGCAACAAAAGCTGACCGACCAGGATAGAAAAGACCTGATGTCAGCCGTTCCAAAGGGGTTTATCAAGCTGGATAAGGAATTTCACAAGCTTGCCGCTTCTCTGGCAGAGGCCGGTGAAAATCAAAATACCGCCAAACAAAGAAAAATATTCGACAAAATGACCGGTAACTGCATCCAGTGCCATAGTCAGTATGTTTCTGATCGCTTTCCCGGCGTCAACACTCTCGGGAAGTGACTGCGAGGCCGCCTGACCCTTTCATCAGGCGGTAACAGAAGGCAGTTTTATCTTTCCACACTCAGAGGCGGGAATCGGCTTGCTGAAGTAGTAGCCCTGAAAGGCATCACAATCGTTGGTAACGAGAAGTTCAAGCTCGTCTCTGACTTCCACTCCCTCTGCGATTGTTTTCAAACCCAACGAATGCGCCATTGCAATAATCGCCTTTACCAGGCCCTGTTTTTTGGGGTCGATATGGACGTCTCGCACGAAGCTCAGGTCAATTTTCAAATGATCGATCGGGAATTCTCTCAGATAGGCCAGGCTCGAATACCCGGTACCAAAATCATCAATAGCCAGCCGAAACCCCATAGCTCTCAGTTCTCGGAGCGTCTTCAGGGTATTTTCCATATCAACGGTTGCGGCATGCTCGGTTATCTCCAGTTCTATCAGGCTGGAAGGCACCCCGGAGGACCCAACAATAGCTCGCAGATCGTCAACAAATTCCGACCGGGAGAAAAGCGCCGCTGAAACATTGATCGCAACGGGTAAAACCTGTGTCTGTGGCTCTTTTAACCATTGGGCCAACTGGGCGACAGCTGCCCTGATTACCCAACGATCAACTTCAACAATTTGCCCGCTGTCTTCCGCTGCCGGGATGAATTCGCCAGGAGACACCATCCCGGTCTCCGGATTATTCCACCGGACCAAGGCTTCGTATCCAACCGCCCGAAAGCGACCATCCGCAGAACGCTCAACTTTCGGTTGGTACAACAGGAACAGCTCATCTTCGGTAATGGCTTTTTGCAATGCTGGTTTCAGAGCAACCCGGAACTGCACCTTATCTTGCATGGACTTGGCAAAAAAACTGACGCGGCCACGGCCCTCATTTTTTGCGTGATACATGGCTGTATCAGCCGCCTGTATCAGCTCACCTAGCGTATCTCCATCCAGAAAAAGCACAGCGACACCCACACTCGCCCCTACGTGCAACTGAGCGCCCTCAATATCAAACACCGGTTTTATTTCATCTATCAGCTGCCGAGCCAGCTGACCAGCTTCTTTCGCGCCGCCCTGCATCAGAAGAATGAATTCATCCCCGCCAAACCGACACAGAGTGTCTGCCTTTCTCACGTGGAGCTTCAGCCTTTCACATACGGCTTTAAGCAATTCATCGCCATAGTAATGACCCAGCGCATCATTCACCTGTTTAAAATCATCCAGATCAATAAACAGAAGTGACCAGACGCACCTCGTCTCCCGGGCATGGACAAAAGCTTCGGAAAAACGCTCCTTCAGTAATACTCTGTTGGGCAGTCCAGTCAGCGGATCATAGTTGGCGAGAGTCTGGATCCTTTCTTCAGCTTCATGGTAAATCGACGCGTCTTCCATAATGGCTATGTAGTGTTCTGGCTTACCGTTGTCCGCAAACACGGCGGAGATTGTTCCTCGCTGCAGGTAATATTCGCCGTTTTTCCGCTTGTTCCAGAATTGGCCGGACCAAAAGCCTTCAGTCCGTAGTTGCTTGAACAGATCTTCGTAAAAATGCCGGTTCTGCTTGCCGGAATTCAGGATTCGAGGGTTGTTACCCACGGCCTCATCGAGGGCGTAGCCTGTAATGCGGGTAAACGCCGGGTTAACGTTCAGAATCGTGCCTTTTGAGTCCGCGATGATGATCGACTCCTGGCTGTGCTGAAACACTTCAGCCACTTGCTTCAAATACGCCAGGGAATGGCTTCGCTCTCTGTCCAGCACACCCATGTGCCATACAACAGCACTACTGATACAAAGAAAGACCGCTAACGCGAGCCCGCTTTCCCGCAGTTCATCCGGACTGGAAGAGGCAATCGCATCAGCCGTATAGCTCGCGAGCCCAACAAGCAACAACACAAGAAGGCTCTGGTAAAGCGGGTAGCGCACAGACGCTACCAAGAGAATCGGCAGCAAAAAGTAACTGTAACTGGGCAACTCTGGCCCTGGCGGGTTGGCCACAGAGAAAAGCACCAGCGCAGCTATAACAGCGCCGAGTGCAAATATCGGGAACTCGTTACTCCAACATTCACCACTAAACCCTGCACCGGATTCGTGCTGGTCTATGAGAAACAGTATGGCTGGGGCGACAAGTACTACGGAGGTGAAGCGCGAGACAAACCACCAGAGAAAAGCATTGCCGAAGGCTTCCAGATCTACCGAACCACTCAGATAGAGAGACAGCAGTGTCACCAACAATGATGAAATCAAGGCAGGAAAAAGTGCGGCGGCCCAGGAGAACCAGATGACTTTCTTCTGGGTGTCTGGCAGATCACGATTCAAGCCGGCAAAACACAGGAAGAAGTATCCAAGCCAGCCTTGCAGAACGAGAGTCGATGTCATCGCCAGGGAGACGATGACCGGTTGCCCTGCCAGCATCGTTCTGAGCAACCAGTCAGAACCGAAAATCAGGATGGTGAAGATAATCAGCCATCGGGTCGACTCCAGGCGACGCGCTATATCCAGCAGAGCAACCAGTAACAGCCCTCCATTGAAAAAAAACGTCAACAGACTGAAGTGCTCACCCGAAATCAGATACTGGAACGACGTCACCGTCACATAGATGCACAACCATACCCGGATCACGCCGGGAAAATGTGCGCACCAACGTTGCATGCACGGCACGTCCTTACTCATCGATTCTCCTAAGCTGTGATTTTACAGCGACAACCAGGATCTATTATGAATCGTATCTATTCAGGAACTTTCTTTTTGGAGATCCATTCCGGGCCTGCCATACCAGTAACCGTTGCAAGGAGGCGCTTCTACCAGTTGTAGCGGATCAGTATCGGGAACCTCCCCTCGACGGACCTGGTCAAAACGTCTGACCACTTCGCCCATCCCCTGATGCTCCGGGCTCAGGCGCACGGTGGAAACCCCCATCTGCTCCATATCCGGCAGTTCCCGCATAAGATCGTAGCGCGAGCCAGATAGTGTCGAAATGCCATTCAGGCGGAACAGTTCCTGGTTTTCCCGGGAACGCAGCTCCATGCCGTCCGGATGCTCGAGGCATCGGAACTGGCAGTTGTCCTTGGGCAGGTTGTAATGGCGGGCGGTAAAACAGCGAGACGACCAGGCCAATGGCAAGAACCCCCAGGAGAACACTTCCGCCGGCAAGTCCAGGCCCTCCTGATCCAGTTCAGCAATCAGCTGCTCCAGCGTTTCCTTGCCCAGTTCCACCGGAAGGTTCCAGCCCTGCAATCCCTGTTTCGCCAGAATCTTCAGGGTAGCGGTGTTGTAGATGTTCATGGAGGGGCCGGTGACAAAGGGCAGGTTGTTACGAGTGGCCACCTGCAGAGCGCTCTGGTCATTCGCTTCCACCAGAAACTCGTCCTGCTCGCAGAACTTGCGCAGGCGGCGCAAATCCGCTTCCGATTCGATCAGCGTGAGCGTGGATAGCACCACGTTCTTGCCACAGGCCTTCAGATCCCGCGCCAGATCCAGCCAGTCATCCGGTTTCAGTTCCCGACGACGGGAGCACACCACCTCGCCCAGATAAATGGTATCCACCGGCCAGTCCGCAGCCTCACCATAGAAGTCGAAAACGGCCTGTTTGCTCCAGAACCACAGGATCGGGCCAAGAGAGAGCTTCATCATAAACGGTACACCTTATTTCCACTTGCGATGATAAGCGCCGATAGTGGTCAACCCACCTTCGGAAAGTCCCGACAGCGTGTGATGCCACGCGCTGTCCACAGCAAAGTGCTCAGCGTCGGCCTGCACTCTGTCCAGCGCCTGGCGCCAGGTGCGGGCGACATCGGCAATGTAGGCGGGGCTGCGTTGGCGGCCTTCAATTTTCACCGCGCTGATGCCCAGTTCCTGCAACTCTGGCAGCAAGTCCATGGTGTTCAGGCTGACCGGCTCCTCAATGGCGTGATACACACTGCCTTCAACGTCGAAACGGCCCTTGCACAAGGTGGGATAACCGGCAGACTCGCCCTGGCCATAGCGATCAATCAGTACATCGTTCAGCCGTGACTCCAGGCCCTGCGGTGTTTCCTGCCAACGTACGGCCCTGGCCGGCGAGCAGGCACCCCGGGTGTTGGGAGATTCATCGGTCAGGTAGGAAGACAGGTAACATCGACCTTCGGCCATGATGCACAGACTGCCAAAGGCAAAGACTTCCAGCTCCACCGGGCTGTGTCTGGCCACGCCCCGTACCTGGTCCAGTGACAGCACACGGGGAAGAACCGCACGGCGGATATCGAAATTGTCCTTGTAGAACGCCAGGGCTTCGTAACTGGTGGCCGAGCCCTGAACGGACAGGTGCCGGGGAGTATCCGGGTATTTGTTGGCGGCGTAATCCAGCAGGCCCATGTCAGCCAGGATGATGGCGTCCACACCCAGGCTGGCGGCACGGTCAACCGCCCCCTTCCACTGCTCCCAGCCGTCTGGCTGCGGGTAAGTGTTAATGGCGCAGAATACCCGGCTGCCTCTGGCATGAGCATACTCAATACCTTCCCGGGCGCGTTTGTCGTTGAAGTTCAGGCCGGCAAACTGGCGGGCATTGGTGCTGTCCCGGAAGCCGATATAAACGGCATCGGCACCATTATCCACTGCTTTTTTCAGAGCCGGCAGACTGCCGGCGGGGCACACAAGTTCCATGGCACTCTCCAGAGGAAGCTTATCCGCACCATAACCAGAGGCCGCCCCACACACCTTGACCTTTGTCAGCACAGCCATCGAAAGCTGGTAATACCTACAAAGAGGTACTCTACGTACTACCCCTGACCCATCCTGAAAGCCTCACAGAATCAGCCGATTAACATTTTACTTACAATACGTTACGAGAAATCTTCTACCTAAACACTTACCCCAACCCGCCGATACCCCACTCATCTACACTTGGTCATAATCGCCAGCGTATCCACCGAAGAGGCTCGGACATGAATCTCATCAACAATCTGTCGATGCGCGGGAAACTGATCACACTGGTGCTTCCCCCGCTTATCGCTCTCATTCTGTTTGCTGCGCAAAGCATCACCGACACGGCCGGTGAACTGAAAAACATGCAGCAGCTGCAAGACATGGTCCGGCTTGCAGAAGTTGGCGACCCCGTGGTCGAGCAACTGCAAAAAGAACGGGGTCGTTCTGCCGTTTTGCTGGCCAGCGGTGCCGGTTCTGACGCGGCCCGCCAGGCAGCTCAGGCATTGCAGTCCCAACGAGAGGACACCGACCGCGCGGTGTCCAGCTACCGCTCCGAGCTCGAAAACCTGCTTGAGGACTCTACCTTTGACGGTGTGGTTCAGAGCAGCATCGAACGCTTTGAGCAACACACCAAGAGCCTGCCTTCTCTGCGACAGCAGATCGACAACCGTAATATCGCGGCACCGGAATCCGGCGGTCGATATACCGAAGTCATCATGGAGATTGTAAACCGGGTTCCTCTGCTGATACGCCGGGCTACCGACCCGGAACTTACCCGCCAGCTCAATGCCTACTTTGCGCTTGCAGAAGCGGGCGAAATGTCAGGGCGTGAGCGGGCTGCCGGCGCCAGCCTGATTCGAAGTGGAAACTTTGACCTGCCCCGTCTGGGACAGATTACGTCGTTGGCCGGTCGTCAGGATGCTTACCTCCACTCAGCCCTGGCCCTGCTACCGGCCGAAGGCAGCGTCCGCGAAAAGCTTGAAGCCTTCCCGAACACTCAGGAAAACCGGGCACTGCTGGAGCAGAGAGAAACACTGCTCAGCAGCGCTGCGGGCATGTACGCACTGGAAGCAAGCGAGTGGTTCTCAACGTCAACCACACGGATTGAGGCCATGAACAGCATTGGAGGCCAGATGCTGGGGCAGGTAGACAGCATGGCCGAACAGGCGGTTTCCCGCGCGCGCAACAGTCTGATTACCGTCTCGGTCATAGCCGCTGCCGCTACGGCCCTGGTAATCGTCCTGATGCTCGTGATCATCCATGCCATTCATCGTCAGGTACATACCCTGCGCAGCAAACTGCATGAGGCCATGGACAACAAAGACCTGAGTCACGAGATTCCGGTGACCAGCAAGGATGAAATCGGCACCATTACCGAAGCCATTAACCAGCTGTTCTCCCACTTCAGCGTCGCACTGCTGCAGATTGACCGTTCCAGTGTCCAACTGGCCACGGCAACTGAGGAAACCAGCAATACCGCTGACCAGAACACCGGCCAGTTGAAAAAACAGCAGCAACAGATCGAACAGGTGGCTGCCGCTACAGAGGAAATGTCGTCCACCTCAGAGGAGATTTCCCAGAACACCCAGGAAGTCGCCGATGCCGCCAGCCGCGCCATGGAGAAAAGCCAGACCGGCGAGCGTGTGTTACACTCTAGCGTGTCTCAGATTCGCTCCCTGGCCAAGTCGGTTCAGGAGGTCAATCAGGTCATTGAAGAGCTTGAAAAACGCAGTGGCTCTATCAGTGATGTGGTGGATGTCATCCGCAAGGTGGCAGACCAGACCAACCTGTTGGCTCTGAACGCAGCGATTGAGGCTGCCCGGGCGGGCGAGCACGGGCGTGGTTTTGCGGTAGTGGCAGACGAGGTTCGCACCCTCGCCCAGCAGACCCATGAATCCACGACTCAGATAGAAGAAATCATCAACGGCTTCAAGGACGTCACTGACAGCGCCAGCCGCTCCGTTGTCTCAAGCCACAAACTGGCCAACGAAACCAGTGAACAGGCTTCAGAGATGGAGAAAACTTTTGCCGAAATCCTGACTGACGTAAACGGGATTTCAGACATGGCCACGCAGATTGCCACTGCCTCGGAAGAGCAGGTAGCGGTGACCCGGGAACTGGCCACCAGCATGGAATCTGTCAGTGAAGTTGCTATGCTGTCCCTGACTGGGTCGCAGGAGATCACGGAAGTAACCCAAGAGCAGGCACGGCTTGCTCGAGAGCTACAGGATCTGGCTAACGAATTCAAGGTTAATAACCATAATACATGAGGCCGGATAACCAAGCTTGAACGACTCGACCCCCTGGCTAACCAGAGCTCTCAGAAAGTTTGACCGATTTCCACTGTCGGTCCGCTTTCTGCTCGCATTCACACCACTGGTGGTTGCCGTGGTGTGGATGACATTCTTCAGCGCCGCAGATCGCTATCAGGTCACCCGCGATCTCGAACGGCTGGAGCTACACACGTCGCTGGCTGTTGAGGCCGGCAATCTGGTTGGCCAGTTACAGCGCGAACGCAGCACCAGCATCACGCTCCTTGAAAGCGACAACCCGGACAAGCTCCGGGGTTACCTGCGCGAAGCCCGGACCGCCACCGACAATCACCTTACCTCGCTCCGGGTGCAACTCGACCAGCCCATGCCCCGGAGTGCCAACTCCTCCTATTTAAGTGATCTGAGAACACTCAGCCACTCATTAAACGAACTGGCAGACATTCGGTCCGGGATTGATCAGGCAACAACCACTTCTGACAAAACAGATCAATACTTCACCAGCCGGATCGAACAGCTCAACAACCTGATCGGCCGCCTGTCAGCAATGACAGAGCACAACCAGATCGGGCGCAAGCTCAATGCCTATTTTATTCTCAACCGTCTCAAGGAGTTACTCGGCCAGGAGCGTCTGATCATTGCCCGGGCCATTATCTCCCATGAACTGACAGAACCGCAGCAGCAACAGCTGGTGGCTCTGGCGGCCCAGCAACAGACCGCGTTGACGGGCTATCGTAGCCAGATCGATAACAACGCCAGTTATGCCGACCTGACACTCGAATCGCCGATAACGGCATTACGCGACCGGCTGATCAACAGTTCCGAGCCCTCAACGCTTTTGCAGGAAACCCGCCCCGAAGAATGGTTTGTTCAGCAGTCTGACAGAGCCAGGCTCCTTACCCGACTGGAGGCCGGACTCGCCGAGACCATTCGCGGCGAAACGGACCAGCTTCTGGCCTCGGCCCGGGAAGAGCTCTGGCGCTATCTGCTCATTTCACCGCTGACGCTGCTGGCCTGCCTGACCTTTGCGGTACTGATTTTCCAGCAGACACAGTTACGGTTCCTGCTGACCAAAGCCGTGTTCGAGCACACCCATGACCGGATTACCGTAACCGACAGCCGGGCCAACATTATCGAAGTGAACGACGCCTTCACCCGAAACACCGGTTACTCACGTCAGGAGGTGCTGGGCCACAACCCGAACATGCTTCAGTCCGGCCGGCAAGGCCCGGAGTTCTACAAGCGGCTCTGGCAGGAACTGAAAACCACCGGCAAGTGGCAGGGAGAAATCTGGAACCGGCGCAAGAATGGCGAGTTTTTTGCCGAGCTGACCACCATCAACGCCATCACCAATCGCCATGGCAATATTGAAAACTATGTCTCGGTATCTTCCGACATTACTGACAGAGCGGCTCAACATGAGCGCGAACTGGAGTACCGGGCTTACCACGACCCGCTTACCGGCCTGCCCAACCAGATCCTGCTCAGAGACCGGCTGGAGCACGCGCTCATGCTGGCAAAACGCTCAAATGACCAGATCATTGTCGCTGCGTTTGACCTCGACCACTTCAGCCAGATCAACGAGAAATACGGCCACGCCGCCGGCGACGTACTGATCGAACGTATTGCCCGGCGCCTGCAATCCATCATGCGCGATTGCGACACCATTGCCCGCACAGGCGGCGACGAGTTGCTGGTTGTCATTGAACAGCTTGAAAACCCGGCCCGGGGTCGTCGTTTGCTGGAGCGTCTGCAACAGGAACTGGCACAACCCATCGAATTCAATGGCTTCACGACGACTCTGACTGCCAGCATCGGCGCCACCGCCTTCCCGGAGGATGACGGTGACGCCGACACCCTGATTCGCCACGCCACTGAAGCTCTGCACCAGGCCAAACATAATGGCCGGGCCCGCCTCAGCTGGTTTGATCCGGAACAGGGACGTGATCAGAGCGCGTTTTCACAACTGCTCCATCGGCTGGAAAAAGCCATAGTCGAAAACGAACTCTGTCTGCACTATCAACCGAAGGTGGATATGGCCACCGGAGAACTGCTGGGTGTTGAGTCTTTGTTACGCTGGCAGGATCCGGAGCGTGGCATGATACCGCCGGGCGCATTCCTGCCTCAGGTGGAGCAGCACCCGATTTCCATCGACATCGGCAACTGGGTTCTTGATACCGCGATCTCCCAGGTTCAGCACTGGAAGGCCCGGGGCATCGACGTCAGCGTCAGCGTGAACATCAATGCCGTGCACTTGCTGGACCCGGACTTTATATCAACGTTACGCGGCCACATCCGTCGTTATCCCGGCTTTAATCCGGCCAGTCTGGAACTGGAAATTCTGGAAAGTACGGCCATCAACGATATCGAGCGGGCCGCCAAAGTACTGACCGAATGCCGGAAGCTGGGCGTGCACGTCTCGCTGGATGACTTCGGTACCGGTTTCGCCGCACTGGATTACCTCAAGCGACTACCAGCTGACACCCTGAAGATTGATCAGTCATTCGTCCGTGACATGGAAGACGACAAAGGCAACAGGGCAATCATCAAGGGCATCATCGGACTGGCCAGAGCCTTCAATTTCGATGTGATTGCCGAAGGCGTGGAAACCACAGAACAGGGCTGCACCCTGATCGAACTCGGTTGCCTCAATGCGCAGGGCTTTGGTATCGCCCGGCCCATGCCGGCGCACGAGTTTGACTCCTGGCGCCAGACCTGGAAACCACCCGCAGCCTGGCGCCAGAGAAAGGCCGGCTGACAGCCGGCCCGGGTTTGTTCAGATAATCCGGGAGAAACGCTGGCTCGCGCCTTCCTTACGATACAGATCAAAGATCTGGCAAATGGCGCGAATCAGCAGACGTCCCGCCGGCTGTACCTGCAACACCCGGCCATCATCGCCAATCAGTTCATCTTCGAGCATCGGCTTCAGGCGCTTGAGCTCGTCGGCAAAATACCGGTCAAAGTTTTCATTCCACTCATTGGCAAACTGCTGACGGTCCAGCCGGAACTGACAGATCAACTGGCCGATCACCCACCGGCGAACACGGTCATCGCGGCTCAGGTTTACCCCACGAATAATGGCCAGCTGGCCGGCATCGATGGACTTCTCCCAGGCTTCCAGATCATGGTTGTTCTGGAAATAGGCATCGTCGGTCTGGCCGATGGCCGATACGCCCAGTGACACCAGATCGCAATCCGAATGGGTGGTATAGCCCTGGAAATTCCGATGCAGCCGACCTTCGCGCTGGGCCACGGCCAGACTGTCATCGGGCTTGGCGAAGTGATCCATGCCGATGTATTCGTAGCCCGCTTCCAGCAGACGATTGATGGTGTTGTGCAGGATGGTCAGCTTCTGCTGCGGGCTCGGCAGTGTATCCGCCTGAATCCGGGTTTGCGGGTAGAAGCGATCCGGCAGGTGTGCATAACTGAACACCGAGAGACGATCCGGAGACATTTTGATCACTTCTTCCAGAGTCTCGGCAAAGCTCTCCGGGGTCTGGTACGGCAGGCCGTATATCAAATCCAGGTTGATGGACTGGAAACCAATGCGCCGGGCTTCATCCAGCACGCCCTGGGTCATGTCCTGGGGCTGGATGCGGTTAACGGCCTTCTGTACCTGCGGATTCACGTCCTGCACACCCAGGCTGATCCGATTGAAGCCCAGATCCCACAATGTGGGCAGGGTATCCTGATCCACTTCCCGTGGGTCAATTTCCACACTGTAGTCGTGATCATCGCCGGACTGCAGGTTGAACAGTTCGCCATAGCCGGCCATCAGATGCTGCATCACATCCTTTGGCAGGAAGGTGGGTGTACCACCGCCCCAGTGCAGCTGCTTTACCGGCCGGTCAGCACCAAACAGCTTGGCCTGGATGGCGGCTTCTTTCAGCAACCGCTCCACGTAAGGCATCGCCTTGTCGCGCTTCTTGGTGATCACCTTGTTGCAGGCGCAGTAGTAGCAAAGGTGCGCACAGAACGGCAGGTGGGTATACAGGGAAATCGGACCACCGGCCTGCTTGCTGCGACCGGCGGCTTCCACCATGTCTTCCACGGAGTAGTTCCGGTCAAATTCCACCGCCGTGGGATAGGAGGTGTAGCGCGGGCCGCTCAGGTCGTAACGGCGAATGAGGTTGTCATCCCAGATAAAAGCGGGCAGTTCAACGGTCTGTGCAGAAGCAGCGGTATCGGAGGCCATAGTTAAAACTCTGAACGTCAAAAATGATCGGGGAGCCGGAAAACGCCATTATGCCTGACCGGCCGCCATTGTCAGTTGATGCGAATCATTGGAGTGTACCAGTTTGCCCGCTGAACCACCCTTGCGCACATGGCGTATTGTGCCTACCCCTAAAGGATAAACACGTCGTGGAGCCGTTATGGCCAATCTCGTTCTTGTACTCGGTGATCAGCTGTCGCCAACACTCTCTGCCCTTGAAGGCGCCAATAAAACCAGCGACCTGATCGTGATGGCGGAAGTTGCCGAGGAAGCCGGCTATACCAACCACCACAAGAAGAAACTGGTACTGCTGTTCAGCGCCATGCGGCATTTTGCCGACCAACTGCGGGAAGATGGCTGGCAGGTTCACTACCAGGCCTACCACCCCGACAACCCGCATCAAAGCCTGGAGACGGTGATCGCCAATCAGCTTGGCAGCGGCAGATTCGACAGGTTGATCACCACCGAATGCGGCGAGTGGCGCCTGCATGAAAAAATCTGCCAGTGGCAGCAACGTTTGCGGGTGCCGGTAGACATTCGCCCGGATACCCGCTTCATCGCCAGCAAACAGGAATTCGCTGACTGGGCCAAAGGCCGCAAACAACTGCGCATGGAATTCTTCTATCGGGAAATGCGCCGGAAAACCGGTTTACTGATGACACCGGAAGGCGAACCCGAAGGTGGCCAGTGGAATTTCGACGCTGATAACCGCAAGAAATGGACGGGCAAGCCCCCTGCGCCCGCGCCTTTCCGGGTTGAACCGGACAAGATCACCCGCGAAGTCATCACCCTGGTCAACGGCTGTTTTCCCGATCACTTCGGAACCACTGACGATTTCCATTTCGCGGTCACCGCCGAAGACGCCCATAGCGCTCTGGAATACTTTATTGATTTCGCCCTGCCCTGCTTTGGCGATTATCAGGACGCCATGTCAGACACCGAAGACTGGCTGTTTCACTCCATTCTTTCGCCGTACATCAACTGCGGTTTGCTGGACCCTCTGGATGTGTGCGAAGCCGCGGCTCAGGCCTGGATTGCCGGGCGGGCGCCGTTGAATGCGGTGGAAGGGTTTATCCGCCAGATACTCGGCTGGCGCGAGTTCGTGCGCGGGATCTACTGGCTGAACATGCCGGAGTACGCCCGGGAAAACCGGTTGGGCAATAGCCGCGCCCTGCCCTGGTTCTACTGGACCGGTGACACCAAAATGCGCTGCATGCACAAGGCCATCGACGCCACCCGCCGCAACGCCTACGCCCACCACATTCAGCGGCTGATGGTGACCGGGAATTTCGCCCTGCTGGCCGGCATAAAACCGGAAGAAATCTGTGACTGGTATCTGGCCGTGTACGCCGATGCCTACGACTGGGTGGAATTACCCAACGTGCTGGGCATGGTGATGCATGCCGACGGCGGCTATCTTGGCTCCAAGCCCTACGCCGCCAGCGGCAAATACATCCAACGCATGTCAGACCACTGCAAAAACTGCCATTACCGGGTGCAGGATGCCACGGGCGAAAAAGCCTGCCCATTCAACGCCCTGTACTGGCACTTTATCGACCGGCACCGGGCCGATTTCGCCAGAAACCCGCGCATGGGCATGATGTACCGCAACTGGGACAAGCAGAAACCGGAACGACGGCAGGCGCTGCTGGAGCGGGCAGAACACCTGCTGGCCCGGATAGAAGAACTGTAAGCCCGGGTCCGGAATCAGTGTTACCCGGTCAGACCTGTTCGGTCCAGCCCGGGTCCGGCCGGAACCGCTCACCGTGTGACTGCTCCAGACGCTCCAGAGAGCTGCGGATATCGTCGAAACCGCGATTGCGCGCGTAATGCATGGGCCCGCCCCGGAAGGGAGCAAAACCGGTCCCGAAGATCATGGCGCCATCCACCAGATCCTCATTCTCGATAACCTGCTCTCGCAGACAGGCCATGCAGGCATTGAGCATGGGCAGAATCAGACGGTCCAGTGCATCATCCGGAGCGGCAGCGTGTTTGTCCTTTTTATCGGGCTTGTCATCTTTCCAGCGATAAAGCCCTTCCCCGGTCTTTTTACCCAGCAAGCCATCGTCAACCTTCTGTCGCAGCCAGTCCGGAACCGGTGGCATCGAGCTGTCCAGCCGTTCTTTGAGCATGTCGGCCACACTCAGGCAGATATCCAGACCAACCTGATCGGCCAGTTCGATCGGCCCCATGGGCATGCCAAACGCTTCAGCCACCTCATCAATCGATTCGGCAGAAACGCCTTCATCAAGCATAATCATGGCTTCCACCAGGTAAGGTGTCAGCGCCCGATTCACGAGGAAACCGGGGGCTGTAGCAACCGGGGCAGGCAGCCGATCAATCTGGCCGACAAAAGCCAGGGCCCGGTTCAGCACCGCATCTGACGCCTTGTCATGGCTGACCACTTCCACCAGAGGCATTAACGCGACCGGGTTGAAAAAGTGCAGCCCTATAAGCCGGCTGGCATCGCTGACCTTTTCACTCAGGGTTTCCAGGGGAATACTGGAGGTGTTGGTGGCCAAAATGGCGCCTTCTTTAAGCCGGGGCTCCACCTCTTCATACACTTTCTGCTTGAGCTCCACTTTCTCGGGCACCGCTTCAATCACCAGATCAGCCCGACCGACGCCCTGGTTGGCAAAATCCGGTGTCAGGCGGTCAAGAATATCCCGGCGCTCGGCGTCGGTACGGTGTTTCTTCTCGCACAGGTCAGAGAGTTTTTTCACCGCTTGCGCAAGCTTCTCGGGTTCCATGTCGAAAAGGGTTACATTCAGGCCGCGTACCGCACACCAGCCAGCAATATCGGCCCCCATCTCGCCGGCGCCAATAACGTGTACGTGCTGCACTGGCTCAGCCTCGGCACGGGTCAGACCTTTCATTTTCTCGCGCAGATGAAAAACCCGAACCAGATTGCGCGAGGTGTCAGTCATCATCAGTTTGGCAAAAGAAGCTACTTCGGCCCTGCGCATCTCCGCTCCGGATTCGCCACCGGAGGTCTCCCACAGCTCAATCAATGCTTCCGGAGCCGGGTAATGTTCAGGCGGCGCCTTCTTCGCGCTTTTCGAGCGCATCTGCCTGGCTTCCAGTTGCCGGGCAGGTTTCGTGGACAACACCCGGCCACGGACACCGTGGTTGGCCTGCTTGATGTCACCGGAGACCGCTGCCTGCACGGCCGCTTCCACATGACGCTCTTCAACAACCTCATCCACAATGCCGAGTTCTTTGGCCTTGCGATGAGACACGGTTTTGCCGGTCAGCATCAGGGTCATGGCTTCAATCGGATCAACCAGCCCCGTCAGGCGTTCGGTCCCCCCGAGGCCGGGATGCAATCCAAGCTGAATCTCCGGAAATCCGAGTTTCGCACCCGGCACGGCCAGCCTGTAATGACAGGCCAGGGCCAGCTCCAGACCGCCCCCGAGGCAGGAACCGTGGATCACCGCGATGGTCGGGCATGGAAGTGCTTCAAAGCGATCCACCACTTCGTGGGCGCGGGTCAGTTTGTCGACCACCTCGGTCTCTTCCTTCAGCTCCGAGAACTCGGTGATATCGGCGCCCAGACAAAATCCGCTGGTTTTGGTCGAACGCAGCACCACACCTTTGGGCGAATCTGTCTCGAGTTCGTCAACAACCTCTTCAAGCTCGGTCAACACACTTTGCGAGAGCACGTTGGCGCTGGCCTCTTTCTTGTCAAAGATAAGCCAGGCGACATCCCGGGCATCCCGGGCCAGGCGCCAGTGCTGCCAACGGTCACCGCCGGTGCCTGCCTCACTGAATGGCCCTGTCGCCATGTCCCGTTTGCTCAATGCCTTGAGAATATGACCAGTCATTGCTTTCTCCTGAATCCTGCCTATAAGTTGTCCGGCTAGCGGCGACGTTTAAACGGCTTCAATGAGCATGGCACCAGACTGCCCACCGCCAATACACTCGGTGGCAATGCCCCGCTTGAGCCCTTTGCGCTGCAGGGCATTCATCAGATGCAGCACTATCCGGTTGCCACTGGTGCCGACCGGGTGGCCAATCGCAACGGCGCCGCCGTCCACGTTCAGGCGCTCGGTATCAAGCCGGCCCATGGGTTGATCCAGCCCAAGGGCAACCTTGCAGAATTCCGCGTCATCCCAGGCCTCAACACAGGCGAGCACCTGGGCTGCGAAGGCCTCATTGATTTCCCATAAATCGATATCGTTGAGCCCCGCCTTGTGGCGCTTCAGCAATTCGGTGGAACTGAGCACCGGCCCCAGGCCCATGATTTCAGGGTCAAGCGCCGACCACTCGCTGTCCACCAGCACGGCTTTGGGTTCGAGTCCGTATTTTTTGACCGCCTCTTCCGAGGCCAGAATCATCCAGGACGCCCCGTCTGTTACCTGGGAGCTGTTGCCCGGCGTCACCTGTCCGAAGGGAGGTTCAAACGCGGCCTTGAGCTTGGCGAGGGCTTCTTTGGAGGTATCTGAGCGGACACCGTCATCATGCCGGAACAACTCGCCCCCGGTGGAAATGGCCGACTCCACCTCGTTGTCGAGCCAGCCCTCTTCTTGCGCCTTCGCCAGCCGGTGATGGCTTGAAACTGCATACTCATCCGCCTGCTCACGGCTGATATTGAATTGCCTGGCCAGCACTTCAGCAGTCTGGCCCATACTCAGACCCACAATCGGGTCGGTCAGGCCCTTGGCCAGGCTGATTTCCGGCTTGAACTCGCCGGGGCTGAAACCGGTCAGCTGCCGGGCGTAATCCTGCGGTGAAGACGCGGCATTCAGACCCGCCAGCCATTCTACCGCCCCGGTTTTCAGCACCATGGGGGCGTGGCTGAGCGCCTCGGTACCGCCGGCGAGAATCAGGTCACTGTCGCCATCGCGGATGTACTTGAAGGCGGTATCGATGGATTGCATACCGGAGCCACAGTTGATCTGGACGGTAAAGGCCGGCATGGCCTCACCCATGCCCAGACGCAGGGCAGCAACGCGTGCAGGGTTCATCTCGGAAGAGACAACATTCACGCATCCCAGAATTACCTGGTCGAAGGCATCGGCTGGCATTGGTTGGCGTAGCAGCAGCGGCCTTCCGCACTGAACGGCAAGATCCACCGGTGAAAAGGGCCCCGGCCGCCCGCGGGCTTTCAGGAACGGCGTTCGGGAGCCGTCAACCAGATATACCTTGCGGGGATGGCCCTGTTTACGGGTTCTGGAAGTGCTACCTGCTTTCTTTGCCTGGTGCTGTGCCATTGAGATCCCTCCATAGGCCTGTCCGGGCGCGTCACGGATCACGAGCCATTATTAAAGCTTGTACCTGTAACTCTGGCTTCTTTCGGCTATGTTTCAAGGGCAAAGGCTTCAGGGCCCGACAGGTTCGTCTACAATAGTCTTCACAACACTCCGGTACAGCCATTCTGTAGCAACAAACCAAGGGTGAATTTCATGTCCGGCTTTGGCTACCTGCTGCCCTACGATTATTCGCCCCTGACCATCCTGAGCTATGTGCTGGTACTGGCGCTCTATGGCATTGCTCTGCTACGCATGAGTGAAGCGGTGCGCCCGGGGCCAGTGCGCATCACCACATTCGTGGTCGGCGTACTGGTGTGCTACGCAGTGATGCAGACCCGCTTTGATTACTACTCCCAGTACATGTTTTTTGTTCACCGGGGCCAGCACCTGATTCTGCATCACCTCGGCCCCTTCCTGATTGCCCTGTCCAATCCACTACCGGTGCTCCGCTTCTGGCATCAGCAAATCGGCCCCCGTGTGCGCCACTGGCTGCAACCGCTGGGCCTGTTGTACCGGGTGCTGCAACAGCCGGTCATTGCAGCGGTTCTGTTTGTCGGACTGATCTACTTCTGGCTATGGCCGGCCATCCACTTTGACGCCATGCTTTCCCGGGATCTTTACTGGCTGATGAACTGGAGCATGTTGCTGGACGGCCTGCTGTTCTGGTGGCTGATTTTCGATCCACGCTCCCCGGCCCACACCAATGCCCTAGGCTATGGCAAACGCATACTGATTCTGGCACTGGTGGCCCTGCCCCAGATGTTCCTGGGGGCCTGGATCGTATTTTCCCGGGAGATGGTTTACGACGTTTACGAAGTCTGCGGCCGGGCCTGGCCCATGGCTCCGGAAACCGATCAGCTGCTCGGCGGCCTGCTGACCTGGATACCCCCGGCCATGATGAGCATTCTGGGCATACTCATTATCCTGCGCCGGGCCATGCACGCCGATGACAACCGGCCTCGGGACAAAGTTCCGGAATCCGACCAAACGCTGGCAGGAGACCACGCATGACAACACTCCGACGCCTGTGGCTTGCCCTTGGCATCACGGCCGCTGTTGCCGGCTGTTCAGGCAACAGCGGCGAAAACTGGCACAGCAAGGATATTTCAGGGCTGATGCCCGAGCTGCAATTCGAGCTGACAGGGACAGACAACCAGACAGTCACCGCAGAAAACTCGAACGGCTCGGTCCGCCTGCTGTATTTCGGTTTTACGTCGTGTCCGGATGTGTGCCCGACGACTCTGGCGAAACTGCAAACCGCGATTCGCCAACTGCCTGAATCACATCGGGATGACATCACCACCCTCTTTGTCAGCGTCGACCCGGGACGCGACACACCCGAACGGCTGGCCAGTTATGTTGAATTCTTTGGTGAACGGATTGTCGGGCTGACAGGTGATGAACCGGCGTTGCGAAAGCTCAGCAAACGCTACCGGACCACGTTCGGCTATGATGAACCGGATGATGAGGGCAACTACAACGTCTCACACAGCAGTGCCGTCTACGTATTCGACAGGACAGGCGAGGCGCGCCTGCTGTTGCGCTCGGACCTGACTCCGCAGCAGATCAGCGACGACCTGAAAAAGCTCGTGTCCGATTAGTCGTCTTTACTCTCTTCGTGCTCCGGATCAACCTTTTCCAGCGCCGGCAACACCAGTACGGGGCAAGGGGCATTAACTGAAACGTACTCCACCGTTGCCTTGCGCAACGACCATCGGCTGTTGCTGCCACGGGACACCAGCACCACAATATCGGTGCACAGCTGGCCGGCCAGCCCCACCAGCTTTTCGCCAATGCTGCCGGCCACCACATGCACCGTCGCCTCACGGTTCAGCGGCAGGTATTTGCGCACCAGAAGATCCAGCTTCTTGCGAACCTCGGCTTCCTTTTCTTCCGGCGCCTCTTCGGTTACGTGCGGGAAAAAACCACCACTGCCCGGATTGTAGACACTGGCAAGATGAAGCTCACCCTCTTCATCCAGGAGATCAAGCGCCGCTTCAAGGGCGCGCCGGCCCTCATGATCATCTTCCGGATCAATGGCGATCAACAGCTTCCGGTACATAGTCTTTCTCCCGTTTTGATTCGCTTTCGGTTGCCTCCACTTCCGGGAAGGCGCGGCCCTTCACCAGGTCTGTCACATCATAGCCCCGGTAATCCGCCCGCAAAGCCCTGAACAGGGAAACGGCCATGAACACCAGCAGCAAACAGAAAGGCAGGCCCAGAGATGTAATCACGTTCTGCAGCGCATCCAGCCCACCGGCCAACAACAGTGTAGCAGCCACGACACCTTGAGCGGCGGCCCAGAAAATACGCTGGTGTACCTGCGATGGCTGATCTTCCCGACGAGTCAGCAGATCGATCACCAGAGAGGCGGAGTCAGAGGAGGTGGTGAAAAAGATGATGATGATCACCACGCTCAATGCGGAGGCAACCTCGGCCAGTGGGAACGCCTCAAGGAAAGCGAAAATGGCTACCGAAGGGTCCTGTTGTACCTGTTCTGCCAGGGCAATCTGGCCGGCAGACTCCACCTGGATGGCTGACAGGCCAAACACCCCGAACCAGACCAGGGTAAACGCACTGGGGGCGAACAGCACACCGGCAACAAACTCCCGAATGGTGCGCCCGCGGGAAATCCGGGCAATAAAGATACCGACATAGGGCGCCCAGGAAATGGTCCAGGCCCAGTAGAACAGGGTCCACTGGCGCTGCCAGTCGGTTTCCTTGAAGGTTTCAGTCCAGAATGCGAGCCAGGGCAAGGCATCGAAGTAATCGCCCACGCTCTGCACCATGCCTTCGGCAATAAAGACGCTCGGGCCGACCACCGCCACGAACAGAATCAGCAACATGGCCAGAACGATGTTCAACTGGGATAACCGGCGTACGCCCTTATCCAGCCCCAGAGCCACCGAGGTTGCGGCAATACTGGCAATCACTGTGATCAACGCCACCTGTACAAAACCATTGGTGGGCACGCCAAACAGGTAGTTCAGGCCGCTATTGAGCTGAAGCGTGCCCAGCCCCAGCGACGTGGCCACACCAAATAACGTACCGAGCACCGCAATAACATCAATGGCCCAGCCCATAGGCCCGAAAGCGCGCTCTCCCAGAATCGGATAGAACAGACTGCTGATCCGCATGGGCAGGTTATGACGATAGGCAAAGTAGCCAATGGCCAGGCCCGGCATCGCAAAGATGGTCCAGGTGTGCAGGCCAAAGTGATACAGGCTGATGGTCATGGCGTCGGTGGCGGCCTGTTCGGTGCGGGACTCCACGCCATCAAAAGGCGGGCTGGCAAAGTGTGACACTGGTTCGGCCACACCCCAGAACATCAGAATGGTACCGATGCCGGCGGCAAACAGCATGGTGAACCAGGTCAGGTTGCTGTAATCCGGCCGGCTGTCATCAGCACCCAGCCGAATGTTGCCGTAGCGACTGACGGCCAGACCCAGCAAAAACACTAACAGTGAACTGACTGAAAGGATGTAGAACCAGCCCAGATTGCGGGCCACCCAGCCAGTCAAAACCCCGAAACTGCTGGCCACCTGTTTGTCGAAAGGAACAGCCAGAATAACGAATAACGCCGCCACGCCGGCAGAGGTAAAGAAAATCCCGGGTATGGTCTGCAGCCCCAGCCGTCGTTGCAGCCGTTCCAGCACAAGTGCCTCCGTTAACTGAACAAAATCAATCGCCTCACTCTACCACAGGCAGTCTGTACCCGCTCCGGGGAACGACGACTACTTGCGAACCCGGGCAATCTGCCAGCTCACACCCGCCAGAATCGTGGCTACGATCACCGGCCAGAGCAGGCTCCAGGCATGCGACTGCATGGCCGCAAACCCGGCGTTGTCTGGCAGGCCGGACGGCACAGGCAACCACCAGAACAACAACAGGCTGGAGACGGTTGCCGAAGACCAGCCCAGCCAGAGCCCGGGAGGATTACCTCCGGTTCGGGCCCCGGCGCCAAAGGTCCACAGAAAGCGCCAGATCAACAACATGGTGGCAATGGCGCCGGCGGTCATCAGAACCGGCAAATATTCCGCCAACGGAAAATCCAGGCCCGACGGCTTCAACACGTCCTTCATTGCCAGCTTGGCCATGGCACCACTGGTAAAGGGCAAACCCGCCAGCGAAAGGCCCGGCAAGGCAATCACCAGCCACATCAACCAGCGCTGCCAACGCCCTGAAGGCAGGCTCATGGCCGAGGATAGAAACAGACTACCCTTGGCCAGACCATGATGGAGCACATACAACGCCACAACCGCAAAAATGGCCGTGGAATGATCGCTGGCGGCCAGGCCCCCTGCCACCATCAAGGTCATCAATCCCATCTGGCTGATACTGGAATACGCCAGCACCGTTTTCGGGCGCACCTGAAACACCCCCAGAGCGGCCCCGCCCAGTGCCCCGATTGCCCCCACAATCACCAGAGCATTACCCCAGTCCGGCAAAGACACTTCGCCGAAGGGCAGAGTCACCAGCCAGCCCAGCAGGCCGGCTTTGATCATCGCGCCACTGAGCACGGCACTGGCCGGTGTCGGGGCCACCGGATGGGCCAGCGGCAACCAGAAATGCAGCAGTGGCAAGCCGGCTTTCACCCCGAAACCAGTCAAGAGCAGGAGCATAATCAGCCCACGCCGGTCGGAACCCGCCACAGCTGCCGGCAGATCTGCCAGCACAGTGCTGTCAGCAGCATTGGCTGCCATCAAGAAACCGGCCAGAATGGCCATTTCCCCCACCACCGCCATAGCCAGATAGACCCGCCCGGCCTTATTCGCCTCATCGGTGCCTTCATGAACCACAAGGCCGTAACCGGCAAAGGTCATCAGCGCAAAGAAGCTGTAAAAACTGGCGACATCGAAGGAAACGATTAACCCCAGATTCCCTGCCAGGGTCAGCGTCCAGAACACCCAGAAACGTCCCAGGTGCCGGTTTTCCAGATAACCAACGGCGAACACCCCCGCCACCAGCCAGAGCAGAGCGGTCAGCAGCAGAAACGTCTGGCGCAGCTCGTCCATGCCCCACAGACCACCGGTTATCAGCCAGGGCAGCTCGAGCCACCAGCCAGGATCGGCCAACAAAGCCAGCAACAGCGCCGGCAATGGAAGCAGTGGCAGGCTGTAACGATAAAAGTGCATCACAGTGCCACCTCCCGCATAACAATCAGCCCGACCCAGTTCAGGGGGCTGAACGGCATGGCAGCCAGCATACCGGCCAGAACCAGAAATACGGTGGTCACCATTGTTGGCCAGAGCAGCCAGGCGCTGGTTTCCAACCGACCCCACCGGCGTTCCTGAGGCCAGGGTGTGCGCTGTTCGGCAAACCAGAGCCGATGCACGACAGGCAGAAAATAGGCCGCGTTAAGCAGGCTGCTGGCGACCAGCACCACCACGACCCAATCCATACCCACCGTCAGCGCGCCAGAACCCATCTTCCATTTGGTGATAAAGCCTGCCAGAGGTGGAGCGCCGATCATGCCGAAAGCGCCGAGCGTAAACGCAACCGAAGTAGCCGGCATACGTCGGCCGGCCCCGTCCAGCTCGTCGATACGGTGAATGCCCAGGGTCTCGGCATAGTTACCGGCACAGAAAAACAGGGTGATTTTCATAATGCCCTGATGCACCAGATGCACCAGCCCTCCGGCGACGCCCACCGGCCCGAGCAGACAGAGCCCCAGCACAATGTAGGAAACCTGGCTGATGGTTGAAAATGCCAGCCGCTTTTTCAGATCAACCTGATACAGAGCTCGCACCGAGCCATAAATAATGGTGAAGGCCGCTACCATTGCGAGCCCGTTCAGCAGCCCCATGGCATCGGCCGCTTCCAGCCCGTAAACCTCAAACACCACCCGGACAATGCCAAAAGCACCGGCCTTGACCACCGCCACTGCGTGCAGCAAAGCACTCACCGGAGCCGGCGCCACCATGGCCTGCGGCAACCAGCCATGCAGGGGCACCAGCGCCGCTTTCACTCCCAGGCCGGCAATCAACAACACAAAGATGATGGTCAACGGGCCATGCAGAGCTTCTTCGACATCGGCAAAGTGCCCCCCTGCCTGAAAAGACAGATCCCCCACCAGGCCATGAAGCCAGGCAATGGCCAGCAGCAACACGGCGCCACCGGTCAAGGTGTAAATAATATAATTACGTCCGGCTTTCAGCGCCTTCTCGGTGCCCCGGTGAACCACCAACGGGTAAGTTGAAAGCGTGAGCATCTCGTAGAACAGGAAAAAGGTGAACAGGTTGCCCGCCAATGCCACCCCGGTGGTACTGGCCACACACAGGCTGAAAAATCCGAAAAACCGGCTGCGGTTCGGAGAATCTTCCAGGTAACCCACCGCGTAAATGGTGGTGAGCAACCAGAGCACCCCCGACAAACCGGCGAACAGCATAGACAGGGCATCGGCACGTAGCACAAACTGCATACCCGGCAACATCTCAAAGGCCACTTCGTATTCCCGACCCTGGGCGATGCCCCAGATCATTATCCCCACCAGAACCAGCTTTAGCCCGGCAGCGCCGAGGTTGATCAATACCCGCACCCCATGCATACGCTCGGGTAGTGCAAAAATCACCACCGATGCCAGCAACGAGGTCATCAGAGCAAAAACGGGCAGCAGAACACCGGTCGTCACAAACCACCCCCTTCGCTGAACGAAATCGCCATGACCGACAACACCGGTTCTGCCACCAGGCCAAGCCCCAGAGAAAGCAATGCCAGAATCATGGGGATGACTTCCAGGCTGCGGTGCGGATGGTAAAATTCATCCACATCGGTTGCCTCGACAAACGAGGCCCGATACACGCGAAATACATACGCGGCGGACAACAGCCCGCCAAGCAGCAGAACAGCCAGCCACCACCACTGACCACTGGCCAGGCTGGCCTGCAGTAGCAGCCACTTGGCCGCAAAGCCCCCGGATGGCGGCAGACCCATTATTGAAATGCCGGCCAGGCCGAAGGAAAACAGAGAAAACGGCAGGAATCGACTGACACCCGCCAGAGCATCCACACGGTTGCTGCCGGCAGACAGGATCAGATTGCCGGCGGCCAGAAACATGGCGCTCTTGGCCAGGGCATGACTGATGACCTGCAGGGTCATGCCCTGCTGGGCCTGCACCGATATGGTCTCAGGCACATTCCAGGTAAGCGGGAATAGCAGGAACAGGTAGCCAATCTGGGCCACCGACGAGTATGCCACCACCTGCTTGAGCTTTTCCTGCCGGAAGGCCAGCCAGCTCCCCCAGATCACTGCGGCACCACCAAGTGCTCCGACAAACTGACCCAGTGCAAAGCCCCCCATGTGGTGGCCGGTTTCCAGCCAGACCCGGGCGGCAATGTAGAAAGAGGCCTTCACCACCAACGCAGATAACAAGGCGCTGACCGGAGACTTGGCAATACCATGGGCCGGTGGCAACCATTGGTGCAATGGGAAGAGGGCTGTTTTCATTGCCAGGCCGAACAGCATCAGCACCATGATCACGACCGGCACGTTTCCCACATCGCCGCTTTCCAGCAGGCCGGCGATACCAGACAACGACAGACTGCCAAACTGGCCATAAAGCAGCGCCACACCCAACAGATACAGCAGTGAGCCAAGTAACGCTGCCAGCAAATAGCGAAGGGCCGCACGCAATGCCCCGGCCTGGCCACCAAGCGCCACCAGCCCGACTGCCGACAGGCTGATCAGCTCGAGCCCCACATACAGATTGAACAGGTCGTCGCCCAGCCAGACAACATTGAGCCCTGCCCACAGAAACCAGAACAGAGGCCAGAAGTACCGATGCCAGGGCTTTTCGGGGTCCAGATACAGGCTGGCATGCCAACCGCAGGCACCGGCAACCACGGCAGTCAGCAACACAAACGTCACCGCCAGACCATCCACCCGCAGTTCAATGCCCAACGGCGCCTGCCAGCCGCCCAACGGATAATAAAAGCCGCCATCTCTGGTCACAAACGCCCACAGGCCGACAGAGACCAGCGCCTGCAGCACAATGCCCAGCCAACTGATCCAGCGGCCATGCCGGAAACCGGTCAGCAGGGTAAGCACCGCCCATGCCAGGGGTGTAAACAACAGCCCGGCCATCACCCACAATATCATCGCTGCCGGTCCTCGCCGGACTGGCTGGCGCCTTCATCGTTTTCCCTGGCAGGCTCCGCCAGTGTGGTCTGGCCCGACAGATGGAAATACCGGCGAATCAGCACGACGGCCAGAGCCGTTGCCGCAATAGCCACCACAATTCCGGTTAACACCAGCGCCTGGGGCACCGGGTCCGGGCCGTTATGGTGCTGAGCCAGACCGACCATGACCAGAAACACACCGGAACCAATCAGATTGAATGCCAGTAACTTGCGCAACAGATGCGCCAGCCTGACAAAACCGTATAAACCGATGGCGCACAGGCCCACGCCGGCGAATGCGTAGAGCAAGGAGGGAGTCATCCGCGTTCGCCCTCCTCCGGCTCATCCCCACGGTTGACCGGCGCGGAAACAAACAGCGCCAGCAACACCATGGCAATGGAAAAGGTGAGCACCGCTTCAATCACCACAATCAGGGATTTGGCCAGAGCGGGAGGATAAGCCAGGAAAGCCTCACCACCCCAGACGCTGGCCAGAGCCACCAACAAAAACACCGAAAAGCCAAGCGTGAGACCCAGCCGCAGCATCGTACCCGGGCGCAGAAAGTCCATGGGGATACCACCCATACGCATCAACACGCCGGTCGAGGCCAGCACTGCGCCGGCCTGAAAGGCTCCACCGGGCCGGTCGGCTCCTGCCCACAGCAGGTAGCCGGCCAGCAACAGCATTAACGGCACAAACCAGCGCTGCAGGGCGTAAAGCAGAGAGTCCGATGTGCGCAGCTCGGGATCTTCCAGGGACGCGGTTCTGGCCATGGAAATACCGGCAATACCGGCGATGACCAGCACACCGATTTCAAGCAGGGTGTCGTAGCTGCGGAAGTTCAGCAATACCGCCGTTACCGGATGCTCTACTCCGCTCTTTTCCAGGTTCTCCGACAAATACCCGGGCAAGTTCACGGGTGATGACTCAGCGCCAATACTCCACACCGCGAAGCCAAGCACAACCGCAAGCATCAGACAGGACACAGCGGCGAGCAGGTTTTTGAATCTACGCATCATCAGCGTTCAGCCTCCCGGTCATTCCCGCCATCGCTTTCGTCCGGGTGCCTGCCGGTCAGATGACGGGCGGCATCCAGCAACAGAACCCCCGTCAAACCTGCACCAATGGCGGCTTCAGCCAGCGCAATATCCGGCGCCTGCAGGCGAACCCACGCCAGCGCCATCAGCAACCCGAAAGCAATGAACACCACCACCGCCCGGAACAGATCCCGGGACCACAGCGCCGCAACCGCCGTCACCAGCAATGCCAACACCAGCAGACCATCCAGTATCCATTCAATCATCGGTGCCCTCCCGGGCAGAGTCGCCCTTTTCCCGGTCGCTCACGGCCCGCGCCACCAGATGCGCCGAGGTTGCGCTGGCAGCCAGAGCAACGGCCCAGACCAGCACCATCTTCAAAGCGCCGGCCAGAGAGGATGTCTGCAGCAACAGGGCCAGCACAATAAAGCCGAGCCCCAGATTATCAACCTTGGTCAGGGCATGAATGCGGGTCAGGGTATCCGGCAGTCGGAACAGACCGAGTGTGCCCACGGCAAAAAACAGGCAGCCCACTGACAACAGTGCACACTGGACAAGAAACAGGACGGTCTCAATCATCTCGGCGCCCACCGTCAGAAGACTCATCAATGCGCACCACGCGGGTCACAAATGCCACGATGGCCAGTACCGACAATACCGCCAGAGTCAGCGCGACATCCACCAGGGCCGGCATCGCCTGAGCCTGTGCCAGCAAGAGCAACAGTGCCACCCCGGTGGTAGCGAACAGCTGGGACGCGAGCATCCGGTCTGCCGTGTCCGGCCCCCGCCATATGCGTATCAGCGCAATCAGAAGAGTCAGTAACAGGAACGCAGCCACACCATTGAGGATCTGATTCACAAGGCCGCTCCCGTCAGCAAGTCCGGATTCAAACCAAACACCCGGACAATCTGTTTCTCTGTCTTGCGCACATCCTGTTCCACCGAAGCGGTCATATCCAGGCAATGCAGTGTCAGCCGGTCACCTTCGAGCAAGACACTCAGGGTGCCGGGCATCAGAGACAGGGTATTGGCCAGCAGCCAGCGGGGGCTGCCTTCTGGGAGAGACAGAACAAGCGTTATCTCGCCCGGGTTAACCGGTAGGCGAGGCGTCAGTAGCCGCCTGGCAACGTCTACGCCCGCCGCCACTGAACGAACAAGAAAGTAGCCGATAAAACGAAGCAATCCCAATGGCCGGATACGGTAATCAGAGGGAGGGAACAGGCGAAGGGACAATCCAGATACCATCGCGGCCACCACGGCCCCGAAGGCCAGGGCCGACCACTCCCCGAGCGCAAGTGTCCACCACACCAGTAGCAGGCCCGCAAACCGGGCAATAAGTGTGGTTATAAGTGAGGCCGGCTTTGACTGCATCCACATTCCCTTTCAGCATTTGCTCGTAAGCACCTGAAAAAGCCTAGCACAGTAGCCAATATTTCCCGACCGATGAGCGACTTGAAGGTTCTCTGATAAGATACTGAAAAACTGACTGGAGCTGTGTTGATGAGTGATTCCTGCAGCGGTTCCTGTGGCTGCGACAGCAAAACCGACAAAGTGCCCGGAACTGCTTCCATGTCTTCGGATGCCGCCGGACAATGGCTCAGCGTTTACCGCATACCGAAGATGGATTGTCCTTCAGAAGAGCGGATGATCCGCATGGCCCTGGCCGGGTTCACCACGGTCGGTGCGCTGTTTTTCGACCTGTCCGGGCGCAAACTCGACGTTCTGCACGACGGCCCGGCCGCCCCCATTACCGACAAACTGGCCACGCTGGGGCTGGGCGCCACGCTGGAAGAAACCCGCGAAGCCGACCAGACCACTCTGAATGCGGCCAGCCAGCAACCGACCGAAGCGCAGGAAGCCGGCACGCTGTGGATTCTTCTGGCCATCAATGCCCTGATGTTCGTGGTTGAAATGACAATGGGGGTGATCGCCCAGTCAGCCGGGCTGATTGCTGATTCACTGGATATGTTCGCGGATGCCGCGGTCTATGGTCTGGCGCTTTACGCCGTGGGTCACAGTATCAAAATGCAGGTTCGGGCGGCTCATGTGGCCGGGGTGCTGCAGCTGATTCTGGCCATCGGGGTGCTGGCGGAGGTGGGACGGCGTTTTTTCTTCGGCAGCGAACCGCAGTCAATCCTGATGATGGCCATCGCCTTTGTCGCGCTGATCGCCAACAGCGCCTGCCTGATGCTGATTTACAAGCACCGGGAAGGGGGCGCGCACATGAAGGCCAGCTGGATTTTCTCGGCCAATGATGTGCTGATCAATGCCGGGGTGATTCTTGCCGGCGCCCTGGTGGCCTGGACCGGTAGCAACTATCCGGATCAGGTCATCGGCACGGTGGTGGGGCTGATTGTGCTGAGTGGTGCACGGCGGATTCTGTCGTTAAGAAGTTAGCCTAACCACTCGCCGGCTATCCCGCGTAATAAAGTCAGAACACCAGTGCAATCATCACCGGAATAAAGCCCAGGGCAAACAGGGTGCTCAGCAGAGTGGTGCCCGCTGCCTGCCGCGGGGAAGCGTCCAGCAGGGTGGCGATCACCACGGTGTTGGCGGCAATGGGGGTAATGGAAATCAGGAAAATGGCCTGGTAGACCGCCCGGTCGTAGATACCCAGCCAGTTGGCGTCCAGCCACCAGAACGCCAGGGCCAGTAGCGGCCAGACCACAAATTTGCCGAAAAACGCCAGACCGGTGAACACCGGATTCCCCGCCAGCCCCCGGAAACTGAGAATGCTCATGCCGATAATCATCATGCCCAGAACGCTGTAGGCACCGCGCAGGTTATCGAACAGTGGCACAAACGGTTCCGGAATCGACAGGTTCGCAAGGTTCAGTAATACCGCCGCCGCAAACGCATACACCGACGGCAGTCGCGCCACTCTTAAAAGAGCATCACGAATACTGTATTTTCCCCGCGCCGCCAGGTAGAAACCCACCGAATTCTCGAACAGGGTGGTGCCCAGCATGCAGACAATGTAAAGCGCCAGCCCCTCTTCCCCGAACAGCAGCAAAGCCACCGGAATCCCGAAATACCCGGTATTGCCCGTACCCACCGACAGCGGAATGACCGCGGCACTGCCGTCCGCGAGAAAACGCCGGGCCAGTGCCATGTGAATCAGCGCAACAAGCGTGCAGAAGCCAAACACGAGCGCCGGCAGCAGAATCACTTCTGTGCTCAGGGGCGCAGCCATTACGCCGGAGAACACCACCGATGGCGTGACGATGTACAGCATCATGCCGGCAATGTGCCTTCCGCTGACCTCAAGATAGCGACCGGCAATCCAGCCCAGGGCAACGGTGACGTACAGCGGCAGAAGTTTTATCAGCAAAGCCAGGGCGGCGGCCATAGGGTCTCCGGGATAAAGGCCTACAAGTGTAATAAGCGAAGCAGTCTAGCACCTACCCATCAAGAGGTAACTCCCCGGCGCAATAGAGAAACCCCCGAACTTCTTTGATAATCATCAATAGCATTAGGAATGCATCTTTATATCCTAGTGGCGCAGTCAGGTATTCCAAACAACCAAGGAGAGAGACCTATGGCCGAGCGCTTTACCAAAAGCATGGCCAGGAACATATATCTGGGGGGAAGTGCTTTCTTCGTCCTGCTGTTCCTGGCCCTGACTTTTGACACACAGCTCCGGGCTATGCCCGAGCGGGATAACCGCAACGAGCTCACCGAAGAGGTGGTTCGTGGAAAACACCTGTGGGAGAACAACAACTGCGTTGGTTGTCACTCCATCATGGGCGAAGGTGCCTACTTCGCGCCCGAACTGGGCAACGTGTTCGACCGCCGTGGTGCGGGTGACACGGAAGTGTTCAAGTCCTACATGCGAGCCTGGATGAATTCCATGCCCACGAATGTTCCCGGCCGCCGCCAGATGCCGAACTTCAATCTCACCGATGAAGAGATTGATGCGCTGTCTGCGTTCCTGGAATGGACTTCCAAGATAGACGACAACAACTGGCCGCCCAACATCGAAGGCTGAGGGAGCAGATATGAAATACGAATCTCAAAGGGTAGCAATGCCCTACTTCATCTTTGCCCTGATTCTGTTCGCCGGCCAGATTGTGTTCGGTCTGATTCTGGGTCTTCAATACGTTGTGGGTGATTTCCTGTTTCCGGAAATTCCCTTCAACGTTGCGCGGATGGTGCATACCAACCTGCTGATTGTCTGGCTGCTGTTCGGCTTCATGGGCGCCACCTACTACATGGTTCCGGAAGAAGCCCAGACAGAGCTGCACAGCCCGCTGCTGGCGTGGATTCTGTTCTGGGTATTCGCCGTTGCCGGCACCCTGACCATTCTGGGCTACCTGTTTGTGGACTACGCCACTCTGGCGGACGTCACCCTGAACAAACTGTTACCCACCATGGGGCGGGAGTTCCTTGAACAACCCACAATCACCAAGATCGGTATAGCGGTGGTGGTCGTCGCCTTCCTCTACAACGTTGGCATGACCGCTCTGAAAGGTCGCAAGACCGTGGTCAACATCGTATTGATGACGGGCCTGGTCGGCCTGGCTGTGCTGTGGCTGTTCTCCTTCTATAACCCGAGCAACCTGGCTACCGACAAGTACTTCTGGTGGTTTGTGGTGCACCTGTGGGTAGAAGGCGTTTGGGAACTGATCATGGGCGCCATCCTGGCCTATGTTCTGATCAAGCTCACCGGCGTGGACCGGGAAGTGATCGAGAAGTGGCTGTACGTGATCATTGCCATGGCGCTGATTACCGGCATCATCGGTACCGGTCACCACTTCTTCTGGATCGGGCCGCCCGAGTACTGGCTGTGGCTGGGCTCCGTGTTCTCGGCACTGGAACCGCTGCCGTTCTTCCTGATGGTGGTTTTCGCCTTCAACATGATCAACCGTCGCCGTCGTAATCACCCGAACAAGGCCGCCATGCTCTGGGCCATGGGTACCACTGTGATGGCGTTCCTGGGTGCCGGCGTGTGGGGCTTCCTGCACACCCTGGCTCCGGTGAACTACTACACTCACGGTAGCCAGATTACCGCTGCCCACGGCCACATGGCGTTCTACGGGGCGTACGTGATGATCGTGTTAACCATCATTTCCTACGCAGTACCGATCATGCGCGGCCGGCCTTACGGCAACAGCAATACCGCGCAGATTGTGGAAATGTGGGGCTTCTGGCTGATGACCATCTCCATGGTGTTCATCACCCTGTTCCTGACCGCCGCCGGCGTTCTGCAGATATGGCTGCAGCGCATTCCGGAAAGTGGCGACGCCATGTCGTTCATGGCCGGCCAGGATCAGCTTGCCCTGTTCTACTGGATGCGATTCGTCGCTGGCGCCTTCTTCATGGCAGGTCTGGTGGTGTACCTCGGCAGCTTCTTTATCAAGGGTCAGGCAGCCCCTGACGAAGAAGTCCGCGGAAAACCCATCCAGGACGCCTGATCAGGCATAACCGTCGGGGCCTTCGGGCCCCGACATTCACCCGAAACTCTGGATAACCTCTGTGCATGCGCAAACCGTCAACCCCAAAGACACCCTTCAGCAGAAGCGCCTGATTACCCGCAGCGCTTTCTTCCTGCTGTTCCTGCTTGCGCCTGTCCTCAATATTTTTCGTTACGACCTGACCGAGACCCATTTCGTACTATTGGGCTTTCCCCTGTCGTTTAACCTGAATCTCGACTGGGTGGCTCAAAGCACACCCACTGAAGTCGCCGGCCAGATTCTGTTCTGGTTTGTATTGCCCATTCTGGTTCTGGTGCCCATCGTTCTGTGGATCTCGTTCAAATGGGGGCGCCTGTATTGTGGCTGGCTGTGCCCGCATTTCTCCGTGGTCGAAACCATCAACGACCTGATGACCCGCATTACCGGCCGCCCCACCCTGTGGGAAGCTTTAAAGAAAGGCTCCACCGGTAAAGCCATACATTGGGCTGGCCTGACCCTGGTGTGCGCCCTGATCGGCTTTTCCTGGGCACTGGCGCTACTGTCCTATTTGCTGCCACCCATGCCGCTATACACCGACCTGGTGACCGGTCAACTGAGCCTGTACCCGAGCATTTTTCTGGCTGTGGCCACCGGCGTGTTTACCTTTGATTTTCTGTTCGCCCGGCACCTGTTCTGCAAATATGGCTGCGCGGTTGGCCTGGTGCAAAGCATCGCCTGGATGACCAACGGCCGTGGCCGGGTGGTTACTTTCGACACCAAACGCGCCGCCGCCTGCCGCGATTGCACCAAAGCCTGTGACGCAGCCTGCCCCATGCGGCTGCCTACCCGCAGCCACAAGCGGGCGAAATTCTCCTGCACCCAGTGCCTGCAGTGCGTCAGCGCCTGCCGCGAAGTGCAAAAAGACAACCCCGAAGGCTCCCTGCTGACCTGGGAGCCCGGCGAACCCGGCAAACAGACGGTGTTGATTCCCGTACGCCAGGTTAACGCCAACCCGCGCTAACGCCGCGCCTGAATTAAGGAGCTGATATGGAAGAGTGGGTCGGACTGAAATGGCATGACTACGTAACTCGCCAGGCCATGGGCGAGTTTCCCGAGTATGCCGTGCACCTGAAAGACGAAGCCCGCACCCTGGGTGTGTTGTTCAGGGCGATGGGCGGTGATCCTGCCCTGAGCCTGGTGACCGCCGAGCCGCGACATTTCCAGATTCGCCGTAAATTCCTGCAGAAACTGGCCGGCACCCACCGCAAGTTCGAACTGGCCTGGCGCGATGAAGAAAGCCTGCGCCTGCCCGATCGCCTGGCTCTGTTTCCCTCGCGCAAGGTGAACCGGGAACTCTACCTCTGGCTTGCCGCCCTGGCCTCCCTGGGTGAGATTCACCACCACACCTGGCTGGAAGGCAATCAGGCCATGGTGCAGACCCTGCTCGCCCGCTGGCCAGGCCTGGAACCGGTGTATCAGCGGCTGGTAAAGCACACCCTGCAATGGCGCCCCACTCCGGCCAGCCTCTCCGGCAACGAAGCCAGGCGTGAAGAAGCCATCCGCCAGGCCCTGATTCACCCGGGCAGCGTGGATGACCTGCCGGATGCCCTCACCGACCCCTGGCCGGTCATACTCTGGCTGTACCCGGTACTGGGCCGCGGGAAACTGACCGGCGAGATCATTGGTGACGACAACACCCTGTCGAAATCCGGCGGGCTGTCCAAGAAACGCAAACGCCGCCGCGCTGAACGGGTCGATGCCTTCGACAAGGACCAGGGCATCATGCTGTTCCGGCTGGAAAGCATGTTTTCCTGGTCCGAATTCATTCCGGTGGACCGCGCAGGCGACGATAGCGATGAAGACGACGCCGATGCCGTTGCCGACGATATGGACATGATCTCCGTCTCTCAGGACCGCCGGGAAGCCTCCTCTGCTATCAAATTCGACCTGGATCTGCCGTCGGAAGAAAACGACGACCTTCACCTTGGCCCGGGCATTCACCTGCCCGAGTGGGACTGGCGCCGGCAAGGCTACCGGGAGAAATTCTGCTGCCTGCAGCCCATGCTCAGCAAAGACGCGATACCTTCGCCGTTACCGGAACGCCTGAAACGCTCGGCCCAGACCCTGCGCCGGCAGTTCAGCGCCCTGAAACCACTACGCCAGTGGGAGCGGCGCCAGCTGGATGGCGAGGAACTGGACCTGGATGCCTGCCTGGAGCGGGTAGTTCAACATCATCGCGGCGTGGGCGAGATGGACCAGAAGCTGTTCCGCCAGTGCAAACAGAACCAGCGTGACCTGGCCTGCCTGGTGCTGACCGATGTGTCGCTGTCCACCGACACCTTCATCAACAACAACCAGCGGGTGATCGACATCGCCCGCGATGGTCTGCAACTGCTGAGCGAAGCGTTGACCGCCAGCCGGGATCCTTTTGCCCTGTTTGCCTTTTCGTCCCGCCGGCGGGATCACGTCCGGTTTCACCACATCAAAAGCTTTGATGAACCCTACAACGACATCAGCCGGGGCCGGATCCAGGCTCTGGAGCCGGGTTACTACACCCGCATGGGCGCGGCCATTCGCCAGTCCATCAAGCTGCTGAAAACCCGGCCGGAAAACCAGAAAATCCTGCTGTTGCTGACCGACGGCAAACCGAATGACCTGGACCTGTACGAAGGCCGCTACGGTGTGGAAGACACCCGCATGGCCGTGCAGGAAGCCCATCGGGCCGGCCTCACGCCGTTCTGCGTGACCATCGACGAAGAAGCCAATGAGTACCTGCCGTATGTTTTCGGCAGCACCAACTATGTGGTCATCAAAGACCCCACACAGCTGCCCGCTCAGTTGCCCAAGCTTTACATGAACCTGACCCGATAACGGAGCACCAATGGCATTAACCCCGGCGGCGCACGAAAAACACCTGCCCGGCGACATCGCCGTCTGGTTCTTCATTTTCGCGGAACTGGCGGTCTTCGGCATCCTGTTCATCGGCTTTGGCGTCGCCCGAAGCCTGGACCCGGAAACCTTCAGCGCCGGTCGGGCTGTACTGCACCCCTGGACAGGCCTGATCAACACCATCGGCCTTATTACCGCCAGCTATCTGGTGGCCCTGGCCGTCCACCACCTGCGCGAGCGCAAATCCGGCACAACACGATTACTCTGGGGCGCCATCGCCGCCTCGTCGATTTATACCTTCGGCAAGCTCTGGGAATACGCCATCCTGTATTTGGATGGCTACAACCTGGGCACCGACACCTTCTTCATGTTCTATTTCTTCCTGACCTTCTTCCACTTCATGCACGTGGTTCTGGGCCAGATCATCCTGGTGGTGCTGGCGGTAAAGGTGAGAAAAGGCGATTACAACGGCGACGACATGAACGGCATGGAGTCTGGCGCGTCCTACTGGCACATGGTCGACCTGGTGTGGCTGGTGCTCTTCCCCATCCTCTATGTTCTGGCCTGAGGAGATAGGCAGATGTTAGCGGTTTATATCGCCCTGATGGTTTGCACCATGGTGCCGGTAATCGCCATGCAGGCCGGCGCCGATCCGGCGGTACTGATCTGGCTGGTGTTTGCGCTGGTGATCGTCAAAGCGGTCTTACTGGTCGATCACTTTATGGAAATGCGGCATGCACCACCGGGATGGCGGCTGGCCGCTCAAGCCTGGGCACCGGTGGTCGTGGTGGTGCTTGCCGTGGTTCATGGTTTCGGTTAATGCGCATGCTCCATGGCGGCGCCCGAGTTCAGATGCTCCATGGTGACTTCGCTGTATTCCAGAACCTCGCCACCATGCTCACCCATGAACTCACGGGCTGCCTCCTCGGCAGCGAATGAGGCCAGAGTCGGGCCCATAGCGCCCGGACGATCCGTACCCACTACGTAGAACGCGTCCCGCGCGTCAACCAGGGCGGTATCCTCCGGGCTCTTCCACTCGGTCTGCGCCATGTCGTGGACGTAAAGCGTGTGGTCACGGTTAACGTTTTCCGGCTGCAACATCCAGGCAAACATGTCTTTGGTGGAGCAGAACTTGCGGACATGCTCTCCTTTTTCAGTAATCGCTTCGCCCTTGGGCCCCGGGAAGTTGGTGATAACCATGCCACATACGTGGCATTCGTCCCCACTTTCAAAGTGGACCGGATCGGGTTTGACCGCGGCCTGCTGCTCTTCTCCACCGGAGCAAGCCGAGAGAGCGAAAACGGCCATAGCGGCCAGAAGCCAGTTCAAACGTGTTCGGTTCATCAGTGATAACTCCGTTCAGATACGACGATTTCGGAAAAGTAACAGGGCACCGCCAAGCGGGATGACAAACCAGAGCACCAGGCCAAGCCAGAGGCCGGCTGCACCAAAGGGGAGATCTGAACCGAGGCTGAGGACACCGCTCAGTTGTGCAGCACCATCGAAGGCCACAATGTTGAGAAGGCGGTAGATATCCGTAGGATTAAGCATCAACAGCCAGGGCAACAGCTCGGCGTTGAACTTACCTTCGCTTGCCACCAGCGTGCCGAGCAGCATCAGATCGAAAATCAACACGAAGAAGAACCAGATCGCCAGGGCCAGGCCGGCTGCAACAGGTTTTTCACTGACCCGAACACTGACGACATACGCAAGGGCTATAAACCCCCAGCCCAGCAGCACAGTGGAAGCAATAAACCGGAACATGGCAACGGCGAGGCTGGCAACCGCAACGTCTTCAACCAGCAGGGCAATGGCCACGCCGGCGAAACCAAACCCGATCAGTGTGGCCAGGGCCAGAGTCAGACCATGACCCAGGAACTTGCCGAGCAGCAACTGACTGCGGCTAAGCGGGTAGGTCATCAGCAACAGCAGGGTGCCGCCCTCTTCTTCTCCGACGATGGCGTCATAAGCCAGCAACAACGCGATCAGGGGAATCAGGAAAATTCCCAGGCTGGCCAGGCTGGCAATGGTGGCCGGAGTAGAGGCATAACCCACCTGCCCGGAAGCAGCCGCGCCGAACCAGGCGATGCCCAGTGCCAGGGTTGCGAACACCAGGGAAATCGCCATCAGCCACCGGTTACGCAGACTGTCGCTCAGCTCTTTGCGAGCAATGGTCCAGATACTGTTCATTGGCTGCCTCCTCGGTTTGCCAGGCCACCCGATCCGATGAAATGCACATATATATCTTCCAGGCTTGGCTGATAAATGCTGACATCGGCCACCTCGCCTGAGGACATCACCGCTTCCAGCAAGGCCATTTTTTCCGTCGGCTGTACATCCACTTTCAGGCGCCCGCTATCGGTCCTGATCACTAGCCCACTGCTGGCTGACGCCTTGTCGATAGCCTTTTCCAGAGCCGAAACACTATTGACCGGGCCCAGGGACAGGGTCACTGGCATATTCGCCTGCCGCCTGAGCGCCGCCAGATCTCCAACCGCCTTTAACGCCCCTTCTGTGAGAATGGCAGCGCGATCAATATAGGGCTCCACACCTGGCAGAACGTGAGAGCACAGCACAATGCCCGTGCCTTCATCCCGCAACTTGCGGAGCAGATAATAAAGATCAGCCGTGGCCACCGGATCCAGCCCGACGGTAGGTTCATCCAGCATCAGCAGCTTCGGTTTGCCCAACAGGGCCTGGGCCAGCCCGAGACGCTGGCGCATGCCCTTGGAGTAGGTTTTGGTGCGGGCATCCATGGCATCGCTCAGGCCCACCTGTTCGAGCAGCTCCGGCACCTGGCGCAACGAGGCATTTTTCAGCCGTGCGAAATGGCTCAGGATCTCCCGGCCGGTCAGTTGCGGATAGAACATCACATTTTCCGGCAGGTAACCGATATGCTGAGTAACCTGAAGATCGCCGGCGTGCCCCCCGAGCACCGACACCCTGCCCTGAGTCGGCTGCATCAGCCCCAGGATCAGTTTTATGGACGTCGTCTTGCCGGCCCCATTGTGACCAAACAACCCCAGTATCTCGCCCGGCTCCAGGGTCAGGTCGATATCATTCAGCACCGGAGTCTTGTCGTACCGGTAACTCACATTCTCAAGACGAAAACAGCTCATCGGATCTCCGGTTTCAGATCGGCCGGCATTTGCATCAGCGGATAAGAGTCAGCAACCCCGGCATCCTTTACCACCGGGAAAGCGTCCTGAACCCAGCGCAGAATATCCACTGCCGGACTGAACATCAGGATTTTTGCTTCGGGGTATTTCCACAGAAGCCGGTCTACATTGTCATTGGGCTCATAGGGCACATCACCGATACCGTCCTGGTCGCGGTCCCAGCCCAGATAATCACTCCAGAAATTGCCACTTTCGTTCTTCGACCATTCCTGGGTACGGGTTGCCACGTACTTCACCTGCCGCTGGTTGTTCACAAAGGCATTACCAAACACCTCGTTATCCTCGGAGCCGGCGGTCAGATGAATGCCGATGTTACTGTCTCCGAAATAGTTACCCTCGAACGTGTTGTACAGCGAGTTGTAGATAAACACCGCTTTGCCTTCGGCCCCGGAAATCGCCACCCCACTGGTCTGGCCCTGAGAAACGCCGGTGACCACGTTGCCACGCAGCTCCGACTGGGTGATGAAATTCATCAGAATCCCGTAGTTCTCATCATTCACCGATCGATTGTTCAGCACCTTCAGCCGCTTGCTCTGCATCAGCGCATAACCGGTCCGGGTGCCCCGGGTAACGTTGTCTTCCAACCGGTTGTTCATCGAATACATATAGTGGATGCCATAACGCAGATCGGACATTTCATTGCCGCGAATCGTATTGTTATTCGCCGTCTCGATATAGATCGCATCCCGGGTTCTGGCGATATCATTTCCCTCAATCAACGCCCCGGTGGTGTTGAACAGATGAATCCCGTTGCCCCGATCATTCGAACGCATGCTGTCATCGCCGCGAATCGTATTATCGCGAACCGTCACATCCGGCGTTGCATCCAGCCAGATCCCGAACGCCGGTCCCTGCAGCCGGTTCTTTTCAACCACCGAACCCTCGGCTTCCCGGGCCACGAAAATCCCCGCATCCAGCTCGTTCAGGTCCTCACCCCAGTTACGCACCGAACAACCAGAGAAAGTCACCCCTTCAGCCAGAATCTCAACGGCATGCCCCTTTCCACCGCCATCAATCACGGTCTCCGGGGCACAGGACACAGTTACCCCCGACACATTGATAGCCAGGGGTGAAACAGTTTGCGACGGAAGCTCAAAAGCCGCACCGGGCTCCAGCGCATCAAGCTGTTCCTGCAGGTTCGCATTCGCGGTCAGCGATAACAGAGCGACCATCAGGGCCACCCCATAACGCAAAAGTTGGTACATCGAGCATTCTCAAAAGTTTGAAGTCGGTAGAGGACTGCACCTCGCCATGTGCAAAGCGATGGGATAGGGCTTTCCGAAACCTTGCGGAGCCATGGATGGCGAAGCAGAGCGTACAAGGACGTATTCACAGCGTGTTTCGGAAAGCCCTATCCCATCGGTTTGCTGCACCCAAACCAAACAGGCCGGAGCCCCAAAATGGGGCCCCGTACCAAGTGCGAGCGCCTATCAGGCCTTCTCAACAAGCATCCGCCCACGCATTTCCATATGCAGCGCATGGCAGAACCAGTTGCAGTAGAACCAGTGAACCCCCGGGCGATCCGCGGTGAAGGTCACCGAAGCCGTCTGCTGCGGACTCACCTCCATGCTGACGCCATGGTTTACCATACAGAAGCCGTGAGTCACGTCCTCAATGGTATCCAGGTTGGTCACATACACCGTCACCTCATCGCCCTGTTTCGCCTTGAACTCTTCCAGGCCGTACTGCGGTGCAACCGAAGTCATGTACACCCGCACCTTGTTGCCATCCCGGATAACCTTGTTATCGGCCTCAAGGGTAACGCCATCTTTCTCTGCCTGCGCACGGGCCGAGGCGAAAGAAGGATCGTCACGATCATAGATTTTCTTCGTTTTGATCTGGTCCCGGCGTACCAGGATGCAGTCATGAGGCTCGGCGAAGGTGGGGCCATCGTGCACCAGCTTCATTTCCTCGCCGGAAATATCGATCAACTGGTCGTTTTCCGCATGCAGCGGCCCAACCGGCAGGAAACGGTCCTTCGAGAACTTGGACAACACCACCAGCCACTTGCCATCCGCGTCCCGGGATTCGGTCAGTGAGGCGTGGTTGTGGCCCGGCTGGTAATGCACATCCAGCTTCTGGCGGATGTAATTCACATCCTCGCCATTGTAGTGCTTGATGGCATCGCTGATGTTCCACTTCACCACCTGGCTGTCGATAAACAGAGTGGTATAGGCATTCCCGCGACCATCGTAAGTGGTATGCAGCGGACCAAGCCCCAGCTCAGGTTCGGCAACCACGGTGTCGCGTGGTTGAATTTCATCAGCAAACAGCTCGTCAAGCTTATCAATGGCAATGATCGTTACCGTGGGTGAAAGCTTGCCAGCAGCGATGAAATACTTGCCGTCCGGCGAGGTATTCAGGCCATGCGGGTTCTTGGGAACCGGAATGTAGCGGGTGAATTTCGAGCCCTTCCGGCCGTCTACCACCGGCACCTTGGAGTCGCCCAGAGTCTCGTAATTTCCGTCGCGGACAGCCTGTTCGATACGCTCGATGTTGAACACCACTGCCCAGTCGCGATCGTTACGCATGGTGCCGGCCAGATCCAGTGCCTTCTCCGAGTTGTAGCAGGTTGAACAGGCGTACCTGCCGGTATAGTCGGCATCGGTGTTGTCCAGGTTGCCGTCCACAATCACCTGGAAAGCCACATCCATTGTTTCTGCGTCCAGCGCATTGAACATGGTGAAGCTGCTTTCGAGGCTGGTATCACTGCCATCGTTCGGATGCGGGATGACGTATTCCGCGTTGCAAAAGACGTAGTTGGTTTTGGGCACCTTCTGAAGGCGCAAGCCGTGAATCGCCTGAACGTTGGGAATAGTCGTGATCTTGTCACACTTCATGATATCCAGACGGATCCGGGCAACACGGGTATTGGCCTTGTCATTGATGAACAGATATTTGCCATCGTACCGGCCGTCTTCCATGGAAACGTGGGGGTGGTGGGCATCACCGTTCAGGTGAGTATTGTCATGGCCCAGCACATCCTTACTTTCGTTGGTAATGCCCCAACCGGTCGCAGAATCCACGTTGAAAACAGGAATACGCATGAGTTCCCGCATGGAGGGAACCCCCATGACCCGAACCTCACCGGAGTGACCACCACTCCAGAAGCCGTAATATTCATCCAGCTCGCCCGGATGCACGACAAAGTTGTTACGTGCTTCCTCGGCAGCGGCCGCGAACGACTCCCGCGACATGACTGCAGTTCCAAGCCCCGTGGCTCCAGCAACACCCGCCAGAGCAGCTGTGCCCATGAACCGGCGGCGACTGAGACCCCCGTCTGATATCTCAGGTTTGTCATTCGTTAATTCATCATGTTTCTTCATAGCCTTAACTCCGTTTCTGATTATGGCAGTTATTGCTGCTCTTCGTTTTCCAGGTACTGCTCAGTCCACTTGGGCCACAGGAATTTGCTCCGCATGAGCGGGGCCATTCCGGCCACGGCGTTTCCCGCGCCGCTTCACAATCAGCGGCGGGCACTTGTGGTCATTGAAATAGGTCACCTGACAGTCCAGGCAATAATGGCATTCCATGTAATTGATATGACCGTCGGGATGAATGGCCTGAACCTCACATTCCTTGTCACACAACTTGCAGGGGTTGCCACACTCTTTCCGGCGTTTGAGCCAGTCGAACACCCGCAGCTTGCTCGGCAGTGCCAGGGCAGCGCCCAGCGGACAGAGGTACCGGCAGAACACCTTGCGGGTAAACAGGTTGACCACCAGCAACAGGACGGCATAAGTGACAAAGGGCCAGCTGCGGTCAAACTTCAGAGTAATAGCGGTCTTGAAGGGCTCGATTTCGGCCATCCGCTCGGCGGTCGCCATGGATTCCAGTGACACCCCGAACAGCACCAGTAGAATGATGTACTTGATGGCCCACAGCCGCTCGTGCACGGCGAACGGAACGGTGTACTGGGGCACCTTGAGTTTGCGGGCAATTTCGTTCAGCAACTCCTGCAGCGCCCCGAAAGGACACAGCCAGCCGCAATACACCGCCCGCCCCCACAAGATGATGATGGCCGCCACCACCGACCAGAGAATGAACAGCATCGGATCGATCAGGAAAGTGTCCCAGCTGAAACCAGTGATCAGGCTGCTGGCGAACGTGAGCACGTTGACGATGGAGAGCTGGCCCATGGCATACCAGCCAATGAAGAACAGCGTGTACACGAGAAATCCGTGGCGGATCCAACGGAAAATTCCGGGCTTCTGTACCAGCCAGTCCTGGAAAAACAGAATGAAAAACAGCACACCAAGACCAATGCCCAGCACCGTGATCTGGAACTCGCGCTGGTACCAGACCTGAACCCACATGGGCTGGTTCTCCAGTTTTTCTTCTTCTGTCAGCACCGGCTCCGGGCGGGTGTAATACTGCTCCGGCAACTGATACTCCAGCGGAAAAACCTGGAACTCGCTATCCAGTGGGCCGGTCTGGCGCTTGACGCTCAGTTCAAGAGTCCAGGGCGTTCCCGGGTCGAAGTTGTACTGCTGGCGAATGATAAATATCGCCATTTCCGAAAGCTCGGGAATGTCCTCGACGGAAACATCACTCAGCCGGTAATAGTCGAGATCCCGGAAATTGAAGGTGTCGCCGAACTGGCGGATCTGGATACGGTCGAAGATACCGCCGCGCACGTATCCTGAGCCTTTGAACGAATACTCACCGTCCGCCATGACCGCGATGGCGTGTTCACCGGGCTCCAGCTCAGAGGTCAGCCACTCATATTGATTCTCACCAAGCAGGTTTCTACCGATAGTCGGTGCGTTCAGGTAGGCGGCGTAAAGGTCAATCAGTGGCTCATCCCGCTCCTCGGGAGCGGCAGGGTCAACCCCCTCCGCCTCGGTACCCTTGAAGGAATCGTCCACTTGCCCTTTGGTCAGCAGCAACCGACGAATGGAGCCATCGCCGGTCAGTTCCTGCCAGCCTTTTTGTTCAAAGCCTTCCTTGTCGACAGCAGCCATTGGCGGGCGAGTGTTTTCACCGCCTTCCACCAGCCCCAATTCGATACCCACACGGTGGGCAGTGCGCATGATGACTTCATTGATAACCATCACCGTAACCGTAGCGCCGGAAAGTCCGTCCACGGCCACCTTGCGCTCGGTAGAGGTGCCACCTACGGTGACTCGCTGGTCGGCTTTCAGGCCAGTGTACTGATCGGTGAAGACGTGGAGTTTACTCTCGGGGATCCCCACCAGAAGGATGGGCTCGTCGTGGTGGATAACTTTGGCGGCCTTGATGGTGCCTTCGGTATCGAGCACCACTGCCGCATTAACAGGTTTGCCGGAATAAGCCGGGGTTTGCACGAAATCCAGAGACTGATAGGCGTAGCCCTTCAACTCATCGCCGGCATAGAGCTCCTGGATTGCCCGGTTGCTCTCCAGCGGCACCACTTCCGTCACTGACGGCAAGGCTTCCTGGATAACCTTTTGTGCCGACACCGGCTCATAGTCCCCAACCGGCATGGCCACGGCTGCTGAGCAGACGAGAGCCAGTAACAGTACCGCAAAGTTTCTGATTGCAATGTTCACCAACCCTCCTGCGCATTCATCGCCATAACCACGTTGAAATCTTCGTAGATTAAAGCCTGAAAACAAATACCTCTTATTGAATAGCCCCTCATGGTCGGGAGCCCGGCCCTGAAAAGGCCGGTGCCCGGCAATTACATCAATTTTTTCGGAAAGTACGGTGGCTTGTTTCCGATGGCCTGAGCCAGGGAAACCATCCCCCACAGCACAAACGACGTGTGCAGAACAACCGCCCACACTATGGCGAGCGTCCAGAAGTTACCCGTGTTGCCGAACAGCAACCAGCAAATCACAATGCCCGAGCTGATCAGAAATGCACCCAGCACCGACATGTAAACTCCGGCTTTGGCATACATCTGGCGCAACGGCCGGCTTTCATCGGCTGTCATGGCAATCCACACCAGCACGGCAAAACCGATAATCGGCAATATCAACAAATTCAACAGATACCAGACCACCGGGATAGCCGCACCGGCTGACTCATTCCTGCGATTGGCCGAATAAGGCATACACCACCTCCATCAATGCATTGATAGTCACTGCATCGTCCGACAACGGCTCGATAAGCCCCGCCCGGCAGGCAGCAATAACCGGCACACCCGAAGCAATCAGGTAGGCCGTGTGAATCAACAACCGCGTTGATGCGGCTTCTTCCAGATCATGGTCTTTCAGGTTGCGCAACGAATCCGCCAGGCTCACCAGTTGTCTGGCCAGATCCGCATCACAGCCGGATTCCTGCTGCACAATCCCCTGTTCCACTTCCGGTTCCGGATAGTCAAAGCTCATGGAGACAAACCGTTGCCGGGTGCTGGGTTTCATGCCTTTAAGCAAACTCTGGTACCCCGGGTTGTAGGACACCACCAGCATGAATCCCGGCGCGGCCTTCAACAGCTCACCGGTGCGCTCTATGGGCAGCTCCCGGCGGTCATCCGCCAACGGGTGCAGCACCACGGTGGTGTCTTTGCGGGCCTCGACCACTTCGTCCAGATAGCAGATGCCACCTTCGCGCACGGCGCGGGTCAGAGGGCCGTCCTGCCAATAGGTGCCATCAGGCCCGATCAGGTGTCGACCTACCAGGTCCGAGGCGGTGAGGTCGTCGTGACAGGCAACGGTATACACCGGCCGGTCGAGCTTTTCCGACATGTAGCGAACAAAACGGGTCTTGCCGCAACCTGTCGGGCCCTTGATCAGCACGGGCAAGCCGTTTTCGGCCGCAGCACTGAACAGCTCCACTTCGTTGCCCACTGGCTGGTAAAACGTCATCGGCTTGTTTCCTTATTCGGCTGTGATTCGGGCGCGGCGAAGCCGGACACCCACTCAGGAAAAATCTGGAATATCTGGCGGTCATCGTTCCGCTTCAGGTCACCGAGGGCCACCAGGCAATCAGTAACACGGGCACTTGAGGCAGTGTCCGGATTTTCCGGATACCAGCCCGCACCGGTAACCGGCTGGCCCTGCCAGGTGATTGCCAGGCCCTGGTTTTCAAGAAATGGTGTCACCAGGCCAAGCTCTGAAGCTGCCGCATGGGTGTTATTGTGCAGTAGCAACCCCAAGGCCGAGCTGAAATCGCCGGCTTCGTAACGCTGCCCGCGGGCAGGTCTTACTCCGTGCTCTGCCAGGGCCTGAAGAGCCAGGCTGCCGCCCACCGGATCGCTGCCGGCTACCAGTGACACCTCCCGTCCTTCCAGTTCGGTCAGTGAATTCACGCCAGAGGTTTTACGGGTAACCCAGACCGGCACCGGGTTGCTGCCATTACGATTCACCGCCCGCAACGCCGGTGTATGTTCACTGTTTCTCCCTGCCGCCCGGAATGTCAGTTCGGCGTCCGGGGTGGGCTCAAAAACCAGCCTGGCCGGGCAACCAATTTCTTTCAGATGGCGCTCCAGCCGATAACTGGCCACTGTGGTGGAGCGGGCATCGGTGAACACCTGCAGCAAAACCGGCCCCTTCGCCAGGCCACTCGCCGGGATCATGCTCCCGGCGACTACTCCCGCGGCCAGCAGGCCAGCACGCAGCGTTGCCAAGACTTACAACCCCAGCTCATGGGCGCGATTCGTGAAGAAGATCCCGGACGGTTTCTCTGCCGGCAGTGTGGCTACTTCTTCCAGCGTGCGGGTGTTGTAAACGGTAATGCGGTTGCTGTCGCGGGACGACACCCACACTTCTTCGCCCCTCGGGGTGAATTCCATATGCAGAACCGATTTGCCCGGCTCCAGGGTTCGGATGATTTCCCGGGTCTGCGAATCAATCACCTGCACTACGTCGTTTTCCGGATGAGCGAAACTGACCCATATGTGGCGATTATCCGGGCTGGCCATGACAAAGACCGGCTGGCCCTGAACCGGAATACGCTCAACCATATCCCAGCTTTCCATGTCGGCCACCAGCACTTCGTGACGGCCAACCGCCGGCACGAATGCATGGCCATCGGCAATGGCCCAGCCCTCCAGATGCGGCATTTTATAGACCGGCAGACGCTGCTCGCCTTTGCCATAGTCCGGCATGATGGTCTGCGCGCCCTGCTCCGGCTTCCACAAATCCAGCATTGAGAGGCCATCCTCGCCGAACAGACCGGCGATATAGTAGCGACCATCGGGAGTGATCAGGGCGTCATACGGCTCCTTGCCGGAATCGAAACGGGTGACCTCCGGCGGCGTGGTCAGCATATCCACTGTCCAGATCTCACCGGCCTCAAACAGGCTGAAGACAAACTGGTTACCCGGGGCATCAACCAGCCCCACGGTTTTCGACTGTGCCTGCTCGCCTTCGGCGTTGACGTAATCGGCCGGAATTTCGGCCACGGTTTCAAGGGTCTCACTGTCAAAGATGTTCACCCCGCCCGGTTCATAGTTGGACACCGCCACGTATTCACCATCCTGGGAAATGGCGCCGCCGATGCTGTTACCAGACTGGATAATGCGGTTATCAATGCTCTGGGTGAGCAGGTCCACTTTCGTCAGCCCGCCATCACGGCCAAATACATAGCCATAACGGGCATCACGGGAATACACCACCGAGGCATGGGAAAGATCGCCAAGGCCTTCCACCCGGCCGATGATTTCATGATCGGAATGATCCACAACCAGCACCGAGCCGGTCGCCCTTTCGATAATCAGGCCCAGGTCGCCGGTTCCCCGCAGTTGCGGTTGCCCGGTGGCTCCCATGGACTGGCAGCCAGTGATCAGGGTTGCCAGTGTCAGAACAATCGGAATAAGCAGCGTTTTCATCGGGCATCCTTGGTCTCGTCGGTGATCAGAGCGCCGGATTTCAGCTGACGGCTGATCCAGAGAATTTCTTCGTCGGTAAGCAGGGCTTTCCAGGGCGGCATAGCCGTGCCGTCCACGCCTTCCCGGATAATGGCTGCAATCGCCTCTGCCGGCAGTTGCTCAAGATCTTTCGGCCGCAGGGGTGGACCCAGTCCACCGCGCATGGTCAGGCCATGGCAGGAGCCGCAATCCTGAATCACAAAGTTTTCCAGCTCGGCTCTGCTTTGTGGTGCCCCGGCGTATGCGCCAGCAACCAGCAACATCGTGCCGACAACAACGCTCAGCCCATACCCGTAACCCTTCATTCACGCTTCTCCTGAACTGACACCGACATGCACCGGCATCGGGACATCCTGAACATGATATTGCGCAAATTATTCCGGGCTATCCAGTGATCTTTCGATATACCCACGGAGGGGTACTCGCTTGAAAACTGGTAGATGTCTGACATTAATCAAGGTTCATAAGCCATAACAAGAGAACCCTAGGACGTACTCTTGAATCCCAAGGAGAGCATCTGATGAGAGTAGATAAAATGATGATCAAACCACTGGCCATGGCTGTGGCCATTACGTCGTTGGGCGTAATGACCGCCCATGCCGCCCCCAAAGACGCAAACGAATCCGAGATGGCCTATGAGGGCACTGCCAGCTCTGTCGATCCCGGGTCTGCACAGGTTGTGCGTACTTCAGGTGCGCCGGACCTGACCGACGCCGAGTTCGAGAAGGCAAAGCAGATCTATTTCGAACGCTGTGCCGGTTGCCACGGTGTACTGCGTAAGGGCGCCACCGGCAAGCCGCTGACGCCGGACATTACCCAGGAACGCGGCCTGGATTACCTGAAAGCGTTTATCAGCTACGGTTCCCCGGGTGGTATGCCGAACTGGCTGACTTCCGGCGACTTCGATGAAGAAACCGTAGAGCTGATGGCCAAGTACATCATGCATGAGCCACCCCAGCCTCCCGAATTCAGCCTGGCTGATATGAAGAACACCTGGGAAGTGATCGTGCCACCGGAAGATCGCCCCACCAAGCAGATGAACGATCTGGATCTGGAGAACATCTTCAGTGTAACCCTGCGGGATGCCGGCCAGATTGCGCTGATCGACGGTGACTCCAAGGAAATTGTGGAAATCATTGAAACCGGCTATGCAGTACACATTTCCCGCATGTCGGCCTCCGGCCGCTACGTGATGGTGATCGGCCGTGACGCACTGATCAACATGATCGACCTGTGGATGGAAGAACCGCAAACCGTGGCCAAGATCAAGGTTGGCATGGAAGCGCGCTCTGTCGAAACCTCCAAGTACAAAGGATGGGAAGACAAATATGCCATCGCCGGCACCTACTGGCCGCCACAGTTCGTAATCATGGATGGCGACACCCTGGAGCCGAAGAAAATTGTCGGCACCCGTGGCATGACCGTTGACGACCAGGAATACCATCCTGAGCCTCGTGTGGCCGCGATCGTAGCCTCCCATGCGCATCCTGAGTTCATCATCAACGTAAAAGAAACCGGCAAGATCATGCTGGCCAATTACGAAGATCTGGACAACATGAGCATTACCTCTATTGATGCAGCCAAATACCTGCACGATGGCGGCTGGGATGCCAGCATGCGTTACTTCATGTCTGCAGCCAACAACTCCAACAAGATTGCCGTTGTTGACGCTCAGGACCGTAACCTGGAAGCCATGGTAGACGTTGGCAAGATCCCGCATCCGGGTCGTGGCGCCAACTTTGTTGACCCCGAGCATGGCCCCGTCTGGGCAACCTCTCACCTGGGCGACCAGACCATCCAGATGATCGGTACTGACCCCGAAGGTCACCCGGACAACGCCTGGAAAGTGGTACGTACGGTTGACGGCCAGGGCGGTGGTTCACTGTTCGTGAAGACCCACCCCGAATCCGACAACCTGTGGGTAGACACCTCACTGAACCCGAACGAAGACATCAGCCAGAGCATCGCGGTATTCGACATCAATGACTTTGATGCCGGCTACGAAGTGTTGCCGCTTGCTGAATGGGCAGACCTGGGCGAAGGACCCAAGCGTGTGGTTCAGCCGGAATATAACAAGGCGGGCGACGAAGTCTGGTTCTCTATCTGGAACACCCAGGACAAGAACTCTGCCATTGTTGTGGTCGACGACAAGACACGTGAGCTGAAGAAGGTGATCAAGGGCGACCATATCGTCACCCCGACCGGTAAGTTCAACACTTACAACACCCAGCACGACGTGTACTGATCCGGATCCGATCCGGAGGAGAGCCTGATGCAACTGAATGCGACAGACAGACAACTGATCGACAGCTACCAACGGGGGCTGCCGGTCTGTGAGCGCCCCTTTCAGGAAATGGCCAGCAGTCTGGGCCTGACTGAAAGCGAGGTCATCAACCGACTGTCTGCCCTTCAGGAGCAACAGGTTCTCAGCCGGATCGGCCCGGTTTTCGAACACAGCCGGGCGGGCGCAAGCCTGCTCGCTGCCGTGGCTGCCCCACCCGAACAGATGGATCTGGTGGCGGCCCGGATCAACCTTGCTCCGGGCGTAAACCATAATTATGCCCGCGAGCATACCTACAATCTCTGGTTCGTGATGACCGCTCCGGATGAAAGCACTCTGGATGCACGGCTGGACGAACTGGAACACCAGCTGAAATTACCCATGCTCAGACTCCCCATGATCGAGGGCTATCATATTGACCTCGGTTTCGATATCGACTGGGAGGCTCTGCCATGAACCAGCCGGCCACACAGCCTCAAAGCCAGCGCCATCAATACCTGTTCGACACCCGCGCTATCAGCGCCTGGGGGCTGTTACGGCTCAGGCAACAGCTGGAAAACGGCCTGCCCCTGACCTCACGGCCTTATCAGACACTGGCCGAACGTACCGGCCTGACCGAGCAACAGGTGATGGACGCCATCAATCGCTGGCAAGAGCAGGGGCTGATCAAACGTTTAGGGCTGATCGTTAAACACCGCACCCTGGGCTACCGCGCCAACGCCATGGTGGTCTGGGATGTACCCGACGACCAGGTTTCCGATCTCGGCCGGGCTTTTTCCAAAGTGCCTTTCGTCACCCTTTGCTACCAAAGGCCCAGGCGGCGCCCGGACTGGCCGTACAACCTGTTCTGCATGATTCACGGAGTAAACCGTGAGCGGGTACAGGCACAGCTGGAAAGCCTGATTTCCGAGTTGGAGCTGGGCGACATCGCCCATGCGGTTCTGTTCAGCAATAAAGCTTACCTCCAGCGCGGAGGGCGGTATGTCAGCAATTGCTGAACACGAAGACAAGCAACAGAACACGCCGGACTTTACCGATACCGAGCGGGCCATTATCAACCGCCTGCAACGAGGCCTGCCGCTGACACCGGCGCCGTTCAAAGACGTCGCCGACGAACTCGGCATTGGTGAGCAGGTGTTGCTGGATCACCTCAAAGCCATGCTGGCCGACGGCACACTGACCCGTTTCGGCCCCATGTTCCATGCCGGCGAAATGGGCGGCGGACTGACTCTGGCCGCCATGCGCATTCCATCAGCAGACTTTGACCGGGTAACCGAACAGGTCAACAGCTTTCCGGAGGTGGCCCACAACTACCGCCGGGAGCACGAGCTGAACATGTGGTTTGTCCTGGCCACGGAAACCCCGGATGGCATCGCCGACACCATTGAACGGATCGAAGCATTGACCGGCCACCCCGTTTACAACATGCCCAAGGAACAGGAATTTCATGTCAACCTCCACTTTGAAGTCTGAAGCGGCCACGCTCACGCAAAAAGACCGGGAGCTGATTCTGGCCACACAGGATGGCCTGCCCCTGGTATCTGACCCCTGGGCGGAGCTTGGCCAACAGCTGGGCATGCCGGCCGATGAAGTACTGCAGCGATTCCAGCAAATGCAGGAAAACGGTGTTATCCGACGGGTAGCGGCCGTGCCCAATCACTACCGCCTGGGCTACAAGTTCAACGGCATGACGGTCTGGGATATACACGACGGCGCCATTGCCGAGATGGGACAACAGGTAGGGAATCTGCCGTTTGTCAGCCACTGCTATCGACGTCCCAGACACCTTCCCTATTGGAGCTATAACCTGTTTGCCATGGTGCACGGCACCAGCCGTGAGGAAGTGGAAGACAAGGCCGGAAAAATCCGCGCGCTGCTTGGCGACCACTGCGCCGGCCACACCATCCTGTACAGCTCGGAAATTCTGAAGAAGACCGGTTTACGACTGAGAAAACAGAAACATAACAACTAGAAAATACCCCCGATGTACTCCATCGAAGGTATGGATTCGTGTTGCACCACGGGGGATAGTAGAAAACACAGAGCCTGTAAAGGCCAGCCCGGAGAGGCCAGAACGAAGCCACTCCTGATGAGAGAGAACAACTATGTTTCGCATGACCCGCTACATCAAGACCCTGATGAACCCGACACCGGTAAAGCCGGTGCCGGGGCCCAGCGGCCCGGTGGTGATCTGGAACCTGATCCGCCGCTGCAATCTCACCTGCAAGCACTGCTACTCCATCTCCGCTGATGTCGACTTCAAGGGCGAATTGAGCACTGAAGAAGTCTACACCGTGATGGATGACCTGAAAGCCTATGGCGTGCCGGTACTGATCCTGTCTGGCGGCGAACCACTGATGCGCCCGGATATCTTCGAGATTTCCCACCGGGCGAAAGAAATGGGCTTTTACGTGGGGCTGTCCACCAACGGCACGCTGATCACCGAAGACAACATCGATAAAATCGCGGCCGTAGGTTATGACTACGTGGGCATCAGCATTGACGGCCTGGAAGCCACCCACGATGAATTCCGCCAGAAAAAAGGCGCGTTCAAAGAATCCATGCACGCCGTCGCCCTGTGCAAACAGGCCGGCATCAAGGTGGGCCTGCGTTTCACTCTGACCCAGGACAACTACCCCGAGCTGCCGGCCATGCTGGAGATGCTCGATGAACACAGCATCGACAAATTCTACCTCTCGCACCTGAACTACTCTGGCCGCGGTGGCCGCAACAAAAAACGTGATGCCTGGTACGACATGACCCGTGAGGCCATGACCCTGCTGTTCAACCACTGCCATGACGAACTCAAGCGCGGCATCGAGCGGGAATACGTCACCGGCAACAACGATGCCGACGGCCCTTTCCTGATCGAATGGGCCAAAGACCACTACCCGGACCAGGTCGAAGCACTTGAGCAGCGCCTGACCAACTGGGGCGGCAACTCTTCCGGTGTGAACATTTCCAACATCGACAACCTGGGCGTGGTCCACCCGGACACATTCTGGTGGGACTACAATCTGGGCAATGTGCGGGAAACACCGTTCTCGGAAATCTGGTCAGAAACCCGGGATCCCCTCATGCAGGGCTTCCGTCAGCATCCGCGGCCAGTCAAAGGCCGTTGTGCCGAATGCAAATATCTGGACATCTGCAACGGCAATACGCGAGTGCGGGCCTACAACATTTCCCGCGATTTCTGGGAAGAAGATCCCGGCTGTTACCTCACCAACGAGGAAATCGGCGTCATGAACGACATGCCGAGGCGGGTGGCAGCCGCCGCTATCGAAATCCCGGTTCACAACCTGTAAGGAAGTACGCCATGAACACGTACCCACGTAAGAAGTGCCTGGTGGAATTTCAACTGGCGGAACAACCCCTGCGGGTAGGTGAGGTCGCTATTGTCGGCGCAGGCCCTGGCGACCCCGGGCTGCTCACACTGCGAGCCCTGATGCTGATCCAGCAGGCCGATGCCGTTATCTATGATCGGCTGGTATCACCGCAGATCATGGAACTGGTTAACCCACGAGCAGAACGCGTCCACGTTGGAAAAGCCAGCGGCTGCCACTACGTGCCCCAGGAAGAAACCAACGAACTGTTGGTAAAGCTGGCGACCCAGCAACGCCGTGTAGTGCGTCTGAAAGGCGGAGACCCGTATATCTTCGGCCGTGGCGGTGAAGAAGCCGAATTTCTGGTGGAAAACGACATCGATTTCCAGGTAGTGCCCGGCATTACCTCCGCTGCCGGCTGTGCTTCCTATTGCGGCATTCCGCTGACACACCGGGATTATTCGCAGAGCGTGACCTTCGTCACCGGTCACCGCAAAGGCGATCAGAGCCTGGAGCTGAACTGGCAGACCCTGGCCGCACCGGGCCAGACACGCGTGTTCTACATGGGTCTGCACAACGCACCGACCATTGTGCAGGAGCTGACCGCCCACGGCCTGTCCGGGACCTGCCCTGTCGCTCTGGTGGAGCGTGGCACCACACCGCTCCAGCATATGACCGTGACCACACTGAATGATCTGGTCGACACCATTGAGCGGGAAGACTTCCAGCCACCAACGCTGATCATCGTTGGCGAAGTGGTACAACTGGCTGAAAAGCTGGCACGGCCGGCCCAGGCCGGCTGGAACAGCGCCCTTGCCGGGCTCTCGGCGGCACACGCCAGTCGTCGTCCGGCCTGAACCACACTTTTGAACTGTTAACCGGGAGTTTTTGCTGGTGACATCCAAGCATTCTTTCAGAATTCTGGCCTGCACTGCCCTTCTGGCCAGCGGAATTCTGTCTGGCCCTGTACTGGCTGAGGAAGCCGGCGACAGTAGTATCGACAAGCTGTATCTGCAGCAATGCGCGGCCTGTCATGGCCCGGATCGCCTGGGTGGTATGGGGCCAGCCCTGCTGCCGGAAAACCTGGGGCGGCTGAAGAAAGCCGAAGCAGAGAAAGTTATCCGGGAAGGTCGCGCGGCCACCCAGATGCCCGGCTACGAGAGTATCCTCAACGACCAGCAAATTGCTGATCTGACCGACTACATCTATCAACCCCCGAGCCACGAACTGAAGTGGGGCGAAACTGAAATCCGCGACAGCCGGATAGTCAACCATCCACAAGGATCCCTGCCCGATGAGCCGGTATTCGAGGTGGATGATCTGATGAACCTGTTCCTGGTGGTGGAAATCGGCGACCACCACGTCACCCTGCTGGATGGTGACAAGATGGAACCCATCCACCGGTTCCCCAGCCGCTTTGCCCTGCATGGCGGCCCGAAATATGGCCCGGAAGGTCGCTATGTCTATTTCGGCTCCCGGGACGGCTGGATCACCAAATACGATATCTACAACCTGGAAGTGGCAGCGGAGGTGCGCGCCGGCATCAACATGCGCAATATTGCCATTTCTGCAGACGGCAAATACGTGCTGGCCGCCAACTACCTGCCCCATACCCTGGTGCTGTTCGACGCGGCCAATCTGGAAATGCTGGCGCTGATTCCGGTTGAGAACGATGCCGGTGAAAGCTCCCGTGTCAGTGCGGTGTATGCCGCCCCACCCAGAAACAGCTTTATTGCAGCCCTGAAGGACATCCCGGAAGCCTGGGAAATCAGCGTGGAAGATGACAAAGCCAATGTCCGGCGTATGCAATCCGACACACTGCTGGACGACTTCTTCTTTGATCCCGGCTACGACCACCTGATCGGCGCGGCCCGGGACGGCAAGCACGGCATCGTGATGAGCCTGGACTCCGGCGAAACAGTGGCCGAGCTACCTTTGCCAGGCATGCCCCACCTGGGCTCCGGCATTACCTGGGAATACGAGGGCCGGCGGGTTATGGCCACACCGCACTTCCGCACAGGCGCCATTTCCATCATCGACATGGAAAACTGGGAAGTGATCAAAACCCTGGAAACCGAAGGCCCCGGGTTCTTCATGCGCAGCCACGAGAACTCCCGCTACGCCTGGGCGGACGTGTTCTTCGGCCCGAATGCCGACAAGGTGCATATCATCGACAAGCAGACCCTGGAAATCGTCAGGACTCTGCAACCGGAACCCGGAAAAGTGGCCGCCCACGTAGAGTTCGACCGCCATGGCGAGAAACTTCTGTTGAGCATCTGGGATGACGACGGCGCTATCATTGTTTATAACGCCGACACACTGGAAGAAGAAAAGCGGATTCCTATGAACAAGCCGTCCGGCAAGTACAACGTCTGGAACAAGATCAATTACGAGGAAGGCACCAGCCATTAAAAAAGGCGGCAAGCCATACGCCTGCCGCCTTCAACCTGAGTTAACACTTCTGCTACTGCCGGCGGTCTCAGCCGTGCAGTTTCACCGCCAGCTCAGCCACATGCTTACCCTGGAACCGGGCGATCTTCAGCTCTTTCTCGTTGGGCTGGCGGGAACCATCGCCACCGGCAATGGTTGACGCCCCGTAGGGGGTGCCGCCGCTTACTTCAGAAATATCGAAAAATTCCGGAATGCCGTAGCCCAGCGGCACCAATACCATGCCGTGGTGCGCCAGAGTGGTCCAGAACGAGCTGATGGTGTGCTCCTGCCCGCCACCGGTACCGGTTGAGGTGAACACGCTGCCGATTTTGCCGTGCAGTTTGCCTCCAGCCCACAGGCCGCCGGTCTGATCCAGGAAGGTACGCATCTGGCCAGCCATGTTGCCGAAACGGGTTGGTGTGCCGAAGATAATGGCATCGTAGTCTGCCAGTTCGTTTGGCGAGGCTACCGGCGCCTCTTGATCGGCTTTACCGCCAGCATCCAGGAACGTCTGGTCGGCCATTGTTTCCGGAACACGCTTGACCACCACATCGGCGCCCTCAACGTTGCGCGCACCCTCAGCTACGGTATTCGCCATGGTTTCAATATGGCCATACATCGAGTAGTAAAGTACAAGAACTTTTGCCATTGCCGTCATCTCCTTTGCCTGAATTCAATAACTCCCAGCCTAACCGCACCGCACAAAAGAGGAAAACGGAAGTTTTCCGGCAGGTCGTTCAGTTTTTCTGAACATATTCCGGAGATTCATTACACGATAGCGATAGCCAGAAATTGCGTACACCTGTACGCTGAAACTCAACTAGACTATCAGTAAGCACATAAAACGAGTTATATGACAAAAGCCATGGACCAGACCGGCGCCCCCTCAGAATCCATCCATCACCGTATCGAAGAGTGGATCAACAGCGCGACCCACGGTATCGGCGCTTTGCTCAGCGTCATCGGCACAGTGGTTCTCATTGTCGGTGCCAGCCAGTTGGGCGATGCCTGGAAAGTGGTCAGTTTCAGCATATTTGGTACGTCTCTGATCCTGCTGTACCTGGCTTCGGCGCTGTACCATGGCGCCCGCCACCCACAGCTCAAAACCATTTTCAAAACCCTGGACCACTGCGCCATTTTCCTGCTGATTGCCGGCACCTACACGCCGTTTCTTCTGGTCAACATGCGCGGCGCCACCGGCTGGACAATGTTCGCCGTCATCTGGTCACTGGCCATTTCGGGAGTCGTTCTGAAGGTGATCTTCAAACACCGGTTCGAGCTGGTCCGGGTAGGCATCTACCTTGCCATGGGCTGGCTGATCACCTTTGCATCCGCAGACCTGGCGGCCAGTCTCAGCACAACCGCTTTGTATCTGACCATTGCCGGTGGCATTGTTTACACCATCGGCGTGATTTTCTTCCTGGCGGACCGCATTCCCTATATGCACGCTATCTGGCACCTTTTTGTGATTGGCGGCAGCGCCTGCCACTTCAGTGCCATCTATTTCGGGGTTTTACCACACGCGGTATAACACCCTCTCTGCCTTACTTTTCCACCCACGGCAACACCGGGAAACCGGAACCGATCAGGGCTGATCGGTATCAACCGGCTCACAGCCAAGCATCTGCCGGATATCGTTGCCTGCTTCGTCGCCTTCAGCACTCATTTGCAGGGCGAGGTCTTTGGCACTCTGGCCTTCATGGTTTTCAATATCCGCTTCTGCCTCCGCGGCCAGCAGCATCTGCACCAGCCCGGGTGTGCGGTTACGCACGGCCATCATAAGCGCTGTCTGGCCTTTTTCGGTTTCCTGAATGTCAGTATCGGCACCCCGCGCCAGCAATAGCTCAACGGCTTCCGGCCGGTTGTTGATCACCGCCCCCATCAACGCCGTATAACCGGTTTTTTCCTGATGATTGATATCGGCACCCTGGTCCAGCAGATAGCCAAGAATATCGGTGTGTCCACCGGAAGCGGCACGCATCATGGCAGTCCAGTCGCAATCGTCACCGGCATCAACGCGGGCACCCTTTTCAACCAGCTCCCGCACCTGTTCACCGTCACCTTCTTCCGAGGCGACCAGCAGCGGGGTTCGCCCACGATTATCCCGGGCTTCGAGATCTTCCCCTTCAGAGAAAATCTGCCATGCCAGGATCAGCATCAACACGGCGACAAGCCCGCCCAGCACGCCAGACCAACGCTCCCAGAATCCCATCGAATCAACTCCCTGAAAAATACCCACGGTTACCCGGCACTATAATCGTAAACCGGCGGCTTTTCTGCTGCCGCCGCTACCCTGAACTCCACCGTACCAGTAGAATTGCCGGCTCTGAATCAACCCCCGGAGTTCGTGCATGTCTGTGGATATGAACCCTGCCAGCAGTTTTGAACAACTCAAACGCATTGAATCGAGCAAACTGTTTCAGGGCGCAGTGATCGCCATCATTCTGCTTTCGGCCCTGACCATTGGCGCCAAAACCTACGAATTACCGCCCCTGGCCGAGCGGTCTCTGAGCATCCTGGACACAGGTATCACTGTTTTCTTCCTGGTGGAGATACTGTTCCGCTTTATCGCCAGCCCCGAGAAGAGGCGGTTTTTCAGGGATGGCTGGAACATCTTTGACACCATCGTGGTGATCGGCAGCCTGATTCCTCTGGATAATGCCGAGGCTGTGTTACTGGGGCGCCTGCTGCGGGTATTCCGGGTGTTGCGCCTGGTGTCCGTGGTGCCGGAGTTGCGCTTCCTGATCAACTCCCTGCTCAAAGCCATTCCGCGCATGGGCTATATAGCCCTGTTGATGTTCATCATCTTCTACATATACGCGGCCATAGGATCCATGTTTTTCGCCAAAGTAGACGAAACACTCTGGGGCGATGTGGCCATTTCCATGCTGACACTGTTCCGGGTGGCTACGTTCGAGGACTGGACGGATGTCATGTACGCCACGATGGAGACGTATCCGCTGAGCTGGGTCTATTACCTGACCTTTATCTTCCTGACAGCCTTTGTGTTCCTGAACATGATGATTGGCGCCATTCTGGAAGTGATGAGTGAAGAGCAAAACGCCAAAGAGCGCCAGCAGGCTCATGATGAGCGGGATGATATTGCCCGCCAGCTCCGCACTGTCCAAAGACAGCTGCAGGAACTGAGCAGGCAGGTGGGCGAAAAACGCGAATAGCGTTTCTGTCCGGTTCAGCCGAGGATCGGCTTGGCCATGGCCAGATGGAGAATGCCTGTGTAAAGCACAAAGGCCACTACAGCGGCAGCAATACGCACCGGTTTGCCGAAGGCAGGCTTGATGGCAAACACGCCAACTGCGATGTAGCCAATCAACAACACTATTTTGGCAATCAGCCAGGCTGGCATATCGGAGGCATAACCGGCCACAAACAGCAACGCTATGGCGGACACCAGCAGGATGGTGTCGTTGGCATGCGGGATCCAGCGCAGAGGTGTCTGTCGCCAGCCCGGACGCCCCACTGCATCGAGAAGCAGACGCAAGGCAAACAGCACGATAGTCAGATAGGCGACAGTCATGTGCAGATGTTTAAAGATCAGATAGCTACTCATACAGGTATTCCACTCCAGATAGGCATGTTGGCGGCATTGTACGCAAAATACCCCCAAGCAGGTATGGTTCTCGATGCGTCGCAGCTATAACATATCTACCAAATATATGTATAAGGGACATTCACATGCAGGCCACCTCAAATTCCCCGGATCACACAGCCCCGAGCATAGGCCAGCTGTTCAGCTATCCGTTCCGGATTTTCTTTCTGTCGATGACGGTGCTGGCCATTGTCGCCATCCCTTTGTGGATTCTGAATGTTTCCGGGACAGTAACTCTGCCCCTGGCCATGCCCGGACTGTTCTGGCACCAGCATGAAATGTTGTTCGGCTTTTTATCGGCCGCCATCGCCGGCTTTTTGCTGACGGCGGTTTGCGTCTGGACGGGTACCGAGCGCACGCACGGCTGGCAGCTGGCGCTGCTCTGGGGTGTCTGGCTGGCTGGCCGCCTGCTGCTGGCTTTTGGCGCCAACCTGCCCGAATGGCTGGTCCAGGGCGTAAACCTGGCCTTCCTGCCCCTGGTCATGATCGATGCCGGCTGGCGTATCTGGCATGCCCGGCAGAAGCGACAACTCATGATTCTGCTGGTGCTAGGGCTGCTTTGGGCCATGCAGATCGGTTTCGTTACCCGGCTCGACATGTCGTTCAGCTACGGCGCGCTGATTATGGCCATGGCGCTGATCAGCATTGTGGGCGGACGCATCACTCCGGCGTTTTCTGCAGCCTGGCTGAAGCGTCATGGTGAAGATGGCTCAAAAGTAAAAACCGTACCAGCGCTGGATATGGCAACACTGTTTACCATGATTGCGCTCATGATTACGCTGGTTGCAGGCTGGCCTGGCGTTGCCGCTGTCATCGCCCTGGTGGCTGCCGCATTGATGCTCGTGCGTCTTTACAACTGGAAAGGCTGGCTATTCGCCAAAGAGCCGTTGCTGTGGATTCTGCATCTGTCGATTCTGTGGGTGCCGGTTGCCCTGATTCTGTTGGCTGGCTCACTCATTGCTGGCTGGCCCGCCAATGCCTGGGCTCATGCTGCGGGTGCCGGCGCCATTAGCTGTCTGATTCTGGGTGTTATTGCCCGGGTATCCCTGGGCCACACAGGCCGGCCGCTGGTCCTTCCCCGCGGTATGGTCCTGGCATTCGTTGCCATTCAACTCGCCGCCGTGATTCGCGTACTCACCGCCTTCAACCTGGTGCCATGGCACCCGGGCATCGGCACCAGCACGCTGCTCTGGGTTCTGGCCTATGGCATTTTTCTGGTTCGCTACACTGGCATTCTGGCCCGTCCCCGGGCCGACGGCAAAGCCGGGTAAGCTGCAATCATCCACTAAAGGTCAATAGCCCTGCTGCGATAACGCGCTAAAGTATTGCGAAATCATTTTGCAACAGAGAAACAGGCAACATGAATCCTGACCACTTTGACAAAGAAGACCTGATCCGCTGCGGGCACGGCGAACTATTCCCCGGTGATATGCGCCTTCCGACCGATGAAATGCTGATGGTCGACCGCATCACCCACATTGCTTCGGATGACGGCCTGTACGGCAAAGGCAGCCTTGTTGCCGAACTGGATATCAACCCGGACCTGTGGTTCTTCAAGGTCCATTTCAAGGATGATCCGGTGATGCCCGGCTGCCTGGGTCTCGATGCCATGTGGCAACTGGTTGGTTTTTTTCTGGCCTGGTCCGGGGGCGAGGGCAAGGGCCGCGCACTGGGCGCTGGCGAAGTGAAGTTCTTTGGCCAGGTATTGCCAGAGAACAAGAAGGTCACCTATTACCTGGACATCAAGCGGTATATCCGTCGCAAACTGACCATGGCAATTGCCGATGCCCGCATGGAAGTGGATGGTCGCGAAATCTACACCGCCAAAGACCTGCGGGTTGGCATGTTCACGTCTACTGAAGGTTTTTAGGAGTTAACACGATGCGTCGCGTAGTCATTACCGGCATGGGGATTGTCTCCAGCCTTGGCACCAATCAAAAAGAAGTGACCCAGTCCCTCAGGGAATCCCGCTCAGGCATTGCCTTTAGCGAAGAAGCCCGGGATGCAGGTCTGCGTAGTCACATCACTGGCAGAATCGATCTGAACCTGCCAGACCTTATTGACCGCAAAATCTATCGATTCATGTGCCCGGCGTCCGGCTACACCTATCTCGCCATGAAAGAGGCCATCGAGCAATCCGGCCTGACTGACGAGCACATCCGCGCGAACAGCACCGGTATTGTGTTCGGCACCGGTGGCGCCTCTACCGTCGAACTGATTGACGCCGTGGATACCCAGCGTGAAAAAGGCATTCGCCGGGTTGGCCCTTACCGCGTTCCGCGCACCATGGGCAGCGCTATTAACGCATCCATTGCGACAGCGTTCGGCATCACTGGCATCAACTACGGCATCACCTCGGCCTGCGCCACCAGCGCTCACTGCATTGGCCACGCGGCTGACCAGATTGCCCTGGGTCGCCAGGATGTGATGTTTGCCGGCGGCGGTGAAGACATCCACTGGACCCTGAGCCTGATGTTTGACGCCATGGGCGCGCTGTCCACCAAGTACAACGACACCCCGGAACTGGCTTCACGCACCTACGATGCCAACCGTGACGGTTTCGTAATCTCCGGCGGCGGCGGTGTTCTGGCACTGGAAGCACTGGAGCACGCAGAAGCACGCGGCGCCAACATTCTGGGCGAGCTGGTTGGTTTCGGTGCCACCTCCGATGGTGCAGACATGGTTGCGCCAAGCGGTGAAGGTGCCATTCGCTGCATGCAGCAGGCGATGGCCAATATTGATGGCGAAATCAGCTACATCAACACCCATGGCACCAGCACTCCGGCGGGCGACATCACCGAGCTGAAGGCTCTAAAACAAACCTTCGGCGACAAGATTCCCCCGCTGAGCTCTACCAAACCCTTGTGTGGTCACGCCCTGGGCGCTGCCGGCGTGCACGAAGCCATCTACTCGCTGATCATGCAGCGCGAAGGCTTCATTGCACCGTCTGCCAACATTCAGGATCTGGATGAAGGCGCCGAAGGTTACCCGATTGTGCGCGAACGCCAGGACAACCAGAATCTGGACCTGGTAATGAGCAACAGCTTCGGCTTCGGTGGCACCAACGCCACTCTGGTGTTCAAGAAAGTTTGATTGAGCGGTATTCAGCCGGCGGCGTTCCCATCCAGCGCTTGAACGCCCGGCTGAATGCACTCAATTCGGAAAAACCAAGCTGCTCGGCAATTTCCACCAGTGGCTTGGTTTTGTCTTTCATATAGGTCAGTGCTTTTTCGCGACGGACCTGCTCCAACAAGTGAGCGAATGTCACACCCTCTTGCCGAAGCTTCTTGTGCAAGGTGTAGCGACTCATATTCAGCTGCGAAGCAACCGTCTCCACACCAACCTTGCCACGATCCAGTTGAACCTGAATCAGAGAACTGACCCGGGCGCCCAATGCGCGCTTTGAAATGTCAGGCCTCAGGGCTTCTGACGCCATGCTTGGTCCTCCTGCTTTCAACATCACAGTCAATATTCCAGTTATTAACGCTCAGCGTACACGTGTTCGCCGAAAACAATCAATACGACTTTTTAGGAGACCTATAGCAAAGCTCTCCTTTCCACCAAAGCGTAAGTTTTCCATAATAGCGCACCTGTACCCACCGACCCTGAACAACCCGGAGACACCATGACCACCCCGGAACTGCTCGCCCCCGCCGGCACCCCCGAACACCTTGAAACCGCCTTCGCCTACGGCGCCGATGCGGTTTATGCCGGCCAGCCCAGGTATTCCCTGAGAGTCCGCAACAACAGCTTCAAGGATACCGCAGCGCTGGGCGCGGGCATTGAACGGGCGCACGAACTGGGCAAACAGTTCTATCTGGTCTCCAACATTGCCCCCCACAACGACAAGGTGCGCAGCTATCTCCGGGACCTGGCGCCGGCACTGGAACTGAAGCCGGACGCGCTGATCATGTCCGATCCGGGCCTGATCATGCTGGTGCGGGAAAACTGGCCGGACCAGCCCATTCACCTATCGGTTCAGGCCAATGCCGTGAACTGGGCCACCGTGGAATTCTGGCGCCGCCAGGGCATCAGCCGGGTGATTCTGTCCCGCGAACTGGCTCTGGAGGAAATCCGGCAGATCCGCGAAAAAGTGCCAGCAATGGAACTGGAAGTGTTTGTTCACGGCGCGCTGTGCATGGCCTACTCCGGCCGCTGCCTGCTGTCCGGCTACATGAACCACCGGGACGCCAACCAGGGCGCCTGCACCAACGCCTGCCGCTGGAACTACAAGGAAGTGCAGCACACGCACGACCAAACCGGCGATCTGATCGCCAGCACCTCCGGCGCGGTACAGGAAGTAGAACCCAGGGAGATTCTGCTCGAAGAGCCCAACCGCCCCGGCGGGCTCATCCCGGCCTACGAGGATGAACACGGCACCTACATCATGAACTCCAAAGACCTGCGCGCCGTACAACATGTGGCAGAGCTGGTAAAAATGGGCGTGCACTCCCTGAAAATTGAAGGCCGCACCAAGAGCACCTATTACGTGGCCCGCACTACACAGGTCTATCGGAAAGCGATCGACGATGCGGTGGCTGGCAAGTCTTTCGACATGGGCATGATGGATGAACTCGAAGCGCTGTCGAACCGCGGCTACACCGAAGGTTTTCTGCGCCGGCACGTACCTCAGGAATACCAGACCTACGAGCAGGGCTCTTCATTCCTGGGCACCCAGCAGGTTGTGGGGACGATTCTCGAGAGAGATGAACAATGGCTGACCATCGACGTGAAAAACAAATTTGCTGTCGGCGACCAGTTGGAGCTGATCAACCCCGCCGGCAATCTGCGTTTCTCCGCCAGCATAATGGAAAACCGCAAGGGCGAAAGCATGGAATATGCTCCGGGCAGCGGCCACATTGTTCGTATACCCAAACCGGACAACCTGCCGGAATCGCTGGCGTTCAGCTATCTGACGCGGATTCTGCCCGAAGGGTAAAATGGGGCTATCACCTCGATTAAGGTATACTCTCACCACGACCGATTTAATACCTGACTATTTTACTCTGGTATTGTATAATCACTCGCCAGAATGCACGGGACCGGCACTCAATGGCGCCGGCCCACGATGAGAGAATAACGGAGCAACGATCATGGCGACCACCGACCAAGAGGTGAACGAGCTGATCAAACGGGAATACGAGCACGGCTTTGTCACTGACATCGAAGCCGACACGTTCGAACCCGGTCTGAACGAAGACGTCATCGCCCGCCTGTCCGGGCTCAAAAAAGAGCCGGAGTGGATGCTGCAGTGGCGCCTGAAAGCCTATCGTCGCTGGCTCGAAATGGACGAACCGAACTGGGCGCACGTCGGGTACCCGAAGGTTGACTACAACTCGATCTCCTATTATTCCGCGCCCAAGCGCAAGGAAGACATGCCCCAGAGCCTGGACGAAGTCGATCCGGAGCTGCTGAGAACCTATGAAAAGCTGGGCATTCCCCTGCACGAACGGGAAAAGCTGGCAGGTGTTGCAGTAGACGCCGTGTTTGACTCTGTCTCCGTTGCAACCACCTTTAAAGAACCGCTGGCCAAGGCCGGCGTGATTTTCTGTTCCATTTCCGAGGCCATTCAGGATTATCCGGAACTGGTCCAGAAATACCTGGGCACCGTGGTACCGCACAGCGACAACTTCTTCGCCGGCCTGAACTCCGCGGTGTTCTCCGACGGCACCTTTGTGTACGTACCCAAAGGCGTACGTTGCCCTATGGAGCTGTCCACCTACTTCCGCATCAACGCAGCCAACACCGGTCAGTTCGAGCGCACCCTGATCATCGCCGACGAAGGCAGCTACGTCAGTTACCTGGAAGGCTGCACCGCGCCGATGCGGGACGAGAACCAGCTGCACGCTGCGGTTGTAGAACTGGTCGCCCTCGGCGATGCCCAGATCAAGTACTCCACCGTACAGAACTGGTATCCGGGCGACGAGAACGGCAAAGGCGGGATTTTCAACTTCGTGACCAAGCGCGGCGCCTGCCTGGGCGATTACTCCAAGATCTCCTGGACTCAGGTTGAAACCGGTTCAGCGGTTACCTGGAAGTACCCCAGCTGCATCCTGCGTGGCGACAACAGCGTGGGCGAATTCTATTCGGTAGCGCTGACCAACAACTACCAGCAGGCCGATACCGGCACCAAGATGATCCACCTGGGCAAGAACACCTCCAGCACCATCATCTCCAAGGGTATTTCTGCCGGTCGCAGCTCCAACGCCTACCGGGGTCTGGTGAAATTCCAGCCGGGTGCGGAAGGTGCCCGTAACTTTACCCAGTGCGATTCACTGCTGATCGGTGACCGTTGCGGCGCACACACCTTCCCGTATATCGAAAGTAAGAACAAATCGGCCATCGTTGAGCACGAAGCCACCACCTCCAAGGTCAGCGACGAGCAGATGTTCCTGTGCCGTCAGCGGGGTATCGACCCGGAGCAGGCAGTTTCCATGATTGTGAATGGCTTCTGTAAGGAAGTATTCAAGGAGCTGCCCATGGAGTTTGCGGTTGAAGCCGGCAAACTGCTGGAAGTCAGCCTTGAAGGGTCAGTCGGTTAATTTTTTACCATCAGAATTTCAGAATACAGAGAGACGCCACAAATGCTGAGCATTAAAAACCTGCACGCATCCGTTGAGGGCAAAGAAATCCTCAAGGGCATCAACCTGGAGATCAAGGCCGGCGAGGTTCACGCCATCATGGGCCCGAACGGCTCCGGCAAGAGCACCCTGTCGCAGGTTCTGGCAGGCAACGAGACCTTTGACGTCACTTCCGGTGAAATCACCCTCAATGGCGAAAACCTGCTGGAACTGGCCACCGAAGAGCGTGCACGCGAAGGCATTTTCCTGGCCTTCCAGTATCCGGTCGAGATTCCCGGGGTCAGCAACCTGCAGTTCCTGCGCACCGCCGTGAACTCCATGCGCCAGCACCGTGGCGAAGACGAAATGAACGCCGCCGAATTCATGAAACTGGCCAAGGACGTGTCTCGCCAGGTCGATCTGGACCCGGCGTTCCTCAAGCGGGGCGTGAATGAAGGCTTCTCCGGCGGTGAGAAAAAGCGTAACGAAATCATGCAGGCACTGCTGCTGCAGCCGAAGCTGGCGATCCTGGATGAAACCGATTCCGGCCTCGACATCGACGCCCTGAAAGTGGTTTCCGATGGTGTCAACGCCCTGCGTTCCGAAGACCGCGCCATCATGATGGTTACCCACTACCAGCGCCTGCTGAACCACATTGTGCCGGATCACGTGCACGTGCTGGCCGGCGGCAAGATCGTTAAATCCGGCGGCCGAGAACTGGCCCTCGAGCTGGAAGAAAGAGGTTACGGCTGGCTGGGTATCAAAGACGACGAAGAAGCCAGCAACTAATCGGAGGTCGCGGAATGAAATCAGCACCCACGCTTTCCAGCGCCTTCCTGCATTCGGCGTGCGACCGCATGCCGGACGCACTGCTGGCGCTGAGAAAACAACGGGCGAGCGCACTGGTCGACATGCCACTGCCAACCCGAAAAACCGAAAACTGGAAGTATTCCAGCAAATACCTGAAGCTCGCTGACGAGATGGCCATTTCACTGCCGGCAGAAGGCAAGATTGGCAACAGCCTGGCGGTTCCCGGCTACAAGGTCGTCTTTGTCAACGGCGTGATGGTTCCTGAAGCCAGCGAGTTTCCCGACTTTGACGGAATTTCCATCCAGAGCTTCCGGGATCTGAATGCCGGGGATGCCGAAGCCGCCGCCCAACAGCTCGGCAGCACGCTGGATCACGACCAGGCGCAGTTTGCCAGGCTCAACGGTGCCCGTTTTGAAGACGGCCTGCTGATCCGGCTGAAGCCCGGCGCCGCGCTTGATCAGCCACTGTTCATCATCCACGAAACCCATGGTGATGCCAGCGGTTCGGCGTATCCCCGGGTATTGGTCGATGCCGGAACCAACAGCCAGATGACCCTGGTGGAAGAATACATCTCCAGTGGTGATGCCCAGGTACTGGTTAATACCGTCACCGAGTTCTCCCTCGCAGAAGGCGCGAACCTCACCAGCATCCGCCTGAACATGGAAGGCGAGAATGTGCAGCATGTTGGCGCCACTGGCGTCGTTCAGCAGCGCAGCTCCCGTTTCGAGAGCCATTGTGTTGGTTTCGGCGGCCCGTTGCGCCGGCACGACCTGCAGGTACGGCTGGAAGGCGAAGGCGCCGAAACCAAGCTTAATGGTGTGGTAGTAACCCAGGGCAAGCAGCACTACGACAACCACACGTCCATTGATCATGTGGCTGCTCACTGCAACAGCGAAGAAACCTATCGCAACATTGCGGCGGACAAATCACACGCAGTGTTCAACGGCCGGATTCATATCCACCAGGACGCCCAGAAGTCCATCGCCGAAATGAACAACAAGAACCTGTTGCTCAACAGCGGCGCGGAAATCGACACCAAGCCGGAACTGGAAATCTACGCGGACGATGTGAAGTGCGCCCACGGCGCCACCATCGGCCAACTGGACAAAACCTCCATATTCTATCTGGTGTCCCGCGGCATTGGCCGTCGACAGGCCAACGTGCTGCTGACCATGGCGTTTATCAACGAACTGGTCGAACAGATTCCGGTGGAAGCCGTGCGTGAAACCGCGCAGACCCGACTGAACGCATTTTTCGATCAAACCTTCCAGGAGGCCTGAAGGGCATGAGCGATTTGTCCACGGCAAACAGCACCACAAGCCCGGCGTTTGATGTTCAGGCCATTCGCCGCGACTTCCCGATTCTCGCTCAGGAGATCAACGGGAAGCCGCTGGTGTATCTGGATAACGGGGCCTCGGCCCAGAAGCCTCAGGCCGTACTGGATGCCATGGACCGCTATTACCGGGAAATGCACTCTAACGTGCACCGTGGCGCCCATACCCTGGGCGACCGGGCTACAACCGCCTTCGAAGGCGCCCGGGAAACCGTTCGCAACTTCCTGAATGCCGAGAGCACCCGGGAAATCATCTGGACCCGCGGTACCACCGAAGCCATCAACCTGGTCGCCAACGGGCTGGCGCCACGCCTGAAAGAGGGCGACGAGATTCTGGTCAGCCAGATGGAGCATCATGCCAACATTGTGCCCTGGCAGATGGTGGCTGAACGCACCGGTGCCAAAGTGGTACCGATTCAGGTGACACCTGAAGGCGAGCTGGACCTGGAATCTTTCACCAGCCTGCTGAACGAGCGCACCCGTATTCTGGCGATCACCCACGTTTCCAACGTGCTGGGTACCGTTAACCCCATCGCTCCGCTGATCGAACAGGCGAAGAAACAAGGCGTGCTCACTCTGATTGATGGCGCCCAGGCCGTGCCCCACTTCCAGCCGGATGTGCGGGCTCTGGGCTGTGATTTTTACATGTTTTCTTCCCACAAACTGTTCGGGCCCACCGGCATCGGTGCCTTGTATGGTCGGGCAGAACTGCTGGAAGAAATGCCCCCCTATCAGGGTGGCGGCGAGATGATCGAGCGGGTGTCTTTCGAGCGCACCACGTGGAACGTACTGCCCTATAAATTTGAAGCCGGCACCCCGCCCATTGCTGAAGCCGTGGGCCTGGCAGCCGCCATTGATTATCTGAACAGTCTCGACCGCCCGGCCATGGAAGCGGCCGAAAACGCCCTGCTCCAACGCGCCAATGAGCTGGTGGAAACCGTTCCGGGCATGGAAATCATCGGCACTGCCAGAAACAAAGTGCCGGTTATGTCCTTCAAAATCGAAGGTCTGCACCCAAGTGACATCGGCACCCTGCTGGACCAGCAGGGCATTGCCATCCGTACCGGCCACCATTGCGCCATGCCGCTGATGGACTTCTACGGAGTACCCGGTACAGCCCGGGCTTCGTTCGCGTTCTACAATACGTTGGAAGAGGTCGAAAAATTATTCACTGGCCTGCAGAAAATTCAGCGCCTGTTTACCTGATGGAGGTGGAACCATGACAGCCGAAGTCTTCACCCCGGGCGACGTCTCCGTAACCATGACGCCAAGTGCCGCCGCGCACATACGCAAGCAACTGGACAAGAAAACCGACGCTACGGGCATTCGCCTGGCCATCAAGAAAAGTGGCTGCTCCGGTTTCAAATACGAAACCCAGTGGGTAGAAACACCCGCATCGGATGACCGTGTGTTCAACATCAGTGGCGTGGATGTATTCGTGAAAGAAGAGCATCTGCCACTGGTCAACGGTATCGAAATTGATTTTGTCACCGAAGGCGTGAACTCACTGTTCCGCTTCAACAACCCCAACGCCACGGCGGAATGCGGTTGTGGTGAGAGTTTCACGGTGGCATAAGACCTGACTAGCTTTTAAAGAAGGCCGAATACGCATGCAAGAACGGGAAGTCGTCCTGACAAAACGCGAAGTGGAGGCACGGCTCGTGCCCTCCGGTACGGAAATCATGATTCCGTCAGACACCTTCGTGACCATCACCCAGTCTCTCGGTGGCACCTTCACCGTGGCGGTCAACGGTAATCTTGCCCGCATTGAAGGCCACGATGCCGATGCCCTGGGCAAGAAGCCGCTGGAAAGCAGCTTTGAAACCCCGGAAGACGGCACTGTCAACGAGAACCAGGTGTGGGAAGCCATGCGCAGCGCCTACGACCCGGAAATCCCGGTCAACGTTGTGGATCTGGGACTGATCTACGAGTGCAAAATCGAGAATGGCACCGAAGACGGCAACCACGTTTATATTCTGATGACGCTGACCGCCGCTGGCTGCGGCATGGGCCCGGTGATTACCGAAGATGTGAAACGTAAGGTGGAGCATGTGCCCAACGTGGACAAGGTAACTGTGGATCTCACCTTCGACCCACCCTGGAACAACGACATGCTGACCGACGAAGCAAAACTCGAATTAGGGATGCTATGACCGCCAGCAAACAGCAGTTTCTCGACAACCCTCTGGGTCAGACAGTCACCCTGGACGATGTTCTGGACGACTTCGAGTTCCTGGACGACTGGGAAGAGCGCTACGCCTACATTATCGACCTGGGCAAGCAGCTGTCCTCCTTTCCGGAGGACGAGAGAGTGGAAGAAAACTACGTGCACGGCTGTCAGAGCCAAGTGTGGGTTATTCACCACCTGGATGAAGACAGTGGCAAACTGTTCCTGCTGATTGATTCCGATGCCCTGATTGTGCGCGGGCTGGCCGCTATCATCCTGGTCGCGCTGAACGCCAGGACGCCACGGGAACTGCTGGCTACCGACATCGACGAACTGTTCGAACGCCTGGATCTGTTCCGCCACATCTCTCCGACACGGGGCAACGGCCTGCGTGCCATGGTGGCGAAGATCCGCGATATCGCCGCGACGGAAGCCGCCTGATCACCAGATAATGGCAATATCATCGCGCTGGATATTTACCTGCCCACCCACCGTGGGCAATCTCCCGGTACTGAAATCCGGATGCACGTTATCCAGCGTGACAGACACCCCGGCGTCCTGAAGCTCTGGCGTGCCATCCAGTGAGTCGAAATAGCTCCGGCTACGATACACAACCAACTCGTCGCCCGGGCGCAACCCGGCAGTCGCACCAGACGCCAGCGTTACTCTGTCACCCTCCACACGGGTAATTCTGGCCATGAAAGGCTGGCATGCCAGGGCGTCATTTACTTCCGTCACCATCTCATCCATAACGCCGGAAACCGCCTGCCCCCACTCGGATTTCTCGAATCCTGCCGATGCAAAGCCACCACTGCCACTTCCTTCGGGGTCCCAGTCAGCTGATGTCGCAAAGCTTTTCTGATACACCGGAGACCCACTGAAGCCGTCAAACACCATCAGCTCCACTTCAAACCGGCGATCATCATCCGACAGGCCGATTCCCCTTTGCATGCGATTCACAATGGACGAACCCCAGGCACCTGGGTCTGCAAGCCCTATGTCCCGTATCACGCCGGAAACAACAAACTGGGCGCCCAGCTCTCTGGCCAGTTGAACCACGTTGGTCAGATGATTGCGGGTCAGATTGCGCTGCGAGGTGGGCGCATTCTGAGGGCTGTTGAAAAGCTGCAAACTGGTGGCACCCAGAAGCTGCATCTGGCCCTGCTTCTGCAAGCGGGAAATCAGCGCCTGTGGCAACTTTTCTCCGGCATCGTCCACGGCCTTGTTGCCACCCTGGGGAGGATCAACAAGAGGAAATCCGGTAACCGCGACCCGCTTGCGGAGACCGGAAGCATCACCAGCCTTGCAGCTGGCACTGGACGCGCCACCTTCAGAAACTTCGGCCCGGACCGTAACCCGCAACAGGTTCCCGCTGCGATACTCATCCACAACACTGGCATTACGCACTTCCGCCATGGTGGACAGCTCTGTCCGGGAGCTCACCAGCTCGCCGTTTTCAACCCGGTCATTGCTGCTTACCCGGGCCTCAAACTGCAGAGCCAGGTCACGCATTGCCGCCTTTCTGGCTTCCGCGCGGGCCTGATCAATATTGTTTTCACGGATGTTGGCGTGCCCCACCCCTTCAAGCACGGCAGCCCCGGTCATTCCGGAGAAAAACAACAGGCACAAAAGAACGACGTATTTCATATTTCTCCCGCAAGCTGCATCAAGGCAACTCAATCCAGGTAATACAGTGAATCAGAACGTGTCTGCGTAGCCTCTACGTCGCCTTTACGGTCGTTATACGTGGGCATGGGGATCGGGCAGGTATCCTGCACCTGATCATCGGCAACGCCGGTTGCACAGGCCAGAAATGCGGGTTCCAGCTGCAGCTCCATTACGGTTTCAACCACGCCGTCACTGTGTTCATTCACTGCCACGGTCCGCGCTCCGCGAACGTAACTGTCCACATAGCTCCGGAAACTGTCATTACGCAATACAAAATCGTTAACGGTAGAGCTGCCAAAAATAACCGTGCCATACACCCGCTCTGCCAGATTGCGATACGCATCGAGCTGAGACGCGCGCCGCACCATCAGTCGTTTACGGGTATCGGAGCGTTCCTCTTCAGCATTGGCGTAGGTGCCATAGCCGCTGACACGCACGGTAATGGGGTCGATTTTCTGCAACTCGTCCTCCTGGCCACCCTGACCGGATGCACAACCACCCAGGCCAACAGCCAGAAAAGCAACAAGGATCCAGCGCAGCATCATTATCTGTTCTCCAAAAACACTTTTCGTAACACCATGAAAAAATCACGCCAGAAACCCCAAGGCGCTGATTTCAGGCCCAATATACAGAATAATCACATCCCTTTGTTTGCGAGCGGCAAAAAACTGCCTGCCACCGGCATTTGCCTCTCCCCCACCCCGGCCGGATAATCACCCGATAACTTTCACACGGAATCAAAGGAAACACCCACTTCATGCAAATCTATCTGGTAGGCGGCGCTGTCCGGGACAAGATGCTGGGCCTGGACGTCAAAGACCACGACTGGGTCGTGGTGGGCGCCACGCCAGAGGAAATGCTGGACAGGGGCTTCAAGCAGGTGGGTGCGGATTTCCCGGTGTTCCTTCATCCCGGAACCAAAGAGGAATACGCTCTGGCCCGCACCGAGCGCAAGCAGGGCCAGGGCTATCATGGCTTTACGGTTTACAGCGCACCGGATGTCACCCTGGAAGACGATCTGAAGCGTCGGGACCTTACCATCAACGCCATGGCTGAAACCGAAGAGGGCCAACTGGTGGACCCTTTTAACGGCCATGAGGATCTTCAGAACCGCACCCTGCGCCATGTGTCCGAAGCGTTCTGTGAAGACCCTCTGCGCATTCTCCGCACTGCCCGCTTTGCCGCTCGCCTGGCGCCCATGGGCTTTCACGTGAGCGAGGAGACCATGGCGCTGATGCGCCAGATGGTCAACGATGGCGAGCTGGAACATCTGGTCCCGGAGCGGGTATGGCAGGAAGTCCAGCGCGCCCTGCACGAACAGGCACCAGGCGTTTTCTTCGAAATTCTGCAGGAACTGGGCGCGCTTGCCATCCTGATTCCCGAACTGTCAGAGCCGGAAGCTCTGCGCGCAGGTCTGCAGGCTTTGCACTGCGTACATCAACAAAACGGCAGCACTGCCCAGCGCCTGGCCGCGCTGCTCTCCGCGCTTCCCGAGCCCGCAGCGGCAAACCGCGCCGCCGAGATGAAAACCCCGAACGAGTGCCGGGATATGACCCACCTGGTCTGCCTGTTTATGGCAGAGCTCGCTGAAACCGGCGACTCAGACCTTACCCCGGAAAGCGCTCTGGAATTGCTGGGCAAGGCCGATTTATGGCGTCGGGCAGACCGCTTCGAAGCCCTTCTGCAAACACTTGCCTGCACTACCAGCCAAACGCAAAACCCCGCCATTGCACAGCTGCGAAAAGCAGCGGAGGCCGCCACCGGCGTCTCACCGAAAGCGTTACTGGAGCAGGGATACAAAGGCAAAGCGCTGGGCGAAGCGATCCACCGTGAGCGGCTGTCCCGTATAGAACACACATTAAACGCATAACGACCTGAATCAATAACGAAAAGGACTTGCTGATGGCCAACCCCGTTGCTCTTATCACCGGTGCCGCCCACCGTCTGGGCGCACGCACGGCCGAAACACTGCATGACCGCGGCTGGAACCTGGTGATTCACTACCGCAGCCGAAAACAGCAGGCTCTGGAACTGGCGGACAAACTCAATGAGGCAAGGTCCGGCTCAGCGATCTGTGTGCAGGGTGATCTGGCTCAAGCCGAAAACATCGCCCGGATCGCACAGGAAGCCTGCCAGCCCTGGGGGCGCCTGGACGGTCTGGTGAACAACGCATCGGTGTTCTACCCCACACCAACCACAGAAGCCACCGAAGATGACTGGCAACAGATCATGGGCGCCAACCTGAAAGCCCCCTTCTTTCTTGTGCAGCACTGTCTCCCGGCACTCCGGAAAACCGGCGGTAGCGTGGTCAATCTCATCGATATCTACAGCGAGAAACCATTGAAGGATCACCCGTTATATTGCGCCAGCAAAGCCGGGCTCGCCGCCCTCACCCGCTCCTGGGCAAAAGACCTGGCGCCAGAGGTGCGGGTAAACGGCGTATCCCCCGGCGCCATTCTCTGGCCGGAAGGCGACAAGGCAGTGGATCCCGATCACCAGAAAGCCATTCTGGATAAAACACCCATGGCCCGGACCGGTCACCCGGATGATATTGCCGGTGCGATTGCCTATCTCCTGTGCGACGCCCCGTTCATCACGGGCCAGATCCTATCCGTCGATGGTGGCCGCAGCCTCAATATGTAAGCCGTCTTTCGTCTGCCATGACTTTACCGCTACAATGCCCGGCAATATAGACTAAAGTTGCAGGCGGCTTTCTGCCTGCCCACGGATTACGGAGAATTTGAATGCAAGATGTCGTGATTGTTGCCGCCAAACGGACCGCTATTGGCAGCTTCGGTGGCGGGCTTTCCAGCCTGCAGGCCGATCAGCTGGGCTCGGCCGTTATTAAAGCCCTGATGGAAGAAACCGGCGTTGCCGGCGAGCAGATCGGTGAGGTCATTCTCGGCCAGGTGCTTACCGCCGGTTGCGGCCAGAACCCGGCGCGTCAGTCTGCCATCAATGCGGGCCTTCCGGCATCCGTGCCGGCCATGACCATTAACAAGGTGTGCGGCTCCGGGCTGAAAGCCGTTCACATGGCGGTGCAGGCCATCCGCTGTGGTGACGCCGACCTGATAATTGCCGGCGGCCAGGAAAGCATGAGCCAGGCCCCCCACGTTCTGCCCAACAGCCGCAAAGGCCAGCGTATGGGCAACTGGACCATGATCGACACCATGGTCCATGACGGCCTGTGGGATGCCTTCAAGGATTACCACATGGGCATCACCGCCGAGAACATCGTGGAAAAATACGATATCAGCCGGGAAGAGCAGGACGAATTTGCTGCCGCCTCCCAGCAGAAAGCCGTTGCCGCCCAAAAGGCCGGCTATTTCGACAGCCAGATTGTTCCGCTCAGCATTCCCCAGCGCAAGGGCGACACGCTGATTGTCGATAAAGACGAAGGCCCGAAAGAAGGGGTAACTGGCGAAACGCTCGGCGGCATGCGGCCGGCTTTCAAGAAAGACGGTACCGTAACGGCCGGCAATGCCTCGTCGCTGAATGATGGTGCCGCAGCGGTCATGGTCTGCAGTGCCGAAAAAGCCCGGGATCTGGGGCTGACGCCACTGGCCACTATTAAAGCTCATGCCAATGCCGGCGTAGACCCCACTATTATGGGCACCGGCCCTATCCCGGCAAGCCAGAGCTGCCTGCAGCGGGCAGGCTGGACAGTTAACGATCTGGACCTGATCGAAGCCAACGAAGCCTTCGCTGCCCAGGCCATCTCGGTAAACCGCGACCTGGGCTGGGACACGAGCAAAGTGAACGTCAATGGCGGCGCGATTGCTCTGGGCCACCCGATCGGCGCATCCGGTTGTCGCATTCTGGTATCGCTGCTGCACGAAATGGCCCGCCGGGATGCCCGCAAAGGCCTGGCGACTCTCTGCATCGGCGGCGGCATGGGCGTTGCGCTGGCCGTGGAGCGTTAGGCCCGTGCTGCACGTTGTCCTCTACGAGCCGGAAATACCGCCCAACACCGGCAACATCATCCGGCTGTGTGCCAACACCGGCTGCCAGCTGCATTTGATCGAACCGCTGGGGTTTTCCCTGGAGGACAAGCAGATGCGGCGGGCCGGGCTGGATTACAGTGAATACGCCACGGTAAAGATCCACCCGGATTACGCCAGTTTTCTGGACGCCGAACAGCCGGCACGGCTGTTCGGACTGACCACCAAAGGCTCGCAGCACTACCATGAAGTGTCTTTCCGGGATGGCGACTACCTGATGTTCGGCCCGGAAACCCGGGGCATTCCCCCGGAGGTTCGGGAAGGCTTGCCGCCGGAACACCGCTTGCGAGTGCCCATGCAGCCCCAAAGCCGCAGCCTCAACCTGTCCAATACCGCCGCACTGGTGGTTTACGAAGCCTGGCGGCAACTCGGGTTTCCCGGCTCGGTCTGAATTTTTTCAGGGCATAAAAAAACCGGCCGAAGCCGGTTTTTCTGAAAGCGGGATACAGGCACAGATCAGTGGGTCTGCTCGCCCTTGGTCTCGCCTGCCGCTTCTTCCTGTTTGCGCTTGAGCGCCTGGGCATAGATGGCGTCGAAGTTCACCGGCGCCAGCATCAATGCCGGGAAGCTGCCCTTGTTGACCACACCATCAATGGCTTCGCGGGCATAGGGGAAGAGTACCTGCGGGCAATAGGCTCCGAGCATCTGACCCAGCTGCGCACCTTCAACACCAGACACCATAAATACGCCGGCCTGCTGGATCTCTACAATATAGGCCACTTTTTCGCCAATTTTCGCCGTAACCGTCAGAGACAACACCACTTCGTACTGGTTGTCGCTGATTTTGCTGTGGGAAGTGTTCAGGTCCAGATTAACCTGCGGCTTCCACTGCTCCTGAAACACCACCGGCGAGTTCGGAGACTCAAAAGACAGGTCCTTCACATAAATCCGCTGAAGGGCAAACTGAGGTTGGTTCTGATTTTCGTTGCCTGCGGCTTGCTGATTCTCAGCCATGTTCAATCCTTTTTATCCTGAAGCGGGCCAGGCCCGGTTGTTATGAGCCATTACATTGCGGCAGATCCGCAACCGGATCAAGCCGTGTTACTTCTTGACCAGCGGCAGGTTCTCACCTTGCCAGTCGGCAATACCGCCGTTCAGGCGTACCACGCTGTCAAAGCCTTCGGCATTCAGCTGTTTGACCGCCATGGCAGAATGTTGCCCCATCTTGTCGACCACCACAATCTGCACGTCTTTATCCTTGAACTTGTTCAGTTCGTTGGCGCGACTCTTGACGCTGTTCAGCGGAATGTGGACAGAACCGGTGATGTGACCCTGGGCGAAATCCTTGCGGTCGCGAATATCCACAATAACGGCTTCGTCTTTGTTCATCAGACTTACCAGACCCTGGGAAGACACCTTGGCGCCACCACGGCGGGCTTCCAGTACCAGAATCGCTACCAGAAATGCCGCAAACAGCGACACCAGAATGTAGTGATTAACAACAAATTCAAACAAGCGGTCCATGAAACTACCCTGCAAATTGGTTTGGCCGGATTATACACACCCACACCCGGTCAAAGAAGGCGGGCTGAAGGATCACTATGGCTATCCTCCATGGCCTGCACAAATGAAAACGGTTACAATCTGAGCTCTATTTGATCCTGCTATTTTCGCAACCAACCGGACGGAATGATGACCGAGACGCGCAAGCCCACTGCACTGATTATTCTCGACGGCTGGGGCCACCGTGACCCGGCTGATGACAACGCCATTTCCAATGCCCGGACACCGTTCTGGGACAAGCTCTGGCAGAATCAGCCCAGAACCCTGATCAACACCTCCGGCATGTTCGTCGGGCTGCCCCAGGGGCAAATGGGCAATTCCGAAGTGGGCCATATGAATCTCGGCGCCGGCCGGGTGGTTTATCAAAGTCTGACGCGTATCGACAAAGACCTGCAAGACGACAACTTCAAAAACAACGAAGCCCTGTGCACCGCTATCGACAAAGCCACCGGCAATGGCAAGGCCGTGCATATCATGGGGCTGCTGTCTCCGGGCGGCGTACACAGCCATGAGAAGCACATTCTGGCGGCTGCTGAACTGGCCGCCGCCCGCGGCGCCAAAGAAGTCTACATCCATGCCTTCCTCGACGGCCGCGACATGCCTCCGCGCAGTGCCCGCCCCTCCCTGGAAAAAGCCGCCGCGAAAATGAAGAGTCTGGGTGTCGGCCGGGTGGCCACCATCGTTGGCCGCTACTTCGCCATGGACCGGGATAACCGCTGGGACCGGGTAGAATCCGCCTACAATGCCATGACACTGGGCGAGACAGAGTTTACCTTTGATGACCCGTTAACCGCCCTGGACCAGGCATACGAGCGCGGTGAAAACGACGAGTTTGTAACGGCCAGCCATATTCGTGCCGAGGGTGAGCCCGAAGGCACCATCAACGATGGCGATGCGGTTCTGTTCATGAACTTCCGCGCCGATCGCGCCCGGGAAATGACCCGTACCTTTGTCGAGCCCGACTTCGACGGCTTTACCCGCCGCAAGCACCCGCAACTGGCGGATTTCGTGATGCTCACCGAATACGCCGCCGACATCAAAACCTCATGCGCCTACCCGCCAGAACAACTTAGCAACGGCCTGGGTGAATACATGGCCTCGCAAGGCAAAACCCAATTGCGCATTGCCGAAACGGAAAAATATGCGCATGTGACTTTCTTCTTTAACGGCGGCATGGAAACCCCGTTCGAAGGCGAAGACCGTATTCTGGTGCCCTCGCCAAACGTGGCCACTTACGACCTGCAACCGGAAATGAGCGCACCGGAAGTCACCGACAGACTGGTAGAAGCCATCAAAAGTGGCAAGTACGACCTGATCGTATGCAACTATGCCAACGGCGACATGGTTGGCCATACCGGTAGTCTTGAAGCCGCCATCAAAGCAGCCGAATGCATCGACCAGTGCGTGCAGCGTGTGGTTGAAGCCATGGACGAAGTGGGCGGTGAATCACTGATCACTGCCGATCACGGCAACTGTGAACAGATGACAGACCCCACATCCGGACAACTGCACACCTCCCACACCATTGGCCCGGTGCCGCTGGTTTATACCGGCCCCCGCAAAGTCAGCCTGAAAGACGACGGCAGCCTGAGCGACATTGCCCCGACCCTGCTGACCCTGATGAATGTGGCGCAGCCGAAGGAAATGACCGGCCACAACCTGGCAGACATTTCCTGACCCGGCCCGAGCGGATATTTTGAACGTTTTTCTGATACTGGCGCTGGCCCTCATTCTGGGGGCCTCGCCAGCACATGCCCAACAGCAGGTAACACCGGCACAGGTCGAGGCGCTGAAAGAGCAGATCGCCGACATTGACCAGTGGCTTGCCGATGCCGAGGAAAATCGATCCTCCCTGGAAAAACAACTGGCCGATGCCGAGCGCCGCATCAGCAAGCTGACCCGGGAGCGCCGGGACCTGAGACAAAAGGCCGAAGAGCAGAAACAGAAGCTGTCAGAACTTCGGGCAGAAGAACAGGAACTCTCCAGCACCCTGGAAACCCAGCGCAAAGGCCTGGAGAAACAGATTCGCGCCGCCTGGATGGAAGGCGATGCCCCCGCCCTGAAGATCCTGCTCAATGAAGTTGAGCCGGGCAATATCGCCCGCACCATGACCTACTACGAATACCTCAGCCGCGACACCGTCAAACGGCTTGAAGCCTTTCAGAAGAGCCTTCAGGAACTGAAAGTGGCTCGCGATCAGGTGCAGGCCACCCGGACGCGCCTGGCACGCACTGAAGCCGGCCTGGAAGAACGCCAGCAGGAGCTGTCTGACACCCGGGAAAAACGGGAGCAAACCCTCGCCGAGCTGAAAAAAGACATCAAGAGCCGCCGCGATGAACGGGAAGAACTGGTAGCCGACCGGGAGCGCCTGGAAAAGCTGCTGAAAGAAGTACAGGAAGCCATTGCCAATATCCCCGCCCCCAACGAACAACAGCCGTTCAAATCCTTGCGCCAGAAACTGCCCTGGCCGGCCAAAGGCCGGATTGTTACCAATTACGGCAACCAGTACGCAGACGGCAAACTCCGGCGCAGTGGCATCATCATGAACACCGAAGAAGAAGCCGACGTAAAAGCCGTCCACTACGGGCGGATTGTGTTTGCCGACTGGCTGCGCGGCTTCGGCCTGATGACCATCATTGATCATGGCGATGGCTACATGACCCTTTATGGACACAGCAGCAGCCTGTTCACCGCACCCGGCGAATGGGTAGAAGCCGGAGAGACCATTGCACAGGCCGGCCGCACCGGCGGCACCGAAGACCCCGCGGTCTATTTCGAGGTTCGCCAGAATGGCAAACCCGTCAATCCGCGCAACTGGCTGGGCAAACGCTAGCGATCATCGCCAAGGGCTGACAAACCCGCCAGCGGGCGCCATACTGTGACGATCATGAACCTGACCCAACTGTCGGAAAGCAAACAGGATAAATGAATGAAAATGGCCAGCTGTACTCTCCGGATCCCGCTATTGCGCTACCTTGCACTGGTTACCTGTTTTTTAAGTCTGTCCGGACCGGCTCTGGCCCAGGACCAGAACGATCAGACCCAGCAGATTCTTGACGACATTCACAGTGGCGAACAAGCCGATGTGCAACGTCCGGACCAGGAACAGCAGCTACCACTGGACGATTTACGGAAATTCACCGAGGTTTTCAGCCGGATCAAAGACGCCTACGTGGAAGAGGTATCTGACCGCGAACTGCTGGAAAGCGCCATCAAAGGCATGCTGTCAGACCTGGACCCACACTCCACGTACCTCGCCCCGGAAGACTATGAAGAGCTGGAAGAGAGCACATCCGGCAAGTTTGGTGGCCTGGGCATTGAAGTAGGCATGGAAAACGGGTTCGTGAAAGTCATCGCCCCCATTGATGACACGCCTGCCGAGAAAGCCGGCGTGCAGGCCGGTGACCTGATCATTAAACTGGATGACAAGCCGGTAAAAGGCATGTCACTGGAGGAAGCCGTTAATTTAATGCGCGGAGAACCAGGCAGCGTTCTGACTCTGACCATCATGCGCGAGGGCGAGAGCGCACCTATCGAAATTGATGTTACCCGCGACATCATCAAGGTAACCAGCATCAAATCCCGCATGGTTGATAATGGCTATGGCTACGTGCGCATTACCCAGTTCCAGGGCGACACCGGCACCCAGTTCAGCCAGGCCCTTCAGGAGCTGGAAGACAAGCACGGCAGCGACCTTGACGGCCTGATCATTGATCTTCGCAACAACCCGGGCGGCGTGCTCCAGGCGGCGGTCGACACGGCTGACGCCCTGCTCGATGAAGGCCTGATTGTCTACACCGAGGGCCGCATTCAAAGCTCCCGCCTGCGCTTTAACGCCAAGGCCGGCGATCTGATGTCAGGAACACCCATCGTGGTTCTGATCAACGGCGGCTCCGCCTCCGCTTCGGAAATCCTGGCCGGGGCGCTACAGGATCACCAGCGTGCGGTTGTCATGGGTACCCAGTCGTTCGGTAAAGGCAGCGTACAGACCGTTATCCCGCTGGATGAAACCCATGCCATCAAGATGACCACGGCCCGCTACTTCACCCCGGATGGACGCTCTATCCAGGCTTCGGGGATCAAACCCGATATCGAAGTAAAGCCTGCCGAGCTGACAGAACTGGAAAGCCGTGCACGGTTCTCGGAAGCGAGCCTGAGCGGACACCTGGAAGGTGAAAACGAAGAAAAAGCCCGCGAAGAACGTAAGCGTGCGGAAAATGAAGAGGCATCACCGGAAGACCGGGATTATCAGCTGCGCTCGGCACTCAACCTGCTCAAGGGCTTGCATATACTCGGTCGCAAAAATGCCGACGACTCACAGGGTGACAACCGGTGAGATTAAACAGGCTCCTCGGAGGGCTGGTTCTGGCGCTCGCCTCTTTGTCGGCGACAGCGCAAGAGGCCGCAGAACCTCACCCACCGACAATCGCCATTATCATTGATGATATGGGCTACAACCTGCACGAGGGCCGGCGGCTGGCCCAGCTTGACCAGCCCCTCACTCTGGCCTTTCTGCCGTTCCGCCAGCATACCGCGCCTCTGGCCAAGCTAGCCCATCATCACTCCAAGGAAATCATGCTGCATGCGCCCATGGCCAATACCCGCAATATTGGTCTGGGCGCGGGCGGGCTGACGCCAGCCATGGACGAGCCCACACTGGCCAGGACACTGCGCCGGGCGCTGCAATCCATTCCGCATGTACGTGGTGTAAACAATCACATGGGCAGCCTGCTGACCCAGCAACTCCAGCCCATGGCCTGGGTTATGAAAGAACTGGACCGCTACCCCCTGTATTTTGTCGACAGCCGGACCATTGCCAGCTCCATTGCCGGTAGAGTGGCTGAGGCCTATAAAGTGCCAAGCCTCACCCGGGATGTATTTCTGGACCACGAACAAACCGAAGAGTTTGTCGACCAACAGTTCAAGTTACTGATTCAGGAAGCAAAAGAGAAAGGTACCGCCATCGGCATCGGCCACCCCCACAAGGTAACCGTGGACTACCTGGCCAAACACCTGCCGACGCTGGACGAGCAGGGCATAGCCGTTGCCACCGTCAGCGGCCTGTGGGCCATGCGCAATGGCAACCGCCTGATGTTCGCCGAGGGGGAGAAGCAGCCCATTGTGCCGATGGTTGCCAGAAGCGAAGAAAAATAATGATTACGTTTTGGCCACGGAATCCACGGAAGAACACGGAAAAAAGACAAAGACTATTTGCCACTAAAGCCACGAAAGAACACGAAAAACTGATTAAAGATACTAAGTTGGTGTCTTTTAGTTTCGTGTTCTTTCGTGGGTTTAGTGGCTAAAAAAATCTTTTAATCTTTTCTTTTCGTTTTCCTTCCGTGTTCTTCCGTGGATTCCGTGGCTAAAACAAGTCTTTTCAGTCCCTTACTTCTATATCCTGACTTTTCATGAATTCTTTAGCTTCATGAATGTCATGCTGGCCGAAGTGGAAGATAGACGCTGCCAGCACCGCATCCGCGCCGCCTTTCGTGACGCCATCAGCCAGGTGCTGAAGTTCGCCCACGCCACCTGAGGCAATGATCGGCACGCTGACCGCATCGCTGATGGCGCGGGTCAGCTCAATATCAAAGCCGACTTTGGTGCCGTCCCGGTCCATGCTGGTAAGCAGCAGTTCCCCTGCCCCCATGTCCACCATTTTCCGCGCCCATTCAATGGCGTCCAGACCAGTCGGTTTGCGGCCACCGTGGGTGAAGATCTCCCAGCGTGGCGCTTCGCCTTCACCACTGACTCGCTTGGCATCGATGGCAACCACGATGCACTGCCGGCCAAAGCGTTCAGCGGCTTCTTTGACGAACTCCGGGTTGAACACCGCCGCGGTGTTGATAGACACCTTGTCAGCACCGGCGTTCAGCAGCTTGCGGATGTCGTCCACCGTACGCACACCACCGCCCACAGTCAGGGGAATGAACACTTCTGCGGCCATGCGCTCGACGGTTTCGTAGGTGGTGTCCCGGCTTTCGTGGCTGGCGGTGATGTCCAGGAAGGTAATTTCGTCAGCGCCTTGCTCGTTGTAACGGCGGGCCACTTCTACCGGGTCGCCGGCATCACGGATATCTACAAAGTTCACGCCTTTAACCACGCGCCCTTTGTCGACGTCCAGGCAGGGAATGATGCGTTTTGCCAGTGCCATGGTGTTCCTCAGTTTTTCAGGGTGTCGCAGTAAGCCTGGGCTTCGCTGACGTCCAGGGTGCCTTCGTAGATGGCGCGGCCGGTGATGGCGCCGATCACACCTTTGTCGGCGACGGTCGCCAGGCGCTTGAGGTCGTCCATGTTGGTGACGCCGCCGGAGGCGATCACCGGAATGCCGCCCTCTTCTGCCAGTTTGGCGGTGGCTTCCACGTTCACGCCCTGCATCATGCCGTCGCGGCTGATGTCGGTGTAAACAATGGCTTCCACGCCGTCGTTGGCGAAGCGTTTGGCCAGGTCTACGGCTTTCACTTCAGACACTTCGGCCCAGCCATCGGTGGCGACAAGGCCGTCTTTCGCGTCCAGGCCGACGATGATATGGCCGGGGAAGCGTTTGCACATTTCGGTAACGAATTCCGGCTCTTTAACGGCTTTGGTGCCGATAATGACCCACTGCACACCGGCCTTGAGGTAGGCTTCGATGGTTTCAGCGGAGCGGATGCCGCCGCCGATCTGGATCGGCAGGTCTGGATATTTGGTGGCGATTTCCTTGACGATTTCGCCGTTTACCGGTTCGCCGGCAAAGGCGCCGTTAAGGTCAACCAGGTGCAGGCGGCGGGCGCCGGCTTCTACCCATTTGGTGGCCATGTCGACGGGGTTGTCGCCGAAGACGGTGGAGTCGTCCATGCGGCCCTGGCGCAGTCTTACGCACTTGCCGTCTTTGAGATCGATAGCGGGGATGATGAGCATGTTGTGTCCTTTGGAGTTTGCTGCCTGGAGATTGTCTGCCGCCCACTGCTACGGGGGAGGTCTTTCCGAGACACGCTGTAGATACATCCCTGTACGCTTGACTGCAGCATCCCTGCTGCAGACAGTCCCGGAAAGACCTCCCCCGCATCAGCGGGCTACTCGTTTCTTGCCCGCAAATTATCCGAGCAACAACGAACGAGAGGCTCCCTCAGCTTTTTCCGTTCCAGTTCGTGAAATTTTCCAGTAACTGCAGCCCCGCCCGGGCACTTTTCTCCGGGTGGAACTGCGCTGCGAAGATGTTGTCTTTGGCCACTGCTGCTGCCAGGTCTACGCCGTGGTGGGTGCGGCCGGCCATGTCGGCATTGCCGGCGGCTTCGGCGTAAAAGCTGTGCACGAAGTAGAAGCGGTCGCCGTCCGGGATGTTGTGCCACAGGGGGTGGTCCATGCTGTGCCATACCTGGTTCCAGCCCATGTGGGGAACTTTCAGGCGTTCGCCGTTTTCAGTGAGGTTGTCGCCGAAGTAGCGAACTTCAGACGGGAACAGGCCGATGCCTTCCACGCCGCCGTTTTCTTCGCTTCTGGCCATGAGCGCCTGCATACCAACGCAAATGCCCAGGAAGGGGCGGTCCTGTGAGACTTCTTTGACCAGTTCCACAACGCCCAGGCGGTGCATTTCGGCCATGCAGTCGCGGATGGCGCCGACGCCGGGGAGAATTACCCGGTCGGCTTCGCGGATTCTGGCGGCATCGTCGGTCACCAGCACGGAGCAGTTGGGAGCAACGTGCTCCACGGCTTTTTTCGCCGAGTGCAGGTTGCCCATGCCGTAGTCAATAATGGCAACGGTGTTCATGTAAATCTGTTCCTTTCGGTGACCGGTTACAGCGCGCCTTTGGTGGACGGGGTGATGCCCGCCATGCGCTCGTCCATCTCGACAGCCACACGCAGGGCGCGGCCGAAGGCTTTGAACACGGTTTCGATCTGGTGGTGAGTGTTCTTGCCCTTCAGGTTGTCGATATGCAGGGTCACCATGGAGTGGTTAACGAACCCCTGGAAGAACTCCGCGAACAGGTCAACGTCGAAGCCACCCACAGAAGCGCGGGTATACGGCACATCCATGGCCAGGCCCGGGCGACCGGAGAGGTCGATCACGACGCGAGAAAGCGCTTCGTCCAGCGGCACATAGGCGTGGCCGTAACGGCGGATGCCTTTCTTGTCGCCCACGGCTTCCTTGAAGGCCTGGCCCAGGGTGATGCCGATGTCTTCCACGGTGTGGTGGTCATCAATGTGCAGGTCGCCCTTGCAGACGATGTTCAGGTCTACCAGGCCATGCCGGGCGATCTGGTCCATCATGTGTTCCAGGAAGGGAACGCCGGTGTCAAAACTGGACTTGCCGGTGCCGTCGAGGTTGATGTCGACAGTGATCTGGGTTTCAAGGGTATTTCGCTCTACCCGAGCCTTACGTTCGGCCATGGAGACTCCGTGATGAAAACTGGCTTGCTACCAAAAACTTTGTGTCCGATTATACCTGTTAACAACGGCTGAGTCCTACAACCGGCTCAATCACCCGCAAAAGGAATGTCTATCATGAAAGTTGTTCGCTATGCGCTCTACGCCATTGTTGCACTGATTGTGCTGGCGGTAGTCGCGGTTGGCATCGCGGTTGCCGTGATCAACCCCAACGACTACAAGCCGCAGATAGAAGCGGCGGTAGAGAAGCAAACCAATCTGGACCTGATTCTGGAGGGCGACATCAGTTGGTCGTTCATACCACTGGGTCTGGAGCTGAACACGGTTGAGGCAAACCTGGATGGCGAACGGCTGGTAGCTCTGGAGCAGTTGATTGCCCAGATTGACTTCTGGTCGCTGATTGCCATGTCGCCGCAGGTGGACACTTTCCTGCTGAACGGCCTGGATGCCCGGCTGGAAGTAAATGAACAGGGTGAAGGTAACTGGACGCGGATCATGCCGGAGCAAACGGCTGCCAGCGAAGACACTGAGCAGGCTCCGGCAGAAGCCACAGAAGAAGCCGGCGGCGAAGCGCTCAACTTCAATGTTGATAGCGTGGAAATCAGCAACGCCAGCGTGCATTACAATGACCTGAGCACCGGCCAGTCGGTGACTCTCGAAGACCTCAATGTTTCCGCCAGCAACATCACGTTGGGTTCGGCCTTCCCTCTGGACATCAGCTTCCGGGTTGAAACAGCCCAGCCCCAGCTTGCAGTTGATGGCAACATCAGTGCACAACTGCAGGCCAACCAGGCTCTGAACGAATTTGCCATGACCGGCCTGAACGCCGTATTCGACATGACCGGCGAGCCATTTGGCGGCGAATCTGTCACTGCCGAAATGGGCGGTTCCCTGACGGCCAACCTGGAAAGCGAAACCGCAACACTGAGCGACTTCACGGCCAGTCTGGCTAACCTGAACCTCAGCACCGATCTGGATGTGCAGGGCTTTGGCGATCAGATGAAGCTGGACGGCCGGATGGAAATTGCCGAGTTCTCGCTCAAACAACTGCTGAGCAACCTTGGCCAACCGGCGATCGAGACTGAAGACCCCGATGTGCTCAAGCGCGTAGCCTTTGCTACCGACATTGGCGGAGAGGCCGGCACTGCCGCTCTTTCCGGACTGACAATTACCCTTGATGACACCACCTTTACCGGCGGCGGCAGTTACAACCTGGCCACCGGAGGCGTGGTGTTTGATCTGGACGGCGACAAGCTGAATGCCGATCGCTATCTGCCGCCTGCCAGCGAAGAAGCCGCAGGCTCCGAAAGCAGCGGCGATACCACTGAGACCGCAGGTTCCGGCCAGCCGGAAACAGATCTTCTGCCACTGGAAACCATTCGCTCGCTCCTGCTGGACATCGATCTTGGCCTGGGCGAGCTGATCGTCAGCAACCTGACCATCAAAGAGCTTAAAGCCAGCACCGTGGCAGAAAACGGCGTAGTGAATGTCGATGAGCTCAGCGGCAAGCTGTATGACGGTGGCTTCGGCGCCAACGCCACAATTGATGCCCGCAGCGACAACCCGAAATGGCGACTGCGCTCAGACGTCACCAATGTGCAGACGCTGCCATTGCTGACCGATCTTGCAGAAATGGAAATGCTGTCTGGCGGCGCCAATATGGACGTAGCCGTAGACACCACCGGCAACCGCATTTCCACCCTGCGCGAGAACGCTAAAGGTGACGTCAATTTCAACCTGGCAGAAGGCCAGTTCCGCAACATGAACCTAACCCGCATGGCCTGCCAGGGCATAGCGATGGTCAACCAGGAAGAACTGACCACCACCGACTGGGGCACCCACACGCCCTTCAACGACATGCGCGGCACGCTCAACATCAACGGCAACACCCTGAACAACAAGGACCTGGTGGCTGCCCTTGCCGGTATGCGCCTTGAGGGCAATGGCACCGTTGATCTGCAGCAGACCGAAATGGATTACGAACTGGGCCTGCGCATCGTCGGCGAAATTCACCGTGACAATGCCTGCCGGGTCACTGAATATGTGGAAAACGTGGTGATTCCGGTGGAGTGCCGTGGCAACTTCTCGGAAGAGCCGGGCAAGCTGTGCTCCTTTGATGGCTCTCGCTTCCGCGACACCCTGAAAGACATCGCCGCCAATGCCGCCCGCGCCAAGGCAAGAAAAGAAGTGGACGAAGCCAAACAAAAAGCGGAAGACAAAGTGAAAGAGAAGCTTGGTGAAGAGCTCAAAGGTCTGTTCAACCGATGACCGACAGCTTCGCCAACAGACTGCTCGACTGGTACGACCGCCACGGCAGGCACGATCTGCCTTGGCACCATAACCGGAACGCTTACCGGGTCTGGATTTCGGAGATTATGCTCCAGCAGACCCAGGTAACCACCGTCATCCCCTACTTTGAAGCGTTTATGCAACGCTTCCCCACAGTGCGGGACCTGGCCAGCGCTCCGGTAGACGATGTGCTCAGCCACTGGTCTGGCCTGGGCTACTACGCCCGGGCCCGCAACCTGCACAAGGCCGCCAGGCAGGTGGTCGAAGAATTTGAGGGCGAATTCCCGCAGGAGCAGGAAACCCTGGAACAGTTGAGCGGCATCGGCCGCTCCACGGCAGCCGCCATTATTGCCCAGGCCTTCGGCAAACGTGCGGCCATTCTGGACGGCAACGTAAAACGGGTACTCGCCCGTTACCATGCCGTTCCCGGCTGGCCGGGCAAAACTGCCGTTTTGAAACAACTCTGGGAACACGCAGAAGCGCACACTCCCGACAACCGGGTAACCGACTACACCCAGGCCATCATGGATCTGGGCGCCATGGTATGTACCCGCAGTAAACCGGACTGCCGGGCGTGCCCGTTAAATACTGATTGCACAGCCTTCGCCCGTAACGAAACCCACCTCTACCCGGGCTCCAAGCCTAAAAAGGCGAAACCGGAGAAAACCACCTGGATGGTCATTCTGGAAGATCACGAAGGCAGAATCCTACTGGAGCGGCGCCCACCCAGCGGCATCTGGGGTGGCCTGTGGAGCCTGCCGGAACTCGACCCGGCATACGGCGCAGAGGAACTTCAGCAGGCCTGTGAAGACGAGCTGGGGCTGGCCTGCCGCCAACCGGAACTGATCAGCGGCTTCCGGCACACCTTCAGCCATTACCACCTGCACATACAGCCAGCGAGGCTCTCCGTTAATGGCAGCACCAAAGTGGCGGACAGGGACCAATGGCAATGGCTGCACCGCGACGAAGCCCTCACCCTGGGCCTGCCAGCCCCTATCCGCACATTAATCGCCGAACCGGAACAGACCGCCCTGCTCTGAGCAAGCCAGAGCCGCCAGCGGTCTGTTATCATCCGGACAGATTTCAATACACAACAGGAGCCGCTATGAGCCGCACCGTATTCTGCCGCAAGTACCAGAAAGAAATGGAAGGTCTGGACTTCCCACCCATGCCCGGCGCAAAGGGGCAGGAAATTATGGAAAATGTCTCAAAGCAGGCCTGGGAAGAATGGCAGAACCAGCAAACCATGCTGATCAACGAAAAACACCTGAACCTGATGGAGCCGAACACCCGCAAATACCTGCAGGCCCAGATGGACCGTTTCTTCAATAACGAGCCCTTCGACCAGGCCGAAGGCTACGTTCCGCCGGAGCAGTAACCATAATTGATCAAGGCCTGAGCAACCCTGAAAACTTTCAGATTTTTTCGTCGCCCGGCCTTGACTCAAAACACCTAAACCGGTTTAATAGCGCCCCGTTGCAACAGCAGTACTGCAGCATGCCCGGATAGCTCAGTCGGTAGAGCAGGGGATTGAAAATCCCCGTGTCGGTGGTTCGATTCCGCCTCCGGGCACCACTCTTTCCCTCCAATCAATAACTTAGGAGGGATTTAAGAGTTGTCCCATCATTAGTCCCCACATCCCAGATTTGCTTAGAAAACACTCATATACTGCCTGAGCGTAATCTTTACGTACTCCTTTACGAAATTAGCTCTGTATAACCAAATCTTCCGTAACCGCCTGTTTTGCTTCTCCATTCAACCACAAAGTCGCTATTCAGCCAATTGCTAGGCCAGGTGCTTTGGTCGAAGGTTCACACTATAACTTGGCTGCCAGGTTGGAAAAACAAACAGGCAGATGGTTCGATAACGCCCGCAGCGTATCTCTCAGCCGCCTCAAGCTCCTGGTGAAGAAAACGCCGAATTCTATAATTTTCGCGCAAGCTGCCCTTTCACTGGATATTGACGACGAACGGAGCGCTCTTCGCGATACAGACACGATCCTTCATCACGTAGCAGCGAACCCAATGAGAGCCCGTGTACAAAGTTTGCTCTTCGTGACGCTTGCCCGTGCCAATGGTTCTGACCGTCCCAATCTCGCCTCGAAGCCCTCTTTGCAGTGCAGCATAAACACCAGTGTTAACGATCTGCCACTTGATGATGTCGTAGTCGGAGATCCTGTGAAGATCCGCCTCAAATTGGATGTCCCGATATTTTGGCACCGGGGGCGCATTGTTTGAGAGAGGTGTGGTTGGGTTGCCCTTGCCGATCCTGGCTTTGATAACAACTTCAGCACCGGATTGGGTAGAGAGCGGGAATGAAGGTTTCTCTGCGTGGGGTACCTTAAAGATATCTTTCGGATTAACGCTTTCCAGAATCCGCTCAAGATTCCCACCGCTCTGGTAGTCCCGACGCACTTGGGCCTCAGTCACAACACGCTGCCCCAACAGCGTCTCCAGTGCCGCCACCTGAGCCGCAAAGTCCTGGGCATCCAGAACCTGGCCAAAATCCTGTCTCGCCTTTTCCAGCCATTCGAAGAAGGCATCCCGTCGCTCGGGATGATCCGGCCACTTGTCGGCAAAATTCTCCGCTGGATTGACCGGGTTACGAATGACGTAAGTGGATCCCGATTTCTGGATGTGGTCCTGCATGCGATTCAGGAGGGACCGCAGGGCCTGCTCGACCGTACTCTCATTGTTGTAGGCTTTAGCAGCCAGAGTGGTGATGATTATCGAGATCGGCTTGTCATCGCCGTTGCCGTTGTCGAGAAACATCTTGTCTCGATGGCGCTTGAGTAGCTGGATCGCCTGCTGGAGGGGAGTCTTGATGTCATAGTCGGAAATATCTTCGACATTAGCCTTACGGGCTTCTGCGATGAACATTCGACGATTCTGGTAAGCGGTCTCCATTTGTTCCCGAAACCAGTTGGCATAGCCCTTTGGATTACTCTTCGGCCATTTCCCGAAGGGGACCTCATAGTGTTTGTGAGTCTGATCAGTGATGCTAATGGCATACTCGGTCTGATCGACGTCTCTATAATTCCGACTTTCAAGCATGGCTCGCATACCTTTTGCATCGGGCTTAGCCGGAAGGACGTCGAGGTGAAAGCGAGCCTGATTGGCGTAGTTCAGGGTCCAGCAACGCTTGCCTTCCGTCGGACGCTCATTGAACGACTGGGCCTTGGCATAATCCTTAACCTCCTTACCCACATGGTATTTCAGGTCCCGCTGGGCCCAGACCTTTGGCGTGTGATCAAGAGCGCATACGATGTCGATGTCGTACTCATCCTCGTCCGTCATCGGCTTGATCACGGTGCCCAGCTCAAACGATCCCTGGGGATACACTTTGGGGTCATAGTAGCGGAGCTCGGACGCTTCACGCTGGAGCCAAGTGCCAACCGACTCATAACGGGATTTGGCTTCTTCAGCCTTGGCTCTGGGGATATCGAGGGCGGCACAAGTTTGTTCAAGGATGTCATTAATCGGAGAGGAAGGCAGGTTGTTCAAGGGTAGACCTCCATGGTCAATGGGAACTCTTATAATGTGGGGACGCAGCCGACAGATAAAAGATATTACAGATCTACGGAGTGGATCTTTTTTCACCAACACATTAGCAATCAGCAAGTTACACGAATAGGATGCGGTAAGCTGAACAAACTTTTTACGGAAAAATGAGCAAGCCTATGAAAAGAAGAAGCTGGGGCGCGCTGATCCTGAGCTGGATCTCTATTTTTTTTGGCCTTCGGCCAACAAATCTCAGCGCCGGGGTGAACGTGCTACGCTTTGGGGTCGGATTGCTGCTGGCACTAGTCGGTTCATTTTGGGCCTGGGGGGTGTTTTCAATCCCACTTCCCGGAACCGGTATCGTGGTCGACGGCAGTATCTCTTCAAGTGAACCAGCGTTTTGGGTTCAAACCCTTCTGGCGCTAGCAGCATTGACCTGTTTCATCATTGCAATCTTCTTCTTTGTCGCTCATCACCGGTCTCAGAGCAGTAAGCGCATTGTGTGCATCGAGCACCTTAGCTACAACACGTCTCAAATTCGTGGGATTTTGAAAGACCTGCCAGCACCGTATTCCGGTATTCGAGAAGAAATGGTGCTCATTGATGGCCGAAACAAATCACCCAAGGACCACCTTAAAAGCCTTGAGGCAAAGATGTCTGAGGCGAAGGACAAGATCACCCACGGTTCCGGGCCGAATAATTACCTGCCGATGTACGGTGGTATCGCAGCTGTCCCCATGATTGTGCTCGCGGGGTTTGAATGGGGCAATCAGAACAAAATCCACATCCGAGACTATGATCGATCTTCGGGGATTTGGCACGACAATGAGGAGCCGGACAATGGTGCCCTGCTTCAATCAACGCAGCTGCCAAAGACCCCGCAGTCAGACGCCGAGGCGGGGCTTTGCCTGGAGTTCAGCATGTCGATGGATCGCGAAGACATGAACGCCAAGTTTCCGAACATCCCGATGTTCTCTATGAACTTTTCGACCGGAAAGGTGGGCCTCGACCAGCTGTGCTCTGAGCACAAGCAGCAGCGCCTCATCAAAGAAGTAGTGGATTACATGAACACGCTCATCAAATGTTTCCCGCACCTGGAAGTGCTTCACCTGTTCATCACCGCGCAATCGTCCTTCGTGTTCCGGGTGGGGCAGGCCCTTCACCAGAATCACATCCCCAGTGTGCGGATCCATCACTACGACCGCAGTCAGCCCTTAGGAAGCCGACACACCTGGTACCTTCAAATCAGTGGCTCCGGCAACTACGAGATCCGTTGAAGAAATCACCGATATATTGGGGCGCGCTTGAATCGCTGCAGTCACTCTATCGGACTCGTACAGCTCCAGAACTTCATGGTAAACCTACTCCCTCAGATCAGCTATAGCTTGCTCTTAACTGATATCAACACCCCAGCCACTGATCTTTTAGCCTGACCGCCCCGCCAAGTTGGCTTTCCTCGCCAATTGCTTGGTCAAACGATGCGTTCGTGTATTGTGGAATCAGACCGGTCGACAATCTGATTCCAACACGGAGCTATTCCTATGAAGTACGAACTCAACCAAATCAGCGAGGTGCTGAAAGAGGCCCTCATCATTGCCTGGACACTTGACCACTTCAAAAGCGCAAAAGTCTCTTTTGAACTGTCCTGTCTCGACGGCAGCACAGCAACGGTCACCGAGACGCTGGACCACCTGGACGATGACACCGATAACTCAGGATCATCCATCCAACAAACCCCGCCAAAGCGTCCACTCGCGGATCAGCTGGGCGACATCAAGCAAAACACCTGGTTCTGACGGGAGAGTGAAAATGAAATCGATCAATCAAGCGAAAGAACTGGCAACCGCCCTTGCCTCGGAATTTGGCTGCGAGGATCTGCACATTAATGTGCAGATGCGGCGCGGTGAGAACTGGATAAATCTGGACATGTACCAGAACTCCGAGGAGCCGGAACGTCTCTTGGCGACGTTAGATTTCGATACCGGCTCGCACATTCTGGTGGATAACACGAAAACCCTGCACTAACGCTGCGGCCTCCACGACACGCCCCGATCACTCCCTTGTGGCCGGGGCATTTTTGTACACACTGCTGAAACTATGGGAGAACGCCCCTCTGGATCTGCTGAATAAAACATCTCAAGCGATGAATATTTTCTTGAGAATCCAACATGTCTTCCGGCGCCATGTTGCCAAGAAAGGGCCTGTTCCGGCTCATCCACTCACGAGCTTCCTTTTCATTGCCTTCAAACAGATCAAGCGCCTCGCTCCAAACCACACTTTTGAGTTCAGAGAGGCTCTGTTGGCCGGGAAAGTTCACGTCCCCGCTCTCCGGAACCCCGGTGTTATTTGGCTCTGTCTGGTCTGGCATAGAATTCTCCTTCGGCCCAAATTGAACCGGCAAGCACACCCTCCAGCATATTACGGTTTCTGTTTTTTTACACCGACACTGGTAGGCCGACCACCTCTGCCTTTTGGCTGAGTGATGCCCAACGCCCTCAGCCAGCTCTGATCACGCCCCAGAGCCATCACCAGCAACCCCACGGCTCGCATGTGCTCCTGCCGGGTGCGCTCGGAGGCAGAGTGATTCGGCAACCACACGTTCCGAAAATATTGCGCATGCTTCAGCTTGATCTGCTCTGGCCTCACCACCTCAGGAAATCGCTTTTCGATAACCACAACGATGTTGTGGATGCGGTTGATGTAGCGCTTGCGCTCATTCGGTTGAAGTCGTCTGAAATCGAGATTGTCCAGCACACGATCAAGCTGCATGTCGTGTCCCTCCAATATAGGAGCTCGCAACACTTATCCGGTTATGCCCCAGCTGCCTGGAGACCTCCGCCCGAGCAATTCGGTCCATGACCTTATCTCGAATCGGTTGTTTGAGAGGTGATGGTCCCTCCAGGATTTCCTCGTAAACATCCTGAGCAAATCCTGCCCGCAGCTCCTGAAAGCTGGGGATGCCCGCTTTCTTGAGAATCAGGCGACACGGGTTGATCTCTCGCAGCAAAAACCGCTTCACAGTGTCGGATTCAGACAGCAAGTTCTTGGAGCCCTTCGGTCGAACTTCGATCGCGAACCGGAGGGCTTCCATGCGGAACTCGTTGGCCCGGACGGTGCGGTCTCGACTTTTCCGGCCCCCTTTACAGCCCTCAAGGATCGCAGCCTCTCCTGTCCGCTTAATTTCCCTCATCATTCGGTCAAGGTCAGCCAAAATCGCTTCCCGAACCCGCATGCCCCAGGCCCGCGCCAGCATCATAACGGCAGCCGCCAGGCAGAATTCTTCAACCATCGCCCGATCTACGGCATCCTTCGTATCCACAACATCAGCCTGAATCTCCCGTGTCCGTACCGATTTCCGGCAAACACCAAGAACTTCTCTCCCGGAGATTTTCAGTGCATTGTCACCACGGAATGCCCGCATGATCACGTTCATAGTGCTGATCAGGTTATGCGCGTAGGCCACACTGATCTGGGCATCAACCGTGCCATCAGGCCACTGGAACTCTCCTTCAATCCGCTGGCGGACATACTGGCCGAAGCCCAAAACAAACTCCCGATCAATATCCCGCGCATCCTTAACCCCATGGCGCCGGCAGAACTGAACAAATGCAACCGCCCGCTGTTTATGCGTTGCTCGCGTGTTGTAGTGGGACACGCGGCTGTAGTAGTCATCCAGCGCCTGCTTTACCGCATATTCGAGCTGGCGCCCTTTCCCGAAATTTTCTTTGCTGCTCGGCCGTTTCTTGCGGGACGAACGTCGTCCTCGTGAAACCTGTTTGTTACTCACAACAACCTCCTCAATGATCAGATAGATGTACAGATGTGCGCGGCTAGCCATGTGACATTTGGGGCTAAGAGCCGGCCCCCGCGCTGATACTCCGCCCCAGAGGTCACATTAAGTGTGAGAGCAGGCCCGGAAGGGCCGCCTGAGGGAGCATCCATCGTGCTGCTGTACACCAGCACTCATTCGTCACCATTGCGGTACCGTGAAATGCTGCCTGTCGAGAATCGACTGGCGCATTCTGGGGAGCGGCATCACGTGATCAGCGTGATACCCGCGGGGTGGGTGTGCCGTGAGGCGGTGGGATGGCCAGGTTGATTGAGCAGCCAGCGATAATCAGCGCTGGTAGCGTTCCGTGCTGCTCGTCTGCGGGTAGTTAACGTAGAGGTTTCCCGCAGTTTTCTGACCATGAAAAAGAACCGTAAGCATTTGATACAAATGCCTTTTAAGTTCCTTCTTCAACATTCATCTCATTAGGTAAACCGCGTTACGCTGGAGTGGACAAACGAGATGTTTTTTTAGAAAAGCCAGCAGAATTACTGGCAATAAGAGAGGGCTCGGAAGCATCGCTACCGATGAAGGGACGGATCATGAAGATCATATTGAGGGGGGATCGAAACGATCATTTCTGGTTTCCGGGAGGATCCGGAATTAAATGCTGTTTCTTGAGTGCCAGCTACACTGCCCTACTCAGCCCGATAAGCTGAGCATTGGGTGGGACTTGAAAATAGTTTGCCCACCGCTGGCCTTTCTATCAAGCTGAGAAAACGCAGATTTTCCCTACAAACTCACAAATGGTGGCCAAACATGGTCAGCGCAGATGAGGTAAGTCATGATCAAAATGATTAACGCATAGGGTTATCGTTGATCACCATAGACGATCCTCCTCAGCTAAACTACACTGGTTCGACTGTTCATTTACACGACATTCCGCAGCTTGAGCCCAAGGATGAACTCAGCAAAACTTGAGGATCTGACGCAAACACAGCGCGACCGCCTGGCCTTCATTGAAATGATGGTCCGCTTCTTGGGCGAAATACGTCGGCAGGACCTGGTCTCTCGATTCGGCATCCAGTCTGCGGCCGCCACCCGAGACCTGGCTCTATATAAAGAGCTCGCGCCCGGCAATATTGACTACGACACCAAAGCGAAACGCTACGTTCCTTCACGCGAACTATCGCCACTGTTCGAGTTTGCACCTGAGAGAATCATTTCATGGCTAACTCAGGGATTCGGCGATGGCGAGCCGGCTCAACTACAGGCATGGATCACCAGTGAAACGCCTTCCCGGCTCGCGCTTCCAGACCTGAGCATTTTGTCGTGCGTCACACAAGCTATCCACCAGAAAACACCGATCTCAATCGAGTACCACTCTTTATCAAGCGGACATACAGAGCGGGAAATTGTCCCCTTTGCATTGATTGACAATGGGCTCCGTTGGCATGTGCGAGCTTTCGACCGGAAAACTGAGGAATTTCGTGATTTCGTCATAACCCGAATCCGACGGCCCTCACTACTGGATTCCGAAGTACGCCCCCACGAGCAGAATGATCAGGATATTCAGTGGACTCGCATTGTCGAAGTTGAGTTGGTACCACACCCCGCCCAACCAAGCCCCGAAGTCACGGAAATGGACTACGGAATGACAGAAGGCGCATTGAAAATGAAACTGCGGGCTGCAACTGCTGGGTATATTCTGCGCCGCTGGAGTGTCGACTGCTCCCCCGACCACAGCCTTAACGGCCCAGAGTATCGCCTATGGCTCAAAGACCATTTGGCCATTTATGGCGTTAAAAGCGCGATTCTGGCACCCGGTTATGATGCGGCCAATCAACAGCTTACCTCCGAGTGGGACTAAGGATGAGTATGCTGAACAAACTGGAAACACGGGTTAACGAAATAGAAGCGCTGCATAGCAAGCTCCTGTTACTGATTGGAGCTCCCGGTATCGGCAAAAGCCAACTGCTTGCGGACTTGGCAGCTCGCAGAGACACCAGTGTACTGAAAGTGGGAGCTGAGCTGGGCAGGAAGCTTGCCAACCTGCCCCAGCGACAGCGCACTTTGCAGGCCAACACTCTGCTCCGTGAATTAGCCAGTGCCCACGCGACGGATGGATTGTTATTACTCGACAACATAGAGTTGCTGTTTGACAGATCACTCAAACTCGATCCATTGGATCTGCTCAAACAACACTCTAAAGCCCGACGAATCGTAGTGGCTTGGCCGGGAGACATTAAGAACGAACGCCTGGTATACGCAGAGCTAGGCCACCCCGAATATCAGGAATACAGTATCGAAGGCCTGGTTCCGTTCGAATTGAACAAGATTAATTGAAGGAGAAATACATGCAGTACAGGGATCTCATACAGTTTGAGCCGATTGAATCGGTCATACAGCTCCTCGACGCCAATCGGGCTGATGAAGCTCAGAAACTGGTCTCCACCTACGTCATCTCAGACCAGATGGCCGACCGAATCGCCAAGCAAATGGTCCCACAACTGTCCTTCGACGAATCAGTAGACCACAAGGGCATGCTCGTCGTGGGCAACTACGGCACCGGTAAGTCCCACTTGATGTCGGTATTGTCACTGATCGCCGAAGACGAATCTTACCTGCCGATGGTTCAGCATCCCAAAGTTGCTGAGGCGAGCAAGGCCATAGCCGGCAAGTTTAAGGTGCACCGGATTGAGATCTCCAGCCAGATGTCTTTGCGTGACATCGTTACCCAGGAGCTGGAAATTTTCCTGGAGAACCAGGGCGTCAGTTACTCCTTCCCGCCAGTGGACAAGGTCGTCAACAACAAGGCGGCGTTTGAAGAAATGATGGATGCCTTCGATGAGGTACATCCTGGCCAGGGTGTCTTGCTCGTGGTGGACGAATTCCTGGAATTCTTGCGGTCCCGTAAAGACCATGATCTGGTTCTGGACCTCTCTTTCCTCCGCGAAATTGGTGAAGTCACCAAGCACCTACGTTTTCGTTTTGTTGCGGGTGTGCAAGAGGCCATTTTTGACAGCAGCCGCTTCCAGCACGTCTCTGATAGCCTGCGCCGCGTTAACGAACGCTTCAGCCAAGTGCTTCTGGCAAGGCAGGATGTCAGCTTCGTTGTAGCCGAACGTTTGCTGAAAAAATCCGCAGACCAACAGCACAAGATCCGCGAATACCTGACGCCCTTCGCGAAGTTCTACAGCAATATGAACGAACGTATGGACGAATACGTGCGTCTGTTCCCGGTACACCCTGATTACATCAGCACTTTTGAGCAACTGGTATTCACAGAAAAACGCGGTGCGCTGGTTACTCTGCGTGACCAGATTCAAAACGTACTGGATGACAAAGTTCCGGAAGACCGCCCCGGCCTGATTGGCTTTGACCAGTTCTGGGATACCGTCACGTCGAACTCCGTGCTTCGCTCCGACCCCAACATTGGCCCGGTATTGAAAGTAACCGAGATCCTCGGTGAGCGGGTTCAAAAAGCCTTTACACGTCCAGCCTACAAATCCATGGCCACACGAGTGATCAAAGGCCTGGCTGTGAACCGCTTAACCACAGGCGGTGATATCTATGTGCCCGTTGGCCCAACCGCAGAAGAGCTGCGGGATACCCTGTGCCTTTATCAACCCGGCATTGAGGATCTGGGCGGAGAGCCCGCGGATGATCTGCTTACTGCGGTGCAGACCACCCTGCGGGAAATCGTTAAAACGGTTAATGGTCAGTTCATCTCCAAAGCACCAGATACCGAGCAGTACTACCTCGACCTGAAAAAGGACGTTGATTACGACGCCCAGATCGAAAAGCGGGCCGAAGCCCTCTCAGACGATGCGCTGGACCGTGCCTATTACAGCGCCATGATGCAGCTGATGGAGTGCACCGACGACACCGCTCACGTCACCGGTTACAAGATCTGGCAACATCAGGTGGAATGGCAAGACAAGCGCGTTGAGCGCAATGGCTACCTGTTCCTTGGCGCGCCGAATGATCGCCCTACGGCTCAACCAGAGCGGGATTTCTACATCTATTTCATCCAGCCGTTCGAGCCGCCACGATTCCGCAATGAGAACAAGGAGGATGAGGTCTTCTTCAAGCTGAAAGGGCTGGACGAAGAAATCACCCATCACTTGTCTTTCTACTCGGCGGCACAGGAACTGGCATCAACCGCCAGCGGCTCAGCCAAGACGGTCTACCTGGATAAAGCCAAAGATGCTCTGCGGGCCATGAGTAAGTGGCTGCAAGAGAAGCAGATGACGGCCTATGAAGTCACCTACCAGGGTAAAACGAAAACCCTGCAGGAGTGGACCAAGGGCGTCTCAATGCGGGATAAGCTGCGTCTGGGAGCGGATGAGCGGGCCAACTTCCGTGACATCGTGAATGTAACATCCGGTCTGGTACTGAATACTCATTTCGCCGACCTGGCGCCGGAATACCCTGCTTTCTCTGTGCTGGTGACCGAGGCGAACCGCAAGCAGCTGGTCGGCAACACGCTCAGAGCTCTGGCTGGAGGCACTCGCACCAAAGATGCCACAGCAATACTGGACGCTTTGGAAATGCTGGATGGCGATCGCATTGAGCCTGCCCAGTCCAAATACGCCCAAGAAGTTCTGAGCCGACTCCAAGCCAAAGGTCATGGTCAGGTATTGAACCATACGGAGCTTCTAAGCCAGGCACCCGATAACGAGTATTTTGCCCCGGTGAAATTCCGGTTGGAGCCCGATCTGCTGGTCGTCGTTCTCAGCGGCCTTGTCTACTCCGGTGACATCGTACTGGCAATTACCGGTGACAAGATCGATTCCAGCAAGCTGTCCTTACTTGCCGAACGTGGCCTGGAAGATCTCAAATCCTTCAAGCACGTTGAAGCTCCAAAAGAGATCAACGTAGCCGTCCTGCGCTCCTTGTTTGAGCTGCTAGAACTACCATCCGGCCTTGCTCAGATGGCCACCCAGGGCAAAGACGAGCCCGTTAAAGAGCTCTTGGACGCAGTCTCCAAACTCGTCGACAGTGTGCTGACTGTCGGAAACGACCTGTCCAACCGTCTTAGCTTCTGGGGTCAGTCGCTGCTTCGGGATGAAGAACTCATCGACCGCCAGCAAAAGCTAGATAATCTTAAGAATTTCCTCGAAAGCCTGTCGCCCTACAACACGATTGGCAAGCTCAAGAATCTTCGCATCACCCAGTCCGACATCGACGCTCAGAAACAGAATCTAGAAGCGTTAACATCGATAGAAAAGCTTCGGGACATTGTTGATGAGCTTGGAGCCGTCGCGAACTACCTCTCCCAGGCGGAATTGATCCTGCCGGCAGATCACCCTTGGTTGCAGGAAGCCGAAACTAAACGTAAGGCGATTCTGGAGAAACTGGCAGCTGACAAATCCGCCAGCCAAGCCAGTGAATACCGGAAGGAAATGGCGGCCCTCAAACAGAGCTACATCAATGCGTATGTTGCTTTGCATTCCAAAGCCCGGCTAGGGGTCTCTGAAGACAAAACCAAAACCGCTTTGCGCAAAGACCCACGCATGACCACCTTGCGCACGCTTGCGGGCATTTCCCTAATGCCAACCAGCCAGCTGACTTCGTTTGAGGAAACCCTGGATCAGCTGAAGAGCTGTGCCTCACTGGTGGACTCAGAACTGAAAGCAAGTCCGGTATGCCCACACTGTAATTTCCGCCCCGCCAATGAGCAGGGTGACCTGATGCCGGCCGCCAATGTACTTAAAACGTTGGACGACGAGCTGGATCGCTTACAGGAAAGCTGGCAACAAACCCTGCTGGATAACTTGGATGACCCCATCATTCAGGCAAACCTGGAACTGCTGAAGCCAGATCAGCGAGACCAAATCAACGGTTTCCTAAGCTCAAGAACGCTACCGGACGCCGTCACACCTGAGTTTGTAGCAGCCGTGCAGGAAGCGCTTTCGGGTCTTGAAAAGATCACTGTAACCAGCGACGACATCAAACAAGCGCTTTTGGCAGGTGGTTCCCCGGCAACGCCGGAAGATCTCCGAAAGCGCTTCGAATCCTTTATTAACGATCGCTGCAAAGGCAAAGATAGCGGCAAGTTGCGCTTTGTAATTGAATAAAGCCGACAGCTGCAAAGAACCAAATTGACTATTTAGGGAAGTGGATCTATGAACCAGCTTTTTGACCACCAGGCCGAGGAATCAGAGCCAGTAGAATGTCTCGGGCAGACATTTCCAAGCGATGATGCTCGCCGGAAACATTTTCTGAGACTGTTAGCAGAGAAGCTCAAAGATCCAGAATTTCGCAAGCAGGACGGCTTTCCTGTTGGCGCGGACGAAGCCATTCTTGAGATGTCGGATCCACCATACTATACCGCTTGTCCTAACCCGTGGCTGAACGATTTTGTCGAGCACTACGGAAGCGACTACGACCAGGCCGCGGAGTACAGCAGAGAGCCCTTAGCCATCGACGTTTCTGTCGGGAAAACCGATGCAATATATCGTGCACACTCCTATCACACCAAAGTACCGCACTTGGCAATCGTTCCCTCGATACTCCATTACACCGAACCTGGTGACGTAGTATTAGATGGTTTCGCGGGATCGGGGATGACAGGTGTTGCGGCCCAGTGGTGTGGCGCTGCCCCTAATAATTTTAAGCACGAGCTTGAAATTGATTGGAACAATCAAGGCAAAGCTGCGCCTAAATGGGGACCAAGAAAGGTTGTACTCAACGACTTATCACCTGCGGCCACATTTATTGGTGCGAATTACAACACGCCATTCAATCTAGAGCAGTTTGCTAAATCAGGTAAGCGATTACTCGATGAGGCCGAGCAGGAAATCGGCTGGATGTATGAAACCGTGCATAGTGATGGTCGCACGGTTGCACGCATCGATTATACGGTATGGAGCGAGGTTCTAAGCTGTCCAGAGTGTGCAGGCGAATTGGTATTTACAGAAGCTGCTTTAGACGAAAAAACCAAAAAGGTCGCAGATGTTTTGACCTGCCCACATTGCGGCGCTGAAGGAAAAAAAGAGCAGTTTGATTTGCTCTTTGAAAACTTTATTGACCCTGCAACAGGTGCGACAGAAAGGCGACCAAAGAGAGTACCAGCACTAATCGTTTATAAATTGGGAAAAGCAACCCATACCAAAAGACCGGACAAGATAGACCTGGAGCGGTTAGAAAAAATCTCAGCCCTTTCCCTTCCGAGTGAACTGCCATTCGATGCTTTTCCTGACTGCCAGATGACGCGCGTCGGTAGGATGAAGACGACAAACTCTACGGCAATACACTTCATGTTCCTTCCAAGGGCTGCACATGCAATGGCTTTGCTTTGGAAAAAGGCGAAGTCACATTCAGAGCCACGTACACAAAAAATGCTGCTCTTTATGGTTGAACAAGCCATTTGGGGCATGTCTATTCTAGCCAGATACACTCCAACCCACTTCTCACAGGTAAATCAGTATCTTAGCGGCGTCTACTATGTCGCATCCCAACATTCAGAATGCAGTCCATGGTATATCCTTAATGGAAAACTAGATCGCTTGGTTAAGGCCTTTGGGAAATATAAAGCTCGGAGTGGGCAAGTAGCGATCAACACGGGAACAGCGGCGCAATTGCCATTAAAGGACAATTCGATCGACTATATTTTTACAGACCCACCTTTTGGAGAAAACATCTACTATTCCGATCTGAACTTCTTGGTCGAATCATGGCACCAAGTCAAAACAGATCCAACTCCAGAAGCTATCGTCGACCGCGTTCGACAAAAAGGAATTCCTGAGTATCAACATCTGATGCATAGGTGCTTTGCTGAATACTACCGAGTTCTCAAGCCAGGCAGATGGATGACGGTTGTCTTCTCAAACAGTAAGGCTGCCGTATGGAACACAATTCAAGTCGCCCTCCAACAAACAGGTTTTGTCGTAGCTGAAGTTTCCGCATTGGATAAAAAACAAGGCAGTTTTCAGCAGGTAATGTCACCGAATACTGTGAAGCAGGATCTAGTTATTTCTGTCTACAAGCCCAATGGCGGCCTGGAAGAGCGCTTAGAAAAAAATGGCGCAACAACAGAATCCGCATGGGATTTCGTTGAAACTCATCTGCGCAACCTTTCAGTTGTAAAAGCTCCAGGCGGTCAGCTGGAATTCATCGTCGAACGTGATCCCCGCCGAATATTCGACCGAATGGTGGCTTGGTTTGTTCGTCATAGTGCTCCCGTCCCTTTGTCCAATGATGAATTCTTGTCGGGTATTAGAAGCCGCTTTCCTGAGCGTGACGGGATGGTATTTTTACCAGAGCAGGTAGCTGAATATGATCGCAAGCGTGCGCAAGTTTCCGAGGCTCCACAACTTGACTTGTTTGTGTCAGATGAGCGCAGCGCCATAGATTGGCTAACTGACTTCTTGAGAAATCGACCCTCAACGTATCAAGAAACTCATCCGCAATTTACCACCCAAGTAGGCGCTGGCTGGAAAAAGCATGAGGCCAAACCAGAGCTTAAAGCGCTCCTCGAAGATAACTTTCTCATATACGACGGCAAGGATGAAGTTCCAAGCCAAATCCACAGTTATCTCTCAACAAATCACAAGGATCTTCGGGGGCTCGATAAGAATGACCCTCGGCTCATCGCTAAAGCCAAAGACCGTTGGTACGTGCCAGACCCCAACAAGGCACAGGACTTAGAAAAGAAGCGCGAGAAAGCTTTGCTAAAGGAGTTCGAGACCTATAAGTCGTTCTCGGGGCGCAAAATCAAAGAGTCACGGCTCGAAGTGTTGCGCGCAGGCTTCCGGAACGCTTGGGCTAACAAGGATTATGAAACGATCATAAAGATGGCCGGGAAGTTGCCAGATTCAACTCTCCAAGAAGACGAAAAGCTTCTGACTTTCCATGACATGGCTGTTACGCGTGTTGAAGGCGATCTCTAAGGGACAGGACGTAGCTGTATGAACAAGGAAGAATTGCTAGCCCGCCTCGATGGCATCGAATGGAACGACTTCGAGTGCAAACGCGCCCGCAAAGGCGTTTCAGAGGATGCCTATAATACGGTGTCCGCTTTTGCCAATTCCGCTGGCGGCTGGCTGGTATTTGGGGTCAGCGAGCGCGATGGCCGCCTTGAGGTTACTGGCGTTGAGTCTCCCGACAACGTTCAGAATGACTTTCTCGCCACGGTGCGGGGAGGCCAGAAACTGAATCGTGAGATTGCTGTAGACCCGCATCGGTACGAAATTGATGGCAAACACGTCTTCGCTTTTTATGTGCCAGAGGCAACACGGGCCGACAAACCGGTATATCTGAAAGGCGATCTACGACAAAGCTTTATCCGACGTGGCGCTGGAGACGAAAAGTGCACCCAAAGCGAGCTGGAGCGGTTTCTCCGTGACGCTGCCCAAGAGCGGTACGACGGAGCCGCTCTGCCAGATATCTCGGTTGATCGCTGCTTCGATCTGGAAATAGTGCGTTGGTATCAAGCTCAGTTTTTCCGCCGAAATCCAGAGCAGCCTGAGATTGCAGACCCGGTGGAATTCTTGCTCAACTGGAACTTTATCATCGAGCAAGGCGACGCCATGCACCCCACCCGTGCTGGGGTGCTATTGTTCGGTGAGGGGCGGTATGTAAGGCAGTTAGTGCCCCGCCCGATACTGGATTACCAACGGATTGACGTACCGTTCGATCAGTGGTCCGCCGAGCATCGCTGGCATGATCGCTCTGTCTTTGAAGAGAACATCTTCAGAACTTGGCAGGGATTGGTTGCCAAGTATATGCGTATCGCCGAACATCCTTTTTCTATAGAGCCCTCCACATTGAGGAGAAATGACGATCCTCCCGATTACGTCGCTTTTCGTGAAGCCGCCATCAACCTTTTGATCCACCAGGATTACGGTGATCACGGACGTAAGGCGTCTATTCGATTATTCACGGACCGTACGATCTTCTGGAACCCTGGCGATGCATTCGCAACCGAGGCGGAGTTGCTGGATCCGACGGAAAAAGAAGTACGCAATCCGTCTATCGTCAAAGCGTTTAGGCGCATAGGTCTGTCAGATCAAGCCGGTACTGGTATACGAGCCATCTTCAATAACTGGCATGAACTGGGCCGAGTGCCTCCGCAAATCAATAACGACAAGGGACGCAAAGAGTTTGAGCTGGTCCTGATAAACAAACCGTTAGTTAACGATGCCATGGCAAGATTCCGTAAGGAGATCGGTGTCAGCTTGTCCCCTGAGCAGGCGAATGTACTGGCACTTGCGCTCGAACCATCCAAAGATGGCAGGATCAGCCTGACTGACATTCGCGGCCTGGGCATTAATACCGTACGTCAGGCCAAAGAAGTCGCCGAATTTCTGGTTCGTCAACAGCTTCTCGAACCGCTCGGCGATACTTTGTATGAGCTAACGGAACCTCTGAAGAAGCGCTTTTTAGAGCCAGCGGAACCGTCTACCGGGGAAGTTACCGGGGAAGTTACCGGGGAAGTGTCCGGGGAAGTTACCGGGGAAGTGTCCGAGGAAGTACAAAAGCTTCTGGCCGCCATGCAAGGGGAAATGAAACGAGCGGGAATTCAGGCCGCTCTGGGCCTCAAGCATGAGGAACACTTCCGAGATGCCTACCTCACCCCGGCGCTGGCATCTGGGGTTATCGAAATGACCGTTCCCGATAAACCCCGCAGCAGCAAACAACGCTATCGACTGACTGCAAAGGGAGTCGCCCTGCAGCGGAAAGGCGCCCATGAGTAAAGAGTTCAATGTTGGAGACTGGTGCTGGCACGCTCATCAGGCCACGCCCTGTCGCATCATCGAGCGCCAGGAGATATGGGGTACGGTCACATACCGTATCTGGCTGGCCGCCAAAGATGCCGTTGTCCGGGCTCGACAACAGGACCTAACGGAGCTGGAATGCGTTCAGCCCACCGTTGAGCATATTCTGCATTCAGTGGCTTCAGCAAAGCTTCTGGATGCCTTGGAAGACAATCTGCTTCTGGCTCCGATCCAATCCAGTGTTGTACCACTCCCCCATCAGCTATATGCCCTGAACCGTGCCATGAGCCGAGACCGAATACGGTATCTTTTGGCGGATGAAGTTGGTTTGGGGAAAACCATTGAGGCTGGCTTGATACTCAGGGAGCTGAAACTCCGGGGGATGGTAAAACGCGTTCTTGTCGTGTCCCCAAAAGGGTTGGTCCGCCAGTGGCAAGCCGAAATGCGATTGCACTTCGGTGAAGAGCTGCGGTTCATCGAAGCGTCGGACCTGGCCGCGTTTCGCGCTTGGCGGGATGACAGTACCCAGAGTGAAGATAACATCTGGCGAATGCACGATCAGGTGATCTGTTCTTTGGATTCAGTGAAGCCCGTTGAAAGCCGCCGTGGCTGGAGCCTGGAGCAGCTCGCCAACTATAACCGCGAACGGTTTGAAGACTTGGTGTCAGCGGGCTGGGATCTGGTCATCATTGACGAATCTCACCGCATGGGGGGCAGCACCGATCAAGTTGCCCGCTATAAGCTGGGCGCTGCCCTGGCGGAATCCGCACCGTACTTGTTGTTACTGTCGGCCACCCCCCACCAAGGCAAAAGCGATCAATTCCTGCGGTTGATGCAGTTGCTGGACCGCGATTCCTTCCCCGACGAATCCGGTATTGTTCAGGAGCGGGTGCAGCCGTTCGTGATTCGATCCGAAAAGCGATTGGCTATCGACGCCGAAGGGCAACCACTTTTCAAGCCTCGCTCTACCAGGCTCCAGGCAGTCTCCTGGCAAGCCAAGCATGCCGCCCAAAAGCAGCTGTATGAGGCTGTTACCGACTATGTCCGCCATGGCTACAACCAGGCCATGGCTGCCAAACAGCGTCATATCGGTTTTCTGATGATATTGATGCAGCGCCTGGTCACGTCCAGCACGGCGGCTATTCGCGCAACACTGGAGAGACGACAAGCTTTGCTTGACGCACCAGAGTTACAGGCTGGTTTATTCGACCTGTCTGAAACAGACGAGTGGGCGGAGCTGGATGGTCAGTCCCAACTGGATGCTGCCTTGCACACTAGTGGCTGGGCCCAGGAAAAATCGGAAGTCGACATGCTGCTGGAGTTGGCTAAAGAAACCGAACGACAAGGAGCCGATGCTAAAGCCGAGGCCTTACTGGAGCTAATTTATAAGCTTCAGCAGGAGGAAAATGACCCAGAGCTAAAAGTTCTGGTATTCACTGAGTTCGTGCCAACCCAGGCGATGCTGGCGGACTACCTGGAGAGTCGAGGCTTCTCTATTGCCCTGTTGAATGGCGGAATGGATCTCGAAGCTCGCACCAAAGCCCAGAAAGCATTCTCTCAAGACGTCCGAATCATGATTTCTACCGATGCTGGCGGTGAAGGCCTCAACCTCCAGTTCTGCCACGTTATCGTTAACTTCGACATGCCCTGGAATCCGATGCGTTTGGAACAGCGCATCGGGCGTGTGGATCGTATCGGCCAACCCCACATTGTTCGGGCGGTAAACTTTGCACTGGCGGATACCGTGGAGTATCGGGTTCGCGATGTGCTCGAACAGAAGCTGGCTTTGATTGCAGAGGAGTTCGGTGTTGATAAAGCGGCAGATGTCATGGACTCGGTGGAGGTAGAACCACTATTCGACGAGCTGTTTGTTCAGGGCTTACAGAATCCCTCCGACATCGAACAGGAGTGCGAGGAAGTTATTGATCAGGTTCGTGAGAAGGTTACTGCCTACCGCACGGAGAACGACTTTCTTACCGAAAATCATACGTTGGAAGCTGGCGATGCCCGCAAATGGCGAGATCACCCGGCCCAGTTCTGGCTGGAAAGAGCAATCACGACAGGGCTAGCTGGCCGGGGAGGCACCACTTCTAAGCAGGGCGACGCTTGGCAGATTAACTGGATGGATGGCAGCGAGTCCCCTCGCGCATGCTTTGATGCCCGCACGGCTGAGCAGAACCCTGAACTGGAATGGGTAACTTTGGAAGATCCGAGGGCTCGGGCAGTCATCAGCGACCTAACCCGCTTCGTAGCGGGTCAGCCTTTGCCAACGGTGACAGTGAGCGGATTGCCGAATACGGTCCAGGGCATTTGGTCACTCTGGGAAATCAGCCTTAGTGCTGGTAACTCATCCCGCCAGTTCAACAGAAAACGGTTCCTGCCGGTTTTCGTGATGGATGATGGCCGCTCGTTCGTACCTACTGCAAAACGGATCTGGGATCTGCTGCTTACAGAGTCTGTTGAGATACACCCAACCGCTGAAGTGGAGAACGCCGTCGCCTTATTTGAGGCATCATCAAAGGCAGCACAATCACAAGGCAAACAGCTGTTTAATGAACTCCTTGAGGAGCACCGCTCTTGGCTGTCGGAAGAGCGGAACCGCGCTACCTATTCGTTCGAATCCCGCCAGCAGGCCATCGGCCGTATCGGGCTGCCTGCGGTAAGAGAATATCGGCGCAAACGGCTACAAGCAGAGCATGACAACCGCATGGCAGACTTACGCGATGCCGAGACGTGCTTACCGGATATGAATGCAGTCTTGTTGTTATGGATTGGCCAGTCAGGGAGGACTAATTCATGAAAGCTTGGGCAGAAAAAATCCTGCACGAATTTCCGTCTGACCTATCGCGCTTATGGATAGGGTCAGATCCTGATGGAGTTCTGCTGGACGAACAGATACTTTCTGAACTCCGGGAACGCGGTTTTGAGGTACTGCCATTTGAGGACAGCGTGGCTTTCCGGGCGGAGTACGAGGAGCTGTACAGAATTCCTTGGGAACAGGGATATGCCGGCGCAGCCAAAGCCGTTGTACTGCATGTTCAGAGCAATGACCTGAGTGAGCTGCCGTGGGATTACCTCCGTTCAGCCCGGCAGGTTCGACTTGGCCTGAATGAGCTTTTCCCTAATCTCAGCTACTCCGTTGTTCAGCAGGTTGGGAGTGAGGTATTACCCGATCTGTTTGAAGCTCAGGCTAAATATGCGCCCCACCCCCTTGGAGAGGCCGCTACAAAGGACTTCGTGCTCACACACATCTATCGGCTAAGTCCTCCCCTTATCGCCCGTGAAGAGGATTTCTGGCGAGAAACGCTGCGTTTGCATTACCGGGACATATCCCTGCCAGTGGTTTTGGCCGAGTACATAAGCCAGGTTATCGGAGATAACACTGCCTTCAAAGGCATACCTATCGCTGGCCTCTTGGGACAAAAGGATTTCGCACTGAGAACGGTTCAAGACTCGTGGTACCGGTATCTGCGTGAGTTAGGCATTACCGGGAGCCGAGTTGGCGAATGTGAGTCATCACCACACATTCGCCAGGTATCCATTCCGTTCGACCACCACGATATTCGGGTAATCGTTGATTCCATGTTCTTGGATGGGACACTCCACCCCATGGCGGTAAATGGTGTGCCCTATGACCTGCCTGAGTGGGCGAAAGCTGGGGTAATCCAGGACCCCAAGGCAATGCGGGATCTTGTATTGGAAGGCGCAAGTACTCTCTCTGGAGAGATGCCCGATTCAGACTCCAACTATCGTGACTGGCTGCACTTCTCTCGCCGTTTCGGAGAGATTCTGTCCCGATTCCACAGCCTGGATGCATCCAGAGCGGAGAGCATCCGGGCGAAGATGAGAGCTTTTGTTGAGGATGTGGATGAACGGCTGGCCCAATGGGTAGCAAAACACTATGCCGACCTACCCTCCCTCCCTATTGCTCGCGGTCCAGTAATGCTTCATCACGTCCCCAGATACCTGTCGATGAAGCACAACCTCAATGACGAGAAAATTGCGCTTGTCGTCTTTGATGGACTGGCACTGGATCAATGGGTCCAGATCCGCGAAAGCCTCGTCAAAGCCTGTGACAAGTTAATGTTCAGCGAGCTGTCGTGCTTCGCATGGCTACCCACGCTGACTTCGGTATCCCGGCAGGCACTATTCTCGGGACTACGACCAAGAGAGTTCCCGGACGATATCGAGTCAACGTCGCGTGAGCCCATTTATTGGAAACGGTTCTGGCAGGATCAGGGCGCTCAACCAAAAGACATTTACTTTCAGAAGTCCATCAAACGCAACGACGACTTGCCAGCGCTGGAAGATAAACTCTCCAATCCATCAGTAAAGGTAGCTGGATTGGTCGTAGATACGGTTGATGAGATAATACACGGAGCGGTTCTGGGCAAGCAGGGTGTTAGTACGCAAATAGCCAACTGGTGTGAATCAGGGTTCGTGACAAGACTATTCCGGTACTTGCTCGACAGTGGCTATCAAGTCTACCTGACAGCGGATCATGGCAACGCTGAAGCCAAAGGTATTGGCCGCATCAATCAGGGTGTGGGCGCCGATCTGCGAGGCGAGCGGGTTCGCACCTATCGCAACGAAACTACCCTGGCGGAGACAGCGAAGGCCAACCCGGATACTGTTCATATTAACGTGCCGGGGCTACCGACCGATTTCCTGCCACTGTTTGCGCTAGGGCGAGGAGCATTTGTACCTGAGGGCGACCAGGTCGTTGTGCATGGTGGCATGTCTCTGGAAGAGCTTATCGTCCCATTTGTGAAAGTGAGTTACGTACATTGACCGACCAGAAAACCTCAGCACCGAAAATTGGGTTTGATCGATTCATCGCTCTGGAATGGGCGGCTGCAGTGCTGCGTGTAAGGGCTGGAATGGGCACCATGGAGGAACTAGATGAGGTGCTGGACACGGCGGGGTTGGGCAAAGAGGCACGCAAGAAAACCAAAACCGTCCTAAACCGACTCTGGCTCAAGCCGCGCCCAGAACTCGCTGAATTCGCTCAGCGTGGCGTCGACATCTTTAAATCCGACCCAAGTGTCGCGATTTCAGCATTGACTTGGGGCATGGCACTTGCCACCTACCCGTTTTTTGGCAAGGTTGCTGAGCTGGTAGGACGGTTGTCATCCATCCAGGGAGACTGTGCCTCCGCAGAGGTTCATCGGCGCATGAGCGAGATTTACGGCGAGCGTGAAGGCACACTGCGGATGACAAATATGGTGCTCCAGTCTCAGGCAAGCTGGGGAGGCATTGAACGCGCTGAGAAAGGCAAACGGCTCGTGAGGATGCCTGAGACTAATGTCGACAATGAAGAAGCCGTTGCTTGGCTGATTGAGGCCGTGTTGCGTTACGTGGGTAAAGCGCTGCCCGTTTCATCAATTTCTTCCCAGGCCGTGCTCTACCCCTTTGGTTTCGAGCAATCGCTGGGTTATCTGATTTCAAGAAGTCCCAATCTTGCAGTTCACTCCCAGGGGCCCAGCAGTCAATATGTCACGCTGCCTCAAAGCGACTGATGCTCAGAGGCAGGCAGCTACCTGCAGAATAGAAAGCAAAGCCAGAAATTAAAAATATATTGAGAAACAAAGCCATAGCTCTTTCTGCATTCCTTAAATTCGCGCATCTTGCAGAAAGACATGCAGAAAGGACAGCCTAAGACGGTAATCAACTCCTGCTTCAGTGTCCTCCAAATGCACCGCCAGTGGACTTTCCAGGCAACCAGGTGATCAGTTGGTATTCATTTGCTTGCGTTAGTCCACTTGGGGGCTACTTGGAGTCCACTCATCACACTGAAACTCGTCCCCCTCGCAGAAATCCCGTCAATGATGCAACGGACCAGTCTTTACAATGACCTCTATCGTGATAGTATTTGCCTACGCGGTAGGTCCGTAGGCGCATCCCCGGCGCAATACCTAACAAGTTTTCTTTCTATCCATTTTGATCATTGTCACCAGGGGATTTAGTGGCTCATATGGTCTTTTATGGATGGAAAAAAACATGATCAGAAACTCCATTTTCGGCAGACTGGCACTCACACCGTCGGATTCCATCAAGGAACCGCTTAACTTTCTTTACCATCGTTTCCGCCACAAAACTGCACTGACCCAACAATCTTTTAAAAATGCATTTGCTACGAGATTTGACGTTCGAGGCTTCAGTGACCTGAGGAAGGCCGTACATCGGTATAACACCACAGAACACCCACCAATCTACAACCCAGCATACTCACTTCTTGATTTCAGAGACATTTTGGCAGAGCTTCTATCCTGCACTGATACGGAGGTCGCGGAAATGCTGGATGTTTTTTACTTCTCTCAAAAAGGCTTTAAGGGTTACTTCGTAGCGTTACGGGAAATAATTTCAGATTCAGGCCCTATTGACTTGCTCTCCGATTTTTTGAACACATCAAATGTTGGAGCGACAGTCGTATTAGTATTGGCTCGAAATGAAGTTGATGCTCGCGCAATTGCGTTGAATAGAATCAATCAACCAATTAACCCCTTGAGATTCATGTTACCTCTCGACCAGGCAGATAGCTTCGATGAAAACCTATCTGCCCCCATGATTGGCACCGTTTTTTCCGGCACCGGGCCGATATTTCAAGCATCCAACCCGCTGAAAATTATATTAGAGCTTAATAGAAACAAGTCTTCGATTCCGGAGATCATGATAGAACATGATACCAGTCGCTTCCAGGCAGCAGCCTACTACGATGAAGCATCATCTAACGTTCGGTACGGAAAACACGTTCACCGTTTAATCCACTGTTTTGGAGTTGTGGATACCAAGAGAGAGACCATAGTTTCGGAAGAGTCTCCCCAATATAAAAGTTCACAGATAGACCACCCGCTATTAAGGGATGTTGAATTCTGCGCATTGAACCCTGATTGCAAAATCATTCACCACGGTCTTGGAGACATATTCCAACAGTTCCCGGATTATTCAATGAGTTTCCAAGATTTTCTGCCAACATGCACTCGAAAAGATCTCGGTGAAGAGCTATTGGCGATAGGCTACGGCCAACGCCATCACCCCATTTCAAGTTTGGTGAGCCACTAAGAAAGACTCGTGCTCAATATCGAACTGCAATAAATCATCAAGAGAGCTGGCCGGTCACCGACCAGTTCTCTTGAGTTCTACGCGCCAGTTTGAGCCCGCAGCGCCCCTACTTGGTTAGAGCAGAATACAAGCTGCATTTTTTTGGCGCTACGGTCGCACATTCTGCATCAAATGCTCGCAGATCCTCCTCCGACCAGCGGGCTGCGCCCGGGCCGAACATGTATGGCCGGGGGAAGAACTCGTCTTTCACCCACCGCCAGATGGTGTGACGGGCTACGCCATAGCGTTGGGCGATATCATGGATGTTGTAATACATATCTGAACCTCTTTGCTTTGATTGATGTGGTACAGGTACATTATCGAAAGGAAAGACCTCAGAGAGTCGTCAAATTAAACTTTTACCGCGTTTACACCGAGAAACCACGGTGCACACCGTCTTTTTGCTGGGATAGGGAGCGATCGGTTCGTGGCTGGAGATCAAAGTACGAACCACAACCTATGGAAACTCGAAGTACGAACCATCTATGGGCTTGTCCGTCTTCGGCAGGGAGTATCAGGAACTGTCCGGCAGCCCCGTCTCAGCCAGCTTTCTGATTCCAATGAGCTCTGGAATGGTTCAGGGGAACCCTTAAAAACGTACTTTGGTTCAAGTACCACCTTGAAAACGTACTTCGAGCGGAAGTAGCTAAACGGCTCGCGACCGCCTGAACTTGAGCGGCACAATGTTGCGGATCGGAAGCATGAAAACTGGGGTTGGATATCCAAAGCATCAATTGAGAGGACCTGGCGACTGATGAATCTGAAATCCCTCACTCGCCAGGTCCGGGCTACAAACCAACGCTTATGCACGAGGCAAGTCGTCAGCGTCCAGCTGCCTTCACCTCAAAAGCGACGATATCTTTTTGATGCCAGCGCGTCGTGGACGGACCGAGCCGGTAGGGTTTCGGAAAGCAACCCAGCTGAACCCAACGCCAAATGGTAGACCGGGCTACCCCAAACCGCTTCGCCACATCTTCATCTCGCATATACATATCTGCACTCCTTTAGTGTTTATCGGTACAGATACATTAGCGAGATTGAAGGCTCTGCAAGTTCGTCAAATTAATCATTTTTCGTGTTTAGACCGGGATACGGCAAATTTTTCTATTTTCCAGCAAAATTGATGAACCGAGGCTTCTGAACTTCCCCTGCCCTGCTCTCCCAGCGGTGACCGGATCACTGACGTCTGTTACTCAGTGAAACATATAAAACAATGCAAAATTGACCAATGCCGTATCCGCTCATCTACTGCCGCTTGCTAATATTCAGAATCGCCGCCTACCGGGCCGGCCGCCGTAGTCAAGCTGGGAAGACCAAAACCGATGAGCAGCTATTGCAAATTCATAACCGCACTAAGTCTTATCTTCCTTCTTCTTTTGAGCGGTTGCGCAACGCCCCCCTGGCTAAAAGATGCTTGGGCGACACCGGAGTACCACGAAGCCAACATAACTGACGACGAACAGATCCGCTTGGGCTATCTCGCTCGCTATCTGGCAGACAGCGACACCCGAGCGAAGCTGGAGTCAGAGATCCTGAAAACCGACTACGTCCGGCAATGGGATACCTATGACTATGCAACCACCACTTCGATGGCCACCGACGTAATCGAAGGCCAGATAGCCTCGGATCTTGGCGCGGGACTCGGAGCGGCAGTGATGGCGGTGGGCCTCTTATCCGGAGACGGAAGCATGGATTATATTAGCCAGGCCTTTCTTCCCGCTGAAATAGAAGGGCACGTGATCGAGTCGGTGAAAGACGCTCGTATTGCTGTCAACGATCTGATCAGACGCCGCTTGGAGTCCGTAGCGGAAACATTGGGCACAAAACTGGAGTGCGTGAAAGGATGCAGCAACCACCCGGACTCCACTTTTCTTTTGCGGCTGCCACCAGAGAGGTCGAATGAGCGGTTTATCTATTGGCCAAACGACATCGTCATTACAGTCGATGTGGGTGGAGCGACGGCCGTCTCGCAGGAAGATCCAATTTCATCGCTTGTTGGTTTCCCAGTGGCCTGGAAAACTGAACCTGGTAATAGTGCTGAAATACGCCTCTATTCTGAAGGAAGTTATGATTCGAATGGTCAACTGGCATTTGAGGCTAACCCAGCCGGCCACAAGATTAACCCGATCGTAAAATACGATCTTGATAAAACAGCACTAGGCAGGGCGATTCTGACAGGGATCCACTCTGACACCCGACTAATCCGAGGAAGCCAGAAAACTCACCCCCATATGATCTTCTTTAACGATGAAGTCTATGGTTTTATCTCTAACTTCAACGAAAGCTTTGTCAATAAAACCGTAGACGTTTTCCCCCTCACTGACCCAAAACTAGAATCCAGATAATTACCCAAACAACTTTACCTATAAATCCTGAGCGACCTATGAAAAGACAGATACTTTTGCTTTCAATCTCCTTAACCCTTATCGGCTGCACATCGAATCCTAAAAGCGACTACAGCGATGCACTTGATGACCTGAACTCTGAGATATCAAGGATAGAAAGACTCAAGGAACAAGAACGAATTGCAAAATACGAGTCCAGAGAATATCTCTACTGCAAAGACTATGGCTGCGGAATAAAGAGGGTAAATGGCGAGACCCTATTGCCACCAGAATACGAAATACTAACACCTCGATTTAAGGCCAAGAATCGGGGATACTTGGCATTCACCTACAGCCAGGATGGCTCTCGATCTGGCCTTATGGACTACAAGTATAAAAATATTACGCCACCTATTTTCAATTCAGTAAAAATACCGCCGGTAGTGCTAAAAGAAGATTACATAATTTACGGAGAAACTATTGATGGAAAGCCCAAAAAGGGCGTCGCCGGCACCAACGGCGTTATATTTCCGCCGAGATTCCATAACGTTCGACACGTTAGCAAAGATATTTTCACCTTCCAGAATCAAGAGAATGGACGATGGGGCCTAATAAGAAGAGATGGAGAAATAATAGTTGATGAACAGCTTGACCAAGGTGCCTATGCATATGAGAACTACGAAAATGGACAAACAGCATTCAAGTTTATAAAGGAAGGAAAAACCTACATCGTTAATGAGTCTGGAGACACCTTGTTGACCCTTGACGATTCGAAGATTAGCTTTTCCGTAAACAACAAGCTCGTATATCAAAAAAATGAAAAATATGGCCTGATGACCGTTGATGGAAAAATAATTCTCCAACCTCAATTCGACGACATCTCAGTTTTTGGCACAGGTGAAGACAAATATATACGCGCCGAAAAAGGCAATCAGCATGGCTGCTATAATACTGAAACCAACACTTGGGAGAAAGTTGGCAACCATGAAGATCTAAGGTGTCCGAACATCTACTTCCATGGCGCAGCAAAGGTAGGGGGACTCTGGCATATCTATAACAAAGATGGCATTCTTGACCAGAGTCGAGGCTACGACTTCATAGGCCCCGAGTCCATTTATGATGACGAATCCAAAGGCTATTTAAGTGTTAGCATCAATGGAAGAAATGGCATAATCGATGCGAATGGCCGAGTCGTCATATCAGTACAATATGATCGAATTGAAGGCTTTGACCCTGATGAAGAGGTTGCTTTGGTTCGCCATAAAGACAATTACGACGAAACGGTATATACGATAGTCAGTAAAAACCGACCCTTCATGGGCTCAATCAAGGGACGAGCTTGGGTAGAAGAGGTTGGCGACGATATTTATGCTTTTCACAATGGTTACTGGATAACTGCCGGCGACATGAAAGATGTAATTTACTACGATTTAAAACTGAAACGGCAAATTCACCCCTAAATTTTGCAGGCCCCTCACAGTGGCCGGTTGCCCTTAGCCGGCAAC
>JBNJLG010000006.1:0-433380 GCA_051751785.1 Pseudomonadota bacterium | reverse complement strand
TTCGAAAGAGGCTGGGGTTTTTTATTGCCTGAAGGAAAATGATCCTGCCGGAGAAGTGATATACTTCCAGACATAAATAAACCAAAGTTTTGATGGGAGCCCTTTCAATGGCCGCAACAGATCACCTGGTCATTTTTGACACTACTCTTCGCGATGGCGAGCAAAGCCCCGGCGCCACCATGAACAAGGCGGAAAAGCTCCGTATTGCCAAGGCGCTGGAAAAGCTGCGCGTGGATGTCATCGAGGCGGGCTTTGCGATTGCCAGCCAGGGTGACTTCGAGGCAATCAAATCCATTGCTGAATCCGTCAAAGGCTCCACCATCTGTAGTCTGGCCCGTGCCCTCGATAAGGACATTGACCGGGCGGCAGAAGCGGTTCGCCCGGCTGAAAGCGGTCGTATCCATACCTTTATCGCCACTTCGCCCATCCATATGAAGCACAAGCTTCAGATGCAACCGGATCAGGTGGTTGAGCAGGCTGTAAAAGCGGTCAAGCGGGCCCGCAATCATGTCGATGATGTCGAGTTTTCCTGCGAAGATGCCGGCCGTTCCGAGCTGGACTTTCTGTGCCGTATTATTGAGGCGGCCATTGACGCCGGCGCCCGCACTATCAATATTCCGGATACCGTTGGCTATGCGATTCCGGAACAGTTCGGTGAAACCATTCACCAGTTGCTCAACCGCATACCCAATGCCGACAAAGCGATCTTCTCCGTACACTGCCACAATGACCTGGGGCTGGCCGTTGCCAACTCGATTGCTGCGATCACCAATGGTGCCCGGCAGGTAGAGTGCACGATTAATGGCCTTGGAGAGCGAGCCGGGAATGCGTCGCTGGAAGAGCTGGTAATGGCAGTTCGCACCCGTCAGGATCTGTTCAGTATTGATACCCGCATTGATACTCAGCATATTCTTCCTGCTTCCCGTCTGGTTTCAACGATTACCGGCTTCCCGGTTCAGCCTAACAAGGCGATTGTTGGCGCCAATGCGTTTGCCCACGAATCCGGCATTCATCAGGATGGTGTGCTCAAGCATCGTGAAACCTATGAAATCATGCGTGCTCAGGACGTTGGCTGGCATACTAACAGTCTGGTATTGGGCAAGCATTCCGGACGAAATGCGTTTCGTACACGTCTGCTGGAGCTTGGCATCAAGTTCGAAACCGAGAGCGAGCTGAACGAGGCCTTCACCCGCTTCAAGGCCCTGGCCGATCTCAAGCATGAAATCTTTGATGAGGATCTTCAGGCTATCGCCAGTGACACCCGCCAGAAAGAAGAGGAAGGCCCCTATGATCTCGTTTGTCTGCAGGTATGCTCGGAAACCGGCGTGGTGCCGAAGGCCACATTGACAGTGACGATGGAAGGCAAGGAGCATACCGTTGAAGCTGAAGGCAGCGGTCCGGTAGATGCCACGTTCAAGGCGATTGAGTCTCTGGTTGATTCGGGCTGTAATCTGCAGCTGTATTCTGTGAATGCCATTACCAGTGGTACCGATGCCCAGGGCGAAGTGACCGTTCGTCTCGAACGCGGCGGGCGTATCGTCAACGGCGTGGGTTCTGACACGGATATCATCATTGCCTCTGCCAAAGCCTACATCGAGGCGTTGAACCTGATCGTTCGTGGCGGTATCCGTCAGCATCCGCAGAGTGCTGACGTGTGAGTCAATGAAGAAGTACAGGATTGTCTGGAGTTGATGTGATCGGAACCGAAGCGGAACGGCAGTTCTATCTGGCGGCAGCGGGCATTCGTATGTGGTATGCCCGTGAGCCACTGCCGGGTGCAGCTCCGAGTGGCGATTTCGATTTTGTCGAATTTGATTCTGTGCCGGCGGCGATTCCCGAACCGGAGAGCATGCCTGCCCAGCCCTCGGCGAAAACCGGGCGCAGCAAAGATCACATCGCCAAACTGCAATCGCTGATGGATACGAAAAAGTCTCCGGAGCCCGCTCCCGAGCCTGAGAAAGTACAGGTTCAGACCGGTACGCCGGAGCTTGAAGCCCCTGCACAGGATATTCAACCGGCAGCGCCCGGACCGCAGGATGAGGCCCTGGTAGAAGTCCCGGTTGACCCTGGCCTTCAGGAAATTCCCAGGGTCACACTTCAGACCTGGGTTGGTAAGCATGTCCTGCTGATGGCCGCCTTGTCAGATGAAAGCAGTCTGGCGCTGCAGGAGACGCTGGCTGGCAATATTCTGAAGGCGCTGGGTGAAGCTAACCCCAAGGCTCTGGATGTTGTCCGCTGGCCACTGTTCAACAACGCCGGGATCAGCCTCAACCATACCGGCCATCTGGTGGATGTGTTGTCAGCTCAGCTCGAGACATACAAAGAGAAGGTTGTTGTAACACTGGGTGAGGACAGTGACTGGCTGACTGCCGCGTTAGGCAAACAGCCGGAGGTTTGCTTCGCCGCCTCTCTGGCAAATCTGGCGGGAACTCCCGCACTCAAACGGGATCTCTGGCAACTGCTCAAACCACTTCGCCCGAATCTGTCATGAGCCAAACGGGTTTACGGAAACTGGCGCTTCAGGGCGTGGAGATTCGGCCGCTTGATAAGCAGGATCTTCCCCAGGTCCAGGAAATTGAGCGGCTGTGCCATTCCCATCCGTGGCCGGAATCCGTGTTTCTGGACTGCTTCCACAGCCACTATCGGTTATGGGCTCTGGTTTGTGGTGAAACGCTTCAGGGGTATGCCATCGTTAACTATATGGTTGATGAAGCCCATCTTCTGAATATCTGCGTGCATCCGGGCCTGCGAGGCTGTGGGGCCGGCCGTTATTTGTTGCGTTATGCCCTGGCCGAGTCGGTTCGTGACGGCATGGCGTGCATGATTCTTGAGGTTCGCGAGAGCAATCAGACGGCTGCCTCACTTTATTCAAGCGAAGGTTTTGAGCAAATTGGCCTGCGCCCTGGCTATTATCCGGACGCTGGCCAGCGCGAAAATGCCAGAGTCATGTCCCTGCGGTTCACCTGAGCACGGGTTAGCCCTTATAATCACTTCTTTTTCACCGATACCATTCAGGTTGCCGTTTTATGTCGAACCTACCCCAGGAAGTGGCCAAGCGCCGTACTTTTGCGATCATTTCGCACCCGGACGCCGGTAAAACCACGATTACAGAAAAGGTGCTGTTGTTTGGCCAGGCTATCCAGAAGGCCGGTACCGTCAAAGGCAAGAAATCCGGACAGCATGCAAAGTCTGACTGGATGGAAATGGAGAAAGAGCGGGGGATTTCGGTAACCACCTCCGTTATGCAGTTTCCGTATGGTGGCAAACTGGTCAACCTCCTGGACACGCCCGGGCACGAAGATTTCTCGGAAGACACCTATCGCACTTTGACGGCGGTCGACTCCTGTCTGATGGTTATCGACAGCGCCAAAGGTGTTGAGGATCGAACCATCAAGCTGATGGAAGTCACTCGCCTTCGGGACACGCCGATCCTGACCTTCATGAACAAGCTGGACCGGGATACCCGTGATCCCATCGAGCTTATGGATGAAGTTGAAGAGGTTCTCAAGATTGCCTGCGCACCGATTACCTGGCCCATTGGTATGGGTAAGAGCTTCAAGGGGGTTTACCACCTGCAGCGTGACGAAGTGATTCTGTATCAGTCTGGTCAGGGGCACACCATTCAGGAAAAACGTGTTATCAAGGGTATTGATAATCCTGAGCTGGAAGACGCCATCGGTAATTACGCCGAAGAGTTGCGAGACGAAATCGAACTGGTCAAAGGCGCCTCTCACGAATTTGACCAGGAAGCTTTTCTCGCCGGTCAACTGACCCCGGTGTTTTTCGGTACGGCTCTGGGCAACTTCGGGGTCGACGATATGCTGGATGGCCTGGTTTCCTGGGCGCCGTCACCTCAGGGGCGCGAAACCGATACCCGGAAAGTCGAGCCTGCCGAAGAGGGGTTCTCGGGTTTTGTCTTCAAGATTCAGGCGAATATGGATCCGCAGCACCGGGATCGGGTAGCGTTCCTTCGCATTGTGTCGGGTCGTTATCAGCAGGGCATGAAGGCGCGACATGTCCGTATCGGTAAAGAGGTCCGTTTTGCTGATGCTCTGACGTTTATGGCGGGGGACCGTGAACACGCAGGAGAGGCCTTTGCCGGGGATATCATCGGCCTGCATAACCACGGCACTATCCAGTTAGGTGACACTTTTACTGCCGGTGAAAACATGAAATTTACCGGCATCCCCAACTTTGCACCGGAACTGTTCCGTCGCATTCGTCTGAAAGACCCGCTCAAAGCCAAGCAGTTGCAGAAAGGCCTGATCCAGCTCTCCGAGGAAGGGGCCGTTCAGGTGTTCCGGCCTTTGCAGAATAATGACCTGATTGTCGGTGCCGTGGGTGTCCTTCAGTTTGATGTTGTTGTAAGTCGACTGAAGAGTGAATACAAGGTTGAAGCCATCTATGAGCCGATCAACGTCGCGACAGCGCGCTGGGTCACCTGCGATGACGAGCGTAAACTGGATGAGTTTCAACGCAAGAATCAGGAAAACCTGGCGCTGGATGGCAGTGATCGCCTGGCCTACATTGCACCAACAATGGTGAATCTGAACCTGAGCCAGGAGCGCTATCCGGACATTCACTTCCAGAAAACCCGGGAGCATTAATCTCTCGGGGAGGGAGCGAAAATGCCTTCAGTGCCGCTGGTGGATGCTCATTGTCATTTTGATTTCCCTCGCTTCGACGGGATCCGTCAAAAGGAGTGGGCGAAAGCTCGGGCCGGCGGCGTCCAAGGCCTGGTCATACCGGGTGTGCGGAGCGAGGACTGGCAAAGGGTGCAGTCCGTGGCGGAGCCCGGTAGTGGTATCTGGTACTGTTTGGGTATTCATCCCTGGTTTGTGGGGGAGCATGACGCTTCGGACCTTCAGGCACTGGAGCAACAGTTGAGCCCGATGCCTTCCGGCTGCCTTGCCTTGGGGGAATGCGGGCTTGATGGCCTGCATGGTGATATTGAACAGCAGGAGCCCTGGTTCCGGGAACAAATCCGGTTGGCTGCTCGTTTCAACCTGCCGCTCGTTGTACATTCGGTAAAAAGCCATGATCAGGTGCATTCGATTCTGAAAGCCGAGCGCTGGCAGGGGCGGGCGCTGATCCACGGCTTTTCGGGAAGTTATCAGCAGGCCAGAAAGCTCGTGGACCTGGGGTGTTTTATTGGCGTTGGCGGCGTCGTTACCTATGAGCGGGCCCGCAAAACACGGGATGCCATTGCGCGGTTGCCTGCCGATGCGCTTGTCCTGGAGACCGATGCACCGGATATGGCGCCCGCTGGCGTTGATAAAGGCTGGAATTCCCCGGCATTTTTGCCACAGGTTCTTGCTGCGCTGGCCAGGCTGCGGTCGCAGGATGAGGGCCGCATGGCTGAGCAGCTGCTTGATAACGTGGCAGGGCTCTACGGAGTGGCTCCGGAGGTTCTTGCTCCGTCCGTATAAGAAATGTGCAAAACACGTGCGGCGGGGTTGGCTTTTTCCAGAGCTTTGAGTATACTTCGCGCCCTGGCTTTTCAAGGCAATGTCGCTATCTCAGCCCCGAATAGTGTCAATGCCAACTAACAGGTATGAACCTCCTCCGGATGCCTTGCATTTACCGGTGGTGGTTTTCAACGTTTCTTTTATAGCGTTCAAGGCGGAATCAATGAAGACTCTGAGTGCGAAACCAGAAACAGTAAAACGTGACTGGTACGTTGTAGACGCAGCCGGCAAGACGCTGGGTCGTCTGTCAACCGAAATCGCCCTTCGTCTGCGGGGCAAGCATAAGCCTGAGTATACCCCTCACGTGGACACTGGCGACTACATCGTTGTTATCAATGCCAGCCAGGTGCAGGTTACCGGCAAAAAAGCATCTGCAAAGATGTACTACAGCCACACCGGCTTTCCGGGTGGAATCAAGTCCATCAACTTCGAGAAGCTGGTAGACAAGGCTCCCGAGCAAATCATTCAGAAGTCTGTTAAAGGCATGCTTCCGAAAGGCCCGCTCGGCCGCGCCATGTTTAAAAAGCTGAAAGTCTACGCCGGCACTGAGCATCCTCATGCTGCTCAGCAGCCCAAAGAACTCGACATTTAACGGAAGGCGGATATGTCTGTAGCACAAAATTACGGTACTGGTCGCCGCAAATCATCCACGGCTCGGGTTTTTATCAAGCCGGGAAGCGGTAACATCTCTATCAATGGTCGTACCATCGAAGAATTTTTCGGTCGTCCGACTCTGCGCATGATTGTTCGTCAGCCACTGGTGGTTGCCGATTCAACCGATCGCTTTGACATCAACATCACGGTTGCTGGTGGTGGCACCAGTGGTCAGGCGGGCGCTATTCGTCACGGCCTGACTCGCGCCCTGATGGATTACGACGAAACGTTGCGTCCGGCGCTGCGAGCTGCGGGTTATGTAACCCGTGATGCCCGTAAGGTTGAGCGTAAGAAGGTTGGTCTGCGCAAGGCGCGTAAGCGTCCGCAGTTCTCCAAGCGTTAATCGACGCATTCTGTCGATGGAAAACCCGGTCTGTTGGCCGGGTTTTTTTATGTCCGGCCAGTTCCGGAATATTTTGATCTGGCGCAGTCCTTAGCCGGTGTGTAGACCTTTCCGGCTTGTAAGCTTGAGGCAATTTCATTACCATTTCAGCGCTTACATTTTTGGGTTGTGAAGTCCTTTGAGATGCGCAGTCCCGGTTTCCCGGGTGTGTGCCTCGCCTGATGGGAGAAAACCATAATGAGTAATGGCGACGTTAGCCAAGGCCGGCGCCGGTTTCTGATCGGTGCCACGTCCGTGGTAGGTGGTGTCGGCGTCGTCGGTGCGGCCGTTCCTTTCGTGCAGTCCTGGAATCCCAGTGCAAAAGCGGAAGCAGCGGGTGCACCGGTAACAATCAATGTCGACAAAATTGAACCGGGTCAGCAGGTAACTGCGAACTGGCGAGGAAAGCCAGTCTGGGTTGTCCGGCGAACCCCGGAAATGCAGGAAAACGTTGAGGCAATGACGCCGCGTCTGAAAGACCCGGAGTCAACCGAAGCAAGTCAGCAGCCTTCCTATATTGAAGGTCCGCTGCGTTCTCTCAAGCCGGAGTTTATGGTCATTGTGGGTATCTGTACTCACCTGGGCTGTGTTCCGAGTTATCGCCCTGAGGTGGCCCCGGCTGATCTTGGCGATGAATGGCTGGGTGGTTTTTTCTGCCCGTGCCACGGTTCCAAGTTTGATCTGGCAGGACGAGTGTTCGAAGGCCAGCCGGCGCCCCTGAACCTGGAAGTTCCGCCGTACCGGTTTGACGATGAATCGACCCTGACCATTGGTCTTGATCCGGAGGCAGCGTGATGCAGAAACTGATTAACTGGGTAGATGAACGTCTGCCAATTGTCGACGCCTGGAACAATCACCTGGCGAAGTATTACGCTCCGAAGAACTTCAACTTCTGGTATTTCTTCGGCTCTCTGGCCATGCTCGTGCTGGTCAATCAGCTGGTCACCGGTATCTGGCTGACGATGAGCTACAACCCTTCCGGCGATGGCGCATTCGCCTCTCTTGAATACATCATGCGTGATGTGGAATGGGGCTGGCTGCTGCGTTATTTGCACTCTACCGGTGCGTCTGCCTTCTTTGCCGTAGTATACCTCCACATGTTCCGTGGCCTGATGTACGGCTCTTATCAGAAGCCGCGTGAGCTGGTCTGGATCTTCGGTATGCTGATCTACCTGGTGCTGATGGCAGAAGCCTTCATGGGTTACCTGCTGCCATGGGGCCAGATGTCCTATTGGGGCGCTCAGGTTATCGTTAACCTGTTCGGCGCTATCCCTGTGATCGGTGCAGACCTGGCTTTGTGGATTCGTGGTGACTACCTGATCTCAGGCATTACCCTTAACCGCTTCTTTGCTCTGCATGTGGTTGCATTGCCGATCGTGCTGCTGGGTCTGGTTGTGTTGCACATCCTCGCGCTTCACGAAGTGGGTTCAAACAACCCTGACGGCATTGATATCAAGAAGAACAAAGACGAAAACGGTATCCCGAAAGATGGTATTCCGTTCCATCCGTACTACAGCGTGCATGACCTGATGGGTGTCGCGGTATTCTTCTTCGTGTTCTTTATCGTCGTGTTTTTCTTCCCAGAAATGGGTGGCCTGTTCATCGAGAAGCCTAACTTCCAGCCGGCGAACCCGCTGCAGACGCCTGAGCACATTGCTCCGGTCTGGTACTTCACTCCGTTCTACGCCATGTTGCGTGCGGTAACTGTGGACTTCCTCGGCTTGTCAGCCAAGTTCTGGGGTGTTGTGGTCATGGGTGGTGCTATTGCGGTTCTGTTCGTGCTTCCATGGCTCGACAGAAGCCCGGTACGGTCTATCCGATACAAGGGCTGGCTGAGCAGAATTGCTCTTGCAATTTTTGCGGTCAGCTTTGTCATCCTGGGGTACCTCGGGTTGGTGCCGGCCACCGAGGGTCGTACCATGGTCGCCCAGATCCTGACCGTGTTGTACTTCCTCTACTTCTTCCTCATGCCGTTCTATACGCGCATGGAGAAAACCAAGCCAGTTCCAGAGAGGGTGACAGGATAATGAGAAAGCTGATTTTAGGTCTCGTTTTCGCCATCCTGCCGGCCATCGGGCTGGCAGCCGGTGGCGCGGCTTCCCTGGACAATATGGAGCCGGATCATACCAACAAGGAATCTCTGCAGCGTGGTGCAGCATTGTTCACCAACTACTGCATGGGCTGTCACTCTATGGAATATGCGCGTTACAAGCGTGTAGCGGAGGACACAGGAATTCCTGTGGAGCTGTATGAAGAAAACCTGATTTTCACCGGTGCCAAGATTGGTGAGCTGATGAAGATCTCCATGGACAAGGACATGGCTGCCGGCTGGTTCGGTGCGCCGCCTCCCGATCTGACGCTGGAAACACGTCTGCGGGGCGAGTCCTGGGTTTATTCCTACCTGCGTGGCTTCTACAAGGATGAAAGCCGGCCGCTGGGCGTCAACAACGTTGTCTTCGACAAGGTTGGTATGCCGCACGTGATGGTTGATCTGCAGGGCCTGTGTGCTGTCGAGCCAAATATTGGTGTAAAAGCTTCTGTTGAGCCGCTGAGCGGAAACGTGAGCAATGCCGATGTTTGCCCCGAGTATGCGGAAGAAGGCAGCATGAGTGGTCAGGAGTTCGATCAGGCAATGTGGGATCTGACCAACTTCATGTCATACATGGGTGACCCGGTGAAGGTTGAGCGCGAGCGTCTTGGTGTCTTCGTGCTGATCTTCGTGGCCATCTTCTTTGTCGTCGCCTACTTGCTCAACCGCGAGTACTGGAAAGACGTACACTGAAAATTAGGGTATAATCCCAGCCGCTGAATCCCAGCGGGCCCGTTCCGGGTCCGCTGGTTTTTGCGTTTTTCAGGATTAATTCGGTTTGTAGAATCGTGAGGTAACTATATGGGCGTTGTGACCAAACGGTCATCAATGACATTTTTCTCGGATCCCGCCAGTCATTACAGCCATCGTGTGCGTATTGTCCTGGCTGAGAAGGGTGTTACCGTAGATATTGTGGATGTGGATCCGGATAACCCGCCATCGGAACTGGCGGACCTGAACCCGTACAACGCTCTTCCGACCCTGGTGGATCGGGACCTGGCCCTGTACGAGCCGAATATCATGATGGAATACCTGGATGAACGTTTCCCTCATCCGCCATTGCTGCCGGTTTACCCGGTAGCCCGAGCCAACAGTCGGTTGATGATCCACCGTATTCAGAAAGACTGGTGCGGCCTGGTTGACAAGATTCTGGCTCAGCCCAATAGCAAGGCTGCAGAAGCGGCCCGGAAAGAGCTGAAAGAGAGCTTGCTGGCAACCGCTCCGTTGTTCGGAGAAATGCCGTTTTTCCTCTCTGAGGAATTTACCATTGTTGATTGCTGTATCGCCCCGATCTTGTGGCGCTTGCCGGCAATGGGCATTGAGCTGGATGAAAAGCAGGCCAAGCCCTTACAGAAATATATGGACAGCATCTTTGCGCGGGAAGGGTTCAAGGCGAGCCTTTCAGATCTGGAAGAAGATATCCGTAGCTGAGTGTGGTCCTTTTACGAGGCAGGAGTTGTCGCAGTGTCAGACATTAGTTTTAACATGACCTCAAGCCGGCCCTACCTGGTTCGTGCCCTGAACGAATGGATCCTGGATAACGATTGTACGCCTTACATTGTTGTTGATGCCGGTGTGCAGGGTGTCCAGGTTCCTACTGAACATGTTGCCAATGGCCAGATTGTGCTTAATATCAGTCCGGGCGCAGTTCGTGGTCTTGTCGTTGGCAACGGTGCGCTGGAGTTCAGTGCCCGATTCGGGGGCGTTCCCATGCAGGTGTTTATTCCCCTGCAAGCGGTGGTCGCGATTTATGCCAAGGAAAACGGTGAGGGGATGGTGTTTGGCAGCGAGCCTGGCTCACCCGATCCGGATGGCAGTGATGATCCGGGGCCCCATCCGCAGCCGGATGAGCGGCCGAGTGGCAAGCCCACTCTGAAAGTGGTCAAGTAAATATAAAAAAGCGGGGTTTACCCGGCTTTTTTATTACCCTCCGAAAAGTTTCTGATCAATCAGGTCGCAGATGGCGTTGATGATAACCATCAGTAAAGGCGTGGCCTCGTGCGGGGGCAGGTTGTTCAGTGCGATTTCATGGTCTTCCGGATGCATAAGCGAGGCAATGTCGGATTTCTCGCGGGCGCTGAGTACCACCACCATCATTTCCCGGTCGTGGGCGGCCTGGATAGCCTGAATCAGGTTGGCCTTGTGGCCGTCATCAACCACCACAAACAAAAGATCGCCTGGTTTGCCAATGGCCTGCACCTGTCGGGAAAAAGTGTCGTTGAAACGATTGTCCCGGCAGATGGCCGAATAAGTGGTGGCGTCTGCCCCGAGATTGATGGCCGGCAAGGCCGGTCGTTCCTGTTCGAGGCGTGACAGCAGGGCTGTGCAGAAATACTGGGCCAGCACATTGGCGTTGCCGTTCGCGCAGGCGACAATTTTTCCATCCTGCAAGAGGCTGTTAACGCAGGCGTCAGCTACGTCTTCAATAGCGGGCGCAACGGTGCTGGCCGCCTGTGCGGTATGCTCCATATGAGTGGCAAACCACTGATGTATTCTGTGTTCGGTATCGCTCATGATTCTGAATCAGTCCGCCTGAATCGCATTTTTGACCCATTGTACCCGGTACTGGCTGGTGTTGCCGGGCGTGATGCCTACTACGTCTATTCTCGTTTGTGCGTCCCATTGACCGTGTCGGTGCAGGTAAAATGCGGCTGCCCGCAAGAGGCGACGCTGTTTGTTCCAGTTGACCGAGCTGATCGGATCGACCAGGCTATCGCTTTTCCGGAATCGCACTTCGAAAAATACCAGCACACCGTTATCAATGCCGATCAGATCAATCTCTCCGCCACGACTGTGAACGTTGCGTTCCACAATAGTGACGCCTTTGCTCTGCAGATAGCGGGCAGCTACGCCTTCGTAGTGACTGCCCCGGTGTCTTGCGCCTTCCATGGCGGTGTGCCTGTTCGGTCAGGGTGTGGTTTCGTCAGATGTTTCGGATGACGTTTCTTCGTCTTCAATCAGTACGGCTTCACCGTTGCGGAATTGGGCCCAGAGCTGCTGTCGATGAATGCTGCCATTGTCATTCATGGTCAGTGTGCCAGTCAGGCCGTCGATGCTGGCAGAGTCGATCTGGCGTAGCAGGGGCAGGCGCTTGGCTATTTGCCAGGCGTCGGCGCCCATCGCAAACAGGCGTCCAAGTTGGCCGCTCGTATTACTGAAGTGTTCACTGGCCTGTTCCCGCAGGGGTAATTCCGATGCCAGAACCCACGGGATGTCCGTAAAATTGACCCGGTTCAGGTCGCGGTCTCGTGAGGGATCCGGCGTGCCTTCATAGATCATGGAGGGTGAGTAAACCGGCAGGTCGCCGCCATAATAGAATGCAAACAAAGGATTGAACTGGCGGGCGATGGTTGGTGACGCCACCAGTACGATGCCTTGGGCGTCCTGCCGGCGGCGGGGTTCGAACTCTACGTTCAGGCCGATCGTGCGCTCCACCTGAATCGCGCGATCTCTGGATGCGGTGATGCCCAACAGATCGGCGGTTACGGCGCGAAGATTGTCCTCGGGCATGAATCGCTCAATATCGAGTATTGTAAGATTGAGTTCCGTCATGCGCTCGCGCAGGGCGTCTTCAACCCGATCTCCCCAATCTCCGTATGGAATCAGTACCAGAGCCTTTCCGACTCGTTCTTCGGCCAGTCGCTCGGCAATCTGGCGAGCTTCGTCATCTGCCGAAAGGCCAAATTGGTGCAGTCCCTCGGGGATCTCGCTGTCCTCAGAAAGGTAATTCAGGCCCAGAACCGGCACCGGCAGTGTGTTCATGGCCGATAAGTCGTTCAACTGGCCTTTTTCCAGTGGTCCGATGATCAGGTCTGTCCGGGTTTCTGCCAGTTCCTGGTAGAGCTCGGTGAACGGCTGCCTGGTGGTGTCTACGATTCTGATATCGGTTTCTTTGCGGTCAGTGGTGTCGTCACTGTAGTAGGCGGCAAGGAAGCCATCCCGGATCGCCTTGCCAGCACTGGCCAGGCGCCCCTCAAAGGGCAGCGCCAACACAATGTTTTCCGGCCGGGTGGCTGCCAGTTCGGCCAGCAGCGCCAGTTGCACGGGTAGAATCTGGGCCGCAGGGTGGCCAGGCCAATTATTTTGCCACTGGCGGACGAGCCGGCCCTGGTCATCGAGTGTGGCGTCCGGTGTGCGCAATGCCAGCGCCAGCTCCAGCCAGCCTTCGATTTCGAACCCTGTTGCGTTCTCCGCCGCGCTTTCGAGTGCCGGGGCGTTCAGCGCTTGAAGGTGGTTCCAGATCTGGTCATGTACCTGTTGCGGGCTGGTGCTGCGGTCAGTCTGGCTCAACAGTATAAGTGTTGTGGCTGCCTCGAGTTCTTTGCCGGCCAATGCCAGAGTACGGGCCTGCAGCCGGGCCGCCTTCGCCATGAGATCGTCCGGGTAGCCAAGAAAATCTTCGGCCTGTGTTTTGGCAGTTAATTGCTCGGCCCAGGCGCTGTCGTCCAGTTCGATGGCGCTGGCCATCGCAAGCAGGCGGCGCTGCTTTTCCAGTTCAGGGGGCAGCTCGGCCAGTTGGTCGCTGTTCAGAAGCGAGCGGGCTCCGTTATGATTGCCGTTGTCCTGGAATTCGCTTGCCATTCTGAGCAGGTAACGCTGGGCCAGCGTGCGATTGCTTTCCCCGGCTGCCAGGGTCAGTGCCTGCTCCGGTGATTCGGCCATGTGGCTCCCGAGATCAATGGTTGCGCAGCCGCTTACTGTCAGTGTCAGCAAGATAAGCAGGGCCAGGATCGTTTTGGGGCTGTGTGTTTTTTTCATGGCGGGCTCGGTAGTCTCCGGATTAATGGGCTTGTGATGCCGCGTATTCGGTGGCAAGTTTACCAGCTCCCGGCATAATTCACATTGCGTGCGTGTCACGGAATGGCGGTGTTGATGTCGTCAGAGCCTTTACCCGGAGTTTCGTTTTATGTCCAGTCCAGACCGCGCAGCCGATCATCCGCCTGGTGTGCTTTATATCGTTGCGACGCCCATAGGCAATCTTCAGGATCTGTCCGAACGGGCACAGGTCTTGTTGTCCCGGGTAGCGCTGGTGGCCGCCGAAGACACTCGCCATAGTGGCCGCCTGTTGCAGCATCTGGGTATCAGTAAGCCCATGCTGGCGCTTCATGAACATAATGAGCGGGAGCGTGTGGCCAGAATTATCGACAAACTTGCTGAAGGGCAGGATATTGCCCTGATTTCGGATGCCGGTACGCCGCTTATTTCTGATCCCGGTTATATCGTGGTCCGGGAGGTGCGTCAGGCGGGTTATAAAGTGTCGCCCGTACCGGGGCCCTGTGCTCTGGTGGCCGGCCTGTCTGCAGCGGGCTTGCCTACGGATCGCTTCCTGTTTGTCGGTTTTATGCCCGCCAGGCGTTCTGGGCGCAAGGCGGCTCTGGAAGAACTGCGTGAGCAAACCGCGACTCTGGTGTTCTATGAGTCCCCGCACCGGATACTGGATCTGATGCAGGATATGGGTGATGTGTTCGGCGCTGATCGCGAATGCGTGCTGGGCCGGGAGCTGACCAAAACGTTTGAAACCTTCTACAGCGGAAGTGCCGGGGCTGTTCTGGCTGAACTCCGGGAGGATCCCAACGGTGCCCGCGGGGAGTTTGTGGTGATGGTGCGTGGTGCCGCGCCTGCTGAAGACACCGCCGCTGCGGTAGTGGATGCCGATAAGCTTTTGGCGCTATTGATTCCGGAATTGCCGTTAAAAAAAGCCGCGCGTATCGTCTCTGAAGTGAGTGGCTTGGGTAAGAATGAGCTCTATCAGCGGGCTCTTGCGCTGAAAGATGGTTAAAGCCTTGCAAGCCGGGGGCTGCAGAGGTATTGTCAGCGGCGAGCTCGCCAGACAGTCGCCGCCGGTTTTTACCGGGGGAGGAAAGTCCGGGCTCCACAGGGCAAGGTGCCAGGTAACGCCTGGGCGGCGCGAGCCGACGGAAAGTGCAACAGAAAGTATACCGCCTAAGCGCCTTCGGGCGCCGGTAAGGGTGAAATGGTGCGGTAAGAGCGCACCGCGTGGCTGGCAACAGTCCACGGCGATGGTAAACCCCACCTGGAGCAAGACCAAATAGGAATCCGTTGGCGTGGCCCGCGCTGGATTCGGGTAGGTCGCTTGAGGCCTGTGGTGACACAGGTCCTAGATGAATGACTGTCCCAGACAAAACCCGGCTTATCGGCGAGCTCGTTTTTCTTTCCCGCCTTTTGTAATGCCAGTAATTCTCAGAAAGCAGGTTTTATACCCAAAAAATCTTAAACCTCAGAAACTGTCTTCAGAGTTTTTTGCAGGTAATTGTTTTTTCTCCCTTTCTATCTCCAGTTCTAACCTTTCCTGAAATTACTTGTTCGTAAGTTGCTGTCATTAAAAGAACTTTTCTCTACATGCCGCCACTTTCTGCGCTTGCATTGTCTTATGCGGGTTCCTATAGTGTGCATAAGTGGGAAAAAGTGGTTTCTAGTGGTTTTTTGTGGAATTCAGCAGCCCGGAATCGGCATAAATGAGCAACTTCCTTGGCAGTCATGCCATCAATATGGACGCAAAGGGTCGCCTGGCGATCCCGTCAAAGCTGCGCGAAGAACTCGTGCGGCTTTGTGGCGGCCGTATTGTGCTCACTGCTAATGCCGATGAAGAGCATTGCTTGCTGCTGTATCCGGAGCCTGAGTGGGAAGCGCTGCGCCCGAAGATCGAAGCTTTGCCGACTATGAGTAAGGCGGTTCGGCGGCTGCAGCGTCTGGTTCTGGGTAACGCGGCGCCGATGGAGCTGGATGCCAATGGCCGAATTCTTGTGCCACCGACCTTGAGAAGTCATGCCCATCTGGAAAAGAAGCTGATGCTTGTCGGCCTGGGGAAGAAGCTGGAGCTTTGGAGTGAGGAGCGCTGGTTCGACTGGTTGGACGAATCTTCCGGTGACGAAGAAATGCCGCCGGAAATGGAGAAACTGTCGCTATGACAGCCGAGACAGAACAACAGGACAGTGGCACCTTTGAGCACCGCTCGGTGTTGCTGGATGCGGCCGTCGATTATCTGATCAGTGATGATTCCGGTCGATATGTCGACGCGACTTTCGGGCGCGGTGGCCATAGCCGCCTTATCCTGAGTCAGCTCGCCACCGACGGCCAACTGTTAGGGATCGACAAAGATCCGCAGGCCATCGAAACAGCCCGGGAGCTGGCAGACACGGATCAGCGTTTTTCCTGGTATCACGGCTCGTTTGCAGAGCTGGATCAGGCGCTGGAGCAACAGTCCTGGCCACAGGTTAATGGTGTGCTGATGGACCTGGGGGTGTCGTCACCGCAACTGGATGATGCCAGCCGGGGCTTTTCCTTTATGCGCGAAGGTCCGCTGGATATGCGGATGAATCCGGAGCAGGCCCCCAGTGCTGCGCAGTGGCTGGCCACTGCAGATGAAAAAGACATCGCGAATGTGATCTTTCATTACGGTGAAGAGCGTTTTTCGCGGCGTATTGCCCGGCTTGTGGTCGAGCGTCGGCAGGAAGAGCCGATTGAGACCACTCGCCAGTTGGCCTCACTGGTAGCAGAGGCAGTACCAAAGAAAGAAAAGCACAAACATCCGGCCACCCGGACATTTCAGGCAATCCGGATTTTTATCAACCGGGAACTGGAAGATCTGGAGTCGGGCCTGAAAACGGCCGTGCAGCGCCTTGCGCCGGGCGGTCGGCTGGTGGTTATCAGTTTTCACTCGCTGGAAGACCGGTTGGTCAAGCGTTTCATGCGGGATCTGGCCCGAGGGCCGAAAATCCCGAAAGGTGTGCCGGTAACGGCTGACCAGGAAGAATCCGGTTATCGACTGATTGGCAAAGCCAGCAAGGCGAGTGAGCAGGAAATTGATGAAAACGTTCGCGCCCGCAGCGCTGTCATGCGAGTGCTGGAACGAAAAACGGACTAACAGAAGTTTAAGGGAGCGCGACGCCATGGGTGCGGTAGCGATTGAACAACCAGTAACGAAAACGAGCCGGATCAGCCGGCAGCGAGTTCGTGAAGGCTTTTCCACTGCGGTTCGAGTGTCGCGACAGGTCTTTCAGACGACTGGCGAACCTCGCGTGCTGGTGACGTTGGCGCTGGTCATTGTATTGGCCGCTTCCGCTATTGGTGTGGTGGTGAGTGCTTATGAGAACCGCAAACTCGTCAATGCACTGTCCGGACTTCAGGATCAGCGGGATGCCTACCAGCGTGAATGGAGCCAGTTGCTGCTGGAGCAGAGTGCTTTGAGTGCCCATGGTCGGGTGGAAAAGCTGGCAGCGGAACGCTTCGATATGGTGGTTCCGGGACGTGAGGATATTGTCCTGGTGCCTTTGTTGTCGCCGGTGGCAGCCAGATAAAAACCATAAAACGGGTCAGGTGATCAATGGCTGGTCAAGGAACGCAGAAAACAGGCTGGAGGCAGCGGTTGGCGTCAGGTTTTCAAGCCTGGCGTTTCGGCACGGTGCTGGGCGTGTTTCTGCTGGTGATGGCCGGTATTGGCTGGCGCCTGGTTGATCTGCAACTGGTTGATGACGAGTTCCTGCGACAGCAGGGCGATGTTAGAACTATCCGGGTTGAATCAATTGACGCCCACCGGGGTGTTGTCATGGATCGTTATGGCGAACCACTGGCGGTGAGCACTCCGGTTCAGACTATCTGGGCGAATCCCTCGGAAACAAACCCTGATGATCCGGACATTGCCCGGCTGGCTGCTCTGCTCGATCTGTCAGAAGATGCGTTGCGCCAGCGGCTCCGTGATTACGCCGGTCGGGAATTTATTTACCTGCGCCGGAAAGTTCAGCCCTCGCTTGCACGAGAGAGCCTGGACCTGGGTATTGGCGGGGTTTACGCCCGGCAGGAGTATCGACGCTACTATCCGGCAGGCGAAGTTACGGCCCATGTTGTTGGTTTCACAGATATCGACGAGCAGGGCCAGGAAGGCATTGAGCTTGCCTACAACAACTGGCTGATCGGGGAGTCTGGGCGCAAGCGTGTGCTGAAGGATAACCGTGGTCGGGTCATCAAAGACCTGATGCTGATCCGGGATGCCAGTCCGGGCAAAGACCTGAATCTCAGTATCGATTTACGTTTGCAGTACCTGGCTTACCGCGAACTCAAAGCCGTGGTCGGCGCCCATAACGCCCGGGGCGGCACGCTGGTGATGCTGGATGTCGACACCGGTGAGGTGTTGGCGATGGTCAACCAGGGCTCCTATAACCCCAACGATCGTACCCAGCTGGCGCCGGCGAACCTGCGAAACAAGGCGATAACGGATCTGTTCGAACCCGGTTCGACCATGAAACCGCTCACCATTGCCGCTGCGCTTGAATCCGGTGAATACAAGCCGGATACCATCGTTGACACGTCGCCGGGCTACCGGCGTTTTGGTCGTTTTACGATCCGGGATCATAGAAATTACGGTCCCATAGATCTGGGCGAGATCATCGTCAAATCCAGCAACGTGGGTGCCAGCAAGATTGCCAATGAACTGGGCGGCGACAGATTGCGGTCCTTCTACGCTCGCCTGGGATTGGGCCAGGGCACAGGTACGGGTTTTCCGGGCGAAGCGGTGGGGATATTGCCGGCCCGCTTCGAGTGGCAGCCGGTGGAAGAAGCCACCTTGTCCTACGGCTACGGGATGAGCGTCAACGCATTGCAGCTGGCGCAGGCATATATGGTGCTTGCCAATGGCGGTATCCGCTATCCGATCAGTCTGGTCCGGCAGGACGAGCCGCCGGCCGGCGAGCGTGTATTGTCTGAACAAGTCAGTGCCTCGGTTCGTGGGATGCTCAAAGATGCTGTCGCCAAGGGAACCGGTGGCCGCGCTCAGCCGAGCCTTTATGCCGCTGGCGGCAAGACCGGGACCGTGCACCTGGTGGGCGCGAGTGGTTATGAGAAAGATCAGTACAAAGCCATCTTTGCCGGCATGGCACCGGTGGATAATCCGCGAATTGTCACCGTTGTGGCTGTGGATGCCCCCCAGGCCGGAGAATATTACGGGGGAGAGGTGGCAGCCCCGGTATTCGCCCGTGTTATGGGCGACGCACTGCGGCTGCTGAATGTAAAGCCAGAGCTGGAAGTCAGTGGAGCCCAGGCTTCACGAGCGGCATCCGGAGACAGGGGGTAGTTATGTGCATCGCATCTATCAGCACGCTCCTCCAGGGCATTACCGTCGTCCCTTCCGTCTTTGATGTTACCGTTCATGGTTTGCAGACGGACAGTCGCCGGGTTCGGCCCGGCGACGCCTTTCTCGCGCTGAGTGGTGCCCGCACAACCCCGGAGCAGTATGTTGATGAAGCAATTGCTGCCGGTGCGACAGCGGTACTACTGGAAACCCACGAGCCGCTTGAATGTCATGAGCGGCAGAATGCGCTGATTGTGCCGGTACCAGGCCTGCGCCAACAACTGGGCCGGATTGCCACCCGATTTTTCGAACATCCTTCCCGGCATCTTCGGGTGATCGGGGTAACGGGGACCAATGGCAAAACGTCGGTGAGCCATTACATTGCCCAGCTGTTCCGGGATACCGGCACGCCCTGCGGCATTCTGGGTACCCTGGGTTACGGAATGCCGGGTAATCTTCAGGCAGCCACGCACACCACGCCCGATGTGGTGGAAGTGAACCGGATACTCAACCGTATTCACTCGGAAGGCGGCCGGGCGGCGGTGATGGAAGTGTCATCCCACGCCCTCGATCAGGGGCGGATTGACAAACTCGCGATGACCGGAGCGGTGTTTACCAATCTGACCCGGGATCACCTGGACTATCACGGAACCATGGAAGCCTATGGCGAAGCCAAGGCTGGCCTCTTTTTGCGGGAAGAACTGCACTTCGCTGTGCTCAACTTTGATGACCCGTTCGGACGACAGCTTTATAGCCAGCTTGAAGGCCAGTGCGATCGGTTGCGCTATAGCCTGCATGAGGCTCAGACCGAACTCTGGCTGAAGCAGTTTACACCGACAACCACCGGATTCCGGGCTGTGGTGGACGGCCAGTGGGGCGAATTTGAAATCGAAGTGCCGCTGCTTGGCAGTTTCAACGCGAGTAATGTTCTGGCTTCCCTGGCCACAGTGCTGACCCTGGGCGTGCCATTGAACAGCGCGGTACAGGCCTGTGCGCGGCTGGTGCCACCGCCAGGAAGACTCGAGCGATTTTCCGGCGCTGGTGGCAAGCAGGTGATTGTTGATTACGCCCACACACCCGATGCCCTGGCCAATGCTCTGGCGGCTATTCGCCCCCATACAAGAGGCTGTCTGATCTGCGTATTTGGCTGTGGCGGCGACAGAGACCGGGGCAAGCGGGCCGGGATGGCCCGTGAAGCGGAGAAGCAGGCGGATGTCGTGATTGTTACCGATGACAACCCCCGGAGTGAAGAGCCGGCACAGATTGTTGACGACATCATTCAGGGCTTTTCCGGGAACGAGCATTACCGCGTGGTCCATAACCGGGCCGAAGCAATCAGCAGCGCCATCGATATGGCAGGTCCGGACGACATTGTGTTGATTGCGGGCAAGGGCCATGAGGACTATCAGGAAATTCAGGGCCAGAAGTTACCCTTCAGTGATGCTCAACAGGTACATCAACGCTTGCACCTGAATGGAGGTGTGGCATGATGCGCGCCTTTTTGCTGGCGGAAGCCCGTGACTGGCTGCAGGCGAGTATGGCCGGGCCTGATGTTGAGCCCCGGGAGCTGCAGTTTTCCGGGGTGTCTACAGATACCCGCGGTGTCACCGAAGGTCAGTTGTTTGTGGCTTTGCGTGGTGAGCATTTTGATGGCCATGGGTTCCTGGAACAGGCCCGCGCCCGGGGCGCCGTTGCAGCTGTGGTTGATACCGCTGACGAATCTGTATCGATTCCACAGCTGGTGGTCACCGATACCCTTGAGGCTCTGGCGGCGCTGGCCGCTGCCAACCGGAATGAAAGCAATGCACAGCTGGTGGCAATTACCGGCAGTAGCGGCAAGACCACCGTGCGCCAGATGACCGCTTCGATTCTGGAGCGAATGGGGCCGACACTGGCCACTGAAGGCAACCTCAACAACCATATCGGGGTGCCTTTAACGCTGTTCCGGTTGGCTCCGGAGCATGTTTTCGGCGCCATTGAGCTGGGAGCCAGTGCTCTGGGTGAGATCGCCCATACGGTGTCGATAGTGCGCCCGCAGGTGGCCATTCTGACCAATGCCGGCCAGGCCCACCTGGAAGGTTTTGGCAGTTATCAGAATATCGTGCGGGCCAAAGGCGAAATCATTGACGGCGTGTCTGAGACAGGCGCGGTGGTGCTGAACCGGGATGATCCTGCCTTCGGGCAGTGGCAGACGCGGGCAGGTGCTCGTCGCCTGCTCAGTGTTTCACTGGCGGGTCACCCTGAGGCCGATTACCGGGCCGTGAATCCGGTGGTATCCGCGCAGGGTGTGGCCGCCGAGGTACTCGGACCGGAGGGGTGGCGTTTCGAATTGAAGCTGCCTCTGGCCGGAGAGCACAACCTGACCAATGCCCTGCTGGCGATTGCGGCGTGTCGCACGCTGGGAGCCACCGATCGGCAGCTCACAGAAGGCCTCGCAGCGGTTACGCCGGTGAAGGGGCGTTTGCAGATAATCCGGCTTTCAGAGCAACTGACTCTGATAGACGACAGTTACAACGCCAATCCGACATCCATGAAAGCGGCTGTCGATGTACTGGCTGGCTATCCGGGTACCCGGGTGGCGATCTTGGGTGCTATGGCCGAGCTGGGCGAAGACTCGGCTGCGCTGCACAGGGAAGTGGGTGAGCACGCCCGGGCCAGAGGTATCGAACGTTTGCTGGTTGTAGGGCCGGGAAGCGAAGGTTACGGCGAAGGCTTCGGAGTGAAAACGGAATACGCCCAGAGTCATGAGCAGGCGGTCGACGCCGTTGCCGCCGGGCAGGGTGTTCAGACAGTACTGGTTAAAGGTTCGCGCAGTTCCTCCATGGACCGTGTGGTGGAAGGCATTCAGACGAAGGTGACAAACACATGCTGCTCTGGCTGACAGAGATACTTTCAGAATACTTCACGGCGCTGACGGTGTTTCAGTACCTGACCCTGCGCGCAATCCTCGGCGTACTCACGGCGCTGTTGATTTCGTTGCTGATCGGCCCGTTGATGATTCGCAAACTCAGCCAGTATCAGATTGGTCAGGCGGTTCGGGACGATGGTCCGCAAACGCACCTGAGCAAAGCGGGTACGCCGACTATGGGCGGAGCCCTGATTCTGGTGGCGATTGCCATATCGACGCTGCTCTGGGCGGATCTGAGCAACCGGTATGTCTGGGTGGTGCTGTTGGTAACCCTGTTGTTCGGCGCAATTGGCTGGGTGGACGACTACCGCAAGGTGGTTGAGCGCAACCCGCGGGGGCTGCCCGGGCGCTGGAAATATTTCTGGCAGTCGGTGATCGGCGCCACTGCGGCGGTTGTGCTGTATTTCAGTTCAGCGCTGCCTCAGGAAACGTCGCTGTATCTGCCGTTTCTGAAAAATGTGTCGATCACGATGGGGCCGATTCTGTTCATTCTGCTGTCCTATTTCGTGATTGTCGGCAGCAGTAATGCGGTGAACCTGACCGATGGACTGGACGGTCTGGCCATTATGCCTACCGTCATGGTGGCAAGTGCTCTGGCCATTTTTGCCTATGTTTCGGGGCATGCCGAGTTCGCCAATTACCTGTTGATTCCCCATTTGCCGGGGGCAGGTGAACTGATTGTGTTCTGCTGCGCACTGGTAGGTGCCGGGCTCGGCTTTCTGTGGTTCAACACCTACCCGGCCCAGGTGTTCATGGGCGATGTCGGTGCGCTGGCATTGGGCGCCGCGCTCGGTGTGGTCGCTGTCATTGTTCGTCAGGAAATTGTGCTTTTTATCATGGGCGGTGTGTTCGTCATGGAAACCGTCTCGGTGATCCTGCAGGTGGCTTCGTTCAAGCTGACCGGTCGCCGGATTTTCCGTATGGCGCCACTGCACCACCATTTTGAGCTCAAGGGTTGGCCCGAACCACGCGTTATCGTGCGTTTCTGGGTCATTACTGTGGTTCTGGTACTGATTGGCCTTGCCAGTCTGAAAATTCGATAGGAAATCGCTACGGCTATGAGTGTCATTGTTTCGGATCGTCGCACATTAATAGTAGGGCTCGGTAAAACCGGGCTTTCCTGCGTGCGCTACCTGTCCGGACAGGGGCGAGAGTTTGCCGTGGCCGATAGCCGGACCAATCCGCCCGGGCTGGAAGAGCTGCGTGCCGGCTGGCCGGAAGTACCTGTCTATCTGGGTGACTTTGATTCGGAGTTGTTCGCCGGTTTCAACGAGTTGGTGGTCAGCCCGGGTATCAATATTGCCGAACCGGCGATCGCCACTGCGGCTGACAGGGGCGCGATAATTCGCGGGGACATTGATCTGTTCTCCGAAGCGGCGGATGCGCCGATTATTGCCATTACCGGCTCTAACGGCAAAACCACAGTGACCACGCTGCTGGGCGAGATGGCAGAAGCGGCCGGGCGGAAGGCGCAGATTGGTGGCAACATCGGCACGCCCGCTCTGGATCTGCTCGGACAGGGCGCTGATCTGTACGTGCTGGAAGTCTCGAGCTTCCAGCTGGAAACCACCCGCGAGCTGGGTGCCCTGGCGGCAACCATATTGAATGTCAGCGATGATCACATGGATCGCTACCCGGACAAGATGGCCTATTTCCAGGCCAAACAGCGCATCTATAACGACTGCCAGAATGCCATCGTCAATCTCGATGATGCCCTGAGCACACCCATGGCGCGCGATAATCTGCGCTTCCTGTGCTTTGGCTTTAACCGGGTGAACCCGGAGACATTCAGCACCCGCGAGGATGAGCAAGGCACCTGGATTACCTTCGGCTTCGACAACTTGCTGCTGGCCAGCGAGCTGAAACTCATGGGCCGGCACAACCTCAGTAATGTGATGGCCGCACTGGCGCTGGGGCATGCTGCGGGCCTGCCGATGGAGACCATGCTTCGGGTGGCGCGGGAATTCCGGGGCTTGCCCCATCGCTGTGAGCTGATCCGTTCTGTGAACGGAGTTGATTACATCAACGACTCCAAAGGCACCAACGTCGGGGCCACGGTGGCCGCTATTGACAGTCTGGTGCCGGACCAGGGCAAGGTGATTCTGATTGCCGGTGGTGATGGCAAGGGCGCTGACTTTGCGCCATTGGCCGAACCCGTTACCCGGCAATGCCGGGCGCTGATTGTGATCGGTCGGGATGCAGATGCCATTGCAGCAGCGGTGGGCAAATCAGTACCGACGCTGAAAGCTGATTCCCTATCCGCTGCCGTTAACCAGGCGGCCGGGCAGGCACAACCGGGTGACCGGGTGCTGCTGTCTCCGGCCTGCGCCAGCTTTGACATGTTTGACAGTTACAGTGACCGGGGTGATCAGTTCCGGGCACTGGTGGAGGCGCTGTGATGCAAATGACACAGAGCATTCACCCCGCGCCGGTCCGGAAAATTAATATTCAGCCCTTGCCGGTGCTGATCATGAGCTCTGTCGCTTTGCTGGTGGTGGGCGTGGTTATGATTTCCTCCGCCTCGATGGATATGGCGGCTGCGACCATGGGTAACGCGTACCACTATGTGATCCGGCAGGTGATTTTTGCCGCTATGGGTGGGGTAACCGCCCTGATTGCGGTGAATGTGCCTGTCTCCTGGTGGGAGCGCAGTGGCTGGTTGCTGTTGGCCGTAGGTATGGCGTCCCTGGCTCTTATGATGACGCCGCTGGCCCTCACTGTGAATGGTTCCACTCGATGGTTACCGGTGGGGCTGTTTAACGTGCAGGTGTCGGAAATTGCCAAGCTATGTCTGATTGCGTATCTGGCCGGCTATGTGGTTCGTCGCCGTGATGAGCTGCTCAACACCTGGTGGGGCTTTTTCAAGCCATTGATTGTCCTTGGGCTGGCGACCGGGTTGCTCATGATGCAGCCGGATTTTGGCGCCACCGTGGTACTGGTTACCGCTGCGGCCGCCATGATCTTTCTCAGTGGTGTGCGTCTGAGCCGGTTTGTGCCACTGATCATGGGGTTGGCGGTTATCGGCACGGCGCTTGTCGTCAGCGAGCCCTATCGCCTGAAGCGTGTGGTCAGTTATCTGGATCCGTGGCAGGACCAGTTCAACACCGGATATCAATTGACCCAGTCTCTGATTGCATTCGGACGGGGCGAGTGGGCCGGTGTCGGTTTGGGCAATTCCATTCAGAAGTTGTTCTTTCTACCGGAGGCCCATACCGATTTTATTTTCTCGATCCTTTCCGAGGAGTTCGGGTTGTTCGGTTCCATGTTTGTTCTGCTGCTCTTTGTGGCGCTGGTGGTAAGTGGTTTCGTTATTGCCCGGCGGGCCGAGAAGGCAAAAATGCCGTTTGCCGCCTGTTTCAGTTATGGCATTTCCATGCTGATCGGTCTGCAGGCGGGGATCAATATGGCGGTCAGCACCGGCCTGTTGCCGACCAAGGGCCTGACTTTGCCTCTGGTCAGTTACGGCGGTTCCAGCCTGCTGGTGACCTGTATCTGTATCGGTATTCTGGCAAGGGTCGAGCTGGAGCGGCTGGACCGGGAGAAAGTGAAGTCCGGACAACAAACCGGTAAACAGCGGGGAGGTGCAGCGTATGAATAACCCCCGTCGTTTCCTGATGATGGCCGGAGGTACCGGTGGCCATGTGTTCCCGGCACTGGCAACTGCCCGTGCACTGCAGGAGCAGGGCCACGAAGTGTATTGGCTGGGCGCCAGCGGTGGAATGGAAGAACGTCTGATTGGCGAAACCGACATTCCCCTGTCGCTTATTCATATTTCCGGTCTGCGAGGTAAGGGCAAGCTGGCTCTGTTAGTGGCCCCGTTCCGGCTGATGCGGGCACTGGGCGAGGCCTGGACGTTGTTGCGCCAGATCCGTCCGGATTGTGTCGTGGGCATGGGTGGTTTTGTGACCGGCCCCGGCGGTGTCGCCGCCTGGATGCAGAAGCGGCCGCTGGTCATCCATGAACAGAACGCCATTGCCGGTATGACCAATCGCTGGCTGACCCGTTTTGCCGAAACGGTGCTGGAAGCATTTCCGGACAGTTTCGAAAGCAAAGTGGTGACTCGTTGCACGGGCAACCCTGTGCGTAAGGATCTGGCCGGTTTGCCGGTACCCGAGCAACGCTTTGAAGGCCGGGCTGGCCCACTGCGGGTACTGGTTGTGGGCGGCAGTCTGGGCGCGCGGGTGTTCAACGAACAGCTTCCACAGGCGCTGGCACTGTTGCCGGAAGGGGATCGGCCGGAAGTGCGTCACCAGTGTGGCGAGAAAAATCAGGAAGCCGCCAGTCAGGCCTATGAAACGGCGGGTGTTGAAGCGTCGGTAGAGCCTTTTATCCGCGATATGGCCGAGGCGTATGCCTGGGCCGATCTGGTGATCTGTCGCGCCGGGGCACTGACGGTTTCCGAATTATGTGCAGCCGGAATCGGTGCTGTGCTGGTTCCGTTTCCCCATGCTGTGGATGACCATCAGACCCGGAATGGCGAACACATGGTCAAGGCGGGAGGGGCCCTTATGGTGCCTCAGCCTCAGATGACCCCGGAGTTGCTGGCCGACACTCTGAAAGATCTGGCCGGTGACCGCACGAAAGTTCTGAATATGGCGAAGGCCGCCCGATCGCTGGCCCGCCCGGATGCAACGGAGAGAGTCGTGAATTACTGTCTGGAGGCCGCCAATGGCTGATACAACGAATCCGCCGCTGGTCTATCAGGTGCCGGAAATGCGCCGGATTCGCCACATTCATTTTGTGGGGATCGGTGGTGCCGGCATGAGCGGTATCGCGGAGGTGCTGAAAAATCAGGGTTATGAGGTCTCCGGCTCCGATATCAAGGATAGCCCGGTAACCGGCCGGCTGCGCGCCATGGGCGTGGAAGTCCAGATTGGTCACCGGGAATCAAACAGTGCGAAGGCCGATGTCGTTGTGGTTTCCACGGCGGTGTCCGAGGACAACCCTGAGGTATCCTCAGCCCGCAATCGGCGCGTACCGATTGTGCCCCGTGCAGAAATGCTGGCGGAGATCATGCGTTACCGTCATGGCATTGCTATTGCCGGCACTCATGGCAAAACGACAACCACCAGCCTGATAGCCTCGGTGCTGGGCGAAGCGGGCCTGGACCCGACCTTCGTAATCGGGGGCAAGCTCAACAGTGCCGGGACCAACGCGCAACTCGGCGACTCCCGGTATCTGGTCGCTGAAGCCGATGAGAGCGATGCCTCGTTCCTGCACCTGACGCCGGTCATTTCGGTAGTCACAAACATTGAAGCCGACCATATGGACACATACGGTGGCGACATTGAAAAGCTGAAGCAGACGTTCGTCGATTTCCTGCACAACCTGCCGTTTTATGGCGTGGCGGTTATGTGCGTGGACGACGCGTATGTCCGCGAGATTATTCCACGTATTTCCCGCGCCATTATTACCTACGGTATCGACAACCCCGAAGCGGATTACCGCGCCGAAAATATTGTCTCGGATGGCCTGAAAACCCGGTTCCTGGTTCGTCGCCCCGGCGAACGGACAGATCTGGACGTAGAGCTGAGAATGCCGGGCCGGCATAACGTTCTCAATGCCCTGGCGACCATTGCTGTGGCGACAGACGAAGGCGTGGATGATCAGGCTATCTGCCGGGGCCTGGCAGGGTTTGCCGGTGTTGGTCGTCGGTTCCAGGTTTATGGGGAATACCAGTTGGAGCAGGGCAGCGTCACCCTGGTGGATGACTACGGTCACCACCCGACCGAGGTGCAGGCAGTGATTCGTGCCGCCCGGGAAGCCTGGCCGGAGCGTCGCATAGTGATGCTTTACCAGCCACACCGTTATAGCCGTACCCGAGATCTGTATGAAGACTTTGTGCGGGTACTTTCAGATGTCGACGGGCTCTTGCTGATGGAAGTCTATTCCGCGGGCGAGCCGGCGGTTCCGGGTGCTGATGGCCGGGCGTTGTGTCGCAGTATTCGCCAGCGTGGCAAGGTCGAGCCCCTGTTTGTTGAAGACAATGGCGAGATAGAAGGTTTGTTGAACAATGTGCTGCGCGATGGCGATCTTCTGATCACCCAGGGCGCCGGCGATATTGGTGGCGTTGCTGCGCGGCTGGCCGCAGCAGGAGTAGTGAACAGTGAGTGAATTTATCCATGCCCATGCCCGCGATTATCAGGCAGCGCCAGAGCTGGTGAAGGCCCTGGGGCGGGTCGCCGTGTTTATGGGGGGCGACTCTGCCGAGCGCGAAGTATCGCTCAAGAGCGGCCGGGCGATACTGAGCGCTTTGCAGTCAGCCGGAGTGGATGCGTACGGCATGGACGTTCGTGGCTGCCTGCTGCGGACAGTGGAAAACCCGGAGTTTGACCGGGTGTTCATTGCCTTGCACGGTCGCGGCGGCGAAGACGGCATTTTGCAGGCTATCCTGGAGCAGGCAGGCATTCCTTATACCGGCAGTCGGGTTCTGGCCTCGTCGCTGGCTATGGACAAACTGCGCACCAAGTATGTCTTCGAAGGATGCGGTTTGCCGACACCGGCGTTCCGCGCCATGACGTCGACGACCGAAGCGGAAGATATTGTTGCCAGCCTGGGTGTGCCACTGAGCGTGAAGCCGGCCCATGAGGGTTCCAGCATTGGCATTCGCAAGGTGACCACCGTTGATGAGCTGGTCGAGGCCTATGAAGTGGCGGCGGGCATGGATGACCTGGTGCTGGTGGAAAAATGGATTGAAGGGCCGGAGTTTACCGTCAGCCTGCTGCAGAACCAGGCATTGCCAGCGATCGGTCTGAGCACCAGCACTGAGCATGCGTTCTACGACTACGAAGCCAAGTACCTGGCAGACGACACCAGTTACCGGATCCCCTGCGGCCTGGCACCGGAAGATGAAGTTCGGCTCCAGCAGCTGGCACTTGAAGCTTTCCGGGTGGTTGGCTGCAGAACCTGGGGGCGGGTAGACATCATGCAGGATGCCGATGGTGAGTTCTGGTTGCTGGAAGTGAACACTGTGCCGGGCATGACCGACCACAGTCTGGTACCGATGGCAGCCACAGCCGCCGGCATCAGTTTTGAAGAGTTGGTGGTTCGCATACTGAAAGATACGTTGGCGGAGGGCTGACATGCTTACGACGCTGCTGATACGAACCCGGGCTGTGCCGCCCGACCCTCCCGGGCGCCGGGGAGCAACCTCCCTGGGGCCGGATCGGGACCGGTTCGGGTTGTTGAAAGCAGTGTTGGCGGCGGTGCCCTGGGTACAGGTAGGCGTTGGGGCAACGGTAGTGTTGCTGGCGGCGATGATGCCCTGGGCGATGGATCGCATGTTAACCGCGATGGATCAGCAGATAGTCGCCGTGGATGTGCGGGGCGAGTTTGTTGGGGAGAGTCGTGTTGCCCTGGAACGTGCCGCGGGGAATTGGGTCGGTAAAAGCTATTTTGCCACCGACCTTGAAGACATAAAGACAGAGCTGGAACAGCGCCCCTGGGTCGCATCGGCAGCCGTCAAGCGGGTGTGGCCGGGGCGGCTGGAAATTGATGTCCGGGAGAAGAAACCGCTGGCCTACTGGAGCGATGGACGTCTGGTCAGTCGTTCGGGCCAGTTGTTCCGGCCACCCAACCCGGAGGCGGCGGGGCGGCTACCTCGTCTGTCCGGGCCGGATGAGCGGGTTCGGGAAGTGATCGCCATGGCCAGAAACATGAGCGACAAGCTGATGAACTACGGGCTTGGATTTTCCGGTCTGGCACTGGAGACTCGCGGCGCCTGGACGCTGACTCTTAATAGTGGCGTTGAAGTGGTACTGGGTCGCGACCAGGTGGAACGGCGCTTTGAGCGATTCATTACAGTTTACGAAAACCGGCTGGCATCGAGATTGGACGAAGTCAGCCGGGTTGATGCCCGCTACTCGAATGGGGTGGCGGTGCAGTGGAAGGCGGAAACGGCTATGGCCGCTCCGAAATCCTGATAACGATTACTACGAACCTGGGGTTTGGTGAAACACATGTCATCGGTTGAAACGGAAAACATGATTGTCGGCCTGGATATCGGAACTTCGAAAGTGGTTGCGATCGTCGGCAAGCGCAAGATGGATGGAACCATCGAAGTGGTTGGTATTGGTTCACATCCGTCTCGAGGCCTCAAGCGTGGCGTGGTGGTGAACATTGAAACCACGGTTCAGGCCATCCAGCGCGCGGTGGAAGAGGCAGAGCTGATGGCCGGGTGTCGCATTCATTCGGTGTATGCCGGCATTGCGGGCAGCCACATCAAGAGCCTGAACTCTCACGGCATTGTTGCCATCCGGGACCGGGAGGTAACGCAAGCGGATGTGGACCGGGTGATTGATGCGGCCCAGGCAGTGGCGATCCCGGCGGATCAGAAAATCCTGCACATTCTTCCGCAGGAATTTGTGATCGATAACCAGGAAGGCATCAAAGAGCCGATGGGCATGTCCGGTGTGCGCCTGGAAGCGAAGGTGCACCTGGTGACCTGTGCGGTGAACGCAGCCCAGAACATCGAGAAGTGCGTCAAACGCTGCGGCCTGGAAGTGGATGACATCATCCTTGAACAGCTGGCTTCCAGTCACGCCATCCTGACCGAGGATGAAAAAGAACTGGGCGTGTGCGTGGTGGACGTGGGTGGTGGCACCACGGATATCGCGGTGTTCACTGGCGGCGCGATTCGTCACACCGCCGTGATTCCGATCGCCGGCGATCAGGTGACCAACGACATTGCCATGGCGTTGCGTACACCCACGCAGAATGCCGAAGAGATCAAGATCAAATACGCCTGCGCGCTGACTCAGCTGGCGGGCGCCGATGAAACCATCAAAGTGCCCAGCGTGGGTGACCGGCCTCCCAGAGACCTGTCACGACAAGCGCTGGCGGAAGTGGTGGAGCCCCGTTACGAGGAGCTGTTCACCCTGGTTCAGTCGGAACTGCGCCGCTCGGGCTTCGAAGACCTGGTTCCGGCGGGCATCGTGATTACCGGCGGCTCATCCACCATGGAAGGCGTGGTAGAGCTGGCCGAAGAAATCTTTCACATGCCGGTACGGCTGGCTTGTCCGCAAGCTGTGTCCGGCATGACAGAAGTCGTCAACAACCCTATCTACGCCACTGGCGTGGGGTTGCTGATCCATGGCTTCCGGCAAATGGAGTTGGGCCAGGAGCCACCGCTCAAAGGCGAGGATTCACCCTCGTTGGTTGAGCGTATGAAAGCGTGGTTTACCGGTCATTTCTGACGGTCGGGCCACCAGTGATAAACGAAGGTATCTCGAAAAATACATAACGATTGCCAAGCCGGTCTGGACAGGCCGGTACAGCACGAAGGAGTAGGGGAAATGTTTGAACTCGTTGATAATGCTCAGCAAAACGCTGTTATCAAGGTTGTCGGTGTTGGTGGTGGTGGCGGCAATGCCGTGCGCCATATGCTTAACAGCGACGTTGAAGGTGTGGAATTCATCTGCGCCAACACCGATGCCCAGGCCCTGAAAGACCTGGACGCACGCCAGATCATCCAGCTTGGTGGCAACATCACCAAAGGCCTGGGTGCCGGCGCTAACCCGGAAATTGGTCGCCAGTCGGCACTGGAAGACCGGGACCGTATTGCCGAGGCCCTGAGCGGCTCGGACATGGTGTTCATTACCGCCGGCATGGGTGGTGGTACCGGTACCGGCGCTGCACCGATTGTCGCGGAAGTGGCTCGTGAACTGGGAATCCTGACCGTTGCCGTGGTCACCAAGCCGTTCCAGTTTGAAGGCGGCAAGCGTATGAGCGTGGCTGAAACCGGCCTGCAGGAACTCGAAGAGAATGTGGATTCTCTGATTACCATCCCGAACGAGAAATTGCTGGCGGTCATGGGCAAGAAAACCAGCTTGCTGGATGCCTTCGCCTCCGCCAACGATGTTCTGCTGGGAGCGGTACAGGGTATTGCCGACCTGATCACCCGCAACGGCATGATCAACGTCGATTTCGCGGATGTAAAAACCGTAATGTCCGAGATGGGCAACGCGATGATGGGTACAGGCCACGCCACCGGCGAAAACCGTGCTCGCGAAGCGGCGGAAGCGGCTGTTCGCAGTCCGTTGCTGGAGGACATCAACCTGCAGGGCGCCAAAGGCATCCTGGTCAACATTACCGCGGGTATGGATCTCAACCTGGGCGAATTCTCCGAGGTTGGCGACATTGTGCGTGAATTCGCATCCGACTCTGCCACTGTCGTGGTGGGCACCGTGATCGATCCGGAAATGACCGATGAGCTGAAAGTGACCGTGGTAGCCACCGGCCTGGGCGGCGAGCGCGACAAGCCCACCAAGGTGGTGGACAATTCACGGACTCTGGACGGCACCACCGATTACAACCAGCTGGATCGTCCGGCCGTGTTGCGTCGGCGTGCGGCCACCCAGGGTAATGTGGCACTGGATCATAGCAAGGACAACGAAGAGCAAGGCGTGGACTATCTCGATATTCCCGCATTCCTTCGTCGTCAGGCTGACTGATAACCTGCTCCTTATTGCTTGAATAAAGGGCAGGCTGACCATAGCCGATGACTGAGTCACGTTTTAATGAAAGTCATCCTGGCTAAATGGTACTCAGTCTTGAATTCTGATATTCTCGCGGCAAGTTTTTATGCCCAGAATATCGCTTATTTGTGACGGAATGATGAACCGATGATCAGACAACGGACACTCAAGAACACTATCCGTGCGACCGGCATCGGCCTGCACTCGGGGGAAAAGGTTTACCTGACCCTGAAGCCGGCCCCGGTTGACACGGGCATCATTTTCCGCCGGACCGACCTGGAGCCAATGGTCGACATTCGGGCCTGTGCGGAAAGTGTAGGTGAGACCATGATGTCCACGACACTGGTTAAAGACGGTGTCCGTGTCGGGACAGTTGAGCACTTGCTCTCTGCGATGGCTGGTCTCGGTATTGATAACTGTTTTGTCGAGCTTAGCGCTCCGGAAGTGCCGATCATGGATGGCTCAGCCGGGCCTTTCGTGTTCCTGCTGCAGTCTGCCGGCATTGCCGAGCAGGACGCTGCCAAGCGGTTTATCCGTATCAAGCGCGAAGTGACCATTGAAGAAGGCGACAAGAAGGCTACCTTCCTGCCGTTCGAAGGCTTCAAGGTCAGCTTCGGGATCGACTTCGATCACCCGGCCTTCAAGGGGCGGGCGCAGACGGCAACCGTGGACTTCTCCAGCACATCCTTTGTGAAGGAAGTGTCCCGCGCCCGTACCTTCGGGTTCATGCGCGATATCGAGAAGCTTCGGGCCATGAACCTGGCGCTCGGCGGTAGTGTCGACAACGCGATTGTGGTTGATGACTACAAGATTCTGAACGAAGACGGTCTTCGTTATGATGATGAGTTCGTCAAACACAAGGTGCTGGATGCCATCGGTGACCTCTACCTGCTGGGCAACAGCCTGATCGGTGAGTTCCGTGGCGTTAAATCCGGCCATGATTTGAACAACAAGTTGCTGCGTAAGCTTCGGGCGGAAGAAGATGCGTGGGAAGTGGTTACCTTCGATGACGAAGCAACGGCTCCCATCTCTTACATGAAGCCCATACTGGCCTCCCCGGCCTGAGGCAGGATGCCTTAGTCCCGGACATGGCTTGCGAGTTTTTCGAGAACCTCGCGTAACGCTGTATCCTTCGTGTGCCCGGCCTCTTCCTGGAGGAGCCGGGCATTTTCTTTACTGAGGGGTGTCTTTTCAGCTTTGCGGCGAGCGCGAAAGCGGGGTGGGCTGACCTTGATGCGGATCTTCCAGACATAGCGGAAGAGCTCGTTTTCCCGCACTTTTTCCATGATCTCGTGTTGCCGGAATCTCAGGCGGGTTGCTTTGCTGGCAGTATCGGTAGACAGCACCAGCTCCCCATCCTGGCAACTGACAAAGCGAGTTCCACTGGCCAGTTCCTCCGGGAGGGAAGCAATCACTGACTTCTCCGCGTCCAGATGCAGCTCGGCCTTGGCCATGAGTTGCTTCAGGCTGGATGTGGAGTTGGCGTTATCGTCGCCAAATATCAGTTTCTGATTATTGCTGTCATGCATGGCCGATGATTCTCGACGATCCGGTGAGTGATTGGTTAAAATTCGGCATATTTTGTGCAGTACTTATTATAGACGGTTAGCCCCTGATTGTTTCAGGCTGCCGTGGCCCCGGGACGCAAATCCGGAATGCGTCATTGCAAAGGATAGCAGACCTGCCCCGGAGATTGATGAATCTGCATGCCATAAAGGCAAGGTTGTGTGATCGCTATGAATGTACATGGCAGAAAATTTTTTGCCGGTCTTGCCGGACTGCTCCTGATGGTGGCACTTGTTGCTGGCGGAGCCGGCTATCAACTGGCAATCAGTCAGACTGAAGAACAGAGCACACTTGATGCTGAACAGAAAGCTGACTGGCAGAAAAAGCTGCAACAACAAAAGGCTGAAGTTGCCCGGATCCGGGAAACGGTGCAGCAGCAGGTCGATACGCTCACACTTCGCATTGGCCGGATTCATGGCCGCCTGCTTCGCCTGGACGCGCTCGGGCAGCGGTTTATCGAGTCAGGCCTGGTTACCGGTGAGGAGTTCAACTTTGACCAACCGGCCGCTGTTGGCGGGCCGGCCGAAATGTTGGGTGTCGAAGAATCTTACAGTGCGCCGGAATTAACCGACATGATCAATCAGTTGGAATACCGGTTGGAGGATCGCGAAAAGCAGCTGCGGTTACTGGATAAGCTGGCAAACCGGGAAAAGTTTCAGGATGAGCTCTATGTTCAGGGTCGGCCGGTAAACTGGGGCTGGGTTTCCTCGAAATACGGATATCGCTCTGATCCCTTTACCGGCAAGCGTGCCTGGCATGCCGGAATTGATATGGCCGGCCGCGAGGGCGGCGACATCATCTCGGTGGCAGGCGGTGTGGTCAGCTTTTCTGGTGATCGCTATGGCTATGGCAATATGGTCGAGATCAGGCACGGCGATGGCCTTGTTACCCGTTACGCCCACGCCGATTCGCTTCTGGTTGATGTTGGTGATGTCGTCCAGAAGGATCAGCTTATCGCGCGGATGGGCAGCACCGGGCGATCAACCGGCCCCCATGTGCATTTTGAAGTTATCCGCAACGGTCGCACGGAAGATCCCGAGAAATACATGCAGCGCGCAAGCCGCTGATTCCGCACTGTGAAACCTACCTTTTGTCCTGTCGCCAAATAAGGTTAGAATGCCTGCTTCCCTCGTTTAACTGAAGAAGCAGTGGTCTATGTTCTCAAAACTTGCAACCAAGATGTTCGGCAGTAAAAACGCCCGTGAAATCAAGCGGATGCGAAAAGTTGCCGTACGCATCAGTGACCTTGAAAATGATTTTGGCGCGTTGTCGGACAGTGAGTTGCAGGGCAAGACCGAAGAGTTCCGTCAACGCATCAGCGACGGTGAGCCCCTTGACGCCCTGATGCCTGAAGCCTTTGCCACCGTACGTGAGGCCAGTCGTCGGGTGATGGGCATGCGGCATTACGATGTCCAGATGGTAGGCGGCATGACCCTGCACGAAGGCCGGATCGCCGAGATGAAGACCGGTGAAGGCAAGACGCTGGTTGCGACTGTCGCTGTTTACCTCAATGCCCTGCCGGGCAAGGGCGTTCACGTGGTAACCGTGAACGACTATCTGGCGCGCCGTGATGCCGAGTGGATGGGCAAGCTGTACCGGTTCCTGGGCATGCAGGTCGGCGTAGTGGCGGCCGGCCAGCCGGCGGAAGAGAAACGCGCGGCCTATCAGGCGGATATCACCTACGGTACCAACAACGAATTCGGTTTTGACTATCTGCGCGACAACATGGCGTTCAGCATTCAGGACAAGGTCCAGCGGGGTCTGAACTTCGCCATTGTCGATGAAGTGGATTCCATCCTGATTGATGAAGCCCGTACGCCTTTGATTATCTCCGGTGCTGCGGAAGACTCCTCCAAGCTGTACCGGGCCGTCAACGAATTGATTCCCAGCCTGGAACAGGGCGAGGTTGATGAAGAGGGTGTTCCCCACGGCGATTTCACTGTTGACGAAAAATCCCGTCAGGTGGAACTGACCGAGGCCGGTCATGAAAAGGTGGAAGAATTGCTGCTTGATCGTGGCCTGCTGCGCGAAGGTGAGAGCCTGTATTCCGCCGCCAACCTGAGCCTGCTGCATCACGTGCATTCCGGTCTGAGAGCCCATCACCTGTTCCAGAAGGATGTCGACTACATTGTTCAGGATGGTCAGGTGGTCATTGTTGACGAACACACCGGTCGTACCATGGCAGGGCGGCGCTGGAGCGAGGGCCTGCACCAGGCGATCGAGGCGAAAGAGGGCCTGAACATCCAGGCCGAAAGCCAGACGCTGGCTTCCACGACCTTCCAGAATTACTTCCGTCTGTACAACAAGCTGGCCGGCATGACCGGTACCGCCGACACGGAAGCCTTCGAGTTCCGTCAGATCTATGGTCTGGATGTGGTGGTCATTCCGCCCAATAAGCCTATCCAGCGGATTGACTACAACGACCTGGTGTACATGACCCAGGAAGAGAAATTTCACGCCATTATTGATGAAATCAAGTTTGTCACCAGCGAGGGTCGCCCGGTGCTGGTGGGTACGGCGTCTATTGATGCCTCGGAAGTGTTGTCTGCATTGCTGAAAAAAGCCCGGATTGATCACAAGATCCTGAACGCCAAGCAGCACGAATCAGAGGCGCATATCATTGCCCAGGCGGGTCGCCCCGGTGCCGTTACCATTGCGACCAACATGGCTGGCCGTGGTACCGATATTGTGTTGGGTGGTAACTGGGAGCACGAAGCGGCAACCCTGGAAAACCCCACCGACGAACAGATAGAAAAGCTCAAGGAAGAGTGGAATGAACGCCATCAGCAGGTACTGGACGCTGGTGGTCTGCATATCATCGGTACCGAGCGTCACGAATCCCGTCGTATTGACAATCAGCTGCGTGGCCGCGCGGGCCGTCAGGGCGACCCGGGTTCCTCCCGTTTCTTCCTGTCGCTGGAAGACAACCTCATGCGCATCTTCGCGCCTGAGCGGGTGAAGAACCTGATGCAGGCGATGGGCATGAAGAATGGCGAGGCCATCGAGCACCGGATGGTGACCAACGCTATCGAAAAATCCCAGCGCAAGGTTGAAGGCCGTAACTTCGACATGCGTAAAACGCTGCTGGAATACGACGATGTGGCCAACGATCAGCGTACGGTCATCTACGATCAGCGTAACGAAGTCATGGCCTCGGAAGACATTTCCGAGATGATCGACACCATTCGTGCCGATGTTGTTGAAAGCACGGTCAGCGAATTCATTCCGCCCCAGAGTATGCCGGAGCAATGGGATGTGCAGGGGCTGGAGTCGCATCTGCAGTCGGAAATGGCCATCGATCTGCCCATCCAGAAGTGGCTTGAAGAAGACAACAAGCTGTACGAGGAAAGCCTGCGTGAGCGCATTCTTGAATCGGTGATTTCGGAGTACCGGGCCAAGGAAGAGATTGCCGGCGCCGAATCCATGCGCAAGTTCGAGAAACAGGTGTTCCTGCAGGTGCTCGATACACTCTGGAAAGAGCATCTCTCCAATATGGACCACCTGCGTCGTGGTATTCACCTGCGGGGTTATGCCCAGAAAAACCCCAAGCAGGAATACAAGCGCGAGGCGTTCAATCTGTTTGAAACCATGCTTGATACCATGAAACGGGACATCACCCGCGTGCTTTGCCACGTTCGGGTGCAGAGCCGGGAAGAAATGGAAGAAATCGAGCGTCGGCGTAAGGAAGAGCTTGAGCAGGAAATGGCCCGGGCCAAACTGCGTCATGATCAGGCCAGTGCCACAAGCCAGGCCGAAGGCAACAGGGAAGGCGGCGAGCAGGGCCAGTCAGGCATTCCGGAAACGTTTGTACGCCAGGAGCGCAAGGTCGGCCGAAACGAGCCCTGTCCTTGTGGGTCCGGTAAAAAATACAAGCAGTGCTGCGGCAAGGTGGCCTGACACCGCCGCTTCGCAATAGCCCCGACCGGAACCCGCAAACGGCCAGGATACTGGCGGCTTGCGGGTTTCGTCGTTTTCAGATCGGGGTTGATCAGAGGTTCCCCAACTAAATTCAAGGAGACAGTCATGGCGGTAGGTCCCGGAACCTTGCCCGAGTTTTACCCGGTAGCGGGTGTGCGCCTTGGTGTTGCCAGCGCCGGAATCAAAACCCCGGGACGGCAGGATCTGGTGGTTTTCGAGCTGGCCCCGGAAGCCCGGGTGGCGGGCATTTTTACCCAGAACCAGTTCTGTGCGGCACCAGTGGTGCTCAGTCGTCGCCATCTGGCCCAATCAGCGCCCCGTTATCTGCTGATCAATACCGGTAACGCCAATGCCGGGACTGGCAAACAGGGTATGGCGGATGCCGAGCGGTGTTGCCAGGCGCTGGCCGAACAGGCCGGTGCCCAGGCGTCTGAAGTGTTACCGTTCTCAACCGGCGTTATCGGTGAGGCGCTGCCGGTCGAGAAGATCGTCAAGGCGCTACCGGATGTGCTGGCGGACACCCGTGAAGATCGCTGGGCCGAGGCGGCCAGTGGCATCATGACCACCGACACGCGCCCGAAGGGAGCGTCCTGTCAGGTTGATCTGGATGGGCATACGGTCACCATTTCCGGCATCAGCAAAGGTGCCGGCATGATTCGCCCGAATATGGCCACCATGCTGGGCTTTATCGCCACCGACGCGCGTATTGCGCCGGATCTGTTGCAAACCCTGGCATATGAGTTGGGGGAGAAGTCGTTCAACCGGATCACTATCGACAGTGATACCTCCACCAATGATGCCTGCATGCTGATGGCCAGCGGCCAGTACGATGGCCCGGAAATTACGGCCGACAGCCCGCAACTGCCCAGGCTCAGAGAGGCACTGCGTCAGGTGTATCTGGATCTGGCTCACGCTATCGTGCGCGATGGTGAAGGCGCCACCAAGTTTGTCTCCATTGATGTCTCCGGTGCCGGAAATCAGCAGGAGGCACTCGATGTGGCCTACACCGTGGCGCATTCACCATTGGTGAAAACCGCGCTGTTTGCCTCAGACCCCAACTGGGGCCGCATTCTGGCAGCGGTCGGCCGGGCCGGCGTGCCGGATCTGGACCTTGAAGCCATCGAGATTTATCTGGGCGATGTCTGTCTGGTGCGCCACGGTGGCCGGGCGGACGACTATTCCGAAGAGCGCGGTCAGGCCGTTATGGATCAGGAAGAGATCACTATTGCCATTGATCTGAAGCGCGGCAGTATTCATGAGACCGTCTGGACCTGTGACTTCTCCCACGAGTACGTAACCATTAATGCCGAGTACCGGACCTGAGCATGGCTGGCAGTAACAGGCCGGTGCGCGAAATCCATGTCGCTGTCGCGGTCATTGTCCGGGCCGGCAAGGTGTTGATTGCCCGCCGGCCAGACCATGTCCATCAGGGTGGGTTGCTGGAATTTCCCGGGGGCAAGGTTGAGCCCGGAGAGACTGTACAACAGGCGCTGGTGCGGGAGATTGCTGAGGAAACTGCGCTGCAGGTACCGGTTGGCAGTCTGCAGCCGGTGATCGGTATCCGCCATGATTACGGCGACAAATGCGTGTTTCTGGATGTCTGGGAAACGCCTTCTGCCACCGGTGAGCCGGAAGGCCGGGAGGGGCAGTCCATTGAATGGCGGCAACCGGACGAACTGGAAGATGGCGATTTCCCGGCCGCCAATCGACCCATTATCCGGGCTCTGCGATTGCCGCACCGGTTGGCCATTACCGGTCCGGTTGCGGACCCGGTTGACGGCATCAGTAAACTGAAAGCCTCTTTGGCCCGTAACAGTCCGGACCTGATGGTATTACGCGCGCCGCATTTTGAGCGGGACACGTATCTGGCCTTCGCAAGACAGGCATCGGCAGTGTGTACAGAGCAGGGCGCTGGCCTGTTGGTGCACGGTGCGCCGGAGCTTCTTGAAGCGGTGCCTGGCGCTGCCGGAGTGCATCTGCCCTGGCGTGAAGCGCAGGCGCTCTCAGAGCGGCCTGTGCCGGCGAACAGTTGGCTGGGTGTGTCCTGCCATAGTGTGGAGCAACTGCGCCATGCCCAGCGTCTGGGGGCGGATTACGCCGTGCTTGGCCCGGTGCAGCCGACCGAAAGCCACCCTGGCCGTCCCTCGCTTGGCTGGGAAGCTTTTGCGGAGCTGACTGCCATAGCCACCATACCGGTATTCGGGCTTGGTGGCCTTGGGCCGGAACACGAGCAAAAAGCCCGGGCGCTGGGCGCTCAGGGAATCGCGGGTATTCGTTTCTGGTGGAGTGAATCCCCTGGCGATGATCCCAAGCCGGGTTAGCCCATGGTAGAATGCCCGGCCAACTTTTTCAGAACCACGAGGAAACACAGTGGCTGTTCGTTACATTGAAACCTGCCGTTTGCCCACCCCTTTCGGTGTCTTCGACATGCACGGCTTCGAAGAGCCGGATACCGGCAAGGAGCACGTGGCGCTGACGTTGGGTGATATCACCAGTGACGAGCCTGTGCTGGCGCGAACCCACTCCGAGTGTCTGACCGGTGACGCCCTGTATAGCATGCGCTGTGATTGTGGTTATCAGCTTGAAGAAGCACTGCGCAGCATTGCCCGCGAGGGACGTGGCATTCTGATGTATCTGCGTCAGGAAGGCCGTGGTATTGGTCTGCTGAACAAGATCCGGGCCTATCGCCTGCAAGACGAGGGTGCCGATACCGTGGAGGCCAACGAGCGGCTGGGCTTTGCGGCGGATTTGCGGGATTACAGCATGTGCAAAGACATGCTGGAGCATCTGGGTGTATCAGCTCTGCGCCTGATGACCAATAATCCGAGGAAAGTGAAGGCTCTGGAGTTTCACGGCATCCGCATCGCCGAGAGAATGCCGCTGCATGTCGGACGTAACCCTCATAACGAGCACTATCTGGACACCAAGCAGAGCAAGCTGGGGCACTGGCTGGAAACCCACCAGGACGACGATCCCGACCCGGTCTGATCCCCCCGCCCCGCCGGCAAGTGTGTTACTTGCCGGCTGCCAGATTTGGCTGACTGATCTTCTCCAGCCGGTCGGCGATGGCCTGTTCGATACCCTCGGCATCCAGCCCGCATTCGCTGAGTAATTCCTGATGTTTGCCATGATCGACAAAGCGGTCTGGTAATCCCAGTTGCAATACCGGCAGATTGATCAGGCTGGTATTCAGGAACTCGCACACAGCGCTGCCAGCACCCCCGGCAATCGCGTTCTCTTCGAGTGTAACCAGCAGGTCGTGCTGCTCAGCCAGTTCCTGTACCAGTGCTTCGTCAAGGGGCTTCACAAAACGCATGTCGGCCACTGTGGCATTCAGGGATTCTGCCGCTTTCAGGGCCGGCGTCAGCAGGGTGCCGAAGTTCAGAATCGCTACCCGTTTGCCTTCACGAATGCGACGGCCCTTGCCGACAGGCAGTGGGGTCAGTTGTTGCTGCATCTGCGAGCCTGGCCCGGTGCCCCGGGGGTAACGAACGGCTGCCGGCCCCTGGAAATGCAGGCCGGTATGCAGCAACTGGCGGGTTTCGTTTTCGTCCGACGGCGTCATGATGATCATGCCGGGGACGCAGCGCAGGTAGCTGATATCGAAAGCACCGGCGTGTGTGGGGCCGTCTTCACCCACCAGTCCGGCCCGGTCGATGGCAAACAAGACATCCAGATTCTGGATCGCGACATCGTGTATCAACTGATCGTAGGCCCGCTGCAGGAACGTCGAGTAGATGGCGACCACGGGCTTGGCGCCATCGCAGGCCATGCCGCCTGCCAGAGTCACGGCATGTTGCTCGGCAATGGCAACGTCAAAATACCGTTCGGGGAAGCGTTTTGAGAAGGCTACAAGGTCAGAGCCTTCGCACATGGCCGGGGTGATACCAACGACGCGGTCGTCCAGTTCAGCGGCATCACACAGCCACTGGCCAAAAACGTTGGCGTATTTTGGGCCGGGCGTTGTCGGTTTTGGTGGTTCCGGCTTGTTGGCCGGAACCGGGTCGATCTTGTTGATGGCATGGTAGCCCACCGGGTCAGCTTCTGCGGGCGCGAACCCCTTGCCTTTGGTGGTTACCACATGCAGGAATTGCGGGCCTTTCAGTTCACGCAGGTTTTCCAGGGTTTCTACCAGCAAGGGCAGGTCATGGCCGTCAATGGGGCCGATGTAGTTGAACCCCAGCTCTTCGAACAGTGTGCCCGGGGCAATCATGCCCTTGAAGTGCTCTTCGGTTTTACGGGCCAGCTGCATCAGTGGTGGTGCTGCCTTGAGCACTTTCTTGCTGCTGTTGCGCATGTGGTTGTAGGTGCGACTGGCCAGCAGCTTGGCGAAATAGTTGGAAAGCCCGCCAACGTTGTGAGAAATCGACATGTCGTTGTCATTCAGAATCACCAGCATGTCGGCGTGCAGGTGGCCGGCGTGATTAAGCGCTTCGAAGGCCATGCCGGCCGTCATGGCGCCATCACCGATCACGGCAATGCTCTTGCGTCCGGACTTTTGCAGGCGTGCGGCAATCGCCATGCCCAGCGCAGCGCTGATTGACGTGCTGGAATGGCCCACGCCGAAGGTGTCGTATTCGCTCTCCGCTCTTTTCGGGAAACCGGCGAGCCCGCCTTTGCGACGAATACCGCCCATCTGATCCTTGCGACCGGTCAGGATCTTGTGTGGGTAGGCCTGGTGCCCGACATCCCATAGCAGCCTGTCAAACGGCGTATTGAAAACATAATGCAGGGCCACTGTCAGTTCCAGAACCCCCAGGCCGGCACCGAAATGCCCGCCGGTCTGGCCAACCGACCACAACAGAAAGGCCCGCAGCTCTCTGGCCAGGCGCGGCAGCTCGTCGGCCGGCAGCTCACGGAGCTGGGCCGGTAGGTCAATCCGGTCCAGAAGCGGTGTGTTGGGCCGCTGTGACGGGATTTCTTTGAAAGTATAAATATCCTGCATCTGCTCGGGTCTTGTGGGGTGATCCGGTGATTGTAAATCAGTTACGCCAAGTGTGCGCTTTTGGCGCAGGGTGGTTCAATGGCTGCGCGCCACCACGTAATCGGCCATCGCCCGTAACGGGTCTGCCTCCGGGCCGAACCCGGCAAGGCTGCTCCGGGCCGTTTCGAACAGGGCCTGCAAGTGTTCTCTGGCTCCCTCCGGGCCCAGCAGCGACGGATAGGTCGGCTTGGCTCTTGCAATGTCAGAGCCTTGTGGTTTGCCAATCACTTCTGTGCTGCCTTCAACATCCAGCAGGTCATCCTGTACCTGAAATGCCAGGCCCAGTGCCCGGGCGTAGGTGGTCAGGGCGTCCAGTATATCCGGGTCGACGTCGGCAGCGCAGAGCGCGCCCATGCGAACACTGGCTTCAATCAATGCACCGGTTTTGTGGCGATGCATGTTTTCCAGTTCCGCCAGGGTCAGTGCCTTGCCTACGGATTCCAGGTCAATGGCCTGGCCGCCGACCATGCCCTGATGGCCTGCCGCACGGGCCAGTTCCTGCACCATGGCCAGTCTTGGTTCACTGGGCAGGCTGGTGTTGTTGGCCAGGCGGTCAAACGCCAGTGCCTGCAGGGCATCTCCCGCCAGAATGGCGGTGGCTTCGTCAAAAGCGATGTGCGTGGTGGGACGGCCCCGGCGCAGGTTGTCGTCGTCCATGGCCGGCAGGTCATCATGAATCAGGGAATAAGCGTGCACCAGTTCCACCGAACAGGCCGGTGGCAGTGCGGTTTCCGGGTTCTGGTTCACTACTTTTGCCGCGGCAAGACACAGCGCCGGGCGGATACGCTTGCCACCCCCCAGAACGCTGTAGCGCATGGCTTCCTGCAACCGCTCTGACGCGGCGGTTTGCTCGATGCAGCGGTCAAGTTCTGTGTCCACCAGTTTGCGGCAGGCATCAAGAAACTCTGTAGCTGTCTGGTTGTGTTCGCTCATCAGTTGGCATCGTCCGGCGAGAAAGGGCGGGTTTCCAGGCTGCCGTCGCTACTCTGTACCAATTGCTCCACCCGCTGTTCGGCACTTTTCAGGGCCTGCTGGCATTCCCGGGTCAGTTTAACGCCACGCTCGAAGGCGCTCAGGGATTGTTCCAGCGATAATTCGCCCTGTTCCAGGTTGCGAACGAGCTGTTCCAGCTCATCCAGAGATTTTTCGAAGTCGGCTATGGATGTGGTCTTGTTCTCACCGGCCATCGGGCCCTCCGGTCAGGTGGCAGAAATTTGCTGGATTATATCAGAGCATGAACACTATCGCTGCCAGCCAAATTGCCGACATTCGCGTTTTTCTGCCATGGGGCCCCAGCTTTGTTCGGTTACCTGTATACGGCCGCTGGCGCTGATGGTGATCACGGTGGTGGCTCGGGTGCCATAGTCCTCGCCCCGAATGAAGGGTGAAGAAAGAAAACGCTCGGTGTCCAGGCTTACACCGGTATCCGGTAACAGGTGGTCTGGCGCGGGGGTTGTGTCCTGAAGCTGATCAATGAGGTGCTGGTGCAGTGTGTCTGTATTTGTTTCTGCCATCGTTACGGTTTCTGTTACCGATTGTCGCAGGCGCAGCAGTTTTGGCCAGGGTGTCTGCAGCAGGTGATTGCTCAGCCCGAACGCGCCGCGATACACCCGCCTGCCGGGGTGTGCGTCACGGTTGCTGTAATGCCATCCGCCTTGTGTGCCCAGATGAATCAGATTGAACCCGGCATAGTGGTCCGGATTGTCAGAGAGGTCGCGAAACAGGGCCTGTTCCGGTTCGGCCAAAGCCCGAAGTGGCAACTCTCCCCGCGAACGCTGGCCATGGGCCCCGGATCCCTCCCGGACATTGGTCACCGCACTGATCTGGCCGTCTTCGGTAACGGCCAGCCAGGTGCCGCCGGATCTCAGGTCCTGGCCGGCAAGGACATTCCTGCCGCTGGCTGTGGTCCACCAGTCCATGGGACGCGTCGGACGGTTGAAGAACTCGTCCCTGTTGGCGGCGATCACCAGCGGAAAATGACGATTCTGACCAACTGTGAAGGCGATAAGACACATAGTGACCGGAGGCTCTGGTTGCTGAATGCTGACGGTGAACTCGCCGCGTACGATGTGTATCATAACAGCCTTGATTCTAGCGGGCTTGGACGCTTATGTACCTCTTGACTGTATTGGCATCGTATCTGGCACTGGGGGCGCTGGCTGGCACCATGGCGGGCCTGTTCGGTATTGGTGGTGGTCTGGTCATCGTGCCGGTGCTGATCCTCAGCTTCGAGATTCAGGGCGTCAGCCCTGAGATAAGCGCTCATCTGGCCGTCGGTACCTCGCTGGCCACCATTGTTTTTACGTCGATCTCATCGATTCGCTCCCATCACCGGCACGGCGCTGTGCGCTGGGATGTCTTCCGGCCCATGACCTGGGGCATCGTGGGAGGGGCCATTCTGGGTGCCTGGACCGCGGCGTTCATGAGCGGCGATCTTTTACAGATGATCATTGGTGTGTTCGCTGTTGGTGTTGGCATCAAGATGCTGATGGCGGTAGACCCAAAACCCGGGCGGGACGTTCCCGGGCCGGCCGGGCTCGGCGTGGCTGGTGCTGGCATTGGCTGGGCCTCTGCCATTTTCGGTATTGGTGGTGGCACATTGACGGTGCCTTATCTGAGCTGGTGTAACGTGCGCATGCAGAATACTGTGGCGACTTCGGCAGCTTGTGGTCTGCCCATCGCCATTGCCGGTGCGCTGGCTAATACCTGGACTGGCTGGGACAACCCGAACCTGCCGGCATACAGTGTTGGTTTTGTTTACCTGCCGGCCTTGCTGGGTATCATCCTGAGTAGCGTGTATTTCGCCAAAGTTGGCGCCAATCTGGCCCACCGGCTGGATCCGGTCCTGTTAAGACGCATATTCTCCGTGGTGCTCCTGATTGTAGGGCTCCGTTTTATCCTGAGCTGAGAGGTACCCGATGCTTGAGCATCCCCAGTTCGACCCGGTGGCGATAGCGCTGGGCCCGATAAGCATTCACTGGTATGGCCTGACCTACCTGGTCGGCTTCCTGGCCGGGTGGTGGCTGGGCCGCATCCGCAGCCGCAAACCGTGGTCACCGCTCAATGAAGAGCAGGTAGGCGATCTGCTGTTCTACCTCGCGGTAGGCGTTATCCTGGGTGGCCGATTCGGTTATGTGATCTTCTATAATTTCGACGCATTCCTCGCCGATCCCTTATGGCTTTTAAGAGTCTGGGAAGGTGGAATGTCGTTCCATGGTGGCCTGCTGGGCGTGATACTGGGCATGTGGTGGTACGGTCGCAAAACCGGCGCCGGCTTCTGGAAACTCGCTGACTTCGTTGCCCCCTTGGTTCCGGTTGGTCTGGGTGCTGGCCGGATTGGCAACTTCATCAACGGCGAGCTCTGGGGCAAGCCCACAGACGTGGCCTGGGGCATGGTCTTCCCCCAGGCTCCCGACAGCCTGGCGCGCCACCCGTCACAGTTGTACCAGTTCGCCCTGGAAGGCGTGGTGCTGTTTCTCGTTCTCTGGTGGTTCTCCTCGAGGCCACGCCCGAAAATGGCCGTCTCCGGTTTATTTCTGGCGTGCTACGGCGCCTTCCGTTTTGTCACCGAATTTTTCCGCCAGCCGGACTCGCAACTGGGCTATCTGGCCTTTGACTGGCTTACCATGGGGCAGGTTTTGTCCCTGCCCATGATTCTCGCCGGTGCCGCCCTCATGTTTATTGCCTATCGGAGAAACGCCGAATGAAAGCCTACCTCGACCTGATGCAAGACGTCGTCGATAACGGAATCGACAAAGGAGACCGCACCGGTGTGGGCACCCGCTCCGTCTTCGGTCGACAGATCCGCTTCAACCTGCAGGAAGGCTTTCCGCTGGTCACCACCAAAAAGATTCACCTGCGCAGCATCATCAACGAGTTGCTGTGGTTTCTGCAGGGCTCCACCGACAACAACTGGCTGAAAGAACGCAAAGTCTCCATCTGGAACGAATGGGCGCTGGAAAACGGCGACCTGGGCCCGATCTACGGCAAACAATGGCGCAGCTGGCAGTGCCCGGACGGCAGCACGATCGATCAGATCAGCGACGTGATCGACCAGATCCGCACCAAACCCAATTCCCGCCGCCTGATCGTCTCCGCCTGGAACCCGGCCGAACTCCCAGACGAGTCCATCGGTCCCCAGGACAATGTCCGTGAAGGCCGCATGGCGCTGGCTCCGTGCCACTGCCTGTTCCAGTTCTACGTCGCCGACGGCAAACTCTCCTGCCAGCTCTATCAGCGCAGCGCCGATCTGTTTCTGGGAGTGCCCTTTAATATCGCCAGCTACGCCTTGCTGACCCATATGATTGCTCAGCAGTGTGATCTGGAGGTCGGTGAGTTTGTGCATACTTTCGGTGACTGTCACCTGTACCAGAACCATCTGACTGACGACATCGTGTTTGAGCAGCTCAAGCGCGAACCGCGGGCGTTGCCGAAGCTGGTCATTAAACGAAAGCCGGACTCTGTCTTTGACTATGAGCTGGAAGATTTTGAATTCGAAGGCTATGACCCGTACCCAGGTATTAAAGCGCCGATAGCAATCTGAGAGACGGCAAACACGACAGTAAGGTTGCGGAGGATTGGGGAGAGCTTTCCAAAAATTTTGCGGAGCCAGGGATGGCGGAGCAGAAGCCGTACAGGGACGTCTGGAGGCGCTTTTTGGAAAGCTCTCCCCAATCCTCCGCCGCACCAAAGTCAGCAGTAATATTTCAGACGGCCAATCTCCAGGCCAAGAGGACTAGATCAATGCGCAAAGCTCTGATAGTAGCCATGTCCCAAAACCGGGTCATCGGCCGGAACAACAAGCTCCCCTGGTACCTCCCGGGCGATCTTCGCTACTTCAAGCAGGCCACCATGGGCAAACCCATCATCATGGGGCGCAAAACCTGGGACTCCATCGGCCGGCCACTGCCCGGACGGATGAATGTTGTTATCTCCAGAAACCCTGAGTGGGAAGCGCCAACCGGCACAGTTGCGGCAAAATCACTGGATGAAGCCCTGGTAAAAGCCGAAGCCCATGCCGAGCTGGAAGGTGGGGACGAAGTGATGATTATTGGCGGTGGACAGATCTATGCCGAAGCCCTGCCGATGGTCGACCGGATGTACGTTACGCTGGTACACGCCGAAGTAGACGGCGATGCATTCTTTCCGGAAGTAAACTGGGGAGAGTGGGAGGAGCTCGGACGGGAAGACTTCTCCGCGTCTGACAACAACCCTTACGATTACAGTTTCGTGGTGTATCAGCGTAACCGGTCAGAGTGACCGGTTACGCCACAGCGGCCTGACGGGGTCAGGCGCGCTTCGGACCTTTACCTGGCGGCTTGCCGCCCGGTTTACCTTTGCCGCCACCTTTGTGGTGACCGCCAGGCTTGCCGTCCTTGCGGAAGTTCTTGCCGGGAGGGCCTTTGCGGAAATTCTTCTTGCCACGGGGCGGACCATTACGGTCACGGCGCGGGGCAGCAGAAATTTCCGGCAACGCTTCCGGTTGCTTCAGCGGCAGGGAATCCGGCTGTGAGGCCTCCATCCAGCACGCCAGCGCACCGGCAACAGCGGCAATATCCATATCATTGCGCTCGGCAATTTCATCCAGCAGGGCAATGGCCTTGGGCGCTCGGGGGTCATCCGTAAAGCCCATCAACTGCGACTCGAATTGCTCAACCCGCATTTTCTGCAGCGCATCCGGCGAAGGCAGCTGATACGGCTCCATCGGCGAGTTGGTGGCCCGCTCAAGCGTACGCAGCCAGCTGCGCTCGCGAGGTGTGACCAGCAGAATCGCCTTGCCTTCACGACCAGCGCGGCCAGTACGGCCGACGCGGTGAATGTAGGCTTCGGTATCGTAAGGCACGTCGTAGTTGATCACGTGAGTGATACGCGGCACATCAAGGCCGCGGGCAGCTACGTCGGTAGCCACAATGATGTCTTTCTTGCCACGCTTGAGGTCTTCAACCGTCATCTCACGCTGGCGCTGGTTCAGGTCACCATTCAACGGTGCCACTGCATGGCCACGGGCCGACAGTTTTTCGGCCAGCAACGTGGTTTCGGCCTTGGTGCGCACGAAGATGATAGACGCGTCAAACGGCTCCACTTCCAGAATGCGGGTCAGGGCATCAAGTTTGCGCTCGGCATAAACCGGCAGCACGAACTGGGAGATCCGCTCGACCGTACGGGTCTCGCTTTCGATCTTCACTTCCGTGGCATTCTTCAGGTAGGTCTGTGCGACCTTCTTGATCTGCGGCGGCATGGTGGCGGAAAACAGCGCGCGCTGACAGTCAGCCGGCGTTTTCGACAGAATGGCTTCAACGTCATCAATAAAGCCCATGCGAAGCATTTCGTCGGCTTCGTCCAGTACCAGCGCCTTCAAACCGCCCAGTTTCAGGGTGCCTTTGCGCAGATGGTCCAGCATCCGGCCCGGGGTGCCGACAATAACCTGGGCACCACGCTTGAGACCACGGATCTGGGGCGCGAAATCCTGACCACCGTAAATCGGCAGAACATGAAAGTTGCTGAACTTGCTGGCGTAGGTGGTGAAAGCCTCGGCGACCTGGATGGCCAGTTCACGGGTAGGTGCAAGTACCAGGATCTGGGGCTCGGCGACTGTGGCGTCAATACGGCTCAGCAGTGGCAGGGCAAAGGCGGCAGTCTTGCCGGTGCCGGTCTGGGCTACGCCCAGCAAGTGTTTGCCAGCCAGCAGGGCCGGAATGGTTTGCGCCTGGATGGGCGTGGGTGTTTCATAGCCAACGGCAGAGACGGCTTCCAGTACAGCTGGATCCAGCCCCAGTTCGGCAAAAGACAATTCTGACATGAACGTACTCGGTATTCGAAGGGTATAGCATCGCTGAGCAATGCATGGTTGCGGGGCATTATAGTCGTTTTAAGCCTGCTTTAACACGGCTAATATTACAAAGGGGATAGGTAGTTGCCGGGAAGTGGCTTGCCTGCGGGGCTCAGCAGGCAATATCGAACAGGCGTTCTGCGTTGTCGATCCGGGCCAGTGCATCATCGCAGCAGTTCAGGGCACCGCAGTCATCAGCGGAGCACAGGGCAAGAACGCCGCACTCGATATTCTGTTCGTTGTCGCCCTGATTCCGGAAAACCCGGGCACGGGACAAGATTGAGTGGCAATGGCCGCAGAGCATTGTCGGTACAGCACTTCTTTCGGCAAGAATGGCCGTGTAATGATTATTCTGTGTCATAGTAATCCTCCTGATTCATACAACCATAAGGGCGGAGTGTGACAGTTCAAAGTCAGTATCAGCCCGTATGCCAGTGTTGTTCACCAGAACATTACGTATCAGTCGTCCGGTCCGACCACCGGACGCCGATTTGAGCGCTTGTCTTCCCAGTCAAGCTCCTTCGGGTTATACCATCCTATGCTTTGCAGAACCTGCTCCCGGGTATGGCCGGACAGTGTCGGCCATAATGCCTGAAATGCTTCCAGACCCTGGTCTCGCTGCCGTTGCTGTTTGCTGCCAAGGCGACGGATGATTCTGGGCAGCTGTAACGCTTCGCCCAACTGGCCGGGAACCTCTATTTCCTGCCCCATCACTTTACGGCGGTGAGTCCGGGAGGCCAGAACCTTTTGCAGTTCAGCGGCGGCCTGCTGGGCGGTTTCGACGGTAAAATTCTCCAACAACTATAACCTGACTGATTGATAAGCAAACAATACCTCTACTATAACCCGAAGTCAGCTACAGTGGACAAGCTCCATGTTAGGCTATTGGCGGTTGATGACGCAGGCAGCGAGCCCCTTGATAACAGGACTTCCCCGATATGTACGCAAAACTTGAGACACGGACCTTCCTTGCCATGCTGCTGGGGGTTTCTTTTGCCTTTGTGCTGCTGATGAAGCCCTTTTTCGGGCCGATATTCTGGGCCGTGGCCATCGCCCTGATTTTTCACCCGGTCGAGCGATTGCTGGAACGGCGGCTTGGAGATCGGCCCAACATCAACGCCTTGATTACCCTGTTGCTGTGTATGGTGATTGTGGTGTTGCCTGTGCTCGGCCTCGGGGCAGCCCTGATTTCCGAAGGCGTGAATCTGTATCAGAAAATCCAGAGCGGTGAGATTCGTCCCGGCGAGTATATTGATCAGATTAACCAGTCGTTTCCGGTCATTCAGTCATTGCTGGCGCAATTTGATATTGATATCGGCGAGCTGCGGGACCGCGCAGTGAATGCCTTTCTTGGCGGTAGTCAGTTTCTGGCCAAACAGGCGCTGGACATCGGGCAGAATACCTTCCGGTTTTTCCTGATGCTGGCGCTGATGATTTACCTTGCGTTTTTCCTGATCCGGGATGGCCAGAAGCTGGTGGATCTGATGATCAAGGCGCTGCCACTGGGCGATGAGCGGGAGCGCCTGCTGTTCGCCAAGTTCGCCGAGGTCACCCGTGCCACCGTGAAAGGTAATCTGTTGATCGCCATTATTCAGGGTGCACTGGGTGGCATTATCTTCTGGATTCTGGGCATTACCGGCGCGCTCTTGTGGGGCGTGGTGATGGCGGTGGTGTCGCTGTTACCTGCCGTGGGGGCGACCATCGTCTGGGTGCCGGTGGCGGTGTATCTGGCGGCAATCGGGGAGATGGTGCCGGCGATTATACTGACGGCCTACGGCATGATTGTTATCGGCCTGGCAGACAATCTGTTGCGACCCATTCTGGTGGGACGGGACACCAAGCTGCCGGATTATCTGGTGCTGCTATCCACCCTGGGCGGTATTGCCATGTTCGGCATCAATGGCTTTGTGATGGGCCCTCTGGTGGCCGCTTTGTTTATGGCGTTCTGGGGGATTTTCATTCGGGAGTTCGGCCACCAGCAGGACCACGACGAGATAGAAGGCAGGAAGGTTGAAGCCGAAGCCGACACTCGGGCCGGGGAATAAAAAAAACCGCAGGGCGCAGGCCTTGCGGTTTTTTCCGAACATGGCGGCGTTGATCAGTCCAGTTTTTCGAGATCCCGGACGGCGCCCTTGTCAGCGCTGGTGGCCAGCAAAGCGTAGGCTTTGAGCGCTGCCGACACCTTCCGGTCTCTTGCCAGTTCCGGCTTCCAGCCTTTGGCGTCCCGGGCTTTACGGCGTTCTGCCAGTTCCTCGCTGCTGACTTTCACATCAATCGAGCGGTTCGGGATGTCGATCAGGATGGTGTCGCCGGTCTCGATCAGGCCAATCGCACCACCGGCCGCAGCTTCGGGCGAAGCATGGCCAATCGACAGGCCCGATGTGCCTCCGGAGAAGCGACCATCGGTCAGCAATGCGCATTCCTTGCCCAGCCCTTTGGATTTCAGGTAGCTGGTGGGGTAGAGCATTTCCTGCATGCCCGGGCCACCCTTGGGACCTTCGTAACGGATGATGACCACCTCACCGGATTTCACTTCGTCGTCCAGAATGCCCTTCACCGCAGCGTCCTGGCTCTCGAATACGCGGGCCTTGCCTTCAAATACGTAGATGCTTTCATCCACACCGGCGGTTTTGACCACGCAGCCGTCCAGCGCAATGTTGCCATAGAGCACGGCGAGGCCGCCCTCGGAGGAGTAGGCGTGCTCGACGGTACGGATACAGCCGCTTTCACGGTCGCCGTCCAGGCTGGGCCAGCGGGTGTTCTGGCTGAAGGCGGTCTGGGTAGGAATGCCGCCCGGGCCGGCTTTGTAGAACTCGACCACCTCCTGTGATGGAGAGCGCATGATGTCCCAGACATCCAGCGCTTCTTTCATGGTCTTGCTGTGCACGGTGGGCAGGTCGGTATTGATCAGGCCGCCACGTTCAAGTTCGCCCAGAATACCCATGATGCCGCCGGCCCTGTGTACGTCTTCCATGTGGTACAGCGGTGAATTGGGAGCCACCTTGCACAGCTGGGGCACGTGGCGGGACAGGTGGTCAATGTGGGCCACCGTGAAGTCGACACCGCCTTCCTGAGCAGCAGCCAGCAAATGCAGAATGGTGTTGGTGGAGCCGCCCATGGCGATGTCCATGGTCATGGCATTCTGGAAAGCCTCGAAGGAGGCGATGCTGCGTGGAAGCACGCTGGCGTCGTTCTGCTCGTAGTAGCGCCTGGCGTTTTCGACAATCTGGCGGCCGGCGTTCAGGAACAGTTGTTCCCGGTCGGCGTGGGTGGCCAGCAGCGAGCCATTGCCGGGCAGAGCCAGGCCGATTGCTTCGGTCAGGCAGTTCATGGAGTTGGCGGTGAACATGCCGGAACAGGAACCACAGGTGGGGCAGGCGCTGCGCTCGTATTCTTCCACCATCTCATCGCTGGCGGACGGGTCGGCGGCAATCACCATGGCATCCACCAGATCCAGCTTGTGTTCCGACAGCTTGGTTTTACCCGCTTCCATCGGCCCGCCGGAGACGAAGATCACCGGAATGTTCAGGCGCATGGCAGCCATCAGCATGCCCGGGGTGATCTTGTCGCAGTTGGAAATGCACACCAGGGCATCGGCGCAATGGGCGTTGACCATGTACTCCACGGAATCGGCGATGATTTCCCGGGAGGGCAGGGAATAAAGCATGCCGTCATGACCCATGGCGATGCCGTCGTCCACGGCGATGGTGTTGAATTCCTTGGCCACGCCGCCCGCTTCTTCGATTTCCCGGCACACCAGCTGGCCCAGATCCTTCAGGTGCACGTGCCCTGGCACAAACTGGGTGAAGGAGTTGGCGACGGCAATGATGGGTTTGCCGAAGTCTTCATTCTTCATGCCTGTCGCGCGCCAGAGGGCGCGGGCGCCGGCCATATTACGACCGCCGGTGGAGGTGTAGGAACGATACTGAGCCATGGTGTTCGGGTCTCTCTTGCAGATGCGATTTTGCGAAAACCACAAGGATACCAGATTCGCCCCTGGTCGCATGGCTGTTTTAGTAGCCTGCGCTTACACTATGTAACAGTTCGCGAAAAATAATTGGCCAACCTGTGGGAGCTGTATATGGACGGTCAGCAAAGCCTGCCACTACGTCATCTGAAAAGTTTTCAGCCACTGGCCCGTCTTACCGAGGATCAGTTGATCCTGGTTGCCAACCGGGCGCAGCGTCGCAGCTATGGGGCGGGCCAGAGAGTGCTCGAGCACGGCGCCCGGGACGGGCTGGAGTATTTCCTGATTGCCGGTGCGGTAGAGCTGGAGTCCTCGGATGGCCGGAAATCCGTGATTGAGGCCGAGACAGACAAGGCGCTCAATCCGGTTGCCCGTCTGCAGCCGCGCATGTACGACGTAACGGCGACAAGCGCTTGCGAATTTCTGGTGATTGAGCAGGATGTACTGAATCAGATGCTGCGGGCGGCCCCTGCCTCTCAGGCTGAGATGCATTCGACCGATTCTGCGGATGACGATACGGAAGAGAATCACCTGTTGATGGAGTTCTATGCGGAGCTGCGCTCGAACCAGGTCAGGCTGCCCAGTGTGCCGGATGTGGCCTGGAAGGTGCGCCGGATAGTTGATCGCGAAGATTCCATGGCAGAGGAGGTGGCCGCCGCAGTGTCAGCGGACCCTGCTATTGCCGTTAAACTGGTGCGTGCCTGTAACAGCCCGTTGTACCGGGGCTTCAGTGATGTTCGTAATGTCCGTGAAGCCGTCATCCGTCTTGGCATGAGTGCCACTCGTCAGTTGGTAACGGTGTTTGCAATGCGCGAAATATTCAAGACGCGCCGGGCGTCGCTGGAGAAAGAAATGGAGCAACTCTGGCGGCACTCCCGGGAGGTGGCCGCCCTGAGCCGTGTGCTGGCGGAGCATGCCACCCGCATTGACCCGGAAGAAGCCATGCTGGCCGGGCTGCTTCACGACATTGGTGTTGTGCCGATTCTGGTTCAGGCGGAGCATCACCAGAACCTGTTTGCCGATGAACAGAAGCTGAGGCATGCTGTGGCGGAGCTGAGGGCGGATATTGGCTGTGCCGTTCTGGAAAACTGGTCATTCCCGAAGCCCTTTGTTGACGTCGCCCGGTATGCGGAAGACTGGCACCATGAGTGTCCGGAGCCAGAGCCGCAACTGGTGGATGTGGTGATCGTCGCGCAGCTGCACGCAATGATAGGCGCCAGTCAGAATGATGATCTGCCATCATTTGAAGAAGTGCCTGCCTGGCGCCGGCTGGGAGCACTGGACCTGAATGCCTCCCGGAGCCTGCAGTTGCTCAGCGAAGCTCGTGAAAAAGTAGATGAAGTACACAAACTTCTGTCAATACGATAAACGCCGCCGGAGCCTGTTCAGCTGTGAACGATGTCATTGAAGAAATTCCACTGTTTCCCCTGAACTCCATCATTCTGCCTGGCGGCCGCGTCCCCATGCAGCTGTTCGAACCCCGCTACATCGACATGCTGACCCGGTGCCTGAAGCAGGATCGGGGGTTTGTGGTGGTGCTACTCCGGGAAGGTGGCGAGGCCACGCACAAGGCTGAGTTTCATGACATAGGCACCTATGTACGGATTATTGATTTCCAGCAGCTTGATAATGGTTTGTTGGGTATTACCGCAGAGGGTGACCGCAAGGTTCGGGTATTGAGGAACTGGCAACAGGCTGATGGCCTGAATCTGGGAGATGCTGAGTGTCTGGAGCCGGAAGAAGAGCAGGGTGTGCCGGCCCATTTGCACGAACTGTCTACGGTATTGCGGGCGCTGTGCCGGCACCCGGTGATCAGTGACCTGGGAATGAAGGTGAACTATCAGGATGCCCGTGAGGTCGGCTGGCGTCTGACGGAACTTTTGCCCCTTGAGCCGCACCAGAAGCAGCATCTGGTGGAACTGCAAAACCCTCTGGAGCGCCTGGAACACTTGCAGGCCTTGCTGGAAACTCTGGATGGCTCTTCCTAACGGGGCATCTGAGCGTACGCTGCCAGGCTTGCGTCCCAGTGACCGAAAAAATGCACGGCAATGAAACACAGCCAGGCCGCCAGCGCGGCCCAGGTGAACAGATCCGGCTTTAACGGTACCCGGTCATAGCGGCTGTAACTGGCCCGGATGAACCCGGTGATGGCCAACCCCAGCAGCAAACCTCCCACCACATCGGTAAACCAGTGTACGCCCAGATAGAGCCGGCTCAAGGCAATCGGAATCAGAGGCAAAGATAGCAGCACATACATTTGCCACCGTTGCCTCTTGCGGCTTTCAGCGGCAACGAAGCTGGCTGTGAGTGCCACCAGCACGGTAACGCCCGTGGTATGGCCGCTGGGAAATGCGCCCGAATCCGGCGGGCTCATGGCTATGGTTGGTCGGCTTATGCCAATACCGGCTTTGAGCAGTATCACTGCCGCTGCCGTCATCAGTGCTGCTGTCGCGATGTGAGCAGCGGCTGCGTAATAACCCCGAAAAGCCAGCGTTATGACTGCAAGCACCGCTGCGGCAACCAGGATTTCGACGTCGCCCAGCATGGTCATGGCCACCATTGGCAGATCCAGTATCGGCTGCCGGAGTAATCTGAACCACTCCAGAATGTCCGAATTCAGCCGCGTAAATCCGGGGCTGATGGACACCAGTTGAGCGAGAATCATGAATAACGCCAGGCTCACAAGGGCCAATGCCAACGAAGCGAGGGGAAATTCGCCACGGCGGCTTGGACGCTCATTGGTATAGAGCCGCCAGAAACGGTGGGTTGCGTCGTACCCGGCCATGCGTTGTTCCAGCCACTGATACAGCCGGCTGCCTTCACTGAGGCCAAGTCTCATGCGGAGCGCGAAAGCGTAGGTGACAAGCAATACCGCACCGGCAATGCCCAGAACGGGGTAAAAGTGCGGCGGGGGTTTTATGTCGCTTGCGATGGCCGAGCCCACCGCGAATCCCGGAAACACATAGACCAGTGACCAGCCCACGGCAGAGAGCAGGTTGAAGGTGAGGAATCGTGGCCAGGGCATATGGAAGGCGCCGGCAATCAGGGGCATAACAGGGCGTATGGGGCCGACAAAGCGGCCGATCACCACGCTCTTGCCGCCGTGAGCCTGAAAGAACGTTTCGCCCCGGTCAATCATCGCCGGATACCGGCTGAGCGGCCATACCGAATGCAGTCGCCCTTTCAGAAGGCGCCCCAGGGCAAAGCTTGCGGTGTCGCCGGCAACCGCGCCCAGGCCGGCCCACAGCAGGGTTTCCGGCAGGGCCATGCCGCTGTTGCCAGCGAGTACGGCGAGAGTGAACAGTAACGCGACACCGGGAATAATGATGCCGGCGACGGCCAGCGACTCGGCCAAAGCTGTCGCAAACAGTGCGATGGTCAGCCAGCCGGGGTTGGCAGCGACCCAGGCGGTTACGTCAGTCAGCCACCCGCCGGTCATGCGCTAACCGATTCTCCGGAAACGAACCAGGCGCTGTCGGCGCCGCGCCGACGAGCTTCGGCCATCGCTTCTACGGCCCGCACGCGCAGTTGCTCGGCACTGGTGTCCTTATTGACCCGGGTCGTGCAACCGAGGCTGACGGCAATCTTTCCGACTTCCGGCCAGTCCTGTTCACTGATGATCCGCCGGATACGCTCGGCAATTACCCGGGCCCCTTCTTCCGGGGTAAACGGGAGTATCAGGAAAAAGGCGGTACCGTCACTGCTGTAAAGAGAGTCGCCCGCCCGTATGATTTCAAACAGTTGTCCGGTCATGTTGCGCAGCAGTGTTTGCAGACCACGGGTGCCGTGCAGGGCGCGGATTTCTTCCGCATGGTCCAGATCCAGGCTGATAACCGACAAAGGGTAACCGGTAGCGGTCGCCCGGCTTATTTCCTGTTGCAGTGTTTCGTCCAGAAAGCGAGGGTTGTGCGCGCCGGTTACCGGGTCGGTCAGGGCCAGATCTTTGGCAGACTGCGCCATGTGATCGTAATGCCAGACATACGACGCCGTTATGGCAAGCAGGAGTAGCAGGCCGCCACTGATGTTAATAGCCTCAACGACCGGGTTGTTCAGCCAGGCCATGATAATAACCGGGATCAACAGCGCCAGTGACAGAGCAAGGCCTCGCTTGAGCGGCAGGATCAGCAGGTTGAGCGTCAGCAAGGGCATGGCCCAGTGGCTGATCCCCGGAGCGTCCACGGTGATTGCTGTGGCTGCCAGACCACCGTTCAATAACGCCAGAATCAACAGGTGGCCAGGTGCTGAAAGTTGGTGACGCCGGCAAACGATGGTGTATATCAGTCCGGCGACCAGGAGTGTAGCCATCGCCAGGGCCAGGTAGAACAGGGTATAGAAACCGTATCGCAGATTCTGCAGCGCCAGCGCGGCAATAAAAACAGCGGCCAGGGTATAGCCGGTGGCGTGGGTCCAGGTTCTCAGGCGGGTTTCTGTCATTGTCTGGCTCCTTCCGTTCCCTTGCCCTGGGGTGCTTCAGGAGGCCGCGGGTTGCTGTAGGTCTGGGTCCGGTCGCCACCCTGTTGCTGGGCGCGACGCAGTGCATTGGCAACGCTTTGCTGAAGACTGTCGGCGTCGTCTCCGATGTTCAGCCCGGCAACGCCGGTGCTTACAGTCATTTCCAGACCGTTGGATGCCAGGAGCTGATCCAGGCCCTGACGAATGTGCTCGGCGGTTGTGGCCGCTTCAGCGGTATTCATTCCCGGAAGAATAACCAGAAACTGCAGATTTTCGATCCGGTAGTAGGTGTCGAAATCTCGCAACTGCCCGTGTAAGTAACGGCCGATTCTTGGCAGAATGGCACGGATATCTTCTTCCGGGGCATCGGCGGATTGCTGGCTGTCCAGGCCCATTATGGCCACCGACAGGTTGCTGCCCTCCCGTTCGCTGCGCTGAATTTCCTTGTGCAGGTCGGCAGAGAGGTATTCCCGGCTGGCCGCCTGGGTCAGTTCATCGGTGCGCCTGAGTGGCACCAGCTGGCGGGATTTGTACTCGCGCAGAAATACCAGGATTATCGCCAGCAGGGCGGTCAGAAGCAGTGCCGCCAGCATCTGATGGCGGTCCGGGAGCAGGATCTGCCATTGAGTAATGATGACCGCGGCCAGCAGAATTACTGCCACAACGAGGGCGGCAATGGCGCCCGGGAAAATGGCGAAGGTAATCAGAGGTATGGCGTACAGCCAATAGCTGAAAGACCAGAGTCCGAGCCAGAGAGAGACCAGCACCAGGGGTGCCAGCACAATAAATACCATCCGGTAGACCTTGCCGGGCAGCGGCGATTTGGTGACCGATTGAAGCATGGTGTTGGTCCTTGCTGGCATATCCATTGAATATCGAAACCCGTGCAGCGGTATAATAAGCCTTTGGGGTGCGGACTTGAAACGCGAAAGGTAAAGTAACGGACCGAATTTGCAAACCGCAGACACAACAAAAGGTACACCAATGGATGTTGCAGCCTATATGACGGAGCTGGGTCAGCAGGCCCGAGCTGCCGCACGAGAAGTCGCGCGTTCGGCCACAGCCGTACGCAATCAGGCCCTGCTGGCTACCGCTGAAGCGTTGGATGCCGCGCGGAACGAGCTGGCTCAGGCCAACGACAAGGATCTGGAAAATGGTCGCGCCAACGGGCTGGATGCCGCCATGCTGGATCGGCTGGAACTGACGCCAGCGCGGATTGATACCATGATCGAAGGTCTCCGGCAGGTGGCAACCCTGCCGGACCCCGTCGGTGAAATTACCGACATGACCTATCGGCCCTCCGGCATTCAGGTTGGCAAGATGCGGGTGCCGCTGGGTGTGATCGGCATTATTTACGAGTCTCGCCCGAACGTCACCGTCGAAGCTGCAAGCCTGTGCCTGAAATCCGGCAATGCGACCATTTTGCGCGGAGGTTCTGAAGCCATTCACTCCAATCAGGCGATTGCCGAGTGTCTGATGCGTGGCCTGACCGAGGCCGGCCTGCCGGAAACGGCCGTGCAGGTTGTCAAAACCACCGATCGTGCAGCGGTGGGTGAGCTGATCACCATGCCCGAATACGTGGATGTTATCGTGCCCCGGGGCGGTAAAGGGCTGATTGAGCGTATCAGCCGGGATGCCCGTGTACCCGTGATCAAGCACCTGGATGGCGTGTGCCATGTCTACATTGACAGTCACGCCGACCCGGAGAAGGCCCTGAATGTCGCGGTCAACTCCAAAACCCAGCGCTACGGCACCTGTAACACCATGGAAACTCTGTTGGTGGACCAGGAAATTGCCGACGATATCCTGCCATTGCTGGCGGAGCAGTTTTCTGCCAAAGGCGTTGAGCTGCGTGGCTGCGATCGCACCCGGGCGGTGCTGAGTGATATCGCCGAGGCGACCGAGCAAGACTGGCATGAGGAATATCTGGCGCCGGTTCTGGCGGTCCGGGTGGTAGACGGGCTGGATGGCGCCATCGACCATATCAACCGCTACAGCTCACAGCATACCGACAGCATCATCACCGAAAACTATAGCCGGGCCCGGCGCTTCCTGATGGAAGTGGATTCCAGCTCGGTCATGGTCAATGCTTCCACACGGTTTGCTGATGGCTTTGAGTACGGGCTGGGCGCAGAAATCGGTATCTCTACCGATAAAATTCATGCTCGTGGACCGGTGGGGCTCGAAGGGCTGACTTCGCAGAAGTATCTGGTTTTCGGCGACGGCCACATCCGGACCTGATCCTATGCATATCATTTACGGTGGCACGTTCGACCCGATCCACCACGGCCATCTGCGGCTGGCGTTGGAGGTGTGCGATGCTCTGGGTGTTGAGCAAATCAATCTGGTTCCCTGTCATATCCCGCCGCATCGTGGTGATACCGGCGCTGATTCAGAACAACGCCTGGGGCTGATTCGTCTGGCCATTGCCGGCGAGCGTGCCCTGCAGGTGGATGACCGCGAGTTACGCCGGGCCGGTGCATCCTATACGGCAGATACTCTGCGCCAGCTCCGGGAAGAGCTGGGGCCAGACGAGCCGCTGGTGATGGTTGTGGGTACCGACGCATTTTCCGCTTTCCACCGCTGGCGTGAATGGCAGGATATTCCGGAACTGGCTCATATTGTGGTGGTGCGCCGGCCGGGCGCCGATTTGCCAGCAGGCAGCGAGGCCGAAAAGCTGGTAAATGTGCGCCGGGCGGGGAGCTGTCGGGCCCTGCATGACAGCCCATGCGGCCTGGTTATGGAACTGGATCCGCCGTTACTGGACATTTCCGCAACCGGCATTCGCGAACGCATTGCCGATGGGCGGTCTCCTCGCTACCTCATGCCGGATACCGTCTGGCAATCTATCTGCTCGCAGGCGCTTTATGGCGTCTGCACCAGCGGCAATGTTTAGTGCTACAATCGCACTGAATATCACTTATCGGGCGGCCATCGGGGCCAGAGCCCGCACGACAGGGTAATTATGCAGGCAGAACAGTTGAAAGATCTGGTGGTAAACGCGCTTGAAGACATCAAGGCGCAGGATGTCAGCGTCGTAGACGTCCGGGACCGCACCAGTGTTACCGATTTCATGGTCATTGCATCCGGCACATCCAGCCGGCACGTTAAATCCCTTGCCGATTCGGTGGTTTCAGAAGTCCGGGAAGAAGGCGTCAGAGCCGGTAATGTCGAAGGTGGAGGCAGTGACTGGATTCTTGTCGATCTGGGTGATGTAGTGGTGCACGTGATGATGCCTGCAACCCGGGAGTTCTACGATATCGAGCGCCTGTGGCGTGATGCCCCGGACCTTGGTGCTGCTGGCAGCGAGTAATCATGCGCCTGCGTCTGATCTGCGTCGGGCAGAAAATGCCCGATTGGGTTACCAGGGGCTATAACGAATACGCCCGGCGGATGCCGCCGGAGCTGTCCCTGGAGCTGACCGAAATACCCATGGCTCACCGCGGCAAGAACCCGGACATTCCCAGGTTAATGCAGCGTGAGAGTGAGGCTGTTCTGGCTGCTGTTGGCCAGCGTGACCGTGTGGTTGCGCTGGAAGTGGGTGGCCGTGCCTGGTCTACCGAAAAACTGGCCAGCCAGTTGGAAAACTGGCAGCTTGACGGTCAGGACGTGTGCTTTCTGGTGGGCGGGCCGGACGGCCTTGCCGAACCCTGTCGGCGCAGAGCCGACCAGCAGTGGTCATTATCCCCACTGACCCTGCCTCATCCTCTGGTGCGGATCCTGCTCGCCGAGCAGCTGTATCGGGCCTGGTCGATCACCCGCAATCACCCATACCATCGGGCCTAGGAGAATTTATGGCCTGGGGAGAGTTCAAGGACACGGCCGGTGAGCGCCGGCTGTTTCAGCACCGGACTCTGGTTATGCTGGTGCTGGTTTTGCTGGTTCTGGGCGGCCTTCTGGCTCGCATGTATCAGCTTCAGCTTGTCGAACATGATATTTACACCACCTTGTCTGACAAGAACCGGGTGCAGGTGCAGTCGGTGCCTCCGCCGAGGGGGCTGGTCTATGACCGGAACAATCTCCTGCTGGCAGAGAATCGCCCGGTTTTCAGTGTCACTGTTGTGCCGGAACGGGTGGATGATATGCCTGCCACCCTTGCTGGCCTTCAGGATATCCTGACAATTCCCGAGGAAGACATGACGCGTTTCGAGCGCCGGCTCGGAGAGTATCGCCGTCCGTTTGAAGCCATTCCCCTGAGTTACGATCTCAGCGAAGACGAAATTGCCAGAATGGCGGTTCGGCGGCATGAGTTTCCCGGGGTTGAGGTGACCGCAGAGCTGGTTCGCCATTATCCGCACAGCAAATTGACGGCCCACGCCCTGGGCTATGTCAGCCGGATCAACCGGGACGAGCTCCAGCGCATTGATTCGGTGAATTACGCCGGCACCAACTACATCGGTAAATCCGGTATCGAGCGCTTCTACGAAGACGTGTTGCACGGCACCGTTGGCTATCAGAATGTGGAGACCAATGCCCGCGGGCGGATTCTGCGCGTTCTGGAACGTGAAAACCCGGTTCCGGGGGAAGACCTTCAGCTGCATCTGGACCTGCGAATGCAGCGCAAGGCTCATCAGCTCCTGGAAGGTCGTCGTGGCACCATTATCGCCATTGAGCCGGCTACCGGCGGCATTCTCGCGCTTGCCAGCGTGCCTTCCTTTGATGCCAATAAATTTGTCACCGGTATTGGTGTCGAAGAATACCGGGAACTGAGCACCAGCATCGACAAGCCGCTGTTCAATCGTGCCCTTCGCGGGCAGTACCCGCCAGGATCCACGATCAAACCGATGATGGCGGTGGCGGCTCTTGACAGCGGGGCGACTACCCGCGAGAAGGAAATTTACGACCCGGGCTACTTTCAGTTGAGGGACGGCGGCCGGCGCTACCGGGACTGGAAACGATCGGGACATGGTTGGGTCAACCTGATGGAGTCGGTTGCCGAGTCCTGCGACGTTTATTTCTATGAAATGGGCGTAGAGATGGGTGTGGATGTCATGCACCGCTATCTCTCGGCGTTCGGTTTTGGCGAGGATGCCACTCTGGATGTGGCCGGAGCACTTGAAGGCATTCTGCCCTCCCGCGAATGGAAACGTGCCAAGCGAAATGAACCCTGGTACCCGGGTGACTCGGTTAACATGAGCATTGGTCAGGGCTTCTTCCTTGCGACGCCGCTTCAGCTTGCCACCGCCACTTCTCTGATCGCCAACAGAGGCGTCTGGGTGGAGCCAAGATTGCTCAAGGATATCCCCGGTGATCGGCCTGTTGAGGAGTTTCTGCCGGAGGGAACGCATAAACCCCTTGAATTGAAAAATCATGATGATTGGGAATATGTGGTGGATACCATGGAAGCGGTGATGCATGGTCCGAACGGGACTGCACGCCGGGCAAGCGTTGGTGCCAGTTATCGCATGGCAGGTAAAAGCGGCACGGCCCAGGTATTCAGCCTTGAGGAAGACGAAGAGTACGATGCTGAAGAGATACGGGAGCGTCTGCGGGATCACGCCTTGTTTGTCGGCTTTGCTCCCTCGGATAATCCGCAAATTGCAGTGGCGGTCATCGTTGAAAATGGTGGTGGCGGCAGTTCCGTTGCCGCCCCGGTCGCCAGAGAGCTGTTTGATACCTGGCTGGAAGATTTGCCGGCAGCTGACAATCATTCCCTGATCGGGCAAGCAAGCACCGGAGACGAGCGCTGATGGTGGGTGTCAAACCATTGGGAAAAGACGAAGCAGGCAGCCTGGGCCGGAAACACAGCATCTGGGCCACTCTGCATCTTGACCCCCTGTTGCTGGTGTTGCTGCTGGTGTTGATGGCCGGTGGGCTGTTCATTCTTTACAGTGGCGCAGACCGGAATCTGCTGGTGGTGGAAGCCCAGGCTGTCCGCTTCGGGATTGGGCTTGTAGTGATGTTTTTCCTGGCACAACTGGATCCGGCGGTGTTTCGTCGGTGGGCTCCCTGGCTATACCTGGCCGGAATTATTGGTCTGGTCGCGGTATTGGTGGCCGGTATAGGGGCAAAAGGTGCCCAGCGCTGGCTGGCCATTCCGGGATTGCCGCGATTCCAGCCATCAGAGGGCATGAAACTGGTAGTGCCCATGGCTACAGCCTGGTATTTGTCCCGTTATTATCTGCCGCCGACATTTCCCCGGGTAATGCTGGGGCTGCTCATCGTATTGTTGCCCATGGTGCTGATTATTCTGCAACCGGACCTGGGTACCTCGTTGCTGGTCGGTATGGCCGGAGTATTTGTGGTGTTTTTTGCCGGTATCAGCTGGAAACTGATTACCGCATTCTTTGCCATGGTCTCGGTGTCGGCGCCGCTGATGTGGTTTTTTGTCATGCGGGACTACCAGAAACAGCGGGTGTTAACGCTTCTTGACCCCCAGAGTGACCCGCTGGGCGCCGGCTGGAATATTATCCAGTCCAAAACCGCTATTGGTTCAGGCGGGTTGGATGGCAAGGGCTGGCTTCAGGGTACCCAGTCACATCTGGAATTCCTTCCGGAAAGCCATACCGACTTTATCGTTGCCGTTCTGGCCGAAGAGTTTGGTTTTTTGGGTATGGCGGCACTGATCATTCTGTACTTCATGATAATTCTGCGCTGTCTTTATATCTCCGTTACCGCCCAGGATTCCTTCAGTCGGTTGCTGGCCGGCGCGCTGACCATGACGTTCTTCCTGTATATCTTCGTTAACATCGGCATGGTCAGTGGCTTGTTGCCGGTGGTGGGTGTGCCTCTGCCGCTGATCAGCTACGGGGGCACTTCAGCGATAACGCTGCTTGCTGCCTTTGGTGTACTGATGTCAATCCAGACTCACCGGCGGATGATCGCCGCCTGATCCGGCATAATCATGGCGGGCCGGTAATGGCGAAGTTTCTGTGGAACCCGTTACAATACGGCGTGTCAGTATCGGCTGACAAAGACTGGTGAATGGGTTACGAATGAACAGGTGGACGAGTGCAAGATTGTGGGTGGTGTTCCTGCCTGCCGTTATTATCCTTTCGGGTTGTGCCGGATCCCCGGAAACCGATCACTCTTCCCGCTACACCCTGAAGCAGGATCGGGCACCTGCTGGTGGGTTTGACGCCAGTGGTCTGGCCGATGCTGAGCCCCGATACCTGTCGCCACGCACAGCGGGTAACAAGTCGCCTTACACTGTGTGGGGTAAATCCTACCAGGTAATGGACAGCAACGATGGCTACGTGGCCCGTGGCACAGCCAGCTGGTATGGCGAAAAGTTTCATGGCCACAAGACATCCAACGGCGAAACGTTTGATATGTACTCGATGTCAGCGGCGCACAAATCGTTGAGAATTCCGGGTTACGCGAGAGTAACCAACCTGGACAATGACCGGTCAGTAATCGTTCGGGTGAATGACCGTGGCCCATTTCATGGGGACCGGCTGATAGATCTGTCTTACGCTGCTGCCAAGAAGCTTGATTACCATGACCGGGGTACGGCACGGGTTGAAGTGGCAGCTATTACCGTTCGCTCGGATGGCTCCATGTTTCTGGCCGGTGAACCCTGGACTCCGTCATCAGCACAAACGGCAATCACGCAAGTCAAGACGGTTGCAGAGGACGACGGGAAAGAGGAAGCTGCTTCTTCCGGGAGCGGGCTGTTTATCCAGTTGGGAGCCTTCAGCAATCGTGATCCGGCACAGGCACTGATGGCCCGGGCCCGAGACGAACTTGACAGTCCGGTGCGGGTGAAGGAAGTGAATACTGACAATGGCCTTTTTCATCGGGTTCAGGTGGGTCCTTTCCCGAATGAAGACGAGGCACGCTATGCTCAGAATCTGCTCGAATCCCGAGGGTTTGGTCAGTCCATTGTACTGACAGATTCTCACTGAATCGCCTGAATCCAGGCACACAACGCAATCAGATCCGACAACCAATGACACGACCAATGGCTTTCAAAATGATCACCCGCATTCTTCTCCTGGCGTTATCACTGACCTTCCTGGCCAGCCAGACTTCGGCTCAGTCGGTGTTGATACCGTCGCCGCCCCAGATCGCAGGCAGTTCCTGGGTACTGATGGACCCGCTCAGTGGCCGGGTCATCATGGAGCATAACAGCGATGAACGCCTGCCGCCGGCCAGCCTGACCAAGATGATGACGGCCTATATTGTCGAGCGGGAACTGGATGAAGGCCGCATTGCCATGTCAGACATGGTGCCGATCAGCGTTGAAGCGTGGCGTACCGGAGGTTCCAGGACGTTTGTACGGGAAGGCACCTCGGTATCTGTGGAGAAGCTGCTCAAAGGCGTCATTATTCAATCCGGTAATGATGCCTCCGTGGCGCTGGCGGAATTTATTGCCGGCAGTGAAGAAGCCTTTGTCGATATCATGAACCAGCAGGCCCGACTGTTGGGCATGGAAAATACCCAGTTCCAGAACGCCACCGGCCTGCCCGCGGAAGGGCATTACTCCACTGCGTTTGATCTGGCGATTCTGGCTCAGGCTATTATTCAGGACTACCCGGAAAACTATCCGCTCTACGCGGAAAAGCACTTCACCTACAACAATATCCGGCAGCCAAACAGAAACACGCTGTTGTGGCGCGATGACACGGTTGATGGCCTGAAAACCGGTCACACCGAAGAAGCCGGCTACTGCCTGGTTGCCTCGGCCAAGCGCAACGACACCCGCATGATCGCGACCGTAATGGGTACCACCAGCGCCGATGCCCGGGCCCAGGAAGTTCAGAAGATGCTGAACTACGGTTTCCGTTACTACCAGACCGAACGCCTGTTCCGGGCTGGGCAGGAGTTGATGGAGGCCCGTGTCTGGGGTGGCGAGCAGGATCAGATTTCTGTCGGCATGGCAGAAGATTCCTATGTCACTATCCCGCGTGGATCCAGAGATCAGCTGGAATCAGTGGTGGACCTTGATTCTGTGATCAAGGCGCCCATTAAAGTGGGAGACGAGCTTGGTCGCGTACGGGTAACCCAGGACGGTGAGACGATTGTGGATCAACCGGTGCTGGCACTGACCGACGTGCCGGAAGGTGGACTGTTCAAGCGCCTGTGGGATGCCATCAAGCTGTTCTTTGTGCAACTGTTTAACTGAGAGGTTGTCGGTCTGAATACTGGTAACCGGGAGAGAGAAACGGCATGACTGAGCCGAAAGCCCCGAAAATCGAGTTTCCCTGTGACTACACCATCAGGGTGATAGGTAATGCTGCGCCGGATTTCAAGGAATTCGTGGTTGAAGTAGTGGAGCAGCACGCCCCGGGCATTGCTGAAACCGATGTGTCCCTGAAAGACAGCCGGGAAGGCCGGTTTTCTTCAGTGCAGCTGAAAATTGTTGCCACTGGTGAAGAGCAGCTCAAAGCCTTGTTCGAAGAGCTCAAAGCCAGCGGCCGTGTGCATATGGTGCTTTGATGCCTGGCCTTATCGTCCGCTCCCTGGCCCAGCAGCCCTACATGGAAGCCTGGGAGGCGATGAAATCTTTCACCGCCTCGCGGGACGATTCAACGGTGGACGAGCTCTGGTGTCTGGAGCATCCCAGAGTATTTACTCAGGGCCAGGCCGGTAAGGCAGAACATATTCTGTTGCCGGGAGATATTCCGGTGGTTCAGGTGGATCGCGGAGGCCAGGTGACCTACCACGGTCCGGGCCAACTGGTGATTTACCTGCTGATCAATCTGTCCCGCCGTAAGCTGGGCGTTCGAGCCCTGGTGGATGATATCGAACAGGCTATTGTCTCTACTCTGGCCGGGCTGGATATTGAGGCCGCGCCCCGGCCTGACGCCCCCGGTGTTTATGTCAATGGCGCCAAGATAGCCTCATTGGGCTTGCGTGTGCGTCGCGGGTGCTCTTTTCATGGTCTGGCGTTGAACGTCAACATGGATATGGAACCCTTCAGCCGTATCAATCCCTGTGGTTATGCCGGCATGAACATGTGCCAGGTGAGCGACTTTCAGTCCGGTGCTTCGGTTTACGACCTGGAACAACGTCTGGTCAGTGAACTCGTGGCGCGCCTGGGACAGGAGCAGGTGACATACACCACGGATAAACCAGCAGGCCTTTGATCAGGCTGCCATGCCGGACGTTTTCAGCACGACCCAGATCACAAAGGCATAGCGCAAGCCTTTGCCGATACCCACCAGAATGACAAAGTTCAGCCAGGGCACCCGCATGATGCCGCCGACCAGTGTCAGTGCGTCGCCGCCAATGGGCAGCCAGCCCAGCAGCAATGACCACTGACCATATCGGTTGAACCGGTTACGGGCCTTGTGCAACTGTAACTCACTGACCGGGAACCACCGCTTGTTCTTGAAGCGATCCACCTGGCGGCCGATGATGCCATTGACCACCGAGCCCAGAGTATTGCCCAGCGTTGCCCAGAACCAGAGCCAGAACAGGGAATAGCCCTGGCTGGCAAGTGTGCCAAGCAGCACTTCCGAATAGGCCGGTAGCAGGGTGGCAGCAGCGAAAGCTGTCAGGAATAGCGAGAGGTAGCTCATGAGCTGGATCGTAATGCACTATCACGGTAATGGTAAGTGCCAATTTCCAAATATCGGCAGGGCTGGCACCATTGGCATACATATATTGAAATAGCTTTGTTCTTTCCTTCAGGAGATAGTATGGAAACTGTGAAAATCTATGGCCGCACAAGTTGTCCGTTTTGCGTTATGGCCAAAAACCTTTGTGAATCCAGAGGGCTTCCCTACACCTGGATCGACATGATCGAGAAGGGTATGAGCAAACAGGATATTGCCGATGAGATCGGCCGCCCGGTTCACACGGTGCCTCAGATTCTGGTAGGCAGTGAATACGTGGGAGGCTTTGATGAGTTCTCGGCGTACATGCGTCGGCAAGAGGCCACAGCAGCGCAGTAATAAGTTGCTGGCACAAGCGTATTATAAAAAAGCCCGGCTATCAGCCGGGCTTTTTTATTACCGGGGAGCTGTCAGGGATTACAGCTCAAAACCGGTTTTCAGCTTTTTTTCCACCAGTTGGTTCTTCAGCCTGGCAACTCGTGGCAGGCCATTGTCAAACGGCGGGAAATTTTCACCGGCGATCAACGGCTCGAGGTAATCCCGGCATTCCTGAGTAATGGCATAGCCATCATCGGTAATGTAGTGGATCGGCATTTTCTTTTCCTGGTTGGCCACTTCGCTCAGGTTGGCTTCACCGATTGACCAGCGATAGGGTTTCTCCTTCGCGCGCACAATCGTGGGCATCAGGGCCTGTTTGCCGGCCATTGCCATTTCCACAGCGGCTTCACCAACGGCATAGGCCTGTTCTACGTCAGTGGCCGACGCAATGTGCCGGGCAGACCGTTGCAGATAGTCTGCCACTGCCCAGTGATACTTGTGACCGAGGGCCTGCTTGACCATGTTCGCCAGGGCCGGAGCAACGCCGCCGAGCTGGGTATGGCCGAAGGCATCCTTGGCACCGGCATCGGCGACAAAGCGACCGTCTTCGTACTGGGCACCTTCTGATGCCACAACGACGCAGTAGCCATAATCTTTCACGCACTGATCAACCCGAGCAAGATACTTCTCGCGGTTAAACGGCACTTCCGGGAACAGGATGATGTGTGGCGGCTCGCCTTCACCCTGGCCAGCCAGGCCTCCGGCCGCTGCAATCCAGCCAGCATGGCGGCCCATCACTTCCAGGATAAAGACCTTGGTAGAGGTGTCGCACATGGACTTGATGTCCAGGCTGGCTTCCAGGGTAGACGTGGCGATGTACTTGGCGACCGAACCGAACCCGGGACTGCAGTCGGTGAAGGGCAGGTCGTTGTCGACGGTCTTGGGAACGCCGATACAGGTGATCGGGTAGCCCATCTTGTCGGCAAGGTGGGAAACTTTATAGGCGGTATCCTGGGAATCTCCCCCGCCATTGTAGAAAAAGTAACCGATGTCGTGGGCCCGGAACACTTCAATCAGCCGCTCGTATTCGCGCGGGTTTTCGGAAATGTTTTTCAGTTTGTGGCGACAGGAACCAAAAGCACCGCCCGGCGTATGAATCAGGGCCTCAATAGCGCTATCGGATTCCAGGCTGGTATCAATCAGTTCTTCTTTCAGTGCGCCAATAATACCGTTGCGCCCGGCGTATACTTTACCGATCTGATCCGGGTATTTGCGGGCGGTCTGAATAACACCGGCGGCACTGGCGTTAATAACGGCGGTAACCCCGCCAGACTGGGCATAAAATGCGTTTTTGATGGCCATCTCGGGCTTCAAGCCTCCTGCTGGTTCGACAATGCGCAAATGATACGCCAAACCGACCGGTTTTTCATGAGCAGATAACCAGTCTTGACCCGACAGGCGCTATGATAGAGGCTTTGCAGGTTTCAACCGGAGGCACTACCTCAATGCATATTCATATTCTGGGCATCTGTGGCACATTCATGGGCAGTCTCGCTGTGATTGCCCGGGAGTCCGGCCACAAGGTGACCGGCTCGGACCAGGGCGTCTATCCCCCCATGAGCACCCAGCTGGAAGCCCAGGGCATTGAGCTGATGGAAGGCTATCGTGCTGAAAATCTGTCACCAAAGCCGGACCTGGTCCTGATCGGTAACGCCATGTCCCGTGGTAACCCGGAAGTGGAAGCCGTGCTCAACCAGCACATTGATTACATGTCCGGCCCGGAATGGTTGTCCCGTGAGGTGTTGCGACACCGGTGGGTAATGGCCGTCGCCGGCACCCATGGAAAAACCACCACCACCGCCATGTTGCTGTGGATTCTCGACCAGGCCGGTCTGGACGCCGGCTATCTGGTCGGCGGTGTGCCGAATGATTTTTCGGTTTCTGCACGGTTGGGCAGCAGCGATTTCTTTGTGATCGAAGCGGATGAATACGACAGTGCCTTTTTCGACAAGCGCTCAAAGTTTGTTCATTACCGCCCGGATACGCTGATTCTGAACAACCTGGAATACGACCACGCCGACATTTTCGAGAATGTCGAAGCCATCGAACGCCAGTTCCATCATCTGGTGCGTACTGTGCCATCCCGGGGGCTGATTGTACGTCCGGGGCTGGATCATCACCTGGATAACGCACTGGAAATGGGTTGCTGGACGCCGGTTCAGGATACGGCTATTGGCAGTGAGGTTACCCACATTGCAGACTGGCGGGCAGAGCTGCTTTCTGACGATGGCAGCCGGTTTATGGTGATTCACCACGAGCAGCCGATCGCGACCCTGAAATGGGATCTCACCGGTTTGCACAATGTGCGCAATGCACTGTCGGCGATTGCTGCAGCTCGGCATGTTGGCGTTACGCCAGACCATGCGGTGTCGGCGCTTTCCCGGTTTTCCGGTGTTAAAAGGCGCATGGAGCTGATCGGTGACATTGGCGGTGTGCGTGTATACGACGATTTCGCCCATCACCCGACAGCTATCCAGTCAACACTTGAAGGCTTGCGCAATCGGGTCGGCGATGAGCCGGTTCTGGCGATTATCGAGCCGCGCTCGAATACCATGAAACAGGGTGTGCATCAGCAGACCCTGATCCCCAGTGCGGCTGCCGCGGATTGGGTGCTCTGGGGTAACCTGAGCGATATGGACTGGTTGCCGGAATTGCTGGAAAACTGGCAGGCTGAGCGCGGTGGTGCCGAACAGCATCAGGTGGCAGCCTCCGTGGAGTCGCTGATCGCAAAAGCCCTGGAGCAGTTGCCGGACACCTGCCATATCGTAATCATGAGTAACGGCGGTTTTGGTGGTATTCATCAAAAACTGGTCGCAGAGCTGGAGAAAGTGCGTGGCTGAATCAGGAGCGATGGTCAATCTTGCCTTCACCGGGGCGTCGGGTGCCCAGTACGGTTTGCGTTTGTTGCAGTGCCTGGTCGCGAATGACTGTCGGGTGAATGTCATGGTCAGCCGGGCTGCCCAGGTGGTGATCGCCACGGAAACCGATTTTCGCCTGCCCGGAACACCACCGGCGATGAAAGAAGCGTTCAGGGAGTACGCCGGTGCCAGGGAAGGACAAATCCAGGTGTTTGGCCGGGAAGAGTGGTTTTCTCCCCCGGCTTCAGGGTCCGGGGAAAAAGCGCCTCTGGTAATTTGCCCCTGCAGCACTGGAACGCTCTCGGCCCTGGCTACCGGGGCCAGCAACAATCTCATCGAAAGGGCGGGCGATGTGGCCCTGAAAGAGCGCCGGCCATTAATCATGGTGTTGCGCGAGGCGCCGTACTCAGAGGTTCATTTGGAAAACATGCTTAAACTGACCCGCATGGGCGCGGTCATTATGCCGGCCAGCCCGGGCTTCTATCACAAACCGGAATCGGTGGCTGATCTGGTGGATTTCATGGTGGCGCGCATCCTGGATCATCTGGGTCTTGAGCAGACACTGGTGCCGCGCTGGGGCGAGAGCCGACAAGTAAAAACGGATAAATAACAGGGCTTGGGGGCTTCTATACGGGGTCCACAATTACGTAAGTGACCGTACAGGATCAGACGCCAAAGGCTAAGGTATCCAGAAGGTTACCGAGATATAGAGAAAACTGAGTGTTTGTGATTTCTGGCCATTTCCTGGGGAAAGAAATGGTGCCGAGGAGAGGACTTGAACCTCCACGGGGTTGCCCCCACTAGCACCTGAAGCTAGCGTGTCTACCAATTTCACCACCTCGGCAGGTGATTTGCAGATTTGCTGTTAGTTTGTTGAAAACCTAGCGTTTCTGCCAATCCGGTGAGGTGTGCCCTCAACCGATGGCGCGTACTTTAATAATTCCTTCAGGAGCTGTCAAATACTTTTTCAGAAAAATTTTCTTGTGTTTGTGCGAATAAATAGCGCTGTTGTTAGGCAGGTGAGTCGTCCCAACGTTATACTGAGTCAAAATTTGAATTCCGCCGCACTTTTGCGGCCAGCCAACAAGGATCCGAATGGTTTCCAGTAATAAAGACAGCAAAGACCCGAACGCCGAGCTTGAGGCCCGAAAATACGAGAATCCGGTTCAGAGCCGTGAATTTATACTCAAGCATCTTAAAGAACGAGGTGCGCCGGCCACTCACGAAACTCTGTGCGAGGAATTCGGGCAAACGTCTCCGGATAGCATTGAAGCAATCCGCAGGCGCCTGATCGCCATGTGTCGCGATGGACAGTTGATCTGCAACCGTCGCGGAGCCTACCTGCCCATTGAAGAAGCAGAGCTGGTGACGGGGCGGATTGTCGGGCACAAAGATGGCTTCGGTTTTCTGATTCCCGATGACAAGGGCTCGGATCTGTTCCTGACCGCCCGGCAGATGCGCCAGGTGTTCCATGGCGATCGTGTTGCAGCCCGTGTTGACCGGGTGGATGACCGTGGTCGTCGGGAGGGTGTTATTGTCGAAGTGCTGGAGCATCGCACCGAGCAGATTGTCGGTCGCTTCTTCAAGGAAAGCGGCATTGCTTTCGTAGTGCCTGAAAATGCCCGGATCAATCATGAGATCCTGGTGCCGGACGAACAGGCCGGGGGCGCGGTTAACGGCCAGTATGTGGTGGCCGATATCGTACGCCAGCCCACGATTCGTACCCAGCCTACCGGGCGGGTGGTCGAGATTCTGGGCGAGCATATGGCGCCGGGTATGGAGATTGACGTTGCCATCCGTTCCTATGACATTCCCCACAACTGGCCTACCGAGGTTGGTGAACAGGCCGCGGCCATTTCCGAACAGGTAGAAGAGAAAGACAAGGCAAACCGGGTTGATATCCGCAACATGCGCCTGGTGACCATCGATGACGAGAGCGCCCGGGACTTTGACGACGCCATCTATTGTGAGCCTCGTCCCCGTGGCGGTTATCGCCTGGTCGTAGCAATTGCTGATGTGTCGCACTATGTCAGGCCGGAGTCTCCTCTGGATCAGGAAGCCGTGCGCCGGGGTAATTCCGTGTATTTCCCGGATCACGTTGTGCCGATGCTGCCGGAAAAGCTGTCCAACGGCCTGTGTTCACTGAACCCGGGCGTGGATCGGTTGTGCATGGTGGCCGATATGACCATCAGTGCGGCCGGCAATATCAGTGGCTATACCTTCTACCAGGCGGTGATGCGCAGTCACGCCCGGCTGACCTATAACAAGGTCAGCGCCATGCTGGAGCATCCGGATACCGAGCAGGGGTATAACCTGTGCGAGCATTACGCAGACCTGCTGCCGCATCTGCATAACCTTTACGCCTTGTACAAGTTGTTCCGCAAAGCCCGGACCGAGCGTGGCGCGATTGATTTCGAAACCACCGAAACCAAGATCGTGTTCGACGCCAATCGCAAGATTGAGGAAATTGTACCGGTAACCCGCAACGACGCTCACAAGATTGTCGAAGAGTGCATGCTGTGTGCCAACGTGGCCACCGCCCGCTTCCTGAAAAAACACGAAGTGCCGGCGCTGTACCGTGTTCACTCGGGGCCCTCGGAAGAGAAGCTCGCCAATCTGCGCCTGTTCCTGGGTGAGTTGGGCCTGCAGTTGGGTGGTGGCGATAAGCCTACTTCCGCCGACTACCAGCAACTGCTGGCCGAAGTTGCCGACCGGCCGGATGCCAATGTCATTCAGATGGTCATGCTGCGGTCGCTCAGTCAGGCGGTTTACAGTCCTGAGCAAAACGGCCACTTCGGGCTCGGTTTTGCCAGCTACACCCACTTCACGTCGCCGATCCGGCGTTATCCGGATCTGGTTGTGCATCGGGCGATCAAGTCCCGCATTCATAATCCGAACGTGAAGAAAGATGTGGTCACGCCGAAAGTGACCGATCCGGAGCTGGCACATTACCCATACGATTACGACAGCATGGAGCGTCTGGGCGAGCAGTGCTCAATGACCGAGCGCCGTGCTGACGATGCGACCCGTGATGTGGAAGCCTGGCTGAAATGTGAATTCCTGCGCGATCATGTTGGGGAAGAGTTTGATGGCGTGATCGCGGCAGTCGTGCCCTTCGGGATTTTCGTGTCACTGTCCGGTATCTATATCGAAGGCCTGGTGCATGTGTCGTCCCTGAGTGGCGATTACTTCCACCATGACCCGATCAAGCATCGCCTGATTGGTGAGCGCACAGCCGTCAGTTTCCGTCTGGGCGATGAAGTGCGCGTGAAGGTTGTCCGGGTGGGCATGGAAGATCGCAAGATCGATCTTGAACTGGTCAGCGAGCCGAAACACCGGGAGGGTGATCGGGATGCTCTGGACCTGGCACGCCGTGAGACCAGCGACAAAGGCCCGCGTGGCAAGAAATCCGGCCGCAAACCCAGAAGCAAGGGCGGAAATCAGGGTGGAGCGAAAGAAAAAACGCCACCTTCCAGCGCCCGGGAAAAGCTGGTAGCAGAAGCCGCCAAGCAAATCCGTAAGCCGGCCAGGGGAAAGTCCTCTGCAGGTGGCCGGAAAGGCAAGGCCGGAAAATAACAGCGGGTACAGGAAGCTTCAGTGTCTCAGGAATATGTATTTGGCTGGCACGCCGTTGACGCTGTGCTCAAGCGTGAGCCGGAACGGTTGCAGCAGGTCTGGATTCAGACGGGTCGACAGGATAAGCGGGCAAAGACCATCACCGAAGCCCTCGACACGCTTGGCGTGCGCTGGAAAGTGGTGCATCGCAAGGAGCTGGACGAGCGGGTGTCCGGTGTTCATCAGGGGATTGTTGCCGCGGTTGCCGAGAGCAAGGAGTGGACAGAAGAGGATCTTCTGGCTCAGTTGGCGGCCAGTAACGAGCCACCTTTTTTGTTGGTGCTTGATGGCGTGACCGACCCTCACAACCTCGGTGCCTGCATGCGCACCGCGGATGCGGCCGGAGTGCAGGCGGTGGTTGTGCCCAAGGACAAATCTGCCAGCCTCACCCCGGTGGCCAGAAAAGTGGCCTGCGGCGCGGCAGAAACCGTGCCCTTTGTGCGGGTGACGAATCTGGCGCGTTTCCTCAGGGAAATCAAAGACCAGGGCGTCTGGTTGATTGGCACCGCCGGCGAGGCCGACGCCACTCTTTATCAGGCCGATTTCAAGGGGCCGGTGGCGTTGGTGATGGGGGCAGAAGGCAAGGGCATGCGACGCCTGACCCGGGAACACTGCGATCAGTTGATCAACATTCCCATGCAGGGCCATGTGGATAGCCTGAATGTCTCGGTGGCAACGGGCGTTTGCCTGTACGAAGCGGTACGCCAACGCCTCGGTTAAGTCTTGCACAACCGGGCCTGTGGGCCTAGAATGTGCCACCCCTGTTTTCAGGGGGTGGTTTTTTATTGTCTGTATTCAGGCAATTCAAGCCCCGCTTTTGATCAAGCCTTTTTCTAAAGCCTTATCATAAAAGCAGAAATAAAACGGACAGCCTGGCTGTCAACTCCTTGCTTTCATGCCCTGGCGAGTATTAAGAGTCGGGAAGGAAGCTGCATAAACCGTAGGGAGAACTCATGCGTCACTACGAAATCGTATTTATGGTACATCCGGATCAGAGCGAGCAAGTGCCCGCTATGATCGAGCGTTATACCGGCGTCATCACTGAAGATGGCGGCAAGGTACATCGCCTGGAAGATTGGGGCCGTCGTCACCTGGCTTACCCGATCAACAAGATTCACAAGGCTCACTACGTGCTGATGAACGCTGAATGTTCAAAAGCTGCCATGGATGAGCTGACTCATAACTTCCGGTTCAACGATGCCATCATCCGTGAGCTGATCTTGCGTCAGGACGAGGCTGTTACCGAGCCTTCCCCGATGAAAGCTGCGGAATCCCGCGAAGATCGTCGTTCAGGCGGAGATGAGCGTCCTCGTCGTTCTGCCGAGTCTGATTCTGGCGAGAAGTCCAGTGATCAGGACGAAGAAGAGTAATTAACCGGAGTTAAGGAGTTATCTAATGGCTCGTTTTTTCAGACGTCGTAAGTTCTGTCGTTTCACGGCAGAGGGTGTCAAGCAGATCGATCACAAAGATCTGGATACCCTGAAAGGCTACATCACTGAAACCGGCAAAATCGTGCCCAGCCGTATCACCGGCACTAAAGCACGTTATCAGCGTCAGCTGGCTACCGCTGTCAAGCGTGCCCGCTACCTGGCACTGCTGCCGTATACGGATAGCCACGACCAATAAGCACAGACAGGACCCGGGACCATGCGTGCACTGGCACAGTATGTAATGCGCGGTCCCTTGCAGGCCGGCGGAGTAGCAGCAGTTACCACTGCGGTACCTCTGCTGTTCTGGATTGGCGCAGCGGTAATCGGCCTGGTCATATTGCGACTGGGCGTACGTCAGGGGCTGAATATCGGTCTCTGGGCATTACTCCCCGCGTTGGGCTGGGCCGTTTACGGCCAGGATCCGACAGCGTTGGTGGTGCTGTTACAAACGATGCTGATGACGTCGATTCTCAGATCGTCGCAGGCCTGGGAGAGAGCGCTGTTATCCGGCGCCTTTCTGGCAATACTGACCGGGCTGATGTTGCCCCTGATGTATCCGGTACTGATGGACGATCTGGTCCAGGCCGGTATCGAGTTTTACGAGCAATACAACGCCGAGGTGGCCCGCGAACTGGGCAGCGAACTTGAGCTGATCATTCGCGACACCATGAGCGCCAGTATGGCCGGCACTTACTTTGCCACTGCGGTCGGTATGACCATGCTGGCAAGGGCGTGGCAGGCAGGGTTGTACAACCCGGGCGGGTTCCGAAAGGAATTCCATAGCCTCCGGTTGTCACCGGTTATTGCTGTGTTGTGTGCCGTCACCATGGTGATCGGACCGGTATTGGGCCTCAACTCTCTGTTGTTGGCCTGGGCAGCGGGTACGCCCCTGTTCATTGCCGGGCTCGCACTGGTTCACGGTGTGGTTGGTCGTAAACAATGGAGCGGGCAATGGCTGGTCATATTCTATATTGCCATGGTGGTACTGGGTCCGAGTCTGATGATGCTGTTGTTGGTTATGGCTTTTGTGGATAGCTGGCTGGATATCCGGGGGCGACTGAAGCTTTCCGGATCGGCTGAATAAAGCACGAAGAGGTTAACGAGATGGAAGTTATTCTGCTCGAGAAAGTAGCAAACCTTGGCTCACTGGGCGACAAGGTAAAAGTAAAGGCCGGTTACGGTCGTAATTTCCTGCTGCCGTATGGCAAAGCTGTTCCTGCCACGGAAGCAAACATCAAGGCGTTCGAAGAGCGTCGTGCCGAGCTGGAAAAAGCTGCCGCCGAGAAACTGGCTGCTGCACAGGCTCGCGCTGAAGCTCTGGAAGGTGCTTCCTTCACCATCACGTCCAAAGCGGGTGAAGAAGGCAAGCTGTTCGGTTCTATCGGTGTTCGTGACGTAGCAGACGCGATCACTGCCGGTGGTACGGATGTCGAGAAGAGCGAAGTTCGTCTGCCGGAAGGCCCGATTCGCATGACCGGCGAGTACGAGATCGAACTGCAGTTGCACACTGACGTGGAAGTCACCATTAAACTGGCCGTTGTTGCCGGTTAATCGGCTGCCAGTCTAGTGTTGCTTGCATAGCCTGTTGAAGCGTCCTGCTTCAGCGGGCAGAAACGGGCCCGAGCCGGAAACGGTTTCGGGCCCGTTGCTTTCTGGTATTCTTGTATCTCCGATTTCATTCCACGCCTGCCTGGCGCTTTGTTTTTGCCTGGCCGGCTGCACCTGAAGAAGTGTGTTCATGGCCAAACCGAATATCAAAGCTGCCCCTACTGATCCCGAGACCAGTCGCATAAAAGTTCCCCCGCATTCGGTGGAAGCCGAGCAGGCGGTGCTGGGCGGTCTTATGCTGGACAACCGGCGTTTTGATGAGGTGTCTGAAACTATCTCGGCGGTGGACTTCTATCGTCAGGACCACCGGCTGATCTTTGGTGCGGTTGAACGGCTTGCCAGTGAAAGTGAGCCGCTGGACGTGGTGACGCTGGCTGAATTTCTGGAGCGTGCCGGCGATATCGAAGACGCGGGCGGCCTTGCCTATCTTGCAGAGCTGGCAGAGAAAACGCCGGGTGCTGCCAACATAAGAGCCTATGCCGACATCGTCAAAGAACGCTCTATCTTGCGTCAGTTGGTGGAGGTTTCCGGCAAGATTTCTGACTCTGCCTTTAACCCGCAGGGTCGAAAAAGCAGTGAGCTTCTGGATGAAGCCGAGCGTAGTGTTTTCAGGATCGCCGAATCGCGATCCAAAGAAGGTTCGGGGCCGAAAGGTATCAACCCGATTCTGGCCACTGCACTGACCCGCATTGAGGAGCTGTTTGAGTCTGGCGAGCGCACCACAGGCCTGACGACCGGCTTTAAAGACCTCGACGAGCAAACCTCGGGCATGCAACCGGCGGATCTCATTATTGTCGCCGGTCGTCCGTCCATGGGTAAGACGACCTTTGCCATGAACATTGTCGAGAACGCCCTGATCACCACCGGCGTGCCGATTCTGACGTTCAGTATGGAGATGCCGGCAGACGCGCTGGCAATGCGGATGCTGTCGTCGCTGGGCCGTATTGACCAGACCAAAGTCCGAAGTGGTAACCTGGAGGAGGATGACTGGCCGCGTCTGACCTCGGCCGTCAGTCTGCTCAAAGACAAACCCCTGTATATTGATGACACCCCGGGCCTGAGCCCGACAGAAATGCGTTCCAGAGCACGCCGGGTTGCCCGTGAAAACGGCGGCAAGCTGGGGCTGATCATGGTGGATTATCTGCAGTTGATGCGGGTTCCCGGTAACACGGAAGGCCGGACTGCGGAAATCTCGGAGATTTCCCGCTCACTGAAAGGGTTGGCCAAAGAACTCAATTGCCCGGTGGTCGCCCTGTCACAGCTGAACCGGAGTCTGGAGCAGCGGCCCAACAAACGCCCTGTAAACTCTGACTTGCGGGAATCCGGCGCTATCGAGCAGGACGCCGACGTGATCATGTTTGTGTACCGGGACGAAGTCTACAACGAAGACACCCCTGACAAGGGCATTGCCGAGATCATCATCGGCAAACAGCGTAATGGTCCGATTGGCACCACCCGGCTGGCCTTTATTGGCAAGTACACCAAGTTTGAAGACCTGGCCCACGGTGACTACGGCGATTATGCCGGAGACTACTGATGCCTCGTCCGACCCTTGCCAGAATTGATCTTGAGGCGATTCGCCATAACTACCGCCTGGCCTGCTCGCTGGCAGGCGATGCTGATGCCATGGCGGTGGTCAAGGCCGACGGATACGGCCATGGCATACAGGCGGTAGCGCGAGCGCTTGAGTCTGACACCAGACGCTATGCCGTGGCCTGCATTGAAGAAGCCGATGCGATACGCAGGGCAGGGCTGTCGCAACCCGTGGTGCTGCTGCAAGGCGTGCATGAACAGAACGATCTCTCCCATTGTGCCCGCCGGAATTTCGAGCCTGTACTTCACAGCCCCGTTCAGCTGGACTGGCTGGTGTCGGCGAATGTCCCTGAGTTCTGGCTGAAGGTAAATACCGGCATGAACCGGCTCGGATTTCGCCCAGAAGACCTGCCCGGCGTAATGGCCCGTCTCGAAGCTGCCGGCTGTAGTGCCCAACTGCTTGGATTCGTTACCCACTTCGCCTGTGCTGACGACCCGGAGAGCGGCATGACGGCCCTCCAGACCCGGTGCTTCGAACAGGCGACAGCGTACTGGCCATCGTTAATGCGCAGTGTCGGAAATTCCGCCGCTCATTTCCTGCCGGGGCAGCCGTTGTTCCAGTGGAGCCGGCCGGGAATCATGCTGTACGGCGGTTCACCGGCTAACGGAAAAACCGGTCCACAGCTCGGGCTGAGGCCGGCCATGACTCTGGAGGCGCCACTGATTGCTACCCGTACGGTACGGGCCGGTGAATCCGTGGGCTATGGTGCCAGTTGGACGGCCCCCCGGGACACCCGGATGGGTATGGTGGCGATAGGCTATGGCGACGGTTATCCCCGCCACGCCGGTACAGGTACGCCGGCCGCCATTAATGGCCAGCGTATCCGGTTGTTGGGGCGGGTTTCGATGGATATGCTGGCGGTAGATCTTTCAGGGGCGCCGCAGGCCCGCGAAGGCGACATGGTAGAGCTCTGGGGCAACACCGTCAGCGTTGACGAAGTGGCCAGCTGTGCCGGTACTATCGGCTATGAATTGCTGACAGGCGTCACGGCCCGAGTGCCCAGAATCTACCAGTAGGCTGCATTTCACCACTATTCTAGAGGCATTGTTTCGGCGTGCATGTATTAGTTGTTCACGATTACCGACCATTGGGCAAAGTGCTGCTGGAGCGGCTGCGACAAACGCATCTTCAGGTCAGCCCCTTGCTGGTCAGCGATCCTTCCAAGGCCAACCTGGGGGCGCTCGACAACTGGATTCCCGAGGACACGGATCTGATCGTCAACGCTCTCTGGCTGGATGACCCGGAACAGGCCGAGCAAGACCGGGAGACGGCGCACCAGGCCGCCTTCGCGTTGCCTCTGGCGCTGGCTGAGCATGCGCGTGAGCATCGCATGGCACTGCTGCAGCTGTCTTCGTGCTATGTGTTTGATGGGCGCAAGCAGGGCGCCTATATTTCCTCGAACCCCGGCCAGCCTGTCAACGAACTGGGTCGCTGGCAGTGGGAGTGTGAGCAGGCTCTGCGCACCTTGTTGCCGCGGCATATTATTCTGCGAACAGGCTGGAGCCTGGCCCGGGTTGTTCGTAAGTTACACGATTGCGCATTGAGTACAGGTTCACTGGCTTTGCCCGGGCGCTGTCGGGGGCAGCCGGTTGCTGTCTCTGATCTGGCCAGGGTGATGGCAGCGATTATCCTGCAGCTCGATTGCGGTGCTGAAGTCTGGGGCACTTATCAGTACGCCGGGGCAGAGGAAATCAATCTTTATGAGCTGGGCCTGGCAATTGTCGGTATGCCCGGTATTCCGCAGAATATCCGGGTGGTAGACGAGTTGCCGGACTGGGGGCACCGAGAGCCGGTTAATACCACCATGGCTTGCAGCAAGATCAAGAATACGTTCGGGATCAAGCAGCTGCCATGGCGGAACTGGCTATCTGAGGAAGTGGAATCCGTTAAATCGGGCCAGCGGAATTACTGACCCTGCCGGGCGAAATCCCGGGTAACGAGCTGCAGTGCATCAACATCCAGTAGCTCGACTTCTCGCCCGCGTGCGCGAATGATGCCCTGATTCTGGAAGCGGGTGAACACCCGGCTCACGGTCTCTACCGCCAGGCCCAGGAAGTTGGCGATGTCGTTACGAGCCATGGGCAGGCTGAAGTTGGTCGGTGACATGCGCCGGCGGCGGAAACGGCTGGACAGGGACAGCAACAGGGCGGCAATCCGCTCCTCAGCTGTGTTCTTGCTCAAGAGCATGGCCAGTTGATGACTGTTCTGAATCTCCTGGCTCATCATGCGATACATATGGTGCTGAAGTTCAGGAAGCTTGCCGGTCAGCTCTTCCAGCTTGTCGACCGGGAACTCACATACGCTGGTGCGTTCCAGTGCTCTGGCGGTACAGGCATAAGTCTCACTGCTCATGCTGTCGAGCCCGACCAGTTCCCCGGGCATGAAGAACCCGGTGACCTGCTCTTCACCACCTTCGGTAATGATCGATGTTTTGATCGAGCCGCTTTTCACTGCAAAACATGACCGGACCGGTGTGCTCTGATCGAAAACATGCTCACCCCGGTTATAGATCCGACCCTGCTGAACAATATCCTCCAGGCTATCAAGGTCATTTTCCTCGATCGCCAGAGGGAGGCACAGATTGCTCAGGCTGCATTGATTGCACGCGGCTTTGAGGGGGGATGCTTGCTGGAGTCGAATTGCCTGGGTCATATTTGATGAACCATCCGGGTTGATCCATATCACTGCAAACCGGCGGGCGGTCTGGAGCGTCCACATTTACTGAAAGCGAAATATCTCCCTGCCATCATCCCCCTTAGCTTGACCGAGATCAAGTATCCAGAACTTCCTTAAGCTCTTGTTCTACCATGGCCGGCGTCTCCAGGGATATGCGTCCGAGGGTGCCGCTGCGGAACTCGTTGATCAGCACCTCTGAAACCTTGTGCAGATCCGGTACGCCGCCGCGACCAAGGAACCGGCGTTTGACGGCTATGGCATCCATCAACGCCAGGCCATCCCGGGGTTTCTCGTTCAGTCCGTATCGTGCCATTGCCAGTTCCGGATAGGTGTCTACCAGATAATCGGCTTCAAACAGGGCTACGTCTTCGAAATCGAGTACGGCGCTACGGATGGCGCCGGTGATGGCCAGGCGGTAGCCGCAGGCTTCCGGAGACAGTTTGGGCCACAGAAACCCCGGCGTGTCGTATAGCAGAATATTGTCAGGCAGTTTGATGGCCTGCTGGGCGCGGGTAACGGCGGGCTCGTTGCCGGTTTTGGCAACTGGCCGGCCGGCGAGAGTGTTGATCAGGGTGGACTTGCCCACGTTGGGGATGCCCAGAATCATCACCCGTAGAGCGCTCTTCTGGCGATCATGGTCCGGGGTCAGCTCCTGGGCCAGTTTCAGGATGTCGAGCGCTTCCCGTCGCTGGTTGTGGGTCAGCGTCAGGGCGCGCACGCCCCGTTCCTGTTCCAGCCATTCCAGCCATTGTGCGGTAATCTCCGGGTCAGCCAGGTCGCGCTTGTTCAACACCTTGATGATCGGTGTGTCGCCGCGCAGTGAGGGCACCAGCGGATTTTCACTGCTGAAGGGAATCCGGGCGTCCACAACCTCGATGATCAAATCCATCTGAGGCATGACTTTCTTGATCTCCTTGCGGGCCTTGTGCATATGCCCGGGAAACCAGTTAATAGCCATGATAGTGCTCCGCTCGTTGGTCAAAGGCGCCATTATGCCGGGGAATGACTAAATTTTCACATTTAATGGAGGCCGCGTGTGCCGCGGGCCCGAAGCGAAAAAAGGGCGATACATGCCGTCAGGGGCGGGCCACCGGGATGAAATCCGGTTCCGTAATGTTTTAGGGTGTGGGCTCTGAAATATGAAACCAATACACGGTGGCATGACTACCGACATTCGATTAACGGAGAAGTTTATGAAATTTGTGAAGATCATCGGTTCTGCGCTGGTTGCCCTGAGTCTGTCCACGACTGCCTTTGCTCAGCAGCAGGCTGGCGGTCAGCAGGATCAGGTATCCCAGTTGGCTCAGATGGTAGGGCTTTCTGATGACCAGCAAACAGAGATTCGCGGCATCATGGAAGAGATGCAGGGTGAGATCGCGGAACTGCGCCAGACCGCACAGTCGCTGCAGGGTGAGCTTCAGGGCGAGATCAAGCAAGACTATGACGAAGGCGCCATCCGTGAAAAAGCCGACGAGCTCGGTGAAGTGACCGGTGAGATCGCCGGCCTGTCTGCACTCATGCAGGCTAAAGTGGATGCGGTATTCACCGATGAGCAGCGCGATGAGCTGGACCGTCGTATGAAGCAGATGCAGCAACAGCAGCAGCAAATGCAGCAACAGATGCAGCAACAGGGCCAGGGCCAAGGTCAAGGCCAGGGCATGGGTCAGTAAACGACTGACGCCGGTTATTCGGTCTGTCCGGAAAACCCCGCCTGAGCCACGCTCTGGCGGGGTTTTTTCTTAGGGGTTGCCCCAGGGCCTGACAAGAACGATAAGCCGCGGCAGCAGCGTGAGAGCGCCTACCAGGGCCATAAACATGGCAAAGCCGGTGAACAGGCCAAAGTAGATGGTCGGAATAAAGTTCGACAGGGCCAGAATCGAGAACCCGGTAATAATGGTCAGGGAGGTAAAGAACATGGCCTGGCCAATACTGCGGTGACAACGGTGCATAGTCGCGAGGTAATCGCCGTCTTTGACGAACTCGGTTTTGAACCGGTGGATGTAGTGAATGGTGTCGTCCACTGCGATGCCCACGGTAATGGCCGCTACGGTGATGGTCATCATGTCCAGCGGAATGCCCAGCCATCCCATCAGGCCGAGCACTGAGCCGGCGGCAATCAGGTTCGGTGCCATGCCGATCAACGCCAGTTTGACCGATCGGAACAGGATCAGGAACATCACCAGAATGGCGCCGAACACCACGCCTATGGTCTTGATCTGCGAGTCAAACAGGCTTTGCAGCATGTTGTTGTACATCACTGTCATACCGGACAGCTGGACACGCTCTTCGTCGTAACCCAGTTCGGTGGTCAGATGGTTGCGGATGCGGTCCAGCAACTCCTGCCGCCGCAGGTCGGGCATGGTTTCCAGAATGCGGATGCTGAACCGGGCTTTATCCTCTTCTTCGGCGATATAGGGTGTCAGGAGAATGTCTTTCAGGTCGTCCGGTACCGCTGCCGGTACGAAGGCCAGTTCCAGGGCATCCAGTGGCTCGTCGCCATTCACCTGGGCGAGCAGATCCAGCGTTGTGCTGATGGAAAGGACCTTGCCGGTTTCCGGCAGGCTGTCCAGGTAGTCGTGCACCTGTTCAAGCTGCTGCATTTTCTGATAGGTGTACCAGGTGTCGCGATATTCCTCATCGCCACAATCTTCTACAAACGGGTCGCAGTCGCTGGCGAAGGGGTCGCTGTCGGCGCCTTCCGGGGCGGGTTTGTCAGTGATCACGACGTCCAGTGGCGTGGTGCCGCCGAGACGATCATCAATGGTAATCATGCCCTGGTGAATTTCGGTATCGGATTTAAAGTAATCAATAAAGCTGTTCTCTACCGTGAGGCGGCTCAGGCCAATCACGCAGAGCACTGCGAGTACGCCGGAACCCACCAGCACCGTGCCGCCGAAGCGTTCGGTGAAACGTGCAAAAGCATCCGTGAACGGTACACGATCAGAGGTTACCCGCTTATCCACGGGTGGTGGCAACAGCCGCAGTAAGGCCGGAAAGATCAGGAAGGTGATCAGGAAGGCGACTGCCAGCCCGATGGTCATCATCCAGCCGAAATCGATGACCGGGCGGATACCGCTGAAGGTCAGCGAACCAAAAGCGACAATGGTGGTGATGGCCATGTAGAAGCAGGGTTTGATCATGGCCAGCAAAGTGCGGCGCAGAATATCTTTTGGCGCGGCCTGTGGTTCGTCATGCTGGAATTCCCGGTAACGCACAATCAGGTGGATGGTGAGCGACAGGGTCATGATCAGCAGCAGTGAAATAAAGTTGGATGAGATTACCGTCACCGGCCACTGCGCCCAGCCCAGAAAGCCCACCATCAGCCAGACGGTTGCGCCGCAGCAAAGCAGAGGCACCAGAACCCAGCGCCACTGGCGGAAGATGATGGCCAGAGTCAGTAGCAGGAAGGCCAGAACACCCAGGCCAAACGTGGACAGGTCGCTTTTGATAAAGCGGATCATATCCGCGACGATCATGGGTACGCCGCCCAGGTGGATGGTGGCCTGGTCCCGGTAGTCATCGAGAATGGCGCGCACCTGTCCGATAGTGGCATCCCGCTCTTCGCCCAGGGTCTCGGTGAAGTGGATGAATTCTTCACTGACCGCTTCCAGTTCCTGCTGTTCCTGTTCGCTTGCCTTGCCGGCATTGACGGTCTCGCGCAAGGCATCCCGCTGGTTCAGCAACTCGAAGTATTTCTCCGGGGTTGGCAGGTTTACCTGAATGGCCGTGGTGCCGGCATCCTCACTGATCAGCAGATTCGGATACATGGGGCTGTCCAGCAGTGCCTCCCGGGCGGTCTCCGGGGGCACATTGTGTTCGTCGATGGTTTTGATTTCGCTGTCGACGGTATCGAGCGTGAGGTCGGGGCTGTGCAGCAGCGGTACGTTGAGAATGCTGTTGGTGGAGCCGACGGCTTCAACGGTGGCCAGCTCATCACGCAGCGCAGCCAGGCGGGCCAGTCCGGATTCCGTGAACAGGTCGTTGTCTGGTGTGTAGGTAACCACCAGGAAGTCATCAGAGGTGGTAAATGTACGATTTACCTGTCGGTATTCCTCAAGGGAACGATCGTTCTCCAGTACCAGCGATTCGGCGGAGGCGTCCAGCCGGAACTGGCTGAAGCCGAAGGCGGTTCCGGCCAGAAGCAGGCCGAATACGAAAAGAACGAGCCACGGGTGGGCGAGGATAAAACGGTCGTAAAAGGCACCAAGGCGATCCATGAATGACTTCTCTGCTGGTGGAACGAGGTGCAGAGTTTGCCACAAACCTCAGTTAACTGTGACCTTTGACGACGCGTTTTCCAGGGATTCGATTAATTGTTTCAGGCGCCGGGCCATTTCGGCGCTTTGCGCCAGCTCTGTCACCATGCTCTGAGTGGTTTCGCGAATGCCGTGAACATTGGCCAGAACTTCATCGGTGCCTGAAGTCTGTTCGGAAGACAGGTTGGCAATTTCCTGGTTGGTACTGTTGATGCGGTTGACCACCTCATTGATCGCTTCCAGAGCCTTTCGGCCTTCTTCCGATTCTTCAACGCAGCGATTGGCATCTTCAGAACTGCCGGTCATCTGTTCAACGGCGCGGTTCATGGCGGCCAGCAGGCGGTCCAGTGTGGTCCGGATCTGGTCGGTGGAATCCTGTACCCGGCGGGCCAGACTGCGGACTTCGTCGGCGACCACGGCAAAGCCACGGCCCTGTTCACCGGCGCGTGCCGCTTCAATCGCAGCGTTCAGGGCCAGCAGGTTGGTCTGTTCGGCAATACCCTGAATTTCGGTAATGGCATGGCCGATTTCGTGGCTGTTTTCGGCCAGAGATTCCACGCTGCTGGCGGAGCTGCGCACCACCTCTGCCAGATGGCGGATGCTGTTTGCGATCTGGCTGACCCGTTCCCCGCCGGAAACCGCGGTGTCGCGGGCTTCGTGGGAGAGGGTGTTGGCGATGCCGGCCTGTTCAGCGATGCCGACAAAGCTTTGCAGCATGGTCTCGATGACTTCCGCGGAACGGTCTGCATCACTTTGCTGGCGTGCCAGGTCGTCCCGGCGTGCCTCTGCGGCCTCGGTCAGCGCCTGGACTTCCTGATGAAGGCGCTCCGTGGCTTCCTTCATGCTTTTGACAACCTCGACAGTCCGGTCCTGCATGGCGTTGAACGCAGCAGCCATTTCACCGATTTCATCGGAGGAGTCGACATTGGCCCGATGGCTCAGGTCGCCGCTGGATTGCACCGATACCATGGTGTCTTTCAGACGATTGATATGGCGTTCAATGAAGGAAATCAGCAACTGCGATCCGGCCATTTCCAGTGCCATAAGCAGGGCAACCACAACGGCAAAACCGGGTGCAGTGTCGGCAAATACCGTGGTCAGTGATTCGCCGGTGCGCCCGGCAATGACTTGCATGGCATAGAGCGCGAGCAGGCAAAGCACGGCGAAGACCACAATGTTCAGCAACCAGAACTTGTGCTTCAGCCGGATATTACGCAGCAGGGACAGCATTTGTTCGCCTTATTCTATGGCCTTGACCGGAATCTGCATGGCATTGGAAGGTTCAGGGACCTCCGGCACGGCCAGACCGAGATTGTTTTTATCAAAGACTTTATCAGCCCGGTAGCTGGAGCGCACCATGGGGCCGGAGGGGACTTCCATGAAGCCTTTCTCCAGACCGATGTCGCGGAAGCGGTTGAATTCCTCCGGTGTCACATAGCGTTCGACCGGCAGGTGATTCGGGGTGGGGCGCAGGTACTGGCCCAGAGTGAGGATATCCACGCCAATGGCACGCAGATCGTCCATGGTTTTCAGCACTTCTTCTTCGGTTTCTCCCAGACCCAGCATCAGGCTGGTCTTGGTGAGCACGTCCGGCCGGTGCTGCTTGGCGTGGGCCAGCACGTCCAGGGTTTTCTGGTAACCGGCGCGGGGATCGCGTACGCGGCGGGTCAGCCGTTCCACGGTTTCCACGTTCTGGGCGAATACGTCCAGCCCGGAATCCACCACCTGTTCCACCAGCGGCATCACGGCATCGAAATCCGGGGTCAGGGCTTCCACCGCAACTTCCGGGGTGCGCCGCTTGATGGCGGAGACACAGGCGGCGTAGTGGCCGGCGCCGAAATCTTCCAGGTCGTCCCGGTCTACCGAGGTCAGCACGATGTACCTCAGGCCCATCAATTCCACGGATTTGGCGGTGTTTTCCGGCTCTTCGTGGTCCAGCCAGCCTTTGGGGTTGCCGGTATCCACTGCGCAGAATTTGCAGGCGCGGGTACACACCGAGCCCATCACCATGATGGTGGCGGTGCCGGCGGTCCAGCATTCACCGATATTCGGGCAATGGGATTCCTGGCAGACGGTGCTCAGGCGGTGGTCACTGACGTTCTGGCGCACGGCGTCGTAGCGTTCGCCACCGGGCATGCGCGCCCGCAGCCACTTCGGCTTTCGCTCCAGGGGCTGGCCTTCCGTGTTGCCTTTCTGCTTGACGCCGTCCTTGATGGCGGAGAAGCCGTGCTCGTTACGGAATTTGGAACCACTGGTAATGCGGGGCTTTGCGCTTTCGCTCATTGGCCAGAAACTCTCGAATTAAGGCATGGAGAACCCTAGAGAATAATCTTCGAGCGGTTTGGATACAAGGCAGGTAGGGGGAAACACGGGGTGTGCCGGGCACGACATAGGTCGTGCCCTGCGGTATTTGGTGACAGGGGAAATCAGGCCTGGGACTTGTCCAGAGCCTGGGTGATGTCGGCAATGATATCGTCCACGTGTTCAATGCCGATGGACAGGCGCACCAGGTCTGAACTCACGCCAGCGCTCTTGAGTTCTTCTTCATTAAGTTGTCGATGAGTGGTGGTGGCCGGGTGACAGGCCAGGGATTTTGCGTCACCGATGTTGACCAGGCGCAGGATCATGTCCAGGGCATCGATGAATTTCGCACCCGCGTCACGGCCGCCCTTGATGCCAAAGCTCAGAATACCGGAAGCCTTGCCACCACAGATTTTTTCGCAGGTGGCTTTGTAGGGGCTGTCGGCCAGCGTGGCGTAGTTCACCCATTCAACAGCCGGATGATCCTGCAGGTACTGGGCGACTTTTTCGGTGTTCTCGCAATGGCGTTCCATGCGCAACGCCAGGGTTTCCAGGCCCTGCATGATCAGGAACGAGTTGAACGGTGACAGCGCGGCACCGGTGTTGCGCAGCGGAACCACACGGCAGCGGCCGATAAAGGCGGCTTCGCCCAGGGCTTCGGTGTAAACCACGCCGTGATAGGACGGATCCGGCTCGTTCAGCATGGGGAACTTGTCGGCACTGGCCTTCCAGTCAAACTTGCCCGAATCTACAACAACGCCGGCAACGGTGGTGCCGTGACCGCCGATGTACTTGGTGAGCGAGTGCACCACGATATCGGCGCCATGTTCGAACGGGCGGCACAGGAAGGGCGTGGCCACGGTATTATCAACCATCAACGGGATGCCGTGTTTGTGGGCAATCTCGGCCCATTTCTGGATGTCGACGACGTTACCCGCCGGGTTGCCGATGGATTCACAGAACAGGACGCGGGTCTGGTCGTCGATGGCTTTTTCCACAGCTTCGAAGTCGTCGTGGGGCACCATGCGGCAGTCAATGCCCTGATTGGGCAGAGAGTGAGCAAACAGGTTGTATGTGCCGCCGTACAGCTGGCTGGTGCTGACAATGTTGTTGCCCACTTTGCAGATGGTCTGCAGTGCGTAGGTGATTGCGGCCATACCGGATGCCACAGCCAGCGCGCCCACGCCGCCTTCCAGCGCCGTCATGCGTTCTTCCAGAACACTGTTGGTGGGGTTCATGATGCGGGTATAGATGTTGCCCTGAACCTTCAGGTCAAACAGGTCGGCACCATGCTGGGTATCGTCAAACGTGTAGGACGTGGTCTGGTAGATCGGCGTGGTGGCGGCCTTGGTGGTCGGGTCGCTCTTGAAGCCGGCGTGCAGGGCGAGGGTTTCCGCTTTCATCAAACATTCCTTGCTGTTGTTATCAGGTAATAAGTAGAACTACCAAGTATGCCACAGCTATCGGGAACGTCGCACAGTATTAAAAGTGATACCTTCATAGAATGCGTTCTGTTCAGGTTTTATTTTCACCCATAGAGGTAAAAGAATCATGAGATTGACAGCAATCCAGTCTGCGGTTGTCGCTTCCGGTATTTCGCTCGCCGGCAGTCTGGCTTCGCCGCCTGTTCTCGCGCAATCAGGTAGTGAAAATGGCCAGCGAGCAGAGAGCGCTAAACAGCAAGGACAAGGCCGTGCAGAGGAGGAAAAGGGCCAGGCTGAACGAATGCGTGAAATGCAGCAGGCTCAGGATGAACGGGCTCGTGAGCGTGCGCAGGAGCAGGGCATGCGCGAGGAGCAGGGAGAGGCAAACGCTGATGCTGCCAACCAGAACCGGAAGGCTGACCCGGCCAATAAGGGAAGTGAGCAAGGCCAGGCCCAAAAGCAGGAGAAGTCCAGGGCGTGGTGGAATTTCTGGGGTGATTGATTTGTCAGGAACACTGTTTGAAAGCCCGCCGCCGGCGGGCTTTTTCAGTTCAGTGCGCCGTAAACTAACCCTCGCAGCTCCTGCCGCAGCGGGTAGGAGGACGATGGCATCAGTTGGGTCATCAAGATGACCACCATGTCTTCTTCCGGATCGACAAAAAAGCTGGTGCTGGCCAGCCCACCCCAACCGAATTCGCCTTCCGAGCCAATAGTTTGTGAACGGGCAATGTCAGTGCGTACGGAGAAGCCCAGCCCGAAGCCGTGACCCTGATACGGCGTTTCACTGAAACCGCCCACCGACAGGGCCGGCAGATCCTGGTTGCCTGGCAGGTGATTGAGGCGCATGAATTCCAGGGTTTTGCGCCCGATAATGCGCTGCCCCTGATATGCACCACCCTGGCACAGTGCCTGGGCGAAACGGTGATAGTCGTCTACTGTGGACACCAGCCCCCCGCCGCCGGACAAAAAGCGAGGTGGTTTGAGGTAGCGGGAACGTTGAGGGTCGTCCTGCAGTTTCATAGTGTCGCCGGGCTGGTACAGATAGCAGGCGCCGAAACGGTCTTGCTGGTCTTCTCTGACATAAAAGCCGGTGTCGTCCATGCCCAGGGGCTCAAAAATATGCTGGCGGAAGTACTCGTCCAGCGACTGTCCCGAGAGCTGCTCAACCAGGTAACCAAGCACATCGGTAGAGGCCGAATAGTTCCAGCCGGTACCGGGCGAGAATTCCAGCGGTAGTTCAGCCAGCCGCTCCACCAGCTTGTCCAGCGTAAGAATAGGGCTGCCGTCCAGCTTCAGTTTGCGGTAGGCCGCATCGACTTCTGTTCTCTCGGTGAAACCGTAGGTCAACCCGGAGGTGTGAGTGAACAAGTCCCGGATGGTCATGGTGGTAGCTGCCGGTTCGGTCTCGAAATCCGGATAACTGCCGCTCTTATAAACTTGCAGGTTGCGCCAGGAAGGAATGTATTTGTGCACCGGGTCACTGAGCAGGAATTTGCCCTGTTCGTACAGCTGCATCATGGCGATGGCAGTGACCGGTTTGGTCATGGAATAGATGCGAAACACGGTATCCCGTTGCATGGGGCGACCACGCTCGACATCCATCATTCCCTGAGCGTTAGTCCAGACCACTTTGCCGTGGCGAGCCACCAGTGTGACCGCTCCGGGGATCTTTCCGGGCTGGATGTAATACTCATCAAGGTGTCGGTGAAGGCGGCTCAGGCGATCAATAGACAGACCGGAGACGATAGTTTCAGACATGGCAACTTTTCCAGGTGGCACAAACAAAAAAGCCCGGCTCTTTCGAACCGGGCTCTTCAGAATACTGGTAGCAAGGGGCGGAGTCGAACCGCCGACCCCAGCATTATGAGACCTGAGCCAAAGGTTCATTAAAGAGCACAGGTGTTCAAAATCAGCTACCTGCGTATTCTTCCCGTCTATTATCGGGCTCTAAAGTACATGGCGGTAGGCAAGGGGGCAACCGATATTAGCGGCAATTACTCTTCTACAGAGTCGTGATCCGACGCTTGGCATCACAGTACCGGTCGCGCTTTTTCATTATGTCGCGTCTAACGTCGCCGCTTTTATGCCTGAGTTCGTTGCGATACTCCCAGCACTTCTCTGAGAAATACCAATTGGCGTATCGACGGCAATTCTTCCAGTCCAGGCCGCTGTATCTATCACAAACCGTGCTCTCAATGATTCGGTTGTTTTTGTATTTCCAGTCGAATTCGTAAGGTTCCGGTCTGTCATCCCTTACAGGGTTTGCCTGGACTGGTCCCGCGAGGGCTACGGTAAGAGTCGTCGATGCGATGATGGTTAAAATCCTTTTCACTGTTGCTCCTTGGTTGCAGTCTATGGTGGTCGGTTCATTTTAAATCATACTGTTCGTGAAAACAGCTGTAAGGGCGGTTGTCTTTTGGGTAGCACTCTTGTTACTGAATAGCTCGAGTATCGTGTAGAGGGAGTCAAAGAAAATTAAGTGTTTTCAACGACGTAATCATATCGAGGGGTGGCGGTGGATGGGTTTAAAAATCCAACTCGTTCGAACCGGTTTTTTCGGAATACTGATAGCAAGTGGCGGAGTTGAACCGCCGATCTCGCGATAATAAGACCCTTGCGGATGTGTTCAACATCGGATATGTGCGCCCAAAACTAGTGAGTTACGATTTCGTTGATTGCAGTAACCATCATTAACTGTCTTTCCCGTGGCTAAGTGAGAAAATTAGGCTTGCATATTCTATAGCGAGCTACTAATTTATTGTGTGCCGCTTTGTAAATTACGTGGAGGTACTTATGCCAAGATTTGTTATTAATAAGAATGCCCAATCGAATGGTGATCATGAGGTCCACAACGCCTCTGACCCTTGCCAAAACATGCCTATGCCCTCTAATCAGATTGATTTAGGGTACCATCCAACGTGCCGGGGGGCGGTTGCTTCTGCTAAGCAAAAGTGGCCCAAGAACAGAATTAATGGCTGTTACTGGTGCGCAAATGAATGTCACACGACCTAGTTTTGTATTGACAAAAAATTTCCATTAATTGCGAATTTGGCCATAGCAGCTCATGTTTTTCGAAAGCTTCGGGGGGTGGCAGCCAAAAACATGTTCTGTTATAGCGCTTAAAATTTTCATGTCATTTTATGAGTGCCTTGCCAGTTCAGAACTGACAAGGCATCAATATTCATAGGAAGATTTTTTCTAACATAGCAGACGCAACTCCTAGCATAATGGTAAGTGCGCATCCAATAACGAACTTTGTGATTCTCAATGCTCTTCCTGTGTTAGACTCTTCGATCAGCCGCTCGTCTCCTTTATTTAGTTTTATGTAGGAGATTGACTGATGTGTATCTATAGAGTTCTCTATAATGTGTCCGGCTGTAGAAGATATTGTTACTATTAGGTAAATTCCTATTCCATATATGGCGATGTATTTAAGTGCTTGGTTTATGTTTATAATTTCCTGATCCGGTATTGATGATACTGCAAAGTAACCGAAAATAACTGATAAAATTATCGGTATAGCTTTTGGTATTATAAAAGAGTATCGTTTTAACGTGTTTATTGTTTTAGTCTTTGGCTCTGACTGTACTCCCTTGATCCATTCACTAAATGCCTCTATGAATTGTCTTGCTACAACATAGTCTACGTATTCTACGTTTATTTCTGCGATATTTTCGGCGAGGGAATTAAAAATATGTCCGGGTAGGAACGGGGGTGCTTCTTCTCTTATTTTCCGTATTGCTGCTATTCTGTTTATTAGTTTTATAGTTACGGTGTACTCTTGGGGTTTCTGGGTTTCAGGTATTTTTATTGAAAAATTGTACTTTAGCACTACGTTTACAGTTGCGCTGGTTTGATTTGAATTATATCTTTTAAACCTCTCAAACGATGTAAAAGTGTCTTTTGTATCCTTTTCGTAGAATATTGTTATGTTCTCATTCCTTGCAATTACGTCATGCACATTGCAGATCTGGGAAATTTTGTAGTGCAACTGCTCAATGTCTTCGAATTTCATCAGTAGATTGTTGCTGTAGCTTTTTTTTATTTTTTCAGTTCGGCCAGTTATCTGGTGGTAAAGGCTTTGGTACAGTTTCATGGGTATCGGCGAGTTTTCGCCGTTGCTTCCGACTTCGATATTTATTTCTCTGTCATCGTCATGCTCGATTAATTGACTCACGTTTATCCTCTTTCTGTTTGTTGCAATTCTCTTTGAATGAATAATTTTTTATTTTCGAGTTTATTTTTTGTTGTATATTTTTGTGGTTGACTTAAAGCGATAAATTTAGCTGCATATTCCTTTAGGTGGAAGCCAATCCTTTAGCTCCTTTTTGGCTATTAAGTGAAAGTTCTACGCTCCATAAATTGCGCGGATCATTTGCAAACCGCTCTCGTTTCTCCTTAGTCCATTTATTAGCTCCGTGTTGCCATGCCCATTTCAGCGGTACCACATGATCGATATCGATTTTAGAAGCATCGTGCATCACGTTTCCTGTAAAAAGCGATATCCAGCGACCTGATATGACCCTGCAACGTTCATTGCTAGCGAATGTCACCGGAATAGTGGATTGGGATATTGGAGCTTCCATCCGGCTATTCTGACAATCATGGTCGTCGTCCGTGCATTCGTGTCCGAACTCGCTTCGATCATATTCCCTGGCTGTGCTGGATTTCGGTGCTTTAGGTGTGTGTGATTGCAGGCGCTTAGTTAATCTGCCACCTGAATCTAAGCAGCTTTCTACTGAAGTAAATGGCTTAAAATTCTTGATTCGGTAGTAGTACAAGCTTTCAGAGGGGTGGCAGATGCCGTACTTGGTCTTTTTTACCGTCTCTGCGAATGCGGGCGGTGGGAACAGTAATGCTACCGTGAGTAACGCGACTTTGAGTAACGAGGTATTTCTCACACTGACCCAGCCTGCTGCTATTGGCAATATTCACTGACTTTGGAGTTCCGACGCGCGGTCGCTTTCTGTTGTTTCCAGAACTCGCACATTTGGTGATTCATGCTGTTCTGTTTGGCGGCTCGCTGTCCTTGTTCCTTGGCGATCTCCATCTCCCGTTGGTGTTCTTTCTGAAGGCGTACGCTCTCTTTCACCGCCGTCGGCTTCCATCTCTCCCTTTCTGCGCCTTTCATCTGCCACAGGGCCACGCCATCGGGGTTAACGTAGCAGTTAGCGTGTAGCCGCACGGCTTCGGCTCGTGAGCATCGGTTTCTCCACATGTTCTCCACGATGTGTTCGCCGAAAGCCTGGGAAGCGCCGGTTATTGTCTCGGTAAGCGGGTCTGCTTGGGCAGTGCCGATAAGGGCGATTGTGAGGAATAAAAAGCTAAATCCTTTCATGACTGCGTCCTTTAGTCGTGCCGATCCTGGAACCATCTCTCCATGACCTTTTTCGTAACTGCTATCCCTCGGCGTGACTGTCTAACTTTGAGTTCACTTCGTCGTATTCGGGGCTAGTCTGCCCTGATTCTGGAGCTATCTCGCCGGATGCGATCCACAGAGCGTATTGAGGATATAGCTTTATTACCGCCTCTATCTCTTCTGTTTTTAGCTCTCTCTCTGGCTTGTTTCTGATGTTTTGCCAAGTGTATCGGCCTATCCCCGTTTTTGCTTCCAGCTCCGGGTTTTTCATCCCTGACTTTTTAATGATGGTTATAACCCGTTCTTTGATCATGACAAAAAAATATAATAATGGCTTAAGCTAAAATGGCTTAATCTTTCTAGTTAAGCTAATATGGCTTAAGTAGATTTGGAATTAGCCGTTTGTGGACGTTTTTGACCAATGACCATGATAGACGAACAACTAGCCGAACGCATCAAAGACCTGAACTGGCCCCCTCTTATGGAGTGGCGTGAATTTGCGGAATGGGTCCGCGTCGACGCCGGAGTGGTGGAGGGCTGGGTAAAGCGCGCCTACATCCCGACCCACAAGATCGGTCGCCACCGCATGGTCAACATTCCCCGCCTGCTTCAACAGATGGAAGAAGAGGAGATTTAGCCATGCTTACGGAAGAGATCCGCCAAGAGAAGAAAGAAGACCTGGACAACCTCTTTCACGAAGCCGCCACACAGTGGGCTCAAGGCAATTACCAGGAAGCCAGCCGCATCACCACCCGAATGCGCGGCTACGCCGACGCCTTCCGGGGCCTGGATTCTGATGTGTTCTGGTATGGCGTAAAACTCGCCCGCCACTACGCCGAGTTCATCGCCTCCGAAAGCCCCAGCTTCCATGCCTGGGCAGTCGGGCAGGCCTGCAACGCATTGAGGACCGCAGCATGATCCAGGTGACTCACCAACCATTAGGCCAGCGCATGAGGCTCAACGCTCTAGGCCTCACCAAACGCTTCAAGCACCCCAAACCCGAAGCGGTCCGGGTGTTTGAAAAAGGCGCAAAGGCCCTGGGCGAGAACGACACAGACAGCGCCACAAAAGCCAGCGCCCGCCTGTTGGTACTCAGAACCGTACACAACGACCACCAGGCCGGCCGCCTATTTCAGCTGTTAACGGTCGCCATCCTGACCAAAGAAATCGCAAAGGCCAGAACCACCCGGCGCCATAACACCCGGAGGGCTGTTGTATGACCACCGCAACCATCCCCCCACGCCAGCGCACCATCCAGGACCCGGAAAAGCGCTTTTACGTCCAGTCGAAAAAATCCGTGAAGCTCGAACTGGAAAAAGAAGCCTTCGCCCGTGGAACAGACCTCTGGACCCTCGGCGGCGCGGTCCTGGAAGCCTGGTTGGCGGCCGGCTGCCCGGATTTTGGTTTTAACCCTGACACCCCCGCGGCGTCTGAGAATCCGCCCCCGTCATCGTCGCCATCGCCGATCGCGGACGACCAGGGAGCTAAGTCGTGACCACTGCAAGGCTGCGCAGCACCCGAAGGGCCTGGCCTTGCAGTGGTCAGGGCTTCGCTCACAGTCCGCAAAACGGATCGGCGCTGGCGTCGCTGACGGGGGTGGATGACCGCCCCTTGATTCCGAACCGGAGCTGTGAGCATCAGCGGAACGCGGGCCAGGCACCGAGCCCGAGCGAGGCACGGCAACCGGGGCCGTCCGCGACGGTAGTCGCGGGAACGGCCCAGCCCGGCGGGGTTGCCGTGTACCTGAACCGCCGTGAAGCCAGACAACTAGCAAAAAGCCTGGAACGCCAGCTAAAAGCCATCCGCTCAAGCCTGGCCTTCTGGAAACACGAAACCGCCAACTGCGGCACCCAACCGCCATTCAACATGGCGGCCAAGCTCTACGAAGCCGAGCTCATACAGCGCCTCTACCTGGAGCTGTTCGACATCACCAAAACCAACACTCAATACGAAAAGGCCTATAAAACGGCCAAATACCAGGAGTAAACACCATGCAATTCGAAATGACAGCATCCGTATTCAGCGTCAACAAAGTCACCGTTGAAGGCCGCACCTTCTGCAGCATGTTCACCGGCCAACGCCCCGTTGGCGAAAACGCCGAAAGAACCATTGGCCTTGAAGTCACAAAGATCAGCGCCGAACCCGCCGTATTCGACCAGCTCCAGAAAGAAGGCTTCACCCCCGGTGATGACCTGAAACTGGTCGCCATGCTCAAGAAAGCCGCCGGCGGAAAAAGCCAGCCGCACATCATCGGCGTGGTCCCTAACCAGAAAACCGCCCCGGCTCCCGAGCCTCAAAAGAAAACCGCGTAACGGAGTAGGGCAGCGAAGCAATGCCAACCGTCCAGAACTACCAATGCACCGGCACCCTGACCACAGAGGCCATTAATGGTGCCTCGGTCATGGCCTGTAGCGAAGGCACCTGGACGGTTCAGGAAATTCAGCAACAAAACATCGAAACGGTGTTTGCTGAATACCTTTCGCCCGACCCGGAAATCATCGGGCTGGTTATGGGCACTGCCTTGTTCTTCTGGGCAGTAGGGCTCGGATTAGGCCGACTGGTCCAGGTCATGCGGAAGGTCTCTTAAAAACCAAACCGGAGAAAACGTTATGAACGAAGTCATTGAAATGGAAAAGCAACAAGACGGTAAAAGCTGGGGCATGGCCCGCAGCCGCTGGGGCAAACGCCTCGCCAAAGTAGGCGCAGCCGTCTCCGCAGGCCTCATGGCCGGCACCGTCGCCGCAGCCGACCACAGCGAAGTGATCGACAGCGCCTTCACCGACGCCAACGGCAACGTAACCACCGCCGTAATGGGCGTGATTGCCCTGGTGGCCATCGTCACCGGCCTGGGCATCATCGTCTCGATCCTTCGCCGGTAATGGCCACGGGAGTCCTCATCGGGGCCCTTTGGGCCTCGATGTTCGCCCTTGGCTACAACACCCACTGACCCAGGGGCCGGACAACCGGCCCTTCATCGTTAAGGGGAAGCACCGTGAAATCACCCACCTCCAATCCCCGTACATTCTGGCGCTTAGCGCTCTTATTGCTTGTCTGTTTGTCGCCACTGTCTAATGCGGAAGCAAGCGTTCCTGCCGGCTGGGAGCGTTATTTCAACAGTTCCTTAGGTGGTTCCTTTGGTTGCGGCGGCGCCACCGGTTACAACCCGCGCTCCTGGGATGAAGGCAGCCTCCAGGTCGCCAAGGCTAAATACAATGAGTACAAATCGTGTGAAATATCGGACCTGGAAACAGGTATGGCCGCCTGCGAGGCCCGTTGGGAAGCGTGTGAAGTGTATGTCACCGGGGATAGTGGAGAGCCTTACCTGGAAATGGAGGACCCGAAGGCGGAATATCAGAAACATCTTTTTTACACGAACGAACCTCAAGACCCAGAACCGGAGTGCGCCACCAACACCATTCCCGGCGGCGAAATCAACGGCGGCATGGGCTCCGGCATCTACGACGTCAACGGCTGCGCTTACACCTGCGGAACCAACTACTCAAAGCTCGACGGCAACACCAGCATGTACGACGCTCAGGAATGCACCGGCCTTGGGCAAGAGTACACCTCCGAAGAACCCGACGATTACGACGACCCGCCCGACCAATGCTCCTTCCGTGACTCCGACGGCAACTGCCTGGACATGTCCGAACAGGATGGTGGTAGCTGCCCCAGCGGCACCACCTATGGCCAGGTAGACGGCACCGACGTCTGTGTCCCCTCCGGCTCATCAACAGACGGACTGGACGAAGGCAGCCAGGGCCCGGAAGGCGAGGGCGGAGATTCCCCGTCAGGGGCAGACGACGGTTCAGACGATGGCACAGGCGGAGACGATGACTCCGGCGGCAACGATGACGGAAGCACCGGCGGTGATAACGGCGGCGACTCCGATGGCAACGGCGACGAAGACGGCGACAACAACACCGGCGGCGGTGGTGGTGATGGCGATGGAGAAGGCGACAGCGTCACCTGGTCCGGTGAAGAAATCGATTTGAGCCTGGAAGACACCGACGAAGAATACGAACAAGTCATGAACGACTACCAACAAAAGATCCAGGACATCAAAAACGAAGTCCAGTCCATGTTTGGTACCAACCTGTCCGGGGGCGGCTCCGTTCCCGACGACACCGGCGTGATCAAAGGCGTCGAAGTCAATTTCAGCGTTAACCGTTTCCTGCCCGACCTGAGCATTCTGGGTGCCGTCATATTGTTCGCGGCCGCCTTCATCTCAGCCGGCATCCTGTTTACCGGAAGGGGGTAAAAATGGAATTCATCAGCGATTTCTTCTCTGCATTCTGGGGGTTCCTTGATGGCATCCCCGTACTGATCGACGAATTCATGGTCAAGGTCGGCGCCTGGATGGTCATCGCCTTCACCAAAGCCAAAATCGCCTTCATCGGCTACAGCTGGGAAGTCGCCCGGGAAGTGCTCGACCAACTGAACGTCTCCGGCACCATCGAAAACCTCTGGGGGCAGCTCGACTCCCGGATTCTCGGCGTCGCCACCTACCTCAAGCTCCCCGAAGCACTGAACATGATCATCAACGCCCGCGTTACCCGCTACGTTATGGATGTCCTGCAATGAGCATAGTAATCCACCACGGTCACCCCGGTTCCTTTAAGTCCTTCGGCGTTCTACAACGCCACGCCATCCCCGCGCTCATGGCGGACGACCAGGACGGCGCCCCCTTTCCCCAGGGCCGAACCGTCGTCACCAACATTCGCGGGTTTGATTCCATCGAAAAAGTCGAAAAAGCCATGGCCGTTCGCCTGGGCGATCAGGCGCAGATACTCCACGTCGATACCGAAGGGCGCGACGCCAAAGCCTACATGGCCCGATGGTTCCATTGGGCCCCGGCCGGCTCCATGGTCATCATCGACGAAGCCCAGGCCATCTATCCCGCCAAACGCAAAGACTTCAAACCGGAACACCTGGATTACCCCGGCGGCGCCGACCAGGCCAAACAGGACGAACGCCCCGTCGACATGTTCGAAGCCTACGACATGCACCGGCACTACAACTGGGACGTTTTCCTGTGCACCCCCAACATCTCCAAGGTCCATATGGACATTCGCCAGTCCGCCCAGGTGGCATTCCGGCACTACTCCATGGGCGAATTACTGCCCTGGAAAAAAGGCAAATGGCGCGAAGTAGAGCACGACCCCGAAAACAACGGAAAGGCAAAAAGTCATGCATACGGTGTCCCGAAAGAGTACAAGGCCAACCCGGCCGTCTTCAGAACCTACCAGAGCACAAAAACCGGCGAACATCAGTCCAATCAAGGCCCCCAGAGCGTTTTTAAAGACAAGCGCGTTATGGCTTACCTTTCGATTGCTGGAATTTCGTTATCAGTTTTTATCTATATGGCAATCGGCAAGTTCCAGGGCGAGCAAACACCTGAAATCGTTCCTGAAGAAAGCGTCGAGAGTATTGCTCCGGGTAAGCCTGATGTTGTGCCTGATGGTGATAGCCTCCGCGATCCTGCGCCTGATCCTGAAAACGATGGTCGCGTAACCACCCAACCCCCGCCGGCTGAAACCGCCCCGAGCCACCCACTGGCAAACGCCAACCTCAGCATCGGCGGCAACATTGAAGAGGTGTTTATCTTCGTTGGTGAAGACAGCGAAGGGCGATTCAACGTCAGCCAGTACGACCTGGTGGCCTCCGGATACAGCGTGGAGCACCACACCCGCTGCCACGCCACATTGTCGTTTGAGGGCGAACAGGTCCAGGACGTTTATTGCCAGCCTAATCGGATTCGTGAAGAACCGCTTAACCCCGAATCGAAAAGCCAGAAGCTGCAGCCATTTTCACCTCAAGAACCGATTAACACAGAAGGCCTTGGCCCCGGCGGGGCGGGAGCGACGATGGCGAGGAGCGATCGACCCGCCGGGGCCTAAGGCCCTAGACGTCCCTGTAACACGTCTCATGGATACCGAAACTTCGGTACATAAACGGACAAAAAGGAACACGAAAAATGATTAATGATTTTGAGCGCTTTGATATCGACACTGGAGAGATCGGGAAAGGGAACCTGTTTATTGGGCCAGACGGTCAGCAAGTGAATTTGCAGGGTGTGAACGTTCTCTGGAGCGGTGTTGATACGGTTCGCCAGCTTTTTGAGGGTCGTCTCAAGCCGGAACCGTTAGCTGAAATCTCGAATGCCTACGAAGATAGCTTTGATGCAGTAGTGACCATAAAGGGGATTCCGTTTCGGGTTCAGTCTGGCCGCCGTGGTGGTTTCCGCTACCTCCTGCAAAATCGTGACTATGGTTTGACCCTTCTTTTTCAGAATTTCTATGCAGACGCGGAGAACCCAGGAACACACCTTAAAATTGAAACGTCCCCCAGGTGGCTCTACGAGCGTTCAAGCGCTGAGATTCATGACGAGTTGGCGTCATGGGGTATTCATTTTCTGAAAGGTGTTAAGCCGGTGGGCATTGCCTTGCATTTGGCAGTTGATTTTCAGGGGTGGGAACCGCCCCAGGACTTTGCTCAGCACTTTGTAACACGAGCAAAGACCATTAGTGTCCACAATGGCGTTAGTGGGGTGGAGTGGGAAACCGGCGCGACCATTAACGGCAAGGGTGAAACCTTCACCTTCGGCAAGGCAAACAGCCTGCAGACCTGCCTCTATGACAAAACCAAAGAAATCGATGTATCCGACAAACGCGCCTTCATGGAAAGCATCTGGGAAACCGCTGTTAATGAAGACTCCTTCCCGGACACCTGCTACGACCCTGACAAACCTGTTTGGCGTCTGGAAATCCGTTATCACCATCGGATTGTTAATGAGGTATCAGAGGGCACGCTTGGTATGGACCCGATATATACCTACATGGATGCCGTTCCCCATCTGACAGGACTCTGGCAGTACGCTCTTAAGGGTAATCGTTTCGAAGTGAAACGGGAGTGGGTTCACCCGATCTGGACCAAGCTTCGGGAAGATGTAGGTTTCGGCCATTCTGCACCCGATCTCATGTACAAACGCGCAAAAAAGCAGCCCGGTTGCGGCAACGAAAAAAACGTGTCCCTGGCTTTCGGAAATCTCCTGTCTATTTACGCACGCAACCGCTTTAACCCTCGTCAGGCTTGGGACTGTCTGAAGAAGTCAGGACTCTGGGAGGATCTTTGTAATTACTATCGACGAAGGGAGATCTACGAAAACGAGTTGTTCCAGCTCGTTCAGGACGGACTGATAAAGCGCAGACTGTTAACGAAGGTGGCCGCGTGATTTCTAAGACGGAGCACGGTTGGAAAATTGATTTCTATCCAGATGGCAGAGAGGGCCCACGGGTCCGAAAGCAAGGTTTTAAAACCCGCCTTGATGCTCTCCAGTTTGTTCGGGACTACGGCCGTAAAGATCGCGTTCCAGCTGAGCGCCTGAAGGACTTGGTAAAGAAGTGGTATGACTACCACGGCCATACTCTGAAAGACGCCAAATATCGGCTATCCAGAACAAACGCTATTTGTGATCGCCTTGGGAATCCGAGGGTGAAAGATTTCACTGCCACAGATTGGATGGAGTACCGCGCTGAACGAATGAAGGCAGTGACGCCGGGAACCTGTAACCATGAGCAGCGCTATTTATCTGCTGTTTTTGCGGAAATGGTGCGTATCGGCCATTTGGAGATCAATCCAATTGGACCCGTCAGGCAGGTCCGGGTTAAAGAGCGGGAAATGTCATTTCTCACCATTGACCAGTGTAATCAGCTCCTGGACGAGTGTTTGCGGAGTAGCAACGAGTTCGTGTGGTCAGTGGCTATGATCTGCTTGGCGACCGGTGCCCGATGGATTGAGGCGGAAAGTCTGACCAATTCGGGGTTTGTTTCTGGAAAGTTGATATTTCGGGATACCAAAAACGGTAAGAGTAGAGCGGTTCCCATTGATCAGAAGATTCAGCGGCAGGTACTTGAGCGTGCGTTACCCGGTCCAGGGCGTTTATTCGGTACCTGCCGGTCTGCGTTCCGGACAGCTTACAAGCGGTGTGGTTTCTCTACGCCACAGCAGCTCACTCACATTTTGCGGCATACCTTCGCCAGCCATTACATGATGAACGGTGGTGACATTCTCACGCTTCAGCGAATCCTAGGGCACGGCAATATAACAATGACCATGAAGTATGCTCACCTGTCGCCGGATCACCTGGAATCGGCAGTGAGGTTGTCTCCCGTTGCCGCACTTTGACCGCGCTGTAGGCAATTTGTAGTCAACCAATAAAAAAGGGTTACAGCGTAAACTGTAACCCTTTGAAATCTGGTAGCAAGGGGCGGAGTCGAACCGCCGACCCCAGCATTATGAGTGCTGTGCTCTAACCAACTGAGCTACCTTGCCATTTCGCTTTGGGTGCACCCCAAACGAGGCGCGTATTTTCGTTATTCGGGCTCAAACTGTCAAGGCTCGGGCCCGAATTTTACCGAAAAAATTATACGTTGAAGCGGAAGTGGATAATGTCGCCGTCCTGGACGATGTAATCCTTGCCTTCCAGGCGCCACTTGCCGGCGTCTTTGGCACCCTGTTCGCCGTTGTATGCGACGAAATCCTCGTAGGCAACGACTTCGGCACGAATAAAGCCGCGCTCGAAATCGGTGTGGATCACGGCGGCGGCCTGCGGGGCGGTGGCGCCGATGCGCACGGTCCAGGCCCGGACTTCCTTTACCCCGGCGGTGAAGTAAGTCTGCAGGCCCAGCAGGTTGTATCCGGCACGAATGACACGGTCCAGGCCGGGTTCTTCCATGCCCATCTCGTCCAGGAACATGGATTTTTCATCCTCTTCCAGCTCGGAGATTTCCGCTTCGAGCTTGTTGCAGATCGGCACCACTACGGCATCTTCTTCCGCAGCAATGGCCTTGACCTCGTCCAGGTACGGGTTGTTCTCGAAGCCGTCTTCATTGACGTTGGCAATGTACATGGTGGGCTTGACGGTCAGCAGGCACAGTTCGCGGATCAGCGCCATCTGGTCGTTGTCCAGGCCCATGCTGCGCACCGGCTTGCCTTCGTTCAGTACCGGCAGCAGTTGCTCGAACATGGCCAGTTGCGCTTTGGCTTCCTTGTCTCCGCTCTTGGCAACGCGTTGTACCCGCTTGATCGCTTTTTCCACGGTGTCCAGGTCGGCCAGGGCCAGTTCGGTGTTGATCACTTCAATGTCGGAGGTCGGGTTAACCTCATTGGCCACATGAATCACGTTGCCATCGTCAAAGCAGCGAACGACATGGGCAATGGCATCGGTCTGGCGGATGTTGGCCAGGAACTGGTTGCCCAGGCCCTCGCCCTTGGAGGCGCCTTCCACCAGACCCGCGATGTCGACAAACTCCATGGCGGTGGGCACCACTTTTTGCGGCTTGACGATCTCGGCCAGCTTGTCCAGCCGTGGGTCCGGCATGGGCACCACGCCGGCGTTGGGCTCGATGGTGCAGAACGGGAAGTTTTCCGCGCCGATGCCGGATTTGGTCAATGCGTTGAACAGGGTAGATTTGCCGACGTTGGGAAGGCCGACAATGCCGCAGTTAAATCCCATGGAATGCCTCTGCTGGAACTGAAAAATTTGCGCGGATTATACCGGTGTAACGGTACAGGTGCGAGTAGGGTGGACCGTGATGCTCAAGCGGTGGGCTTGAAGCTGTGCAGCCGGTTCATGGCTGCTGCCAGCTTGCCGTTGGCTGCGTCTGGCAATACCCGGGTGATCTCGTCAAAAACTGCGTTGAGTTCTTCGGTTTCCTGTTTGCCCAGACGGCCGAGAACATAACCGGTAACCTTGCGGCTGTCGCCGGGGTGACCAATGCCAATGCGCAGGCGTTGAAAGCTGTTGGTGCCCAGGTGGGCGATGGTGTCCCGAAGGCCGTTATGGCCACCGTGGCCGCCGGCTTTTTTCAGTTTGGCGGTGCCCGGAGGCAGGTCGAGCTCGTCGTGAGCGACCAGAATCTGTTCGGGAGAAATCTTGAAGAAGTCCGCAAGGGCTTTTATGGCAAGGCCGCTACGGTTCATGAACGTTGTGGGATTGAGCAGGTGCAGGTCCAGGCCCTGCCAATGGATACGAGCGTAAAGCCCGTGGTATTTCTTGTCGGGGCGTAGCGTCTGACCCGCTTCGCGGGCCAGCGCTTCGACGAACAGAGCACCGGCGTTGTGGCGGGTATTCTCGTAGTCGGGGCCCGGATTGCCCAGGCCGACTATCATGACAATATCCTGTGCCATACGTCAGTGCTCCCGGAGTATTACTCCTCGCCGCCTTCCTCGCCTTCAGCACCTTCTTCGGCATCGTCTGCCTTGGCGCCACGTGGCTTATGGATAGACGCAACCGGCTGGTCGTGGTCTTCGCCCTGCATCAGTGCTGCTACGCGAACGTTTTTCGGCAGCTGCAGATCGGACAGGTGAATAACCTGATCCATGGTGATGTCGTTCAGATCGATTTCGATGAACTCAGGCAGGTTCTGCGGCAGGCAGACCAGTTCCACTTCTGTCATGTGGTGAGAAACGATACCACCTTGCAGCTTGACGGCCTCTGCACTGTCTTCGTTCAGGAAGTGCAGCGGTACGTTGACGTGAATCTCGTGATCCTTGTCTACGCGCAGGAAGTCGGCGTGGCTCAGCAGCGGCTTGTACGGGTGACGCTGCAGATCCTTCAGGATCACGCTTTCTTTTTTGCCATTCAGCTCGATGGTCAGAACGTGAGAGAAGAAAGCTTCGTTTTCCAGAGACTTCTTCAGCTCGTTGTGCCAGATGGATACCGGAGTAGCGTCTTTTCCGCCGCCATAAATGATGGCCGGGATTTTACGCTCCTCGCGACGCAGGCGGCGGCTCGCACCCTTCCCCTGGTCGTCACGAGGAAATGCTTCAATTACGAATTCCTGAGACATGGTTATTACCTCACATTTCATCTGAGCGGCCCGCGACCAGGCATCGGCACAGATGAGTTACTTAAAAAGGCCGGGTTTTTCCGACCGACTAAAACAATCGGGAGCCCTGCTGGGCTCCCGACTGGAAAACTGCTTGTGTGTCTGAGGGTTATGGCTTTTGCCGGCTCAGACGTTCTCGAACATGGCGCTGATGGACTCTTCGTTGCTCACGCGACGAATAGATTCGGCGAGCAGTCCGGCCATGCTGAGAGGGCGGATCTTATCACACTTTCTGGCTTTTTCACCCAGCGGGATGGTGTCGCAGACAACCAGCTCGTCCAGTTCGGAGTTGCTGATGTTGTCGATCGCCGGTCCCGACAGTACCGGATGGGTGATGTAAGCGACAACGCGGGCGGCGCCGTGCTCTTTAAGGGCGTTGGCGGCTTTGCAAAGGGTGCCGGCCGTATCGACGATGTCGTCTACCAGGATGCAGGTTTTATCACGGACATCACCGATGATGTGCATCACCTGAGAGACGTTGGCCTTGGGGCGGCGCTTGTCGATGATGGCCAGGTCAGCGTCATCCAGGCGCTTGGCCACGGCCCGGGCGCGAACCACGCCGCCTACGTCCGGGGAGACCACAACAAAGTTGTCAAAACGCTGGCGTTCGATGTCTTCAAGCAGAACCGGAGTGGCGTAAATGTTGTCCACCGGAATGTCGAAGAAGCCCTGAATCTGGTCTGCGTGCAAATCAACGGTCAGTACACGATCCACGCCGATGCTGGAGATCATGTCTGCAACTACTTTGGCGCTGATTGCCACCCGGGTGGAGCGCACGCGGCGATCCTGGCGGGCATAACCATAATAGGGGATAACTGCAGTGATTCGTGTGGCGGAGGCGCGGCGAAGGGCGTCGGCCATCACGATCAGTTCCATCAGGTTGTCGTTGGTCGGGTAGCAGGTCGGCTGAATAATGAAGACATCGTGACCGCGAACGTTCTCGTCGATTTCGACGGTGGTTTCGCCATCACTGAACCGGCCAACGGTGGCCTGACCCATGGGAATATGAAGTTTCTTGGCAATATCCTGGGCAAGTTCCGGATTGGCATTGCCTGCGAAGATCATCAATTTGGACACGTCTGTATCCTTCTCGGTATCGGCGTTGGATTCAGAAGAACTCGAAGAAAGGTGGCTGGGGTGGCAGGATTCGAACCTGCGCATGACGGGATCAAAACCCGTTGCCTTACCACTTGGCGACACCCCAGTATCGTGCTTCTTTGGCATCATGTCAGCTCTGTCAGCTTTTGGTGTAGTGGTGAATAGTTCACCCCTTTAGCTACGAACCCCGTGATGCCGGAGGGTTTGCTTTCCCAGATGATCCGCGCTGCGGATTCTGTCGGGAAACGTCCAAAAATGCAAGCCCCGGTTCCGGTTAATCTTGCAGGTCCGAATTGTGAAAGCCAATCAAGGCTTTGGCGAACCTCCGGATAGAGTTTTCGAACTATATCCTCACAGTCGTTTCGGTACCTCGAGGCGTCTCCCTCAAAAGCGGGGCGTATTGTGGTTTTAGGGGTGTCTCTTGTCAACCCTTGCTGTGAAAAAATCTTTCCGGTGTTTATTTCGCAGTGCGGCTTGAGTACCACGAACCAGTCTTCCGGTGGCTCTGCCGGGGTCAGTATTTCACCGATACCTTCACCGAATGCAGCGCGTCCGCGCACAAACACGGGTACGTCGGCGCCCAGTGTCAGGCCGATTCCGGCCAGTTCGTCTTCGCTCAGGTTCAGTTGCCAGAGCCGGTTCAGGCCCACCAGCGTGGTCGCGGCGTTGGAGCTGCCACCGCCCAGCCCGCCGCCCATGGGGAGCCGTTTGTTGATGCTGATGGTTACTCCGGGCAGCGTTTTCCCGGCTTGTCTGGCCAATGCCCTGGCGGCCCGGATGATCAGGTTGTCTTCATCTGCTACTCCCGGGATCGACTCAGCCAGGCGAACCCCGGGCTGTTCCGGCGTCAGGGTGAAGGTGAGCTCATCGCTATAGTCCAGAAACTGGAACAGTGTCTGCAGTTCGTGATAACCGTCGGGCCGCTTGCCAACGATATGCAGAAAAAGGTTGAGTTTGGCCGGGGCAGGCAGGGTGATGCTGGTGTCCAAAAGTCAGTCCTTATGGCGCCACTGGGCGATAACCACGCGTACACGCTTTTCGCCTTTCAGGGCTGTGATGCGGGCTGGCAGTTCCGGCAGGTCGTCGGCAAACGTGCGCCAGCGGTCGTAACGTATTTCCCAGCCATTCTGCTCGATAATGGCCAGGCGCTGATCCTGGTCAAACAGCAGCCGGTGGTCGCCATCAGGTGCGGGCAGGCCGCGTAGCCACCATACCAGGCTTTCGACCGGCAACTCCCACCCGGTGGCCTCGTCCAGCAGCCGGGCCGGATCGGAGGACTGATAGACATCTCCGTTGCTGAGTGTCAGCTCGATATACCCGGGAGAACCCTTGATGGATGTTGTGCCCATGCCCAGAAAGGAGGAAGACAGGCTCAGCTGGTAATCGTCGCCCTGTTGCCGCCAGCGATTGATAATCGCCGTGGCGCTGTCTGAGGGTTGCCTGACCGCCATTTTGCCGGACAGCTCCCAGTGATCGAACCCGCTGACTTTGCGGGTACGTGCTTCCCAGTTGGCTGGAGGCTGGTCGGTCATTCCTTCTGGCAGTGGTTGCAACTGAATGCTGGTACAGCCGGCGAGAGTAAGCATCGCCAGGAGTGCCGCCAGTGCCAGCGTTTTTGTTACCGTCATTCATCACCCCCGGCGCTGGTGAGCCGGTTGATGGTTTCCCTCAGAATGTCATGATCGGGGTTCTCGTCCAGCGCTTCTTCCCAGACGATGCGCGCCTGGTCGCGGCTGCCGGTTACCCAGAGTACTTCGCCATAGTGGGCTGCGACTTCGGGGTCGGGATAGGCGGACCAGGCTTCGGCCAGGTAATCCAGGGCGCTTTCGGTGTCACCCTGTTGATAGAGTACCCAGCCCATGCTGTCGAGAATGGCCGGGTTCTCCGGGTCAAGCTGCAGGGCCTTCTCAATGTATTGACGGGCTTCATCCAGCCGCTCGGTTCTTACCGTCAGGATGTAGCCCAGGGCATTCAGTGCCACCGCGTTATCCGGTTGGATTTCAAGGATTTTCTTTAGGTCTTGCTCGGCCTTTTCGGGCTCGCCTTCGGTATCTAGCAGCATGGCCCGGGAGTAGCGGATTTCAATATTGTCCGGGTGGTTTTGCAGTGCTGTGTCCGCTGCACTCAAGGCCTTTTCGGGGCTGCCGTTCTCCAGCAGCAGGTTTACTTCGATCAGCCACAGGCGTTCGGACTGTTCCGTATGCTGTTTTCGTAATTCACGAATGTGTTCCAGTGCAGGCTCAAGATTGCCGATTTCTGCCTGCAGGCTGCTTGCTCTGGCCAGAGCGGGAAAGAAAAAGTTGCCCTGCTCAACGCTCTGGTAGTAGCCGATCGCCTGCTCGGTGTTGCCGGCATCTTCCTCTATGCGGCCGAGGTAATAGCTGGCCTGATCCACGTACTGGTCCTGTTCAATCAGTTGAGTCAGATCTTCTTTTGCCAGTTCCGGCTGATCGTTTTCCAGAGCGACCAGGCCGTGAGACAGGCGCAGGCCGGGGTTGTTCGGGTAGCGGTTGAGCAGCCGGTCAAACTCGTCCTGAGCGGCCTGAAGTTCGTTCTCATTCAACAGCATGCGGCCATAAAGGTTGCCCATTTGCTGATTGGCAGGAAAGCGGCGCGTGTTGGTCGTCATGTAATTGAGAGCTTCGCGCGTTTGTCCGTTCTGATAGAGCAGGTCGCCCTTCAGAAGAATTGCAGGCTGGAAGTCGGGGTGCGCTGCCAGAAGCTTGTTCAGTCTCTCCAGGGCCGGCTCGGGGTCGCCCATCACTTTCTGCAGCAGAGCAATGCTGTACTCCAGCTCCGGGGTGTCTGGATGACGTTCAGCCAGTTGCTGGTAGAGTGCCAGCAGCTCCTGCTGTTGGCTTTGCGGCAGAGAAGCGGCCATGGCGGCAAGGGTATCGAAATCAGCGTCTTCCCCCTGAGCCATGATCTTTTCCATGTGGAATAGTGCGGCTTCCATATCTTTCTGTTTCACCGCCTGAATGGCCAGCGCTCTGTGAGCCTCAATGCTGTCCGGGTTCAGTTGGAGCCAGAGCTCGGCTACTTCCTGCTGGGCGTTGTCTGCGTTCAGCGACTGGGCGATACGCAATGCCCGGGCGATAACGCCTTCGTCCCGCGAGGTACGCGCTGCCTGTACGTAATTCGCCAGAGTGACATCAAAGCGCCCGCGCTGTCCGGCGATCTCGGCGGTCATCAATTGGTAGAGCACTTCCGGCTCAAAATCAGAGTAACGGATTTCCTCGCTCTGTTTCCCGGCAGTCGGTTCGTTCCCGGATTTACTGGTTTCGGCGTTGTTTTCCGGAGTGCCGGAGAGGCTGGCACAGCCGGATACGGTTACCAGAGTAAAAGCCAGCAGGCAGGTGGCCAGGTAGGGTGCGGATCTATGCATGCAACTTCCCATGAGTGGTCTTCAATGGTTCTGACAGGCCCGCAGTCTGACCCGGACTTGAGGCAGATCGGGTTGCGTTAAATATCAGGTCTCTATAATGGCATAAGGATCTGAACTTGCCCAACCTGTCCGCACTTGCCGAAGAGCCTGTGTTTTCGGGTGGCAGGTAATCCATTGCACCGGTAGAATGCTGGTGAATGTCCCCGACTGGCACAGGATTTTCCGACCGCAAAATGGCTTTGCTGACACTGGGTATTAATCACAGAACTGCACCCGTGGAAATCCGCGAGCGTGTGGCCTTTACTCCGGAACGGATGGGCGAAGCCTTTTCCGAACTCCGGGCGGCGTCTGGTGCCAGTGAGGCAGCCATTCTTTCCACCTGTAACCGCACCGAGCTGTATCTGGCCGGAGATGACGACTGCGCGCCGTCGGTCTTACGCTGGCTGGCCGGTTTTCACGACCTCGATGTAGCGGATCTGGAAAGCGTGGTTTACGTACACCGGGATTCCGACTCCGTGCGGCACATGATGCGCGTGGCCGCCGGGCTGGACTCAATGGTTCTGGGTGAGCCCCAGATCTTCGGCCAGCTCAAGGACGCCTACGCCGCTGCCCGTGAGCACTGCGCCACCGGCAAATTCCTGTCACGGCTGTTTGAACATACCTTCTCTGTTGCCAAGCGAATCCGCACCCAGACCGCCATTGGCGAGAACCCGGTGTCGGTGGCCTACGCCTCGGTCAACATGGCGCACCATATCTTTGCCGATCTGTCCCGCAACAAAGCGTTGCTGGTGGGTGCCGGCCAGACCATTGAGCTGGTTGCCCGGCATTTGTCAGAAGCGGGTGTGCGCGAGTTTGTGGTAGCCAACCGTACTCTGGAGCGGGCCCAGAGTCTCGCCGGAACTTATGGTGGTAAAGGTATTCTGCTGTCGGAGATTCCGGACCATCTGGCCGATGTCGATATCGTGATTTCCTCGACAGCCAGCCCGTTGCCCATTCTGGGTAAGGGAGCTGTTGAGCGGGCCCTGAAGAAACGCAAGCATCGTCCGTACTTTATGGTCGACATAGCCGTACCGCGGGATATCGAGCCCGAAGTGGCGTCTCTGGCGGATGTCTACCTTTATACCGTGGACGACCTGCGCCAGGTCATTGAAGAAAATATCCGTTCCCGCGAAGGCGCCGCCCGCGAAGCTGAAAACCTGGTTACCAGCGGCGTTCAGGATTTTCTGGACCAGCTGCGGGCACTGGATGCGGTTTCCACACTCAAACTGTTCCGTCAGCGGGCTGAGATTCTGCGGGATATTGAAACTGAAAAAGCATTGAAAGCTCTGCGTAGCGGCAGCGACCCGGAAACCGTTTTGCGCACCATGGCGCGGGGGCTGACCAACAAGCTCCTGCACCAGCCTTCCGTTCAGGTGCGCAAGGCCATGAGTGAAGGCCGTTCGGAAGTGACCGAATGTTTGCGGGAGTTGTACCAGCTGGACGCCCTGGAAGCTGACGAGCCTACCACCACGGAAAAACTATGAAGCCTTCCATACAAAACCGCCTTGAGCAGCTTGTTGAGCGGTTCGAGGAGGTCAACGCGCTGCTGGCTGATGCAGCGACCATCGCCGACCAGAAGAAGTTTCGTGATCTTTCCCGGGAGTTTGCCGAAATCGAGCCGGTAGTGAAGTGCTTCCAGGCCTGGCAGCAATCCCTTGAAGATATCAAAGAAGCAGAAGAACTGGCCAAAGACGGCGATGCCGATATGCGCGAAATGGCCGAAGAAGAGCTGACCAGTGCGCGTATCAGGAATGAAGAACTGGATGAAGAACTTCAGCGCCTGATGCTGCCGAAAGACCCGAACGACGGCAAGAACGTGTTTCTGGAAATCCGCGCCGGCACCGGCGGTGACGAAGCCGCTATTTTTGCCGGCGACCTTTTCCGCATGTACTCCCGCTATGCCGAGAAGCGCCGTTGGCAAATTGAAGTGCTGAGCCAGAGCGAAGGCGAGCACGGCGGATTCAAGGAACTGATTGCCCGGGTTTCCGGCGACGGCGTTTACGGCACACTGAAATTCGAGTCTGGCGCCCATCGGGTTCAGCGGGTGCCGGAAACCGAATCCCAGGGTCGTATTCATACCTCCGCCTGCACCGTCGCAGTCATGCCAGAGGCTGATGAAACCCAGGCCGTGGAAATCAACAAGGCGGATCTGCGGGTGGACACCTTCCGTTCGTCCGGTGCCGGTGGCCAGCACGTCAACAAAACAGACTCGGCCATCCGCATTACCCACCTGCCGTCTGGCATCGTGGTGGAATGTCAGGAAGAGCGTTCCCAGCACAAGAACCGCGCCAAGGCGATGAGTTTCCTGGCTTCCCGCCTGGAAAACATCGAGCAGGAAAAACAGCAGAAGAACCGGGCCGAAACCCGCAAGAGCCTGGTTGGCAGTGGCGACCGGTCCGAGCGGATCCGCACCTACAACTTCCCCCAGGGCCGGGTAACCGATCACCGCATCAATCTGACGTTGTATAAACTGGATGAAGTGATCGCCGGCGACCTGGACGCCGTTGCGGTACCCCTCCAACACGAACATCAGGCCGAACTGTTGGCTGAACTGGCCCATGACCAGTGAGCCCTTGCTGACCTGTGATGCCCTGCTGAAGCAGGCTTGTGCCGACATTGGCGGCGATTCGCCCCGGCTGGATGCTGAACTATTACTGGCCCACGTGACCGGCCTGACCCGGACCAGCTTCATTGCCTGGCCTGAACGGGAAGTGACACAAGCCCGGGCCGGGCAGTTCAGAGCTCTGGTAAACGAACGCGTTAATGGCCAGCCTGTTGCCTACCTGCTGGGTGAGCAGGAATTCTGGTCTTTGCCTCTGAAAGTCAGCCCTTCAACACTGATTCCCCGGCCGGATACCGAATGCCTGGTGGAAACCGCACTTGAATTGCCATTACCCACCAACAGCCGGGTTCTGGACCTGGGCACTGGCACCGGTGCGATTGCACTGGCCCTGGCCAGTGAACAACCGGGTTGGCAGATTACAGCCAGTGACCGCATCATCGAGGCGGTGGAGCTGGCCCGCGCCAATAGCCAGGCACTGGGCTTGCCGATTACCGTGGTACAAAGCAACTGGTTCGAAAGCCTGCCGGCTGACCGGTTTGATCTGCTGGTTTCCAACCCACCGTATATTCCCGCCAGCGACCGGCACCTTTCTGAAGGCGATGTACGCTTCGAGCCCTCATCGGCACTGGTTGCCGGTGACGACGGCCTGAACGATATCCGCCTGTTGATTGCCCAAAGCCCCCGCTGGCTCAGTGACAATGGCTGGTTGCTGCTGGAACATGGCCATGATCAGGGCAAAGCTGTGCGAGATCTGTTCGCCAGCAATGGCTGGCAGGCAATCGAAACCCGAAAAGACTACGGTGGAAACGAGCGCCTGACCCTTGCCCGCAAACCCGCAAACCCGCAAGCGACTGATAGCGAGAATGCACCATGCTCAGTGACGAAGAGCTGCTCCGATACAGCCGCCAGATACTGATTCCTTCCTTTGATATTAGCGGCCAGGAAAAACTGAAATCCGCCCGCGTACTGGTCGTTGGCGCCGGTGGTCTGGGGTGCCCGGTGGCGCTTTATCTGGGAGCTGCAGGCGTTGGAGAACTGACGCTGGTGGACGACGACACCATCGAACTGGCCAACCTCCAGCGCCAGATAGCTTTTGAGCAAAGCTCGCTGGGCGAGGCCAAGGCCGGGCGCCTGGCCGACCGGGTTCGGGCGATCAATCCGGAGGTGTCGGTTACGGCGGTGAATCAACGGGTCGAGGCTGAACACCTTCAGCATCTGGTTCAGGAAGCCTCTCTGGTACTGGATTGCACCGACAACTTCGCCACCCGCTTCGCCCTGAACCGTGCCTGCGTGGCGGCCAAAGTACCGCTGGTGTCGGGTGCTGCCATCCGGGGTGAAGGGCAGTTATCAGTTTACGATTCCCGGCAGCCAGACAGCCCCTGCTATCACTGTTTATACCCGGAAGAGGGTAATGAAGAATTGACCTGCTCCGAAGCGGGCGTGATAGCCCCACTGGTAGGCATGATCGGCTCCGCCCAGGCCATGGAAGCCATCAAGGTCATCAGCGGTGTCGGCAAGCCTTTGGTAGGACGCCTGCTCATCCTCGATGCCTGGCAAATGCAATGGCGTGAAATGAAGTTGGCCAAAGATCCTGGGTGCCCGGTGTGTTCTGGCTGATCTGAGTTGAACAATGTGCCGGTCTGGCGGTTATGGGATTGCCTGCTTTAATGGCCCTGCCTCGGCCTATGGGAATAGACAGGTTCAGGGGTGCCTTTCCAAAAAGCGCTCCTTGCGGCACATCCCTGTGACGCTTATGTTCCGCCATCCATGGCTCCACAAATTTTTGGAAAGGCACCCCTGAACCTGTCGTTCTGACATAAGCAGATGGCCGTCTTTAGAATCTCCCGGAGTGCCGGTCTTGCTGAGGCCAGCAAGAAGTAGGGGCGTGTCAGGTAGGGCTGTCCAAAAATTTTGAGGGCCAAGGATGGCCCGAAATAAGCGCACATGGATGTGCTCGTAGCGGTTTTTGGAAAGCGCCCCCTGATCCGGCCCGGGAAGGCGCTGAGGTCAGTCTTTAAGCGCCTGGAACCGAGCAATCGCCTCCTTCCGGCTTTCCTTCAAATCCACAATCGGCCGCGGATACCCCTTGGGAATCACCCCGCCTTTCCGGCCCGGTTCATGAATCCGCTTGCTATCCAGCTTCGCCAACTCCGGCACCCACTGGCGAATAAACTCCCCCTGCGGATCAAAACGCTCACTCTGGGTTACCGGATTGAACACCCGGAAATAAGGCGCAGCATCGGTACCGGTTGAAGCACTCCACTGCCAACCGCCATTGTTCGAGGCCAGGAAGCCATCCACCAGATTCTGCATAAACCAGGCCTCGCCCAGACGCCAGTCAACAAACAGATTCTTGGTCAGAAACATGGCCGTGATCATGCGCAGGCGGTTGTGCATCCAGCCGGTGGCTTTTAGCTGGCGCATGGCAGCATCGACAATCGGGATGCCGGTGCGGCCTTCTTTCCAGGCCTCAAAGTTTTCACTGGGCGCATTCCACCGCAACGCCTCGGTGTCGGCCTTGAACGCCCGGTTCATGCTCACGCGCGGGTAGTGGTAGAGAATGTGGATATAGAAATCCCGCCAGGCAATTTCGTTGATCCAGGTCTCGAGGCCTTCACTGGAGCTACCCGCCTGCCGGGCGGCCGTCAGGCACTGGCGACCGGAAAGCACGCCGTTGGCCAGGTAAGGGGAGAGCAGGCTGGTGCCGTCTATCGCCGGAAAGTCGCGGTTGTCTTTGTAGTTGGCGGCTCGTTCGGCCACAAACTGCTCCAGTTGATCGTGAGCGGCGTTCTCACCTGTGGCCACCAAGGGTTCTGGTGCTTCGCTGAAGGGCGCAGGCAGGGTTTCGGTCTGCTCCGGTGTTACTGCCTCGCCAATAGCAGGCGGGGCCGGGTGCACCGTGGGCCGGGTTTCCTCAATCCATCGGCGCCAACGGCGGGAGAAAGGCGTGAATACAGAATAGGGCTCGTTTTGCTGGGTCAGTATCTGGCCAACGGGGGCAACGGTCTGGTCTCTGTATTTGTTGATCTGGATGCCCAGCCCGGCCAGGCGGTCTTTGGCCTGTTTGTCACGTCGGCGTTCGTTAATGCCGTATTCCTCGTTCAGGTGAACCTGGGCAATCTCGTGCTGGCGGCAAAAATCGTCCAGCGCATTCAGGCTGTCGGCAAAGCGGTCGGCCTGCAGAAAACTCAGCGGCACCCCCAGTTGCGCCAAATCCCGGGCCAGCGCGTTGGCGTGTTCCAGGACAAAACGCACGCGGGCGGCAGACCAGTCATGCTCCTGCCATTGCCTGGGGGTAATCAGGAAGCAGGCTCGCACCGGCTCACCCTTGGCGCAGGCAGCGGTCAGGGCAGGGTTGTCGGCGATTCTCAGGTCATTACGAAACCAGACCAGCTGTGTCATCGGGCCATCCGTGTGGTTAGGGCGTTTTGATAGGGGTAATTACAGCTCAAAAATCATTAGCTTGTATATTCGCTGCGGGTGGCGGATTGGATTATAGTTCAACTGTAACGCCTGAACTCAGAGGGAGTATTTTCAAGGGCATGATTGAGCAATCCGAAAGCCAGCGCGATGGTGTCTGGGCACACCCGTACCATCTGGCTTGCGGCCAGACCCAATGCCACCAGCTGGGCCAGATTCGTTTGTGGGTCACCCTGGAGGACATGGAATGGCAAGTCCGCCACGAGTTTCTTGCCCCGGATGCAGACCTTCCGGTCTGGCATGAAAGCCTGACGGATAGTCCGCCCTCAACGAACGCTTCCCTGCAACGCTTTATCCGGCCGGATAATGACCAGGGCGTTGTTCTCTACAGGCCCGCTATGGCCGCGCTACCCACCGTGATTCGCCCCTACCAGCCTCTGACCATTCCGGCGGGTGGCCACTGTGTGTTGTATGTGGGGACGTCGCTCTGGGTACAGATCTATTTTGGTGACCAGCAGCCGCTTGCCTTAACCGAGCTGCCGCTGGCGACGCCGTCGAAAACCTGGCTGGGTGCCAATACCATGCAGGGTGAAATCTGCTATGCCTCCGCCACCTATGGTCGGCTGGCTCTCGAGGCGGTACCCATACGCCCCTGGCGTGCGGTTACGCCGGTCACCATTAATAATCGAAGAGAGAAACCGCTGCTGCTGGAGCGGTTCAGCTTGCCCACCCCCCTGCTTTCGCTGCACCGCAATGAGCGGGGGCAGTTGTGGACTCCCGGCGTTGTTGTGGAATGTGAGACCGACATGAGCTCGGCCAGTTTGCGCATAGAGCCTTCGGTAACGGCAGCAGCCGGTAGCTGTGAGTTGATCGCGCCGGCCCGTGAAAAGCTGGCCAAGGGGCGAAGCCTGGTACGGGCCTTCGATCACATATTCGGATAATTTCCGGGAGCAGTGGCTGTGTTTGATGAGCTTCAGAATACGTTGATGCAGATAGTCGGCAGCATTGCCTGGGGGCAATGGCTGGCGGCCGGTTTTCTGCTGTTGCTGGGTGTTGTGCTGGGCTCTCTGGTAGCCCGCAGTGCCGGGAAGCTGACGGAAAAACGCATTTCTCTCCACCATCAGGTGATGATCCGGCGCCTGGTGTTCTACCTGATCTTCATTATATTCGCCATGGCTGCACTGCGTGAGGTCGGCTTTTCGCTGCAAGTAGTGCTGGGCGCAGCCGGTATCCTGACGGTTGCCATCGGTTTCGCTTCCCAGACATCGGCTTCCAATATCATCAGTGGTCTGTTTCTGGTGATGGAGAAACCGTTTGAGATTGGCGATCTCATTGAGGTTAATGCAACCATTGGTGAAGTGGTGGCGATTGACCTGTTGAGCGTGAAGCTGAGAACGCGAGACAACCTGTATGTGCGCATTCCAAACGAAACGCTGATCAAGACCGAGGTTACCAACCGCTCGCGCTTTCCCATCCGCCGGGTTGATCTGGTGATCGGTATCGCCTACGCCGAAGATGTGGAAAGGGTGAAAGAGCTGTTATTGTCGCTCGCGGAACAGAACACGGTGTGTCTGGAAGAACCGAAGCCCTTTGTATTGGTGACCGGTTTCGGGGCCTCGTCGGTGGATTTGCAGTTTTCCTTTTGGGTGGTGCAGGAGGAGTTTCTGGAAGGCCGGGGCGCCATGATGATCGAAATCAAAAAGGCCCTGGATCGGGCTGGCATTGAAATACCGTTTCCGCATACCAGCGTATATGCCGGTAGCCATTCGGCACCGTTCCGCATTCAGTTGGTAGAACCGGAGCAACAACCAGATAAGGACTTACCGAATGCCGACAAAAACGCCTAAAACCATAAAAACCATTCATCCCGATCAATCCAAGCCCAAAGCGGTGCTTGGCTGGCGCGAGTGGGTAGGGCTGCCGGATCTTGGCATTGACCGTATCAAGGCAAAGGTAGACACCGGCGCCCGCACCTCCTGTCTGCATGCCTTTCGCACCGAGCCTTACACGGAAAACGGCGAACGGCGGGTAAGATTCTGGGTGCACCCGGTACAGAACGATCTGCATCAGTCTGTTGAGTGTGATGCCAGAGTACTGGACGAGCGTACCGTGTCGGATTCCGGTGGCCATAAAGAGCAGCGTCTGGTTATTGAAACCACTCTGGTAGTGGGAGATCTCAGCTGGCCGGTTGAAATGACGCTCACCAACCGCGACAGTATGCGCTTTCGAATGTTGTTGGGGCGCACGGCCATGGCTGGTCGCTCCGAGATTTACCCTGAAGCTTCGTATCTCGCCGGCGAACCGGCACTGAGGACCTGAATATGAAAATTGCGGTACTGTCCCGTAACAAACACCTGTATTCCACCCGTCGCTTGATGGAGGAAGGCATTAACCGGGGCCACGAGGTTCGGGTAGTCGACTGTTTGCACTGTTCCATGAACATCACATCGGCCGATCCCCGGATCAGCTACCACGAAGAATACCTGGAAGATTTCGATGTGGTCATTCCACGGATTGGCGCCTCCGTTACCTTCTACGGTACGGCCGTATTGCGCCAGTTCGAAATGATGGGTGTTTTCCCGGTGAACGAGTCGGTGGCCATTACCCGGTCCCGGGACAAGTTACGCTCGCTGCAATTGCTGGCCCGCAAAGGCGTTGGCATGCCGGTAACCGGCTTTGCCAACAAACCGGACAACGTACCTGAGCTGTTGCAGATGGTGGGTGGCGCTCCGGTGGTGATCAAGCTGTTGCAGGGCACTCAGGGCATTGGTGTGGTGCTGGCGGAAACCCGCAAGGCCGCAGAAAGCGTAATCGAAGCCTTTATGGGCCTGAAGGCCGATATTCTGGTGCAGGAATTCATCAAGGAAGCCGGTGGTGCCGACATTCGCTGTTTTGTGATTGGCGACAAGGTGATTGCCTCCATGAAACGACAGGGTGCCGAGGGCGAATTCCGCTCCAACCTGCATCGGGGCGGCTCCGCCTCGTTGATCCGCATTACTCCGGAAGAGCGGCGTACCGCCATTACCGCTGCCAAGGCCATGGGCCTGAACGTGGCCGGCGTGGATTTGCTGCGTTCCAGCCGCGGACCACTGGTGATGGAAGTGAACTCTTCGCCGGGCCTGGAAGGCATCGAAAACGCCACCGGCAAAAACGTCGCGGGCATGATCGTCGACTGGACCGAGAAAAACTACAAACCCTGGAAAACCCGGACCAAAGGCGGCAGAGGTTAACCCTATGGCCAGAGCGCCCTTTGAAATTGCCGGCGTGCAGGTGAAAGCCGGCACCCGGCAAACGGTGGAAGTACCGGTCGCCAAACTCTATACCCACACACCCCTGCACATTCCGGTGGAGGTGGTGCATGGCCGCCGGGATGGCCCGGTAATGATGGTATGCGGCGCCATTCATGGCGATGAAATCAACGGTGTTGAGATTATCCGCCGGGTACTGAAAAACTCGGCCCTTCGGCATTTGCGGGGCACCTTGCTGGCGGTACCTATCGTGAACATTTTCGGTTTTGTGCAGCGTACCCGTTACCTGCCGGACCGCCGTGATCTGAACCGCTGCTTTCCGGGCACCGAAAGCGGCTCACTGGGCGGTCGAATCGCCTATCTGATTCGCACCCAGATCATGGAAAACGTCACCCATATTATCGACCTGCATACCGGCGCCATTCACCGGTTCAACCTGCCTCAGATCCGCGCCGAGCTGCAGAATCCGGAAACCGTGCGCATGGCTGAAGCCTTCGGCGCGCCGATTGTTATCAACTCCGGTCTGCGTGAAGGCAGCCTGCGGGCCTACGCCGATTCGCAGAACATTCCGGTGATTACCTTTGAAGGTGGCGAAGCCCTGCGCTTTGATGAAGTGGTCATCATCAGTGGCGTGAAAGGTGTTGTGCGCGTGATGCGGGAGCTGGAAATGATTCCTGCCAAGAAAGGCCCCAAGGCTCCGAAAAAGCGTTCAGAAACTGCTGCCAACTCTCAGTGGGTGCGCGCCGACATTGATGGCATTATGCGCCCGGTAGCACGGCTGGGGCAGAAAGTCAGCAAAGGCCAGCGACTGGCCATGGTGGCTGATCCCTTTGGTGAAACCGAAGTGTCGGTAACGTCACCCTGGGCCGGCATTGTCATCTGCGTGAACAACCTGCCGCTGGTGAATGAAGGCGAAGCCATTTACCACATCGCCCGCTTTGATGAGCTGGGCGAAGCGGAAAAAGCCATGGATTATTTCCGCAGTTCATACGAAAACCAAATGGACGGCGAGGCCGTTGTGCCGGTACATCCCTGGGATGAAGGTTAACGTTAAACACGCTGTGGAGCTTGTATGATCTGGCACCAGAACACCATCGAACTGGCCCCGCGCCCCCGGGGTTTTCACCTGATTACCCGGGACATTCTGGAGCAGATAGACATGGCCAACTGTGAGGTTGGCCTGTTGAACCTGTTCATCCAGCACACTTCCGCCTCCCTGGCCATCAACGAAAACGCCGACCCTGATGTGCGCGGTGACCTGGAGCGCCACTTTAACGTGATGGTTCCTGAAAGCGCCGATTACTACCAGCACACCCTGGAAGGCCCGGACGACACCACCTCCCACATCAAGAACGTGATGATCGGCCCGTCGCTGACCATCCCCATCAGCCACGGTGAACTGGCGCTGGGGACCTGGCAGGGCATTTATTTATGCGAGCACCGGAACAGCGCTGGCGGGCGGAAGGTTGTGGCTACGTTGCAGGGGCGTTGGTGAGGGAATAGTGTTGGCCCCAGCCCGCGCCAGCTTTCACACAAACACTCTCTGATCAATCAGCAACCTGCGCCAGTCCGGGTCAGGTACCGCATGGCTATAATGAAAACCCTGGCCTTTGGTGCAACCGAGCTCCCGCAATGCTGAGATATGGCTCTTCAGTTCAACGCCTTCGGCGATGACATCTGCGCCAATGGCTGCGGCGATGACGATAACCGCCTTGACGATGGCCTGGGCGTAGGGGCCTTCATCCAGTTGGGCGACGAAGCTTTTATCGATTTTGATTTCGTCAAAGAAGTAGTCCTTTAAATGCCCCAGGGAGGAATAGCCCGTTCCGAAATCGTCCAGCGACAGGCGAACACCCATGGCGCTGAGGGTTTTCAGATCTTCCTTCAAGGTGTGCCCCTGGTGTTCGAAGACACTTTCGGTGATCTCCAGTGTCAGCTCCTCAGGGGCGATGGCATGGTTGGTCAGAGCCTGGCGGACTTTGTCGGGAACCGACCCGAGCTGAAACTGGATGAGTGACACGTTGATGGATACCGGAGTAACGGCGAGCCCTGCGTCACGCCAGGCTCTGAGATCCCGGCAGGCCTGGTTCAATACCCAGTCTCCGATGGGGCCGATAAGCTGACTTTGTTCAGCCAGCGGGATGAACTGCCCTGGCGATATAAAGCCGGCTTCCGGGTGATTCCAGCGTAGCAGCGCTTCGGCCGAGACGATGCGGCCGCTGGCCAGGTCTACTTGTGGCTGGTAGTAAAGTTCCAGTTCATTGGCTTCAAGGGCATGGCGCAGCTTTGTTGTCATGTCCACGGTTTCGCGCGTTCGATGCTCCAGCGCCCTGGTGTATTGGGTCCAGTTTACTGCCGGGTTTTGCTGACTTTGATGCATTGCCAGTGCGGCGTTCGTCATCAGCTTCCGGGCATCGCCTTCACTGCTGTGAATCCGTGCGTAGCCGAATGAGGCGTCTACATGGAAGGCAAAGTTTTTGGCTTTGAAGGGGACCTCGAACACCGCCGTCATACGTTTGCGTAACTGACGCGATGCACGAAGGTTCTCGTGTGCCGCAAGTACAGTAAATTCATCGCCGCCTGTACGCGCAACCAGGCCACTTTCACCGACCTCGGCCTTTAAACGACGGGCGACTTCCCGCAGAACTTTATCCCCCACATCATAGCCTTGCGTGTTATTAATTTCCCCGAGTGCTTTGATGTCGACAACCACAACGGCGCTCGCCGGATGCAGATCTTTTTCTTTGAGTCGCTCTTCCAGGCGCCGGGCGCAACCTTCCGCAGAGAGAAGGCCGGTAAGCCGGTCTTTATAGGCGGCGCGCTCGATCTCTTTCTCGGCGCGTTTCAACTCAGTGATTTCCTGAGAAGCGGCGATCCATTCGGTGAGCTCGTTGTCTTCATCGAACACGGGTGTGACGCGGTCCAGAAACCATCTCGGGGAAGGGCTCCGCGCTGGTAACTCATAGATCACTTCAAACGGAACAGTGTTGGTGAGAGCTTCGGCCCATCCGGCACGAAAGGCTTCAGCAGCTTCGGGGGTCAGGCTGCCGCGGATTGCCGCCAGATCGGGCAGGCCGTTTGATGATGACAAGCCGGCCAGTTCGAGCCATTTCGGGGGTACGTCCACCAGCTCGCCGTCAGCATTCATAAGCCAGATGTAGCCTGATTGTGTTTCGATCAGGCTTTCATAGCGGCGTTTTTGCCGGGCCAGTGACTCAAGCGCCAGGTGCTCTCTGGTGACGTCGAGCTGAATGCCGATGATGTGGGAGGGTGTGCCATCGTGTGTACGTATGGTTCGAAGCTTGAGCCGGTTTTCGAATGGTTCACCGTTACGGCGAAAATTGGTTACCACGGCCGTGCAATCGGTGCCGCGAGCAATAGCGTTGCGAATAATCTGGAGCCCGGGTTGGTCCTTCAGGTCATTCTGAAGGAAGCTGCAGTTTCGGCCCAGCAATTCCGCCCTTGAATAGCCCGTCATCCGCTCAAATCCAGCATTGGCATAGACCAGGGGAGTGTCGGCCAGGCTTGGGTCCGCGATGGTTACGCCGCATTCAATTTCTGCAAAGGCCGATGCCAGGAAGGGGGCCTGCCTCAGGAACATCAGTTCGTTAGCGGTTTCTGTTGCCAGCGAGTGCACGAGTGCCACCGCTCGCTCGCAATCGCTCAGGTGCTTGCCGGCGAAGGCGATCACAGTGGTCTGGGCTTGTGGGTGAGGGATCCTCAGAGGTTCAACAGCGATAAAGGCGGCTGAAGCGAGCGCCGTGTCGGGTGGTGGATCTTCTGTGCGGGGAATTCCGTCATTCAACGTTGCCTGCACGCTGTCTAGCGTCAGGAACAACTGGGCGGCTTCCTGATCGCCAATGATATGTCCCGGGGAGTGGTCATCCTTGCCTATCACTGCCACGCAGATCATTGAGCAGGCCAGCGCTACTGCTTCAGTGAGATCACTGAACAGCTCGGTGGTGTCCGGCGGCCCTGCCATACATTGCTCCTGAAAATTATTCTGAGGTGATCACCTCGTTGAGGAAGAAATTGTTTGTGTATGTCCTCCGGGACTCGTTTCTTCTGTATTAAAAGTAGTAGGTGAAAGCTGATTTTTCATTAAAGTTTGATCAGCTGTTCTGCGCCGCTCAGTCGGTTTGGATGCCGGCCCGGGCTGGGCACGGGTGCCTGCTCACCCATGTGATGCTGGAAATGTGTGAGTTTCCACCCATTGCGGTCCCGGATTCTGGCCGGGTTCTGAGCAACCCTCTGTTATCTAGGTATTTTCCGAAGCTGGCCCGCTGTTTGCTCCCCAAAAGCCAAGCCGTCCCGGGACGGTTGCATTCAGCACCCGACAATCAAAATCACATGGGAGCACATCTCTATGACACTCAAAACCATTCTGGCAGCCGCTGTTGCCTCAGCCGCTATTGCCAGCCCTGCCATGGCCCAGGACAAGTCCGACTGGCCAGGTAACTTTACCGTGGGTACAGCCAGCCAGGGCGGTACTTATTTTGCCTATGGCTCCGGTTGGGCCAACTACATGGCAGAAACACTCGGCGTTTCCGGCGGTGCGGAGATTACTGGCGGCCCAATGCAGAATATGGCGCTGGTGCACACGGGTGACCTGAAGTTCGGCCTGACCACCATGGGCCCGGCCAGTGAATCCAGAGAAGGCAATAGCCCACTGGCCCCGGGTATGAAGATGGACAACGTATGTGCCATGTTCCCCATGTACCAGACTCCGTTCTCGATCACGGCCCTGAGCGATTCCGGTATCGAATCCATCTCTGATATTCCGGACGGCGCCACTATCGGTTTCGGTCCGTCGGGTTCCACCTCTGATACTTACTTCCCGCGCATGATGGAAACACTGGGTGTGGACTTTGAGCGTCGTAACGGCAGCTGGTCCGACCTGGGTGGTCAGTTGCAGGACGGTCTGATTGATGTGGTTGCCTTTGCTGCCGGCATTCCGATTCCGGCCGTCAGCCAGCTGGAAGTGCAGACCGACGTAAACATCATCGGTATGAATGATGAAGAAGCCAGGAAGGTAATCAATAACTTCCCGGTTTCCGAGTTTGTCATTCCGGCCAGCACTTATCAGTCTCTGGAAGAGCCTTCTCGCGTGGTGTCCATGTGGAACTTCGCCATGGCCAACTGCGAAGTGCCCGACAGCATGGTCTATGAAATGGTCAAGGCCACCATGGAGAACAACGACAAGATGGTCTCCATTCACAAGGCTGCCACCACGTCTGTTCCGGAAAACTATGACAAGAACACCGTTCTGCCCTGGCATCCGGGTGCAGCACGCTGGTTCAACGAAAATGGTTACGAAATTCCGGAAGACAAAATCCACAACTGATCGTTGTGTTTAAGGAGGCCGCCTGCGGGCGGTCTCTGCAATTTGCCGGTTTGAACCGGCCCGGCTTTCCCGCTTGCAGGTTGCAACATGTCTACTGAACACGAAATCCAACATTCGCCCCGTGTGGTCGAAGACGAAGACCACATCCTTGCCCATGATGTCGATGAAGAGCCGATTGAGGCCAATCGCCGGTTGTTTGAAGGCTGGCTGCTGAAATTTGTCATGATCCTGACCATCGGCTATTCAGCGTTCCACCTGTATTCGCTGAATATTTCACCTATGGAAACCTGGTCTTTCCGGATTGTGCACGTGGCCGGTGCCCTGGTGCTCGGTTTTATGTTGTATGCCGGTGCCCGGTTTGCAACGCCGGAGGAGGGCGGTGTTCGCCATCGCTGGACAACCTGGTTTGGCGTTGTCGCGCTGTTGCCTGGGCTCTATGCGTTGTATCAGGCGTTCGCGTTTCAGTTGATGATCAATGACGGCGCCATGCGGATTGCCCCGGAACTTGAAACCTGGCACTTCGGTTGGCCGTTGCTGGCGGCAACAACGCTAGGCATCGTGCTTTCCTGGTTCCATCAACGTGATCGCGCCCGCTTCAGTGTGCCGGATCTGGTGCTGATTGTGTGTTCGGCAGCGGTTGCCGCTTATTTGCTGGTAATCTTCAATACCCCGGTTCGTATGTCTACCGGTACCTCCTTTGCGCCAGTGGGCATTTCGTTTGCAGCCGTAGCCGGCAGCGCCCTGATTCTTGAGCTGACTCGCCGTGTGGCGGGCATGTCGCTGGTGGCCATTGCCCTGATCTTTCTGGTTTATGTGTTTGCAGGGCCTTATCTGCCCGGTTTCCTGGGTTATCCGGGGTTGTCTGTTCAGCGGTTCTTCAGCCAGGTTTACACGGATGCCGGTGTCCTGGGGCCAACCACAGCAGTGTCCTCTACTTACATCATTCTGTTCATCATCTTTGCCGCTTTCCTGCAGGCGTCCAAGGTAGGTGATTACTTTGTGAATTTTGCCTTTGCTGCGGCAGGTCGTGCCCGTGGTGGTCCAGCCAAGGTGTCGATTTTCGCCTCCGGCCTGATGGGCATGATCAACGGCACCAGTGCCGGTAACGTGGTTTCGACCGGTTCGCTGACCATCCCGCTGATGAAGAAAGTGGGTTACAAGAAGACTTCGGCCGGTGCGGTTGAAGCCGCAGCGTCTACCGGTGGGCAGATTATGCCGCCGATTATGGGCGCCGGTGCCTTTATCATGGCGGAAATCACCGGTATTCCATATACCGAGATCGCCATTGCCGCGATTATTCCGGCCATTCTGTATTTTGTTTCCGTGTACTTCATGGTGGATTTCGAAGCCGCCAGAACCGGCATGCGCGGGATGCGTGATGATGAGCTGCCCAAGCTCTCACGCCTGATCAAACAGGTGTACCTGTTTATTCCCATCATCATTCTGATTGTGGCTCTGTTCCAGGGTTACTCGGTGATTCGCGCCGGTACCCTGGCTACGGTTGCCGCTGCCGTGGTGAGCTGGATTTCCCCGAACAAAATGGGCATTCGCCAGATACTGCATGCGCTTGATATTGCCTCCATGATGGCGATCCAGATCATCGTGGTGTGTGCGGCGGCCGGTATTATCGTGGGCGTTATCTCCCTGACCGGCGTGGGGGCGCGCTTCTCGGTCCTGCTGCTGGATGTGGCGGAAGCCAGCCAGTTGCTGGCTCTGGTGTTTGCCATGTTCATTTCGATTCTGCTCGGTATGGGCATGCCGACAACGGCGGCCTATGCTGTTGCGGCATCGGTGGTGGCGCCGGGCCTGGTGAAGTTGGGTATTGATCCGCTTACTGCGCACTTCTTTGTGTTCTACTTTGCCGTTGTTTCGGCCATTACTCCGCCGGTTGCGCTGGCCTCATACGCTGCTGCGGGTATTTCCGGTGCCAATGCCATGGCGACATCGGTGGCCTCGTTCCGTATCGGTATCGCGGCATTCATTGTGCCCTTCATGTTCTTCTACAACAGCGCACTGTTGATGGAAGGCAGCTGGTTTGAAATTGCCCGGGCACTGGTCACAGCCACCTTCGGTGTGTATCTGTTGTCTGGTGGTGTAATGGGCTGGATCTTCAGTGCGCCGGCAGCCTGGTTCAGCCGGATCCTGCTTGTGGTAGCGGCGCTGCTGATGATTGAGGGCGGTATTGTTACCGACATGGCCGGCATTGGTGCCGCTGTGGTGGTCTATCTTGTCCAGCGTCAGCGTCGGGCCGGTCTGGCAGCTGCCAGTTCCTGATCGCCTGGCATTCGGCCTGGCTGTTCAGCCTTCGGGTTGTTCCGGCCAGGCCGGGGCGCTAGGCTAGCGCTTTTCCCCGGAATACCTGCCATGTTTCTTCGAATCGTTGCCGTACTGCTGTTTTTGCTCACCCTGGGCCTGTCGTGGGTACTGGGCGGCTGGGCAGGTTATGATCAGGTAGAGCAGGAAAGCCTTGAAGAATCCTTCCGGTACCGGCAACTGGTTTCCAACGAACTCAACCGGTACCTCCCTATTCCCGAGTTGATGGCGGGGCACCCGCTCATGGAGCAGGCGCTTCTGAACCCGGACAATCCGGACGTCATTCTTGCGGCCAATGAAGAGATGCAACGGATGGCGACCACGGTTGGCAGCTCGGATGTCTATCTGATGGATGCCCGGGGGCTGACCATCGCCGCCAATAATTATCAGCAGGAAGACAACTTTGTCGGTCGCCGGTTTGATTTTCGTCCGTATTTCTATGAGGCGATGGCGACGGGCGACTCCGCTGTGTATTTTGCGTTGGGGCTGATGTCAGATGTTCGTGGGCTGTACTTCTCGCATCCCATTCGCGCTGCCAGTGGGGATCTGGTCGGGGTTGTTGCGGTGAAAGTTCTGGTTCACGAACTTGAATCCCAATGGCACCGGCCGGCGGCGTTGAGAGACGCAGAGATGGTGGTTCTGGATAAATCCGGTATCAGTTTTCTGGCCAGTCGCACCGACTGGCTGTACCGGGATTTTTCCGGTGGTCGCAATGATGCGCTGCCGGCGGAAGCCCGACAGCGATACCCTGATCGCGAGCTTCGGCCCATGCGTATTGAGCAGCAAGGCCGGCCCTGGGGGTTATCGGAACAATCCCGGAGGATTCGCGTGCGGACAGAGCAGGGCGCTGAGGACTATCTGAGCGTTGAAACAGAACTGCCCAGGCTGGACTGGAAACTCCGGGTCATGGTGTCGACGGCGCCGGTGCTGGTGACCCGGCTTGGCTTTATGCTGGCGGGCGCGGCGTTGTTCTTCGGGCTGTTACTGGCCTGGCTGTATCTCCGTGAGCGATACCGGCGAGAGGCCGAGCTGGCGCTTCGTGGTGAGCAACTTGAACAGAACGTTGCCGAACGTACCCGTGACCTGGAGCATTCGAACCAGCAACTGCTCGAGGAAATCCGTGAACGTGAAAGGGCCCAGAGTGAGTTGCGGGAAACCCAGCAGGAGCTGGTTCAGGCTGCCAAGCTGGCGGTTCTGGGGCAGATGTCGGCCGGGCTGAATCATGAAATGAATCAGCCACTGACGGCGATCCAGACCTATGCCCGTAACAGTCGCCGGTTTCTGGAGAAAGGCGCCACCGATATGGTGGATGCCAACCTGACAGAGATTGTTTTGCTGTGCGACAAAATGGCCGAGCTGGCCCGTCAGTTCAAGGTGTTTGCCCGTAAATCGGAAGGCCCGCCGGCGGTGGTGGATATGCGCCAGCCGGTGGATGCCGCGCTGAAGATCATTTCGGCCCAGAAGAACAGCGCCGGCATTGATATTCACTGGCACCGGCCTGAGTCTCCGGTCTGGTGCCATGGCGACCTCATCCGTATCGAACAGGTAATGATCAACCTGTTGGCCAATGCCGTGCACGCGGTGGAGAGCCAGCCATCGCCGGTTATTACCATCGATGTCGATCAGCAGGGCGACAACTGGTGTTGTTTCGTGCGGGACAATGGCCCGGGATTGCCAGCCAATACTGACCAGCTATTCGAGCCGTTCTTCACCACCAAATCGGTTAAACAGGGCCTTGGCCTGGGGCTATCCATTTCCCGGCAGATTGTGGATGCCCTGGGCGGCACACTGACCGGACATAACCGTTCCGACGGACCCGGAGCGGAATTTGTACTCACCTTGCGCAAGCGGGAGACAGAGGAATGACACAACCGTCAGTCATTTTTGTGGATGACGATGCTCACATCCTTCAGGCCCTGGCCCAGAGTCTGATTCTTGAGGAGTTACCGGTCGCCTGCTTTGAAGACGCCGCATCGGCGCTGAAAACCATCACACCGGATTACCCCGGTATTGTGTTGTGTGACTACAACATGCCTGAGATGGATGGCCTGGAAATGCTCGACCGGGTGCGGGCGGTGGATGACAGTATTCCGGTGATTATCCTGACCGGGCAGGGCGATATCAGCACGGCGGTGCAGGCCATGCAGAAGGGGGCCTACGATTTCATTGAAAAGCCGTTTGATCATGACGAGCTGATCGAACTGCTAAGGCATGCCCTGGAAAAACGCCACCTTGCCCTGGAAAACCGGCGCCTGAAGGCCCAGCTGCGGCAGATGGCCCGCCCCGGGCCCCGGATCATGGGGGATTCGCTGTGCATGCAACAGGTGATGGCGACCATTCATTCGGTGCTGGATATCTCGGCCAATATCCTGCTGCAGGGCGAAACCGGTTCCGGTAAAGACGCACTGGCCCGGTACATTCACGAAAGCAGCTCGCGCAGCGCCCATAATTTTGTTGCGATCAACTGCGGGGCGGTGCCGGAAAATCTGATCGAGAGTGAGCTGTTCGGCCATGAGTCCGGTGCTTTCACCGGGGCGGACAAGCGCAGAATCGGTAAAATTGAACATGCGCACCAGGGCACGCTGTTTCTGGATGAAGTGGAAAGCATGCCGTTGTCGCTCCAGATCAAGCTGTTGAGAGTGCTGGAAGAGCAAAAGGTGGAACGTCTTGGCAGTAACCAGATTCAGGAAGTGGACGTGCGCATTATTGCCGCGACCAAGGCCGACCTGAAAAAACTGAGTGATGCCGGCGAGTTCCGGGCGGACCTATACTACCGGCTGAACGTGGTGAAGGTGGATATTCCCGCGCTGCGTGAACGCAAAGAAGATATTCCGTTGTTGTTCCATCACTTCGTGCTGGTGGCCGCTGCCCGTTATGACCGTGAAAGTGTGCCTCTGGATGCGGGCCAGGCTGCCCGTCTGATGGAGCGCGCGTGGCCGGGCAATGTACGTGAGCTGCGCAATCTGGCCGAGCGTTATGTGTTGCTGGGGCCGGCAGCGCTGGAGGAAGGCGAATCGGCAGACGGTGCCAATATCACCAGCCGGCAGACGTTATCCGAAATGATGGACAGCTTTGAGCGGTCGGCTATTATCAGTGCCCTCAACGCCTGCCAGGGCAGCATCAAGGACACCATGGTGCAACTGGGCATTGCCCGGAAAACGCTGTACGACAAGATGAAAAAGCACGGGCTGGACAAGGCCCAGTTCAAAGACTGAGCCTGCCCGGTTCAGGGTGCTATCTTCTGCTTCAGGGCTTTGCTCAGTGTCGTCGGCAGGCTGGGCAAAGTGCGCAGCAATAGGGGCAGCACCTTTCGTTTTACGCCATTCAGTGATTCCGGCACCACCGCTTCAATCAGGTGTGGGCCGGGCATTTTCAGGGCATAGTCCATCGCCTTCGTTAATTCCTCGGCGGTCGTTGCCCGGATGCCATGCACTCCCATGCTCTGGGCCATGCGGGCAAAATCCATCACGGGGTGGTGCAGATCCAGCTGCGATCTCGCTTTCTCGCCGGCCTTTGCCGCACCCACCCGTTCCAGCTCCACGTTAAGAATCGAGTAAGACGCGTTGTTGAAGACAATGGTGGTCACGTTCAGGTTCTCCCGGGCCATGGTCCATAACGCCTGGATGGTGTACATCGCGCTTCCGTCTCCGGCCAGTGCCAGCACCGGCCGGTCCGGGCAGGCAATGGCCGCGCCTACGGCGCTGGGCAGGCCCTGGCCAATGGCGCCACCGGTCAGTGTGAGCAGGTCGTGGCGTGGGGCGCCTGCCGTCAGAGCATTGAGCATCAGGCCGGAGGTGATGGCTTCATCCACCAGGATGCAGTTCTCCGGCATCTGCTGGCCGACCGCTCTGCAGACTTTCTCCGCGGTCAGTTTGCCACGGGGGTTGCCCGGGCGCTGTGAGGTCTGAAGGGCCGGTTCCGTGGTGTCTGCGCCCAGGGTCCTGGCCAACTGCAACAGACTGGCGGTCGCGTCCTGTTTCGGCGTGGACAGGGTGTGGACGTCGCAGGTATCGGGGACGAGGTAGCTGTGTTTGCCCGGATAGGCGAAGAAGGATACCGGCGCCCGGGCATCCACCAGAATCAGGTGGTCAAACTCGGAGAGTTGCAGTGTTGCCAGTTCCGCCAGATAGGCAATGCGCTCCACGGTGGGCAGGCCGGCACCGCGCTCAAGGCGGGTAGGAAAAGTTTCGGCAAACACATGCACGCCACTGTGGGCGGCGATACGGGCGGCAGCCATCAGGCCAGGCTCCCGCAAGGCCTGGCCACCGAGCAGCAGGGCGGTTTTCCGGCCCTGGCCAATAATGTCGGCAATGGCCTGGATGCCGGCCTCATCGGCAGCTTCCGGCGTTTTCCGGGTGGGCAGAGAGCAGGGCTTGCCGCCGCTGCCCCAGGAGACATCCGCCGGCAGAATCAGGGTGGCAACCTGGCCGGGCGGTCCCAAGGCGGCGGTTATGACATCAATGGCATCGCCGCAGAGGTCGTCGGTGGTTTTTGAGGTTCTTACAAAGCCTGGTGAGACATTGTGCGCCACGGTTTCAATATCAGACTGCAGTTGGGCGTCGTAGGGCACGTGGTAGGTGGCGTGATCTCCGACAATATTGACCACCGGCACTTTGGCCTTGCGGGCGTTGTGCAGGTTGGCCAGGCCATTGCCCAGGCCGCAGCCCAGGTGCAGAAGGGTGGCGGCGGGTTTGTCGGCCATGCGGGCATAGCCATCGGCGGCACCCGTGGCAACTCCCTCGAACAGGGCCAGTACCGCACGCATGCGTGGTTCATTGTCCAGAGCGGCCACGAAATGCATCTCACTGGTGCCGGGGTTGGTAAAACACACCTCAATGCCGGCATCCGCCAGTGTTTTCATCAGGGCTTGAGCGCCGTTGGTCATGGGGGACTCCCGATGGTTCCTGTTGGGATTCATGGTTTACTGGCCTTTGTTAATAGCGCGCGCGGCGGCCCGGGCGGTCAGTATGCAACCGGGCAGGAAAGTGCCTTCCAGAGAGCGTTTTCCGTTGCAGCCACCCCCTCCGAAGCCGGCGGCTTCGCCTACACAGAACAGTCCCGGGATGGAGCGGCCTCCGGCATCCAGCACACGGCTTTGCAGATCGGTTCTCAGCCCGCCAAGACTCTTGCGGGTGGTGAGCTGCATGTGAATGGCGATAAAGGGGCCGGCTCCGGGCTTTTGTAACGGCGCAGGCTTGCAGGTGCGCAGGCGGTCGGGTGGCCACTGGCGGGCGTGCTGGATCATCCGTATCTGGGCATCGTTGTGCAGTTGTGTGCCCTTGTGAAAATTGGCATCAAAATGATCGACCGTTGCTTTCAGGGCGGCAGGTTCAATGTCCTGCGAGCAGGTCAGGGCGTTCATCTTTTCGGCCAGGCCCTCAAGGGTGTTGTCCACCAGGAAATGGGCGCTTTCCTGCTGCATCTGCCGAACCAGATTTTTGTTGCCCAACAGCAGTTCCTTCAGGAACAGCGGGAACTGTTTGTCTCGAACACGGGCATTGTGTTCGGCCCCGGAGATGGCGAATTCCTTCAGCGCGATGCGCCGGTTCAGCAGGTGCCAGGTCCAGGGTTTTTCCTGGGCCGCGACCCGCTGGCACAGCCAGTGAGTGTCAAAGCCGGTAACCAATGGTTCGGGGCCGATGCGTTCACCCTTATGGTTGAGCCACAGCGCCGACTTGCAGGGGATGGTGGACAGGCCGTGGCCGGGAAAATGTGGAAAAGGGTGGGGGAATCCCGCGGCGTAGTTCCACATTTCACCAGCGTTGACTATTTGCGCACCCAGCTGGTTCCGGGTCCAGTGGTGTAGTTTGCCGTCTGCGTAAGGATGAGCGCCGTTCAGCATGCTGGCAGGGCGGGGGCGATGTTCCGGCCAGTTGGCCCGGCACTGTTCGTGACTGCCGTTAAGCCCACCCATGGCCAGGACGACGGCCGGTGCCGAGAAGCGCACTTCTATCCCGGTTTCTTCGTTGATCGCCAGTGCCCCGCATACCTGGCCGGCCTGGTGGTCCAGTTCGGTGATCCGGTGGCGGTGCAGAATGGTCAGGCGGCCGTCGGTGTGGGCCCGGTGCAGGGCACTCACCATGCAACGCACCAGCTCGCGGGCGGTACCCCAGATAATGTGATAGCGGGGCACGGTGTTGCCGTCGCCAAAGCGGCCTCTTTCGGCCCAGTTTACCGCCGGCATGAATTTGATGCCCTCGCCGGTGAGCCATTCGTAGACGTCGGTTCTGCAATGTTCGGCGTAATGGCGGGCCCACTGCCTGGACCAGGTGTCGCCGGTGTCCAGCTCGCCAAAACGAATCCAGTCCTGCAGGGCCAGTTCCGGCGAGTCTTTAATCTTCATGCGTTGTTGCAGTGGTGTGTCCACCAGCGCCATGCCGCCGAATGCCCAGAGGGCAAGGCCGCCAAAGCGCTCAGGTGTATCACGGTCAACAAGGGTAACCGACTTGCCGGCGCGTAGGGTCTCCAGGGCGGTGACGATGCCCGCCAGGCCGCCCCCGGCAATCAGTACATCCGAGCAGAAGGGTGTAGACATGCGTCAGCCCCGGTGGTGTGTTGGTATTGTTATACCAGCAGGATAGACCACGGGCGCAAAATTGAAACAGTTGTTCGGGGCCGAGGAGTCGGCCCCGCTATGGAAGAGCTACAGATTGGCTTCGGCGAATTCGGCCAGTATTGAGCGTGGCACGCCCTGCAGGTGGATGTGACCACCATGCTGGAAGCCCTTGAAGCGTTCGGTCATATAAGTCAGGCCGGAGCTCAGGGGGCTCAGGTAGGGCGTGTCTATCTGCGCCAGGTTACCCAGACAAATCACCTTGGAGCCGTTTCCGGCGCGGGTGATGATGGTTTTGACCTGGTGCGGGGTCAGGTTCTGGCATTCGTCGATGATCAGCAGGCTGTGCTGGAAGCTGCGGCCACGAAGGTAGTTCATGGATTTGAAGTGCAGCGGCACCTTGCTGAGGATGTAATCGACGCTGGCGGTCATGTTCTCGTCGTCTTCGTGCAGCGCTTCGAGGTTGTCCACGATGGCGCCCAGCCAGGGTTCCATTTTCTCCGCTTCGGTGCCAGGCAGAAAGCCGATATCTTCGTCCAGCCCCTGGGTGGAGCGGGTGGCGATGATGCGCTTGTAGGCCTTGCTGGCCACCGTCATCTCGATACAGGCAGCCAGTGCCAGAATGGTTTTGCCGGAGCCCGCGGAGCCGGTGAGGTTGATCAGGTGGATATCCGGGTCCAGCAGCAGGTGCAGCGCCATGGCCTGATAGATATCGCGGGGCATCAGTCCCCAGACTTCCGTGTTCAGCAGATCATTCTGGTGCAGGTCTTTGATTACCAGCTGGTCTGGCGAAACATCGGTCACCTGGCCAACAAAGCCGAGTTCGTCGATCACGAATTCGTTCACGTTGAGTTTGGCCAGCTCACCCTCGCGTGTGAGCAGGTGTTCGGTCACCCCTTCGCGCTGCAGGGTTTCCACTTTCTCGATGTTGTCCCAGAAGGAGCCGGCAAATTCCTGGTAGCCCTTGGGCAGCAGGTCGATATCATCAATCAGCTGGTCGTTGTGGTAGTCCTGGGCTTCCACACCAAAACCACGGGCCTTGAGGCGCATGTTGATGTCTTTGCTGACCAGGATGATGTCCCGGGCTGTGTGCTTGTTCTGCAGTGCCGCCAGGGTGTTGATGATTTTGTTGTCGTTCAGGTGCTCGGGCAGGGAGTGGCTACCGGTGTGCTCCGTGCTCATGACGATTGAGAGTGTTCCCAGTGGCTCGGCTTTTTCCCCGCGCAGAATGGGCACGCCCTGCTCGATCTCAGCCGGGGCTGCATCGCCCAGCAGCCGGTCAATGTTACGGATAGCCTGCCGGCAATCCGCAGCCACGGCCTGTTTGCCGGATTTCAGGTTGTCGAGCTCTTCGAGGACCGTCATCGGGATGATGACTTCGTGTTCTTCAAAGTTCAGGAGGGCGTTGGGGTCGTGGATCAGGACGTTGGTGTCGAGGACGTACATTTTTCGGCGAGCTTGCGGTGCTCTTGGCATTGGCGGCGCTACCTCTTTCCCTGCGGTCTGTTGTGTAAAAGCTTAGCCGTTCCATGGCCGCTCGTCATCCATGATATGACACCGCCGGGTTATTTTTCCGGCAGTGTGACGTTCAGTTCCAGAACCGAGCAGTTGTCGTTGCGATCAACATCCACCTGCACCATGTCATCGCTGATTTGCACGTATTTGCGGATAACTTCCACCAGCTCCTGTTGCAGCTGGGGTAGATAATCCGGTTGTTCGCGCTGGCCACGTTCGTGGGCCACGATGATCTGCAGGCGTTCTTTGGCAACGCTGGCGGACCTGGGTTTCTTGCTTTTGAAATAGTCGAAAAAGCTCATCCGTCAGCCCCCTTTGAACATCCGGCTGAAGAAGCCTTTTTTCTGGCTGGTCAGGAACCGGTGCTCCCGATCTTCGCCAACAAGGCGTGCGACGGCGTCTTCATAGGCCTGGCCGGCGTCGCTTTCTTCTTCCAGAATAACTGGTAAGCCCTGGTTAGAGGCATTGAGTACCACCTGGCTTTCCGGGATAACGCCGAGCAGGGGAATGGCCAGAATCTCTTCCACATCCTCCACAGACAGCATTTCGCCTTTCTCTACGCGATCCGGGTTGTAACGGGTCAGCAGCAGGTGTTCCTTGGCGGGCTCCTGGCCATTTTCGGCGCGGCGCGATTTGCTTTGCAGGATGCCCAGGATGCGGTCTGAGTCCCGTACCGAAGACACCTCCGGGTTGGTCACCACAATGGCCTCATCGGCATGGTACAGAGCCATCAGGGCGCCGTGTTCGATGCCAGCGGGAGAGTCGCACACAATGTAGTCGAAGGTTTCGGAAAGTTCGTTGATGACTTTCTCCACGCCTTCTTTGGTGAGCGCTTCTTTCTCGCGGGTTTGCGAGGCCGGAAGGATGTACAGGGTGTCTACCCGTTTGTCTTTGATCAGCGCCTGATTGAGGCTGGCTTCGCCCTGGATCACGTTCACGAAGTCGTATACGACCCGGCGCTCGCAGTTCATGATCAGGTCGAGGTTGCGCAGGCCCACGTCGAAGTCGATAACGACGGTTTTATGGCCACGCTTTGCAAGGCCGGTACTGATCGAGGCGCTGGTGGTGGTTTTGCCAACGCCGCCTTTTCCCGAGGTTACGACAATGATTCTAGCCAAGATTAAATTCCTGTTTCGCGGTGGATTTTTGTATCTTCAGATGTTGTTGGCTGTACAACATCAGGCCTTGTCCAGTGGCGTTACCACCAGCAGGTCGTCCTTGAGCTGGATTTGCACGGCGCTTTTCCAGCCGCTTTCCTGAAGATCTTCAGAGATTTTATAGTGTCCGGCGATGGACACAAGCTCTGCTTCCAGTGATTGGCAAAAAACCCGGGCACCTTCGGCGCCATGAATGCCTGCCAGGGCTCTGCCACGCAGTGGGCCGTAAACATGAATGTTGCCGGCGGCCAGTACTTCGGCGCCGGCCTGAACCGGTGCCAGAATCACCAGGTCGCCTTCCGGGGCGGTAATCTGCTGTCCGGAGCGTACCGGCTGGTTGATCACTTTCGCCGGTGCCGGTTGTGCCGGTGCACTGGCCGCTTCCGGTGCCGATTGCGCGGGCTCGCCCGGGGAGGCTTCGCTTTCCGTTTCCGGTTTTTTCTCGCGCAGGCTGCTGCCGGGCAACAGCGCCAGCTCAGCCGCGCGGGCCAGGCGGCGCTGGTCGTCGTTGGCGGTTCTTACGCCAATGACGTAAATGTTGTAACGGCGACAGGTGCCGATGATCTTGAAAAAATCCAGTTCGCTGTCCAGCCCCTCGTATTTTTCCAGACTGATCAGAACGGGAACGTCCTTGAAGAAACCCGGTGCCTGACTGATCTTGTCACGCAAGTTGGCTTCGAATTCGTCGTTGTCGAAATAGTAAAGCTCAAGGGCGGTCAGTGAGACGCTGGCACTTTTCAGCTGGAAGCTCTGGCTGACCCCGGTGGTGGCGGTATCGCTCATGAAATGGTCTTTCCCTTGATCAGGAACCTGTTGAAGGCCCCGGAGCCAGTGGCAGGCGGGCCGGGTGTTGAAACTCCTGACATTTTCGGCATGTTGGCTTAAGATACAAGGCTGTATAAATGTACATATCTTAATGTGAGCCGTTGATCATGGCCCAGCGCAAGATCATCCATGTGGATTGTGACTGCTTCTACGCCGCCGTCGAAATGCGGGACGACCCCACATTGCGGGACGTTCCGTTGGCGGTGGGGGGCGCCGATGGCCGCGGTGTGGTGACCACCTGCAACTACCGTGCGCGGGCCTTTGGCGTGCGCTCGGCCATGCCCGGCAGCGAGGCCCGGCGCCTGTGCCCGGGGCTGGTGACGGTGCCAACGGACTTTCCGCGCTACCGGGCGGCATCGCAACAGGTGATGACAATCCTGCGGGAGATGACAGATCTGGTGGAACCGTTGTCGCTGGACGAAGCCTTTCTGGATGTGTCCGACGTTACCGATCATAAAGGCAGTGCAACGCTCATGGCCCGCCACCTGCGAGAACGGGTGCAGAAAGAAGTGGGCATTACCATTTCCGCCGGTGTGGCGCCCAACAAGTTTCTGGCCAAAATCGCCAGCGACTGGCAGAAGCCGGATGGGCTGTTTGTGATCACTCCCGATCAGGTGCCTGCGTTTGTTCAGGCTCTGCCGGTGGAAAAACTGTTTGGGGTGGGGCAGGTAACGGCCGGAAAACTGCACGCCCTGGGCGTGAAAACCTGTGGTGATATGCAGGCGCTGGGCGCCGATGTACTGATCGAAAAGTTCGGCAAGCAGGGCTACCGGTTGTTTGAAATGGCCCATGGCCGTGATGAGCGCGCGGTGGTGGTTTCCCGGGTGGCGAAATCGGTCAGTGTTGAGCGCACTTTTGCCCAGGATCTGCCTGATAAAGCTGCGTGTCAGAGTGTTATGCCAAACCTGCTGGACGACCTCAGCCGGCGTTTGTCGCGCAAGGGCAAGAAGAAACCCATTCATAAGCTGTTTGTGAAAGTCCGCTACAGTGATTTTTCCACCCATACGCTTGAGCGCGTTCGTGACACGGTTGAAGAACCCGGTCTGGACGATTATCAGCGGTTGCTGGATGAACTGATTACTCGCGAAGACCGCCCGGTGCGTTTGCTCGGGCTGGGTGTTCGTTTTCGTAATGATGAAGCCCCGATTACCCAGTTGCGGCTTTTCGAGTGAGGGTCAGGCAATCCAGCCACTGAAAAGGACAACCGATGCCCAGCCCATGCCGCCGCCAATCAAAGCGCCGGCCGCCACATCGCTGGGATAGTGCAGGCCAAGCACAACTCTGGAAGCTGCCACGGACATACTGAAAGGCAGTACTGCCCAGGCCAGCGTGGGGGCAATGGTGAACAGCATGGTCTGAAAGCAGGCGGCGTGGAGGGTGTGGCCGGAAGGGAAACTGTAGCGGTCCAGCGGGGGCGTGGCGCAATTGATGGCCGGGAAGGAGATGAAGGGGCGTTCGCGGATCAGGTGGTGTTTCAGGGCTTTGTAGGTGAGGGTGCAGGTCAGGCCGGTAAACGTCATCAGTAGCGCGAAGGCCAGCCCCCGGTCAGGCTTCAGTAACGGTAACAGCAGGATCATCGCGTACCAGAACCAGCCATCGCCCAGCCGGCTGGTTATCCGGAAGTAGGCGAGTATGGGGCGAAATCGCACGCTGCGGTTAATGGCCCGGCAAAGGGCAACTTCGCGTTGATCTGCCAGGCTAAAAAAGCGAGACGCTTTGCTTGTTAGTGCCATGGTTCGGCCCCTGTTCCGGTTGGTTAAGTACCAGTTGCTCAAACAGCTCTACCTGGCTGTTCCAGGTCAGATCCAGGGCGTCCAGACGCGCCCGGGTGCGGATTCGGTTAAGCAGCAACGGCTGGTCGGCCAGGCGCAAGGCGTGTGTGATAAAAGCCTCGTCGTCGGTTAACGAGGCTTTCTGGCCATTCTCGTCCTGGCGGATATGCTCGGCGGCTGCGGCGTCGTCAAACGCGACCACCCCGAGGCCACTGGCCATGGCTTCCAGCACCACGTTGCCGAAGGTGTCGGTTTTGCTGGGAAACAGGAACAGATCGGCGGAGGCATAGTGCCGGGCCAGATCTTCTCCCCGTTGGCTGCCACAAAAAATGTAATCCGGGTAACGGGCTTGCAGTGGCTGACGCATAGGGCCATCGCCGACCAGAATGAAACGCGCTGTGGGGTGCAGGCAGCGGATGCGCTCAAAGCAGGCTGCGGCCAGTTTCACGTTCTTTTCCGCAGCCAGGCGGCCCACGTAAATGACGGCGCGGTCGGTATCTGACAGGCCCCAGGATTCACGTAGCGCGGCGTCCCGTTTGTGCGGAGTGAAGGCCTGGCAGTCCACACCCCGGCTCCAGAGCCGGCTATTGTGAATGCCCATTTTCTGAAGCATGGCCTGCATCTTCCGGGTGGGTACCAGGGTCAGGCGGGTACGGTTGTGGAACCATTGGCCGTAGTGGCACAGAAGCCACTCCAGGGCGCCGAGGCCGTAGTAACCGGAATAGCTGTGAAAATTGGTATGAAAACCGGAGCAGACCGGGATGCCGAGCTGGTTGGCGGCAGACACCGCCGCCAACCCGAGAGGGCCCTGGGTTGCCACGTAAATGGCATCGGGCCGTTGCTGCTGCCAGAGCTTGCGCAACCGGGCGGAGCGGGCCAGGCCGAACCGCAGTTCGCTGTAGCCGGGCAAGGGCAGACCGCTCACAATCAGTTCGCTCGAACACAGTCTGTTTTCCGGGGAGTGATGCTGTCCTTTGCGCTCCCCTGGCTGATTTGGTCGTACAATAGTTACCTGATGCCCGTGTTGGGTCAGCCCCTGGCAAAGATGCTTCAGGGTATTGGCAACACCATTGATTTCCGGCGGAAACGTCTCGGAAACAATGCTAATGTGTTGGCGCTGCCGGTTGCTTGACGGGAGTCTGCTCACAATGCTTCCTGCAAGTTTTATGGTCATGGTCTTACTATGAAAAACGGCCGTGACAGCAATGCGACAGCTTGATGACATTCCGGTTACGTCGTCTTTTTTGTCTGTTATTCAAACGAGGGGATCGCATGCAAACGCGCAAACTGGGAAACACCGATATTGATGTCAGCCTGATTGGTCTTGGCACCATGACCTGGGGTGAGCAGAACAGCGAACAGGAAGCCTTTGAACAGCTGGATTACGCCGTCGATGCCGGCATCAACTTTATTGATGTGGCAGAGATGTACCCGGTGCCGCCGAAGGCGGACACTCAGGGGCTGACCGAAACGTATCTGGGCAACTGGCTGGCCCGCCGGGGCCGGCGCGATGACCTGGTGATTGCCTCGAAAGTGGCGGGGCCGGGAAACGGCCTGAGTTACCTGCGCGGCGGCCCGCGACTGACCCGCGAGCATATCCGGGCCGCCTGTGAAAGCAGTCTCAAACGCCTGCAGACAGACTACCTGGATCTTTATCAGGTGCACTGGCCGGATCGCAGTGCCAATTTCTTCGGCAAGCTGGGTTATCAGCGCAATCCCGATGAAAACATGACTCCCATTGAGGAAACCCTCGGGGCGCTGCATGAGCTGGTGCAGGAAGGCAAAATTCGCCAGATCGGGCTTTCCAACGAAACCCCTTGGGGCACCATGGAGTATCTGCGCCTGGCCCGGGAAAATGGCTGGCCAAGAGTGGTGTCTATCCAGAATCCCTATAATCTTCTGAACCGCTCTTTTGAGGCCGGTCTGGCGGAATTCGCTCACCGCGAGGCAACCGGTCTGCTGGCTTATTCACCGCTGGCCTTTGGCATGCTCACCGGTAAATATCTGGGTGGCAAGTGGCCGGAAAAGGCCCGGCTGACACTGTATGAGCGCTTCAGCCGTTACACCGGCGAGCGCGCTGTTGATGCCACCCGGGCCTATGCCGATCTGGCGCATCACCATGGGCTGACCCCGACCCAGTTGGCTCTGGCGTGGGTGAACAGCCGCGAGTTCGTCACCAGCAATATTATTGGTGCCACCAGCCTGGAACAGTTGAGTGAGAATATCGGCTCGGCCGGAATTACCCTCAGCCAGGACCTGGTGGACGCCATTGAGGCCATCCATGCGGAGTTCACTTACCCCTGCCCGTGAGTCGGGTGGCCGCAAGGCTTGCCGGCCATGGTAAACTGGCGGCTTTCTACCAAACCTACAGAACGACAGGACGCAAGAATCGCTGATGCAAGCTGATACCGAGCAATCAAATCCGCAAATCTTTACTGTTCACTATGTGCTGAAAAACAAAATCGGCGAGCTGGTTGATACCTCCGAGGGCAGTGAGCCGCTGCACTTTCTGTACGGCAGCCCGGAAATTATCAAGGGCATCCAGGAAGCGGTGAAAGACCGCAAAGTGGGTGATTGCCTGGAAGTCACCATTCCCCCGGAAATGGCCTACGGTGAATATCGTGAAGAGCTGGTGCGAAAGGTGCCAAAATCGCTGTTTGAGGGTGTGGAGAAGCTGGAGGTGGGCATGAAGTTCCAGACCAACTCCGGCGACGATACCAAGGTGGTTCAGGTGGTCGGTATAGACGGCAACCTGGTGCGGGTGGATGCCAATCATCCGCTGGCGGGCTTTACCCTGTATTTTGATCTGGAGATCGTTGGCCTTCGTGATGCCACTGAAGATGAAATCACTCAGGGCCGGCCATTGTTCTGATTGATCGCTTTCGTTACCGCGTCACCACGTGTCACAAGCTGTAACCCTCTGCCGGTTCCATGTATATTTCTGAACTGCATGTATAATTGCTGTAACTTAAGGTTACGTGTACTGTCAGGTTAACCTGAAACCGAATATAAGAATCAGAGATGGATGGCGTGGAACAGACAAACGAAAGTTGGCGAATCCTGATTGTTGAGGACGACGAGCGGCTGGCGGACCTTACCCGCGAGTACCTTGAGAGCAACGGCCTGGAGGTTTCGCTGGAAACCAACGGTGGCGCAGCCGTGGAACGTATTCGTAATGAGCAGCCGGATCTTGTGGTTCTGGATCTGATGTTGCCCGGCGAAGACGGCCTGTCGATTTGTCGGCGTGTGCGGCCGTTCTATACCGGCCCCATCATTATGTTGACCGCCCGGACTGACGATCTGGATCAGGTGCTTGGGCTCGAGATGGGCGCTGATGATTACATTGGCAAGCCGGTGCAGCCCCGTGTGCTTCTGGCCAGAGTGCGTGCTCTGCTGCGCCGCATAGAAAGCCCGTCAGTTACCGCCACACCGGGTAGCGATAGTGAAGAGCCGGTTCGGCTGCAATTCAATGATCTGGTGGTTGATCGCACCATGCGCGAAGCCTGGCTGGGTGATCAGAGCATCGACCTGACCAGCGCTGAATTCGATCTGCTCTGGTTGCTGGCCAATAACGCCGGCCGGGTGCTCAGCCGCGAAGAAATTTTTACGGCTTTACGCGGCATTGAGTACGATGGCCAGGACCGCTCGATTGATGTCAGGGTTTCCCGGATTCGCCCCAAGATCGGCGATGATCCGATCCATCCACGCCGTATCAAGACGGTTCGCAGTAAGGGTTATCTGTTCGTCAAGGAGCCCTGATTGCGTTTCTGAGGCTGTGAGCCCATGTCTCTGAAGCTGTTCCTCAAAATCTACGCCCGTCTTGTCGCCATTGCCGCAGCTTTGGTTGTTGTCTGCATTCTGTTGTTCTCGGTAGTGAATTCGGTCCGGGAACAGATCTGGCATGAAACCACGGCCGAGCCACTCATGCAGTGGCTGGCGGCCGTTCCTCGCCCTGATACCCAGTACCACTGGATGCCTTCCATGTTCGGCCTGCAGGCTGGTTCACCGGACAGTTTCGAGCTTTCGCCGGTGACTGCCGAACGGCTGAGATATGGCCAGGTGGTTGGCCAGAAAATCGATGCCGGTTATCGATTCGTTGTGCTGGCCGGTGATGGTCGCCTGATTCGCCTGCGCCTGAAACAACCCTATACCGAACTTGCCCGTGCCACCGCACTGATTGCTCGCTGGCATCTGGATAATGCGCCCGCTGAACAGCGTGCGGCCATGGCGCCCCAGCTGGAACAATCCCTGAAAGTGAAAATAACCGCCGTTCAGGACCCGTCGCAACTGCCGGACCAGTCGGTGCTTGATGGTTTGGGTGGCCGGGCTCTGGTGTCGTTCGAGGGGAATGGAGACGGTTCGAAGGTTTTGTTCAGGCTGGCATCCGGTGACCTGTGGCTGATGGAAATGCTGCCGCGTTTCAATCCCTGGGGCTGGCCGGTGGTTCTGCTGCTGGCGGTGGTACTCGGTGGAGTATTGGCGTTGGCGCTGTTCTTCGGGCTTCGGTTTGTTGACGGCCAGATGCGCAAGGTGGAATCGGTGGCGGTACGCATGGCCAGGGGCGAGATGAGTGCCCGGGTTGAGACGGATGAGGGCACGGTGGTGTCGCGACTGGCGGCATCGTTCAACAGTATGGCCGAGCAGATCCAGCGGCTGGTGGAAGTGCAGCGGGAGATGATCCATGCCGTGTCTCACGAACTGCGAACACCGGTAGCGCGTATCCGTTTCGGCGTTCAGATGATCGAGTCGGCAAACAGTCCGGAAACGTTGCACAAGCAGCTTCAGGGCATTGATGGCGATATCCAGGAGCTGGATTCACTGATCGATGAGATTCTCACCTACGCCCGGCTGGAACAGGGCGGGCCGGTGTTTACCCTTCGTGAAACCTCGGTACCGGATATCGTGCGGCAGGTGGTTGAAGAACAGAAAGTGATTCGTGAAGGTATTGATATCGCCTGCCGGGTGGATGATGCCTCGGAGGCTTTTTCCATGGCCGACATCGAGCCTCGATACATTCATCGTGCGGTACAGAATCTGGTGGGTAATGCCGCACGGCATGCCACCGGCAAGGTAATCGTGACCTGTCAGTTAGATGAGGATAATTGCCGGGTTGATGTCGAGGATGACGGGCCGGGTATTCCGGAAGAACATTGGGAAAAGGTGTTTTCCGCGTTTGCCCGGCTGGATGACAGTCGCACCCGCACTTCTGGCGGTTATGGCCTGGGGCTTTCCATTGTCCGGCGCATTCTTTACTGGCATGGCGGCCAGGCGTTTGTCGGCCGCAGTGATGAGCTGGGTGGTGCCAGGTTCAGCCTGGTCTGGCCCCGGGTGCAATAACCGGCAAGGCTCTGATCAGGCCGTGCGCTCGAAGGCAATAAGGTGGTCGGCTTCTACCCGTACCGGTACCTGTTCGCCCAGGTGAAAATCCAGGTGGCTGCGGAACATGGCCTCGAACTCGGTGTCTTCCGAGCAGCGGAAGCGATACAGCGTGGAAGTGCCGGCAAAGGTTTTCTCGACGACCTTGGGCTGGAGCGTTGATTCTTCATCGTAAACGATGTCGTCCGGGCGAATCAGCACATCAACCAGAGTGCCGGGTTCCCATTTATAGGCCCGGTTGCCGTGGATAATACCCAGGTCTGATTTGATGGCGTCCGGCCCGAGAACCTGGCCCGGAATGAAGCCGCCCTGGCCTACGAAGCTGGCGACAAAGCGGTTGGCCGGCTCGTGGTAAAGGTTGTAGGGCACATCCCACTGTTGTATATGGCCATCCTGCAGTACCGCGACCTGGTCGCACATGGCGAAGGCTTCCTGCTGGTCGTGGGTGACCAGAATGGCGCTGATGCCAAGGCTCTTCAGTATTTCTCGCACATCCAGGCTGAGCCGTCGGCGCAGGTCGGTATCCAGGTTGGAGAAGGGCTCGTCCAGCAGAATCAGGGTTGGCTCCGGCGCCAGTGCCCGGGCCAGGGCGACACGTTGCTGCTGACCACCAGACAGTTGGTGCGGATAGCTGTCGGCCAGATCCTGCAGGTGTACCAGGTGTAGGAGCTCGGAGACTTTCTGGCGCTTTTCGGCCTTGTCCAGATTTTTCAGCCCGAAGCCCACGTTGTCGGCAATAGTCATGTGGGGAAACAGGGCGTAGTCCTGGAACACCATGCCTATCCGGCGTTTTTCCGGCGCCTGGGAGCGCCCGGGCAGGCTGATGGCCCGGGATTGAAGGCGTATCTCTCCCTGACTGATCGGCAGAAAGCCGGCCAGTGCCCGCAGAATGGTGCTTTTGCCACAACCACTAGGGCCCAGCAGGCAGCCAATATCGCCATGGCTGAGCGCGAAATTGACATCCCGCACCACGGAATCGCCGCCGTAACCACAGGACAGGTTGTTTACTTCCAGTAGCCAGTCAGATGCCGGCGAGGTGTAATCCATGAATCAGTCCAGGCGGTTCAGGATGAGAAACTCGAGCAGAGCCTTTTGGGCGTGCAGCCGGTTTTCCGCTTCGTGCCACACCACAGAACCCGGATGCTCCATCATGTCGACCGAGATTTCCTCGCCACGGTGAGCCGGCAGGCAGTGCATGAACAGCGCGTCTTTCTCCGCCAGGGACATCAGCGAGGGGTTGATCTGATAGTCCCGGAAAGCCTGCTCTCGTGCCTTCTGCTCGTCTTCCTGGCCCATGGAGGCCCAGACATCCGTTACCAGAAGATTGGCGTTCCGGGCGGCCTCCTGTGGCGAATGAGTGATGGTAACCCGGTCCGCGTGCTTTTCCAGCAATTCAGCATCCGGCTCGTAACCTTCCGGGCAGGCCACGTTCAGGTGGAAGTCGAACCGGGCAGCGGCATTCATGTAGGAGTTGCACATGTTGTTGCCGTCTCCGATCCAGGCCACGGTGCCGCCCTTGATGCTGCCGCGGTGTTCGCGGTAGGTCTGCATGTCGGCCAGCAACTGACAGGGGTGAAAGTCGTCGGTCAGTGCGTTAATGACCGGCTTGCTGGACGCAGCGGAGAAACGTTCGACGGTGTCATGGGCGAAGGTCCGGATCATCACCGCATCGACCATGCTGGAAATAACAATGGCGGAATCCTCAATGGGTTCGCCACGGCCCAGTTGGGTGTCACGCGGGGAGAGGAACATGGCCGAGCCGCCCAGCTGCGTCATGCCGGCCTCGAAGGAAACCCGGGTACGGGTGGATGATTTTTCGAATATCATCGCCAGTACCCTGTTTTTCAGGGAGTCTCTGATCTTGCCGGCATGCCATTCGTTACGGAGTCTGGAGGCATGATCCAGAAGATCTTCCAGTTCGCCGGTGGTCATGTCGTTCAATGTCAGAAAATGTCGTGCTGCCATGAAAGGCCCCCTGAAGGAAACGCGGGATCGCTTTGGTTGAAAAAAGGCCACCAAGTCTAGCCCTTCACAATGCCGAAGACAACGCCACCGGGCGCGCGTGGGTCCGGGCTCTGTGCAATGGTTTGGTTGGGGGTTGTGCAGGCGTGTACAATAAACTTTCAAAGCCGGTTTGCGGCGCCCGTTTTTCTGTCAGAGGTGTATGTTCATGGACATCAATGAAAGCATCAAGAACCAGCTTGAAGAGAACCCGATCATTCTTTACATGAAGGGAACTCCGCAGGCTCCCCAGTGCGGTTTTTCAGCTCGCACTGTGCAGGCACTCATGGCCTGTGGCGAGCGTTTCGCGTTCGTGAATATTCTGGATAACGATGAGTTGCGCGAAGGACTGAAGGTCTATTCCAGCTGGCCGACTTATCCGCAGCTGTACATCAACGGTGAACTGGTTGGTGGCTGTGACATTATTATGGAAATGTCTGAAAGCGGCGAGCTGGAAAAAGCGGTCAAGGAAGCAGCTGGTCAGGCGGAAGCCTGATTCGCTGAAACAGACCAACCCGGGGTATCGGTTAAAGCCCCGGGTTGTGTCTGGTGTCCGCCAGAACAGATGTTCAGGCGGTTCTGGTTCTCAGGTTACCCACCACAGCGTCCAGAGCCCGATCAATCAGGGCGCCCTGTTCCAGCAATGAAAGCCGTCCCTTGCGCAGTTCATGGGCCAGTTCCACACGGCTTTTCTCGATGACTTTCAGCCCCATGCGGTTGACGAACACGAAACAGTTTGCCTCTTCGATAACCGCCGAAAGTTTGCAACGGAAGCCAGTGCCGTTGACCAGCCGGAATTCTACCCAGTCTCCGATCTTCAGCCCGTCTATACGCGTAATGTATTCCGCCACTGCGGCGTCTTCGTATTCCTGTGATTGCTCAACCGGCTCTGCAGCGGCTTCGGAAGCGTGGTCTTTGGCAGGCTGATCGACAGGGACGCGCGTACCAATGGCTGAATGGGTGCGAAACGCGTCCGCCAGTTGGTGTTTGAGAGTCGCCATGACTTCATCGAGCCGGCTGGACTTGTAGGAAACTTCTTTCAGTCCGGCCCTCAGGGTTTTCAGAAGACCTGGTACCACGCGGACCCATTGATCCCGTTCGTTGTCGTCCTGATGGGGATTCAGGCACCAGATAAGGTCATCGACAACTTTCACCGTCTCCTGCCAGCGATGCTCGGAGTCGTTACGGAGGTAAGCCAGGAACATCACGCGGCTCCAGCCGTTCATCAGTATGTCGTGAATGGTGTCTGGCAGGTCATAGGCTGCGGTTTTTTCCTTCAGCGACCGGTCAACTTCTTCCTGGGCCTTACGGGACTTGATTCGACCCCGCTCCGACTCCCGCGTGCGTTGCTCCACCAGGGACGCTTTGCGGTTTTCCCGCTCAAGGAATTGTTCGAATTCCTGATTCAGTGTTTCAAAAAGCGCGATGTCGCCGTCGAAGTCATCAAGAATGCGCTGCACAATTGCGTGAATCTGCCCGTACAGTTTGTCCCTGGCCTTGTCGTCGCTGCTGTTCCAGCCGATGCCGGCGCGGGCCAACGAATTGAGCAGTCTGCGGGCCGGATGGGTGGACTTGCTGAAAAAGCTCTTGTCCTTGATGACGACTTTCAGGATGGGAATCTGCAGCCGGCTGATCAGTACCTGAACCGGCGCCGAAAGGTTGTCGTCATCAAGAATGAACTCAAACAGCATGGAGACCAGGTTGATCAGGTCTTCGTCCACTTCGCTCAGGGCCGGTTTGCGCTCATCCTGCCTGGCATTATTGATCAACCAGCTCTGGACCAGTTGCCGGAGATCCAGCACCACCGGTTCACCATCGCTCAGGTCGCCGGATTCCGGCATGGCCTGGCGGGCCGGCAGGGCGCTGAGTAGGTCGATCAGCTCTTTGCCGCCTACAACCTGAAAGGCCGGATCGGCCTGGCGGGAGGGTGCGCCCGAATCGGCTCGTTGCATGGCCATAAGGTGGCGGATCTGGTCAAAAAGAACGGTGTTTTCCCGTCCTGCTTCCCCTGCGCTGTGCCCGGGTGCGTTATCTGCAGCTGAAGTGTCGCCGGTGGCGGGGCGCCGGTCCGGTGTGTTGCGGGTTGAGCCGGCTTTTCCGTGGTAACGGAAATTGGGGATGACGCCTGCCTGGATCAGGATCCGGTTGGCTTCGTCCAGCAGCATACCGAGGTTGGAGACCACGTAGCGATCGAACTGTTTGAGAACAATCAGGCGCTCCCGGATGTGAATTTCCAGTGCTTCAGCGGCTTCGGTGAATGCGTCGCACAGCTGTTCCGGCGCCAGCGGGTTGACCGGGACGGTATCAGAGGCGTCCGGGTAAACCTGGGAGAACCGTGCCTGAAGCTGAATCAACGGGCCCTGGAAGTGGGCGTTCGCCTTGGTGATCATGGCGTTCAGGGCGACCTGTTCTTCCAGATCGTCGTGACCGACCAGCGAGAGGCTGTCTGCAGAGGTGTGCTGGGTGTTATCGCCGGTTGGTGACTGATTGAGCCGGGGAGGCTGGGCAAACAGCCGGGCAATGGCGTTGCGGAACTGCCGTTCCACGCCTTTGCGCTTGATCCGGATTTCCCGCATGGCTTCAAAATAGCGGTTCTGTTCGTTATTGCTGCGGGCATTATTGGCCAGCTCGAATAACGAATCGTCCACGGCATCAAAGGCGCCCTGTAGCAAATCGCTCAGGCCGGCGGCTACCGTGTCACGGATGCGGGCGATTTCCGGTGGCACGGGGCGTGTGTCGCTAGCGTCCTTGTGGTCGCTTAAATAATGTATGCCGGACTGTTTGCTCATGACCGACTCCTGTTTACGCCTCAACCGGATACATAACTGAGCCTTGTGCTGCTGGGTTCTGTTTATTGATCAAATTTAGCGCATTTTTCCCGGAATCGCACGTTTGCTTCGCTTTGGATGCACAATCGCAGCCTTGACCACATTGTCCTTGATCTGCAGGACTTCAACACGGTGGCCGGCCACTTTCAGGCAAACGTTGGTGTCGGGAATGTTTTCCAGCGTTTCGGTAATCAGGCCATTCAGGGTTTTCGGCCCGTCGGTAGGCATTTTCCAGCCCAGCGCCTTGTTGATGGTGCGCACGGCGGCACCGCCATCGATAATATAGGTGCCGTCGTCCTGGGGGATAATGTCCGGTGAGGTGGCGGCGTAATCGGTGGTGAATTCGCCCACAATTTCTTCGAGGATGTCCTCCAGGGTCGCCAGGCCGAGCACATCGCCGTACTCATCCACCACAATGCCGAATCTCCGCCTGCCTTTCTGGAAGTTAAGCAACTGCGTGTTCAGCGGTGTGCTCTCCGGAATGAAGTAGGGCTCAAGGCTCAGGGTCATGATCATGGCCTTGTTGATCTCCTGCTCACGCAGCAGTCTGGCAGCGTTTCGCAGGTGAAGAATGCCCTGAATGTTGTTGATATCGCCTTTGTACACCGGTAGCCGGGTGTGTTGGCTGTTTCTCAACTGGCGCAGAATGGTTTCGACATCGTCTTCAAGATCAATGCCGACAACCTCGTTGCGGGGCACCATGATGTCGTTCACGGTTACCTTGTCGAGATCCAGAATGCTCACCAGCATGTCTTTGTGTTTGGCCGGGATCAGGGCGCCGGCCTCGTTGACCACGGTTCTCAGTTCTTCGTGGCTGAGGTGGTCGTTGTCGGACTGAGCCGAGCTGATGCCCAGTGCCCGCAGGATGGCGCCGGTGAACAGGTTGACCGCCCATACCAGCGGGTAAAGAATTTTCAGTAATGGCCCGAGCACGTAACTGGCAGGAAAGGCGATTTTCTCCGGGAACAGTGCGGCCAGGGTTTTTGGCGTTACTTCAGCAAAAATAAGAATCACCACTGTCAGCATAACGGTGGCAATGGCGATGCCGGCATCGCCCCAGATCCTGATGGCAATAACCGTGGCAATTGCCGAGGCAAAGATGTTGACGAAGTTGTTGCCGATCAGAATCACGCCAATGAGCTGGTCGGTGCGGTTCAGCAGGCCCTGGGCACGGCGGGCGCCCTTGTGTCCGGTTTTCGCCATGTGCTTGAGGCGATACCGGTTCAGCGACATCATGCCGGTTTCTGAGCTCGAGAAGAAAGCAGACAGAACGATCAGGCCGGCGAGAAGAATGAACAGCGCGGTCAGCGATGTTTCGTTCAAGAGGTGAATCCTTTTATTGCCGTCAAAACAGGAAATTTCATGGCAGTTGCGTGGCTAGCCGCCCCGGTGGAAGACTAGTTCCAGCACGAACTTGCTGCCGTAGAAGGCGATCATCAGCAGTGCGCAACCGGCAAGGGTCCAGTGGCTTGCGGTAACGCCGCGCCAGCCCTTGGTGTAGCGACCCACCAGAAGTGCCACGAAAACAAGCAGTGAAAGCAGGGAAAAGAGAGTCTTGTGTGCAAGATCCTGAGCAAACAGGTCTTCAATAAAGACGGCACCGGTAACAATGGCCAGTATCAGCAGCACAACGCCGGCCCAGACCATTTCAAACAGCAGGGATTCCATGGTTTGCAGGGGCGGGAGGTTACGCACCAGCAAACTGTTGTGGCTGTGCTTGAGCTGACGGTTCTGGAGGTGCAGCAGTACCGCCTGAATGGCGGCCAGTGTGAACAGGCTGTAGGCGGTGATGGACAGGGCTATGTGTGACAGCATGCCATAGCTCTGATCCGGAACGACCCGCGAAGGAATGTGGTGGATCAGCCCCATAATAATGGTGATGGCGGCGATGGGGTAGCCGGCAAGAAACAGGCTGGCGACCGGTTTGGTCAGGTTCAGGCCCAGCAGAAGAAAGACCACAAGCCAGGAGATCAGGACCGAACTCTTGAAAAAGCTCAGGTCAAAGCCGCCATCCAGGTGCACCGTCTGGGCGATTAGCAAGCCGTGTGCGACCAGCGCAAGCACGCCGATGAGTGTGGTAATGGCCAGGTTGGTGTGTACCCGCCCCCGGAAATGCAAAGCCTGCAGGGCTGTGCCCACGCTATACAGGAAAAGTGCAGTAACCGCGAGAATCAGCGTTCCCATGAGACCCTTTTTAAGTTGCTGAAAATGAAAGCTGGTGCGGATCCGAAGAGATTTGACCGGGCAGGTCGTTTCAGAGGCACCTTAGTCTGGTTATAATGTCGCGATTATGCAACAGGAATCAAGCGACCGATACTGGTCGCCTGATTTGTGTGAATCATTTCTCCGGGGTACGGAAGAGCAACATGTTTGAGAATCTCCAGGACCGGCTATCCGGTAGCTTGCGCAAGATCTCGGGTCAGGCAAAGCTGACCGACGACAACATCAAGGACACTTTGCGTGAAGTGCGCATGGCCCTGCTTGAGGCCGATGTCGCGCTGCCAGTGGTCAAGGCGTTTATTGAAGGGGTGCGTAAACGTGCTATCGGGCAGGAAGTTCAGCGCAGCCTGACGCCGGGCCAGGTCTTCATCAAGGTTGTCCAGCAGGAGCTGGAACGGGTGATGGGGGATGGTAACGAATCCCTCAATCTGGCGACCCGGCCACCGGCTGTCATCATGATGGCCGGCCTTCAGGGTGCCGGTAAGACCACAACCGTGGCCAAGCTTTCGCGTTTCCTCAAGGAGCGTGAGAAAAAATCAGTGATGGTGGTCAGTGCGGACGTATACCGCCCTGCGGCGATCAGGCAGCTTGAAACTCTCGCCAGCGAAGTCGGTGTGGAGTTTTTCCCCAGTACCGCCGATCAGGATCCGCTGGACATTGCCAGTGGCGCCATCGATGCCGCGCGCCGCAAGCACGTGGATGTGGTGATCCTCGACACCGCCGGCCGCCTGCACATTGATGAAGATATGATGGGCGAAATCGGTCGCCTGCATAAGGCCATTAACCCGGTCGAGACGCTGTTCGTGGTTGACGCCATGACCGGTCAGGACGCCGCCAACACCGCCAAGGCCTTCAATGATGCCCTGCCGCTGACCGGTGTGGTGCTCACCAAGACCGACGGCGATGCCCGCGGTGGTGCGGCCCTGTCGGTTCGCCATATTACCGGTAAGCCAATCAAGTTCCTGGGTATTGGTGAGAAAACCGATGCGCTGGAGCCGTTCCATCCGGACAGGGTGGCCTCCCGCATCCTCGGTATGGGCGATGTGCTGTCGCTGATCGAGGAAGCCGAGCGCAAGCTGGACCATAAAAAGGCGCAGAAGCTCACCAAAAAGATCAAGAAAGGCAAAGGCTTTGATCTCGAGGACTTTCGCGACCAGCTTCAGCAGATGAAGCAGATGGGCGGCATCGGCGGCATGCTCGACAAGCTGCCCGGAGGCATGGGGCAAATGGCCCAGGCCGCCCAGCAGCAGGTAAGTGACAAGTCCGTCGGCCAGATGGAAGCGATCATCTGCTCAATGACACCAAAAGAGCGTCGTTACCCGGATACCATCAATAACTCGCGCAAGCGGCGCATCGCTGCCGGTTCCGGTACCCAGATCCAGGACATCAATCGCCTGCTCAAGCAACACAAGCAAATGGCCAAGATGATGAAAAAGTTTGGCAAAAAGGGTGGTATGTCGAATATGATGCGCGGCCTCGGTGGTATGATGCCGCCGGGTGGTGGCGGCGGAAGGCCTCCGTTCGGCCGTTAGTAAAAAGCCTTATGTGTAAATTGAGAGAGCAGGGGCTTTCCCTGTTTTCATTGGCGCGTTTTTGACATAGAATAGCGCCCCTTTCGAGTATGGGTCTTCTCGTCATCCACAATCAGCGTGGCGGGAAACGTACAAAGTTCGCACAACAGAACAGGATATTGGTCGAAATGGTAATAATCCGTTTGGCTCGTGGTGGCTCCAAGAAGCGCCCGTTCTACCATCTGACAGTCACAGATAGCCGTAACGCCCGTAACGGTCGTTTCATTGAGCGTGTTGGTTTCTTCAACCCGGTAGCCCGTGGTCAGGAAGAAAGCCTGCGTGTAAACCGTGAGCGCGTTGATTACTGGCTGGGCCAGGGTGCACAGACCAGCGAGCGTGTTGCTCAGCTTCTGAAAGCTGGCGAGTAATTGCAGTTTGTGACCGGGGTTCTACAGGCATGACACAGAATTCTCAGGAAACTGTGATCGGCCAGGTTACCTCGGTGTTCGGGGTCAAGGGTTGGCTGAAGGTCTTCTCTTACACCGACCCAAGAGAAGGGATACTGGATTACCGTGACTGGACTCTGCTCCTGGACGGCAAACGTATCCCGGCAAAGCTTGAAGAGGGTCGCCGCCAGGGGCAGGGGATCGTCGTCAGGCTTAAAGGTATTGATGACCGTGATCTCGCCAACCGCTACTGCGGCGCGGAAATCCGGGTTGCCACAGCAGAGTTGCCAGAACTGCCTGAAGGGGAGTTCTATTGGCACCAGCTGGAAGGTCTGGAAGTGGTTACGGTTGAGGGTGAGTGCCTGGGTAAGGTACATCACCTGATGGAAACAGGCTCCAACGATGTCCTGGTGGTGCGCGCAACCGCGGGCTCCATTGACCAGCGCGAGCGACTGATCCCTTATCTGCCTGACCAGGTGCTCAAGGAAGTGGATCTGGGCGCATCGCGCATGGTGGTCGACTGGGATCCGGAGTTCTGACGGGTGTGGATAGGCGCAGTCAGTCTGTTTCCGGACATGTTTTCAGCAGTGACGGATTACGGGATTACCGGCAGGGCGGTTCGTGAAGGTCTTCTGACCTTCCAGAGTTGGAACCCCCGGGAATTCACTCATGACCGTCACCGCACAGTGGATGACCGGCCGTACGGCGGCGGTCCCGGCATGCTGATGAAAATTCAGCCTCTGCGGGACGCCATTCATGCGGCCCGGGCATCGGCACCCGGCAAGGCCTGTGTGGTCTATATGTCGCCGCAGGGCGAAAGGCTGGATCAGTCGGTGGTGGAGTCTCTTGCCGCCGAGCAACATCTGATTCTGGTTGCCGGTCGTTATGAAGGCGTTGATGAGCGCCTGATTTCGGCGGAAGTCGACCGGGAAGTGTCACTGGGTGATTTTGTGCTCTCAGGTGGCGAACTGGCGGCCATGACCGTGATAGATGCGGTTACGCGCCTTATCCCCGGAGCGCTGGGTCATGCGCAGTCAGCGGAGCAGGATTCCTTTGCTGACGGTTTGCTGGATTGTCCGCACTACACCCGGCCCGAGGTATACGAAGGTCAGGCGGTGCCGGAAGTTCTTCTGGGCGGACACCACGAACAGATCCGGCTTTGGCGATTGAAAGAGTCACTGAGGCGAACACAGGAGCGACGCCCCGACCTGCTGGAACAGCGGGAGCTTACGGAGGAAGAGCGTCGGCTGCTGGATGAAGTTTTGAACGAACCGGGTGCCACTGATTGATCAGGGCATTGAAAGATTGGGTATCAGGAGCATTTACGATGAGCGGCAAGAACAACATCATCAGTCAGATTGAAGCAGAACAGATGACCAAGGAAATCCCTGCGTTCGCGCCGGGTGACACCGTGGTTGTTCAGGTTCGTGTAACTGAAGGCAACCGTGAGCGTCTGCAGGCGTTCGAAGGCGTTGTTATCGGTAAGCGTAACCGTGGCATGAACTCTTCCTTCACCGTTCGTAAGATTTCTTACGGCGTGGGCGTTGAGCGTACTTTCCAGACCTTCTCCAAGCTGATCGACAGCATCAGTGTGAAGCGTCGCGGTGACGTGCGTCAGGCCAAGCTTTACTACCTGCGTGACCTGTCTGGTAAGGCAGCTCGCATCAAGGAAAAGCTTAACTGAGTCCGGATTTCCGGCGCAGTTGAAAAAAAGCAGCCTCAAGGGGCTGCTTTTTTTGTGGTTTAATGCCGGTAATGGAATCGGCAGAGAGGATCGGGCTTGTCTCAGAATGACAACGCGCAACTGATAGAGCAGTTCAGCGAAGCAATCTGGCTGGAAGACGGGCTGGGTGTGCAGACCCGCCAGGCTTATGCCAGTGATCTGGCCCGGCTGGCGGAGTGGCTGTCGGAGCAACCCGGCAGGCCGGGCCTGAGGGCCGCAAAACGCACTGATCTGCTGGCCTGGTTGTCCCGGGGCCTGGCTGACGGCATAAAAACCAGTACTGCGGCCAGGCGTTTGTCGGGTATTCGCCGCTTTTACCGGTTTCTCCTTCGTGAGCGTGTCATTGCTGAAGACCCCACTCTGCGTATTGACAGTCCGCGTTTGCCCCGACGCTTGCCGGATACACTGACCGAGCAGGATGTGGAAGCCTTGTTGACCGAGCCTGACCCGGATGTGGCTCTGGAGCTGCGTGACAAAGCCATGCTGGAAATCCTGTACGGCTGCGGTTTGCGGGTTTCGGAGCTGACCGGCTTGAGAGTGGATCAGGTCAACCTGCGCCAGGGTGTGGTGCGCATCAGTGGCAAGGGTGATAAAGAGCGCCTGGTGCCGCTGGGCGAAGAGGCGATTGACTGGCTGCTGGCCTACATGAGGCAGGCCAGGGCAGAGCTTCTGAAGGGCAAGCCCAGCGATGCCCTGTTTCCCGGTAACCGGGCCGGCGCCATGACCCGTCAGGCGTTCTGGTATCGGATCAAGTGCTATGCCGGCAGAGCGGGTATCCACAAGCATATTTCGCCCCATACGCTGCGCCATGCATTTGCCACCCATCTGCTGAATCACGGTGCGGACCTCCGGGTGGTGCAGATGCTGCTGGGGCATTCTGATCTGTCGACCACGCAAATCTATACCCATGTTGCCCGGCAAAGGTTGCAGGATCTGCATCAGCAGCATCATCCGCGCGGCTGAATCCGGCATTGTGGCTGGTGAACTTTCAAAGCCTCAGGGTGTCGCATGTTCATCTGGTTTAAAGGCCTGCGGGCCATTGCCCAACAACGTTCAAACATCAGAAAAGGACGATAACCTCCCATGAATCTGACTATTCCTGCCATTGTCGCCGCCCTGTTCCTGTCGCTGGCGACTGCCGCTCCTGCAACGGCCGGCGAAACAGAAGATGCGATTGCGGAAAAGCTGAGCAATGCCGTGCCCGGCCTGCGCGTGACCTCGGTACAGAAGTCCGAAGCCAAAGGCTTGTACGAGGTGCAGAGTAATAACGGGGATACCATCTACACCACCGAAGACGGCGTTTATCTGTTGACCGGGGATCTGCTGAAACTGACGGATGATGGCATTGCCAATGTCAGCGAGGAAAGCCGGGCCAGGGTCCGTCAGGAAACCATGGCGGAATACGGAGAGGAAGGTGTTATTTCCTATCCGGCAAATGGCGAAGAGAAGGCGGTTGTCGATGTTTTCACCGATATTGATTGCCCCTACTGCCGTAAGCTTCATGACGAAGTGCCGCAGCTCAATGACTACGGTATCACTGTTAACTATTACGGCTATCCCCGTTCCGGCCCCGACACGCCGTCTTTCAGCAAGTATGTGTCGGTGTGGTGTGCGGATGATCAGCAGGCTGCCATGGATGCGGCCAAATCCGGCAAATCCGTTGAGCAGAAAAGTTGCGAAAACCCGGTTGAGGAACAGTTCAAACTGGGTGGTCAGGTGGGTGTAACCGGCACGCCAGCCATTCTGCTGGAGGATGGCAAAATGGTGCGGGGTTACGTGCCTGCGCGCAATCTGGCCGAAGGTCTGGGTCTTCTGTAACAAATAAAGGGGCTGCGGTGCAGCCCCTTTGACCAATAGCTGTTATCTTGGCCACGCCGGGGCTTATTCAGTGAGCCTTGAATGGGTATACTATGCCCCCTTGAAATGCCATTCATCAGCACCCCATCGGGAACAGAGGTGAGAGTTTGAAAGACGTCAATGTCGGAATTTGCGGACTGGGAACTGTAGGCGGCGGTACATTCAATGTCCTGACTCGCAACGCCGCGATTATTGCGGGTCGTGCCGGCTGCAATATCCGGATTGCCCGGGTGGCCAGTCGTCGTAGTCGTGACGACCTGGACCTGGGGAACATTCCGTTCAGTACCGATATTTTCGATGTGGTGAACGATCCCGACATTGATGTGGTTGTCGAGCTGATCGGCGGTTACGATGCCGCCAAAGAGCTGGTTCTGGCCGCTGTTGCCCAAGGCAAGCACGTGGTTACCGCGAACAAGGCACTGATCGCTGTTCATGGCAACGAAATCTTCGAAGCGGCAGAGAAAGCCGGCGTTGTTGTTGCCTACGAGGCCGGCGTGGCCGGTGGTATTCCGGTTATCAAGGCGGTTCGTGAGGGTCTGGCGGCCAACCGTATCGACACCATTGCCGGTATTATCAATGGCACCGGTAACTACATTCTCACCGAAATGCGCGCCGGTCGTGATTTCGCGGAAGTACTGAAAGAAGCGCAGGACCTGGGCTACGCCGAGGCGGACCCGACCTTTGATGTCGAAGGCGTTGATGCCGCGCACAAACTGACCATTCTGGCTTCTTCCGGTTTTGGTGTGCCGCTGCAATTCGAGAAAGCCTTTACCGAAGGCATTTCCACCCTGACTCCGTCTGATATCGCCCATGCCGAATTGCTGGGCTATCGGGTCAAGCACCTGGGTATTGCCCGTCGCCGTGATGAAGGCATCGAACTGCGCGTACATCCGACCCTGGTTCCGAAGAGCCACCTGATTGCTCAGGTAGACGGCGTTCTGAACGCGGTTATGGTAGATGGCGACGCCGTAGGCCAGACCATGTATTACGGCCCGGGCGCCGGTGACGAGGCCACCGCCTCTGCCGTGATTGCAGACATTGTAGACGTGGCTCGTGCCGTTGCCGCTGACAGCAAACAGCGGGTACCTTACCTCGGCTTCAGTCCGGATGCCCTGGAAGACCTGCCGGTGCTGTCCATGGAAGACATTCAGTCTGCCTACTACCTGCGTATTCAGGCGCTGGACCGCCCGGGTGTTCTGGCCAAGATCGCGGCGATTCTCAGTGAGCATGGCATCAACATTGAGTCGATCATGCAGAAAGAATCCGAGTTCAAGGATGGCCGTATTCCGGTAATTATCCTGACTCACACCGTGCAGGAACGCCAGATGAACCTGGCCATTGATGAAATGGAAGCGCTGCCGGATATCGATGGCAAAATCATCCGCATTCGCGCCGAAAACTTTAACTGACAGGTACGCACGTGAGATACATCAGCACGCGGGGCAAAGCCCCGGCTCTGGGCTTTGAAGACGTTCTTCTGACCGGACTGGCCAGCGACGGTGGCCTGTATGTGCCGGAATCGCTGCCGCACTTCAGTCTGGAAGAAATCCGCAGCTGGCGCGGCCTGCCGTATTCGGAACTGGCCTACAAGGTCATGTATCCGTTTGTGGAAGAGGCTATTCCCGCTGACGATTTTCGCAAAATGCTGGAAGAAACCTACAGTGTGTTCACGCACCAGGCGGTAGCCCCACTGGTGCAGCTGGATACCAACGAGTGGGTGATGGAGCTGTTCCGCGGCCCCACGCTGGCATTCAAGGATTTTGCCCTGCAGTTGCTGGGTCGCCTGCTGGATTACGTGCTCGAGAAGCGTAACCAGCACGTGGTGATCATGGGTGCGACCTCCGGTGATACCGGCTCGGCCGCTATTGAAGGCTGCCGTCGCTGCAAGCACGTGGATATCTTCATTCTGCATCCGCACAAGCGTGTGTCGGAAGTACAGCGTCGTCAGATGACCACCGTGCAGGGTGATAACATCCACAACATCGCGGTCGAAGGCAACTTCGATGACTGCCAGCGCATGGTGAAGGAAAGCTTCGGCGACCAGTCCTTCCTGGGTGGCAAAACCCAGCTGGCAGCCGTGAACTCCATCAACTGGGCGCGGATCATGGCCCAGATTGTGTACTACTTCCAGGCGTCACTGTCTCTGGGCGGCCCGGACCGCAGTATGGCGTTCTCCGTACCTACCGGTAACTTCGGCGATATCTTTGCCGGTTACCTGGCCCGGAAAATGGGCCTGCCCATCAACCAGCTGGTTATTGCCACCAACCGCAATGACATCCTGCACCGGTTCATGAGTGGCAACAAATACGAACAGCATCAGCTTGAACACACCCTGTCTCCGAGCATGGACATCATGGTGTCGAGCAACTTCGAACGGCTGCTGTTCGACCTGCACGGGCGGGATGGTCTGGCGGTGAAGGATCTGCTGGAAAATGCCTCCAAAGGCCCGGTCAGCATCCAAGACTATCGCTGGAAGCACGCCCGCCAGCTGTTCGACAGCGACGCCGTGGACGATAAAGCTACCTGCGACACCATTTGTGAGGTGTTTGACCAGAACGAATACCTGCTGGATCCGCACACCGCGATTGGTGTGCGTGCTGCGCGTAACTGCCGCCGTGATGCCTCCGTGCCGATGATCACCCTGGGCACCGCACACCCGGCCAAGTTCCCGGACGCCATCGCCGAAGCTGGCCTGAGCATCAAGCCGCAACTGCCGCTGCATATGGCTGACCTGTTCGAGCGTGAAGAACGTTACACCGTTCTGGACAACGACAAGGCCAAGGTGCAGGACTTTATGGCCAAGCACTGGAAGAACGCCTGACCCGGCATGACTCCCAAAAAGATCCTGCGCCGCCCCCAGCCGACTGACACACCGGACTGGGGGCAAAACCTGCCCCCGATTCTTCGTCGGCTTTACGCTGCCCGAGGCATTGCCTCCGGGGAGCAGCTGCAATACACCCTGACATACCTGGCCTCGCCCATGCAGTTGCGGGGCATAGACCGTGCGGTCGAATTGCTGGCCGATGCCGTGGTTCAGAAACAGCGGGTCATGGTGCTGGGCGATTTTGACGCCGACGGCGCCACCAGCACCGCCGTTGCCATGCTCGGCCTGTCGATGCTGGGTGTGCAATCCATTGATTTCCGCGTGCCCAGCCGCTTCTCCGATGGTTATGGCCTGACGCCGGGTATTATTCACCGGTTGCAGGAGGAAGGCGATCTGCCAGATCTGCTGGTGACGGTCGACAACGGCATCTCCGCCATTGAAGGCGTGCGTGTTGCCCGCGAGCTGGGCATCAAAGTCGTGGTGACCGACCACCACCTGGCCGGCGAAGAACTCCCAGACGCCGATGCCATTGTGAACCCCAACCAGCCCGGCTGCCCGTTCCTGAGCAAAAACGCAGCGGGGGTGGGCGTGATGTTCTACGTACTCACCGCCCTGAGAAAGCACCTGCGTGACCGGAACCAGCTGCCGGACCCCGAGCCCAATCTGGGCAACCTGCTGGATCTGGTTGCCTTGGGTACCGTCGCCGATGTGGTACCGCTGGATCACAACAACCGCATCTTCGTGGAGCAGGGCATCCGCCGAATCCGCAAAGGCGAAGCCCGCCCCGGCATCCTGGCCCTGCTGGAAGTGGCCGGCCGGGATTACACCGAAATCAGCTCCACGGACCTCGGCTTTGTCGTCGGCCCGCGCCTGAACGCAGCGGGCAGACTGGACGATATGAGTATCGGCATCGCCTGCCTGCTGGCCGACAGCCGGGACGAAGCCCAGCGCCTGGCCCGGGAGCTCGACAGCTTCAACCGCGAACGCCGAACCATCGAACGGGAAATGAAAACCCAGGCCCAGGACCTGCTCGCCTCCATGTCTCTGGACATCGAAGGCCTGCCCTGGGGCCTGGCCCTGTTCGACGAAGACTGGCACCAGGGCGTGATCGGTATTTTGGCCGCCAGAATACGCGAACAGACCCACCGGCCCACCATCGCCTTCGCGCCCGATGACGACGGCGAACACCTCAAAGGCTCCGCCCGATCCATCCCCGGCCTGCACATCCGTGATGCCCTCGCTGTGGTCGACGCCAAAAACCCCGGGCTGATGAAAAAATACGGCGGCCACGCGATGGCCGCCGGCATGACCATCGCCCGGGATGACCTCGAAGCCTTCAGCGACGCCTTCGATCAGGCCGTTCGAGACACCCTGAAACCCGAAGACCTCGAAGCCGCCATCGTCACCGACGGCCCATTGGCGCCGGAAGAGCTGAACCTGGATACCGCCTACCTGCTTAAACGGGCCGGCCCCTGGGGGCAGCATTTTCCGGAACCGATCTTTGATGGCAATTTCCGTGTGGTGAGCCAGCGCATTGTGGGCGAAAATCACCTGAAGCTGGTGCTGCAACCGGCGGAAGGTGGGGGCATTATCGACGGTATTGCGTTTAATACCGGGCCGGAAGTGCCCGATTACACGCGGTCCGGGGCTCGGGTGGTTTATAAGCCGGATGCCAATACGTTTCGGGGGCGTACTAACCTGCAATTGCTGGTGGATTATCTCGAGCCGCTGGACTGATTTTTTGGCCACGAAATCCACGAAAGAACACGAAAAAAAGGTAAAGACTTTTTGCCACGGAAGACACGGAATAACACGGAAAAATAAAGATTAAAAAACTGCGGACGAGACGGAGCAAAAGCAGATTCAAGTCTGCGTTGTGAAATCAAGCCGAAGAAGACAGGCGTTAGCACATAGTCTGGGCGCAGGGTGGGAGGTGTCCCTTCCGGGAGTATCGAAAACAGGGATGTTTTCGTTAAGCGTACAGGGATGTATTCACAGCGTCTCCCGGAAGGGACACCTCCCACCCTGTGCTTGCACCAGACGTAATGCGTGTCACTCCGTACTTTGACCGGCTGATTTAACAACCGATTTCCGGTAGAATTCGCCACCTGTTTTTATCGCATCATTTCCCAAAGCGAGAAAGGTTTCCATGGAAATTAATCCCATTGTGACGAAGATCAAAGAGCTTCGCGAGCGCACTGAAGCGCTGAGGGGGTATCTTTGACTACGATCGCCGTAGTGAACGACTGATCGAAGTAGAACGAGAACTGGAACAGCCCACCGTCTGGGATGATCCCAGCCGGGCGCAGAGCCTGGGTAAAGAACAATCCGATCTGGAGCTGATTGTCCGCACCATCGACAACCTCCAGACCGGCCTTGCCGACGCCGAAAGCCTGCTGGAAATGGCGGCCGAGGAAGAAGATGAAGCCACCGTTGCAGACATCGAGTCTGACCTGGCGGCCATGGACAAAGAGCTCGAAAAGCTCGAATTCCGCCGCATGTTCTCCGGTGAAATGGACGCCAACAACGCCTACCTGGACATCCAGGCCGGCTCCGGCGGCACCGAAGCCCAGGACTGGGCCAACATGCTGCTGCGCATGTACCTGCGCTGGGCGGAACGCCGTGGCTTCAAGGCAGAAATCGTTGAACTGCAGGACGGTGACGTGGCGGGCATCAAGAGTGCCACTATCCATATTCAGGGCGACTACGCCTACGGCTGGCTGCGCACCGAAACCGGCGTCCATCGCCTGGTGCGGAAATCCCCGTTCGATTCCGGTAACCGTCGTCATACCTCATTCTCTTCCGTGTTTGTCTCACCGGAAGTGGACGACAGCTTCGAAATCGAGATTGATCCGTCAGACCTCCGGGTAGACGTCTATCGCGCCTCCGGTGCCGGTGGTCAGCACGTAAACCGGACCGAGTCCGCTGTGCGACTGACCCACAACCCCACCGGGATTGTCGTGGCCTGTCAGGCTGGCCGAAGCCAGCACCAGAACAAAGACCAGGCCATGAAACAGCTGAAGGCCAAGCTGTTCGAACGCGAGATGCAACTGCGTAATGCAGAAAAGCAGAAGCAGGAAGACTCCAAGGCCGACATCGGCTGGGGCAGCCAGATCCGTTCTTACGTGTTGGACGACAGCCGAATCAAGGATCTGCGCACCAAGGTGGAAACCAGCAACACCCAGACAGTGCTTGATGGTGACATCGACAAATTTATCGAAGCCAGTCTGAAGATGGCGCTGTAAACAGCGCCATCAAACCCGAACCGGACAACCCGACTTCCTAGTGAGCCAAAATGACTGAACACACCCAGAACGCCGCACCGCAAGAGGACAACAAGCTGATTGCCGAGCGCCGCGCCAAACTGGCCGCGCTGCGTGAGCAGGGCAATCCGTTCCCGAACGACTTCCGCCGTGATGCCACCGCTGCCGAACTGCAGGAAAAATACGGTGACAAAACCAAGGAAGAGCTGGAGTCCATGGGTATTCAGGTGGCAATCGCCGGCCGCATGATGCTTGACCGGAAAGCATTCAAAGTGGTTCAGGACATGACCGGCCGCATCCAGATCTATGCCACCAAGGATGTCCAGAAAGACACCAAACAGTGGGATCTGGGCGACATCGTGGGTGTTCGGGGCACGCTGTCGAAGTCCGGCAGGGGCGATCTGTACGTGACCATGGACGAGTACGTGCTGCTCACCAAATCACTGCGACCACTGCCAGAGAAGCACAAAGGGCTGACCGACACCGAGGCACGCTATCGCCATCGCTACGTTGACCTGATGATGAGCGAAGACAGCCGCCGGGTGTTCTATGCCCGTTCAAAAATCATCAATGTGATGCGCCAGTACTTCACCGACCGGGACTTCATGGAAGTGGAAACGCCCATGCTGCAGGTAATCCCCGGCGGCGCCACGGCGCGTCCGTTTGTGACTCACCACAATGCGCTGGGTATCGACATGTACCTGCGTATTGCCCCGGAGCTGTTCCTCAAGCGCCTGGTGGTGGGTGGTTTCGAACGTGTTTTCGAGATTAACCGCAACTTCCGGAACGAAGGTCTCTCGACCCGCCATAACCCGGAATTCACCATGGTCGAGTTCTATCAGGCCTATGCCGATTACAACGACCTGATGGACCTGACGGAAGAAATGGTGCGCACCATTACTGACAAGGTGCTTGGTACCACCACCGTGACCAATACCCGGGTCCTGAAAGATGGCAGTGAAGAAACCATCGAGTACGATTTCGGCAAGCCGTTCGAGCGTCTGACTGTGGTTGATGCCATCTTGCGCCACAACCCGGATGTGACAGCCGATCAGCTGGCTGACGAAACCCTGGCCCGTGAACTGGCGAAGAGGCTGGGCATCCAGGTAAAAGCCGGCTGGGGCCTGGGCAAGGTACAGATCGAGATTTTCGAGGAAACTGCCGAGCATCAGCTGATGCAGCCGACGTTTATTACCGAGTACCCGAAAGAAGTGTCCCCACTTGCCCGCTGCAAGGACAGCGATCCGTTCGTCACCGAGCGCTTCGAATTTTTCGTGGGCGGTCGCGAGATTGCCAACGGTTTCTCCGAGCTCAACGACGCCGAAGATCAGGCCGAGCGCTTCCAGGCCCAGGTCGCCGAGAAAGATGCCGGCGACGACGAAGCCATGTTCTACGACGAAGACTACGTGATGGCCCTGGAATACGGCCTGCCACCGACTGCCGGTGAAGGTATCGGTATCGACCGTCTGGCCATGCTGCTGACCGATTCGCCGTCCATCCGTGATGTGATCCTGTTCCCGGCCATGCGCCCGGAGCACAAGCCTGAACAGGGCGCTTCTCAGGAATAAGTCAGCCGTTATTGATCCGGGGCCTGTTGGCCCCGTTTTCGTTTCCAGCCGGGAGCTTTTTGTATGTCACCTGCCGATGTTCTTGCCAGCCAGCTAAAACCCGGCCGCGGTTGGGATGAGCACCTCGCCGACGAGTTCCGGAAACCCTACATGCAGCAGCTGGCGCAGTTTCTGGCTGATGAGGAAGCTGCCGGTAAGGTGCTGTTTCCACCCAGCGCTCTTTGCTTCAACGCCCTGAACAGCACCCCGCTTGATGAAGTGTCGGTGGTTATTCTCGGGCAGGACCCCTATCACGGCCCGGGCCAGGCTCACGGCCTGTGCTTCTCGGTACGCCCCGATGTGCCGCCCCCGCCTTCGCTGGTTAATATCTTCAAGGAAATCGAGAGTGATCTGGGTATTGCCCCGCCGGACCATGGCTGCCTGCAGCCCTGGGCCGAGAACGGCGTACTGTTACTGAACAGTGTGCTGACAGTGGAGCAGGGCAATGCAGGTGCCCATCAGGGCAAAGGCTGGGAGGAATTTACCGACAAGGTGATTGAAACCATCAACCGGGAGCGGGAAAGCGTGGTGTTCCTGCTTTGGGGCGGCTATGCCCGCAAGAAGGGACGTCACATTGACCGCAACCGGCATCTGGTGCTGGAAGGGCCTCACCCTTCACCGCTGAGCGCCTACCGGGGTTTCTTCGGTTGCCGGCATTTCTCGAAGGCGAATCAGTGGCTGGAAGAGCGGGGGCAAAGCCCGGTGAACTGGGCTCTGCCAACGAAAGCCGGGCTGCTGGCCCGGTATCAATAATACGGCTTACCTGAGCAGCGACATCGCCGCTTCCATCTGCGCGTTGAGATCTTCCTCTTCGGTCATGTCGGTGTTCGGGTCCAGGCCAAGGCGCTTGAAGGCGGAGACGGTATTGAGGTCGATCTCGTTCCAGGGGTGGTCGGTGCCGGAAACCAGTTGCAGGTTGGCCACCAATACCAGGTCGGCGTAGTCGGCTGTTGGAACCTGGCGGGTGAGTCTGGAATATTCCATGGGCACGTTCTGCAGGTCTTTGGGGAAGTCCCATTTTTTCAGGATCAGTGTGCCGATTTTCGGATGCAACTCGTCAATAACATTATCGAGCATGATGCTGCTGATCTGCAGGTCCTGATCTTCTACATAACGCAGAATGGGCAATACGCCGATCAGGTGAACCAGGCCGGCCAGGGTAGCCTGGTCTGCTTTCAGGCCGGTGTAATGCTGGGCCAGTACGTGGCAGATACCGGCCACTTCAGTGCTCACCTGCCAGGTGTGGCGCAGCCGGCGGTCGATCATGTCGGAGGTGGCCTGGAACATCTGTTCCATGGCCAGACCCATGGCCAGGTTGCTGGTGTAAGACATGCCCAGCCGGCTTACTGCCATGTTCAGGTTTTCAATACTGCGAGTACCGCGGAAAAGGGGGCTGTTGCATACGCGGATAATCCGGGCCGACAAGGCGGTGTCGTTACTGATCACTTTGACCAGATCGGCTATGGCAGAGTCTTCGGCTTCGGCGATTTCCCGGACTTTCAGTGCCACTTCCGGCAGTGTCGGAAGCACCAGTTTGTCGTTGTCGATGGCCTGAGTGAGGTCCGACTTAATGGTTTCTATGATGTTTGCCATGGTCAGTTACATTCCGCTTGTCTGTAAGACCCGTTCACGAGTCTTCGAAAAATAGCTATCTGCCTTATTTTATAGCAAATTTTGACAGCATTTCCTGTCAACTTATGTATCTGATTTCTCTTCCCGCTCGGGAACCGGGTAGGGCAGTGTGTCCAGTTGGAGCGTCACTGAATCGTTTCCGTCCAGCGCAAGGGCCGCTTCGGCTGTGTCGTGGCGCAGAACCGCCAGCAGCGTGCCGTGGTCAGAGCCGGTCATGACCGAGTTGATCACTTCCCCGGCGTTCCTGCCGCTAGCCTGCACCTTTGTGCCGGGAGCCGGGGCAGTATTGATACCCTGGAAGTTCAACCGGAACAGGCTTTTCTTCAGTTGCCCCAGAAAGTGCATCCGCGCGACGACTTCCTGGCCGGTGTAGCAACCTTTCTTGAAGTGAATGCCCTGCAGGTGCTGAAGATTCAGCATTTGCGGCACATAGTTCTCAGTGGTGCCACTGGTCAGCCAGGGTACGCCGGCGGCAATGCTGGAGGCGTTCCAGTCATCGGTTGAAAGCGGGTCGATGCCGTCAGGTGAGGTGATACCGACATCCGGTTGCCAGAATTCGTAGCGTGGTACCGGGCCGGCCATGTCTTCAATGCGTACCAGAAAGCCGTTGTCGGCCCGTAGCACCTGCCCGGGTCGGGTCAGGCTTGCCGCCTCGCTTCCGGCAACGGCAACCGCCGCTTCCTGGCCGATAAGTCCCATGAGCTGTGCCGATTCCAGTACCTCCATCGAGGTGCCCCGGAACAGCATCAGATACTTCCTTAGCTGGTTCAGGGTGGGTTCCGCGAGGTTTGTGTCGAGCTCCATCAGCAGGTCATCACCATCCCGCACGAAACGGGTCAGGCAGTAAGCGCGACCTTTGGGAGTGCAGGCGGCCGCACGCAGTGACTGGCTGGCGGTAATTTCATCGACATGCTGGCTGAACTGGCCCTGAATGAATTTGTCAGTGCCGGGGCCGCTGATGCGTACGATCTGTTTATGCTCAAGCAAGACGTAACCGCTGCGGTCTCCGAGGAAGCGCAGTTCTGTGGTAGCGGTGCTCATAGTGTTCTCCGGTCAGGTCGGTGAACGTCAACGAAGCGAAGGCGATTGCCCGGCTCTCAGCCACATCTTCAGGCGGCGAAAGTCGGCTTCCGGTGCGTTGGCACCAGGCAGACCCTGTTCGCTGATGATCAGTGTGAACAGTCTACCTGAGGTGGCGGCAGGTGCCCGAAGTTTCAAGGCCAGAAAGGAGGCGCCGAGACTGCTGGCGGAGTCGATTGTGACCGACAGCTCCCGGCCGTCGGCGCATTGGCAACACAGCCCTCTGGCATCTGTGGTCAGGGCGACAACGGAATTGTCGCCTTTCAGCAGCCCATGGCGCTGATAGCTGCGCCAGCCGAACCAGCCAATAACCGGTATAAACAGCAGTAAAACCTGCGGGCCGGAAATGCTGGCAGTCACCGTAAAGCCGGCAAGAATTAGCCAGGGCAGGGTGGCCAGCAGGCCCGCTGTAGCAGAGGGACGGAGCCTCAGATCAATCCGGCTGGACACGCTTAAGGATCATATCAACCATGCGCTGCAGGTCCGGATCCTCTGGCCGGCTTTGCTGCATGAACCATCCGAACATGTCAGCATCTTCACAGGTCAGAAGTTTTTCGTAGCGGGCCTGATCTTCCGGCTCAAGGTCCCGGTAGGCTTCTTCCAGAAACGGAATCAGAAGGTTATCGAGCTCCAGCATGCCGCGGCGGCTGTGCCACCAAAGGCGGTGAAATTCGGTGTTCGCTTTGGAATCTGTGGTCTCGGACATATTGGGTTCCGTTAAGGCTGAATTAAGTTCCCCGTCAGGGGGAGAGCGTTCGATAGGTGGTCGGTACCAGTACGGTATCCTGACTGTCGTGATTCAGGCCGGGATAATCCAGGGTGTAATGCAGGCCGCGGCTCTCTTTGCGCTGCAACGCCGAACAGATAATGAGGTCTGCCACTGTCATCAGGTTGCGCAGTTCAATCAGGTCATTGCTGACCCGGTAATTGCTGTAGAACTCGTTTATTTCCCGGTGCAGCAGGTCCACCCGGTGTTTGGCGCGCTGTAGCCGCTTGGTGGTACGTACAATGCCGACATAATCCCACATGAAGTGGCGCAGTTCATCCCAGTTGTGGGAAATTACCACGTCTTCGTCGGAATCCCGAACCTGGCTTTCGTCCCAGTCCGGCGCTGACGGCGGTGTCGGGATGTCAGACTCCCGCCGGGCAATATCTTTGGCGGCGGCCCGGCCATACACCAGGCATTCCAGCAGTGAGTTACTGGCCATCCGGTTGGCACCGTGCAGGCCGGTGAAGGCTGCCTCGCCTACCACGTAGAGCTGGTTGACGTCGGTTCTGGCGCGCTCATCACTGATAACGCCGCCACAGGTGTAGTGGGCGGCGGGCACCACGGGAATCGGGTCGGTGGTGATATCAATGCCGAATTCCAGGCATTTTTCGTGAATGGTCGGGAAATGGTGCTTCACGAAATCGGCCGGTTTGTGGCTGATATCGAGATACAGGTGGTCGGCACCCAGTCGCTTCATTTCATGGTCAATGGCCCGGGCCACGATGTCCCGTGGTGCCAGCTCGGCCCGCGGATCAAACTGGTCCATGAAACGGCTGCCGTCCGGCAGCTTCAATACGCCGCCCTCACCACGTACGGCTTCGGTGATCAGGAAAGATTTGGCGTGCGGGTGGTACAGGCATGTGGGATGGAACTGATTGAATTCCATGTTTGAAACACGGCAACCCGCCCGCCAGGCCATGGCTATACCATCACCGGAGGCGCCATCCGGATTGGTGGTGTAGCGGTAGGCTTTGGACGCACCGCCGGTTGCGATCACGGTAAAACGGGCCCGGAACAGCTCTACGTGGTTATCTTCCAGATTGAGAACGTAGGCGCCCACACAGCGGTTGCCCGGCAGTGACAGCTTCCGGTTGGTAATCAGATCGACCGCTACCCGCCCGGATTTCAGGTCAATATTGGCGCGTGCCTGAGCCTGCTCAGCCAGGGTTGTAGAAACTGCACGCCCGGTTGCATCGGCGGAATGAATAATGCGCCGGTGGCTGTGGCCGCCTTCTCGTGTCAGATGGTAGTGTTCTTTGTCTTCTTCACGGGTGAAGTTGACACCGGAATCAATCAACCAGTCGATGCTTTCTTTTCCGTGTTCGACGGTAAAGCGAACAGCATCTTCATGGCACAGACCGCCGCCGGCCTTCAGGGTGTCCTGAATGTGGTCTTCGACCGAATCGGTGGCATCCATTACCGCGGCAATACCGCCCTGGGCCCAGAGCGTTGCGCCGGAGCTGATGTCGGCCTTGCTGATCACGCATACGCGCAGATGCTCGGGCAGATTCAGGGCAACCGTCAGGCCGGCGGCGCCGCTGCCAATGATGAGAACGTCGTATTCGTAGGATTGTGGCATTGAATCGTTATCGCGGGCCATAATGTGAAGGTGTATTGAACTAAACTTTGCGCTTGCTGTCTATTTGGCCTGACGGCTTTCGCCTGTTGGCGGGGTCTGTGAGGTTGCATGGGTTCATGAACGAACACCGGAAGACACCAATGACACAAGCCAAACCGATGAGAAACGGGCCAATGCCGGCCAGAATTTCAGGATCTCCTGTTGCTTCGTCCATGACCCCTGACAACGACCGTAAAACCGGTGAGCAAACCGACAGCCAGACTGATCTGCAGTTGGTACGCAAGGTCCGTAATGGTGACCGTGCGGCGTTTGATTTGCTGGTGGTGAAATACCAGTCGCGCGTTGCTTCGATTATCAGCCGCTATGTCTACGATACCCAGGAAGTAATGGACCTGACCCAGGAAACCTTCATCAAGGCTTTCCGGGCGATTGAGCGGTTCCGGGGTGATAGCGCCTTTTACACCTGGCTTTACCGGATTGCCGTTAACACCGCCAAAAATTTTCTTGAGGCCAGGGGCCGTCGGCCACAGGGCTCGGCTGATGTTGCCGATGCCGAGAACTTTGACGATGGCGCGCGCTTGCGGGATGTGGCATCACCGGAAAAGATTCTTCAGCGGGAGCAGTTGCAGAAAGTGCTGACAGCGGCCATTGCCGGATTACCGGAGGAGCTGCGCTCAGCGTTCCTGCTCCGGGAATATGACGGTCTGAGTTATGAAGATATCGCCAGAATTCTGGAATGCCCTATCGGGACCGTGCGGTCCCGGATATTCAGAGCCCGTGATGCGGTAGATCGCCAGCTTGGCCCTCTGCTCAATGATTCAGCGACGTAAGTGAGGTTGCATCCGATGGACGAGCGTCTCAAAGAAACCCTGTCAGCAATGATGGACGATGAAGCCGATGAGTTGTCAGTGCGCCGCCTTCTGTCCCATGGCAGCCAGGATGAGGTCCGGGGTCAGTGGCAACGCTGGCAACAGGTCCGCGATCTGATGCATGAAAACCACGGCCCTGTGGAGGGTGTGGATGTTGCTTCTGCGGTTCGGGACAGGCTGGATGGCCGGGTTCAGCAGTCAACGACTGTCGCTGCCGAGAAGCCATCCCGAGGGAACTGGCACTGGCCGGTGACAGCTATGGTGGCCCTGGCTCTGGTTGTCGGCTTTGGAGCCGGTGCCGGCTGGGATTCTTCGCAACCGGGTGGTACCACGAATGAAATGGCTGCTGCACCGTCCGAACAACCGGTACCGGTGCTGCCGACCTCCATAGAAGAGGTGGCACTGCAGGGGCTGGATGAAGAGCAGTTGCGGCAAATGCGCCAGTATATGCTGGAGCATGCACAGCACAATAGCGTGGGTGCCGGTCGCGGTTCGGTCGGATACGCTCGTATGGTCAGCGCCAATAATGGCTATTGAAGGTCGGAGTATGGTTGAGTGATGGTTCCGGGTAGTCGCGAACAGCGCAGTGACGGACAGCAGAGGTTGTGGTTGGTTATCGCAGCCTTTGTGCTGGCGTGCCTGCTGCTGTCTGTGGCGGCACCGGCTACGGCAGCAGGTGCCGGGGCGTCCGGACAGCCGGAAACCGCCAGCGACTGGCTCAAGCGTCTTGGCCCTGCCTTGAATATGACCTCCTACAGGGGCGTGTTTGTGTATGCCCGGGGCGGTCAGGTGCACTCCATGCGCATTGCTCACCGCTTCCGGGATGGCCGGGTGGAAGAGCGTCTGGTCCTGCAGGACGGTGGCAGTGGCGAAATCGTCCGTAAAGGTATGGATGTGGTTTGCGTGCTGCCTGATCAGGGGCGGATACGGCTGGACGATGTTATCCCTTCCGGGCCTTTTGCTGAGGCCTTTTCAGCTCATTTTATGCCAGTGGTTGAGAGGTATACGCCGGAGCTGGTCGGAGAAGACCGGGTGGCGGGATACGATGTAGTTGCCATCGCGCTCCGGGCGAATGATGACGATCGCTACAGTCATCGGCTCTGGCTGGAAAAGAGCACCGGTCTTCTGGTGAAGAGCCATGTTCGTGACGCCGATGGCGAGGTTCTGGAACAGTTCCAGTTCACCAGCCTCGAAATTACCGACGACCTGGCGAATCAGGAATTTGAGATACAAAGCGAAGGGCGGGAAATCTCCCGGACTCTGGATGACCCGGAAAACAGCCAGTCTCAGGTCAATCGCATGAATGGCTGGACACTCGACTGGCGTCCCGAAGGCTTTATGCCGGCAGCGGCTCCCCGGTCAGGAATCGGCAAGGCGGTTGCATTTTCGGACGGCCTGGCGGCGTTCTCCGTATTTGTGGAACCGGCGGGCAATCTGAAGATGCCAACAGGCGCCTCCAGAGTGGGTGCTACCACCATCTATATGCGTGAGCTGGACGTGTCCGGAAAGCCGTTCCTGGTGGCCGTTGTGGGTGAAATTCCGCCAAAAACCGCCCGAAAGGTGGCCGACGCTGTCCGCATCGATAATGAACTGGCGCTGGAGCTGCTGGGCTCATGATTACTGAAACCGGTAAAGTCGTGGCTGTAGATGGCGACAGAGCCTGGGTGCAGACCATCCGTACCAGTGCCTGTCAGAGTTGCTCGGCCAGAGCAGGTTGTGGCCAGCGAGCCCTGGCCTCGGTCTCTGGAGGGCGGGCTAACCAGGTGTTGGTTACCAACAGTTCCGGTGCCCGGGTGGGGGACGAAGTGCTGCTGGGCATAGATGAGCAATCCCTGCTGCGTGCCTCACTGATGGTCTATGGTGTGCCGTTGCTGTTAATGGTTGCCTTCTCTATCGCAGGTTATCAGTGGTTTGGTGGCTCGGATCTGTCGGCGATTATTGGCGCCGTGGTGGGGATGGCCTCTGGTTTCTGGCTCGTGCGTGGCTGGCAGTCCGGTGCCAGCGCGCATTACCAGCCCAGAATGCTGAGGGTGAGCCGTATAGCATCGGGTAGCTGCCTGTAATGCCTGCCGTTTCAGGTTGAAAAATGGGTGAATGGCCCAAGATTACAACCATTCATAGCGACAACAGGGGGTTAAAAATGTCGAGACCACAGATCCGGACAGCCCGGGTGCCCCAGGCATTGAGCCCGGGCAGAGTGATGGCTGCTTTGCTCATGCTGGCGACTATGGTGTCAGTGTTCTGGAGTCAGTCGCTTGCGGCCGCCCAACTGCCGGATTTCACTGAGCTGGTGGAAGAGAATGCCAGTGCGGTGGTCAATATCAGCACGACCACAGAACCGAAAAACCGTGGCTCTTCTCCCCACGGTTCCCCGTTTAATGAGCGCCAGTTGGAGCAGTTGCCGCCATTTTTACAGGAATTCTTCCGGGGGCCCCAGTCGCCTTTTGGTGACTCCCCCCATTCCCGCCAACAGCCCCGCCGATCCATGGGGTCAGGTTTTATCGTTTCCGCTGATGGCTATGTGTTGACCAACAATCACGTGGTCGAGAGTGCGGATGAGGTGATCGTTCGTCTGAGTGATCGGCGCGAGTTCAGCGCCACCATCGTGGGTACCGACCCCCGGTCTGATATGGCAGTTCTCAAGATCGAGGATGGCGAGGATCTTCCGGTGGTCAGTATTGGCCGCTCAAGAGACCTTCAGGTTGGTGAATGGGTCTTTGCCATTGGCTCTCCGTTCGGTTTTGATTACACGGTAACCGCAGGTATTGTCAGTGCTCTTGGGCGTTCGCTGCCCTCGGAAAACTATGTACCGTTTATCCAGACGGATGTGGCCATTAACCCCGGCAACTCCGGTGGGCCGTTGTTCAATCTCGATGGCGAAGTGATCGGTATCAACTCGCAGATTTACACCCGCTCAGGCGGCTTTATGGGTGTGTCTTTTGCCATTCCCATTGACGATGCCATGAATGTCTTCCGCCAGCTCCGCGACGAAGGCTCAGTATCCCGTGGCTGGCTTGGCGTGTTAATCCAGGAAGTGAGCCGTGATCTGGCCGAGACCTTCGGCCTGGACCGTCCGCGCGGCGCCCTGATTGCCGAGGTTATGGAAGGTTCGCCCGCCGCGGAAGCCGGGCTTCGCTCGGGTGATATTGTGCTGGAGCTCAATGGCCGTGAGGTGGAAACTTCGTCCGATCTGCCGCCGATGGTTGGTCGCACGCCGGTAGGGGAGTCCGCTCGTCTGACCGTGTTGCGTGAAGGTCGCGAAATCGAGCTGGATGTCGAAATTGAGCAGTTGCCGGATGAAAGCGATACCAGCCGGGATCCATCTGGCCCGGGTGATCGTGGTGATTCGTCTGCTAACCCGCTGGGCCTGACCGTTGAGCCACTGCCACAGGAACTGGCAAGCTCCCTTGGCGTTGAAGGTGGTGTGGTTGTTGCCAACGTGAAGCGTGGCCCGGCCTTCGAGGCGGGTATTCGCAGCCGCGACATCATTACCGAAATCAATCGCCAGAAAGTCAGCTCGGTTCGCGAGTTCCGCGAAGCGGTTGAAGACCTTCCGGACAACCGCGCGGTATCGGTGCGCATTGTTCGGGAAGGACGGGCCAGTTATCTGGTCATGCGGCCCTGAGGGTGCTGTCTCTGGCGGCTGAGCCGGGCAGAGTGTCACTACCTGCCCGGCTCAGCCGCTGGTGTTGTTGAATGTCAGTTTGGCCCGCGCCACTTGCGGCTCTCAGGGCGACAGCGGCCCTTGTTCGCGTTACAATGCCTCCCGATTTTAACTTCTGCACTTAGTGATTTTTACCAACTCTCCACCTAAGTGTTTACACCAGCTGGGTTTTGATGAATGTCTCAAGCCGAAAAAGATAACGACATCAATCGTATACGAAATTTCTCCATCATCGCGCATATCGACCACGGCAAATCCACTCTGGCTGACCGTTTCATTCAGATTTGTGGCGGCCTGACCGAGCGTGAGATGAACGAGCAGGTTCTTGATTCCATGGATCTCGAGCGTGAGCGCGGGATCACCATCAAGGCCCAGAGCGTGACGCTCAATTACAAGTCCCGGGATGGTCAGGTCTACAAGCTGAATTTCATCGATACGCCGGGCCACGTGGATTTCTCCTACGAGGTGTCCCGTTCTCTTTACGCCTGTGAAGGTGCCTTGCTGGTTGTGGACGCCGGCCAGGGGGTGGAAGCCCAATCTGTTGCCAACTGCTATACCGCCATTGAGCAGGGGCTGGAGGTCGTGCCGGTTCTGAACAAGATGGATCTGCCCCAAGCAGAGCCGGACCGGGTGGCCGAAGAGATTGAAGATGTGATCGGCATCGAAGCCACGGATGCCGTACGTTGCAGTGCCAAGAGCGGCCTCGGTGTGGAAGACGTGCTGGAAGACCTGATCCAGAAAATTCCGCCCCCTAAAGGCGATCGCAAGGCGCCGTTGCAGGCCCTGATCATTGATTCCTGGTTCGACAACTACCTGGGTGTGGTGTCGCTGGTGCGAATTACCGAGGGCACGCTGCGCAAAGGCGACAAGATTGTCATCAAGTCCACGGGCAAGGCCTGGAATGCCGACAAGGTCGGTATTTTTAATCCCAAGCCCAAAGACACCAATATTCTTGAGGCCGGTGATGTCGGTTTCGTGGTTGCCGGCATCAAGGATATCCACGGTGCTCCCGTGGGTGACACCATCGTGCATCAGAAATTTGCTGAAGAAACACCGATGTTGCCCGGCTTCAAGAAGGTCAAGCCGCAGGTCTATGCCGGGCTGTTCCCGGTCAGTTCTGATGATTACGACGATTTCCGGGACGCGCTGGAAAAGCTGACCCTCAATGATGCCTCCCTGTTTTTCGAGCCGGAAAATTCGGACGCACTGGGCTTTGGTTTCCGTTGTGGTTTCCTGGGCATGCTGCATATGGAAATCATTCAGGAGCGGCTGGAGCGGGAATACGACATTGACCTGATTACCACCGCACCCACTGTTATCTATGAAGTGGTGACCACTCAGGGTGAGACCCTGTCGGTGGACAACCCTTCACGTTTGCCTGATATTGGCTCCATTGAAGAAATGCGTGAGCCGATTGTAGAGGCCAGCATACTGGTGCCTCAGGAACATCTGGGTAACGTGATCGCCCTGTGTGAAGAAAAGCGGGGCGTGCAGAAAAATATGCACTTCATGTCGAGTCAGGTCCAGGTCACCTACGAACTGCCCATGGCGGAAGTGGTGCTGGATTTCTTTGACCGCATCAAGTCTGCAAGCCGGGGTTTCGCGTCGCTGGATTATCAGTTTGTGCGTTTCCAGGCCGCGAATCTGGTGCGTCTGGATGTGCTGATCAACGGTGAGCGCGTGGATGCGCTGGCCCTGATCGTGCATAAAGAACAGGCGCACTACAAAGGCCGGCAGCTGATCGATAAAATGAAAGAGCTGATTCCCCGCCAGATGTTCGATATCGCCATTCAGGCGGCCATCGGAAACCAGGTGGTGGCCCGGGTCACGGTCAAGGCGCTGCGCAAGAACGTAACCGCCAAGTGTTATGGCGGTGATGTCAGCCGGAAAAAGAAGCTGCTTCAGAAGCAGAAGGAAGGCAAAAAGCGTATGAAGCAGCTGGGTAATGTCGAGGTGCCTCAGGAAGCGTTTCTTGCCGTGTTGAAAGTCGATAAATAAAGCGAAGGCGCCTTGAATGGATATCAATTTTCCACTGGTACTGGTGGTTCTGACATTTGCGACTGGCGTGGTCTGGCTGGCGGACAAACTGTTTCTGAGGAAACGGCGCCTGGCGGCTGCCGATGCCGCGAGCTCGGACAGTGATGACCCGAAAGACGCGGGCAAAGAGTCGAGTGAACCCTGGCTGGTGGATGTCAGCCGGTCTTTCTTTCCGGTACTGGCGGTGGTGCTGGTGTTGCGCTCGTTTCTGGTAGAGCCTTTCCAGATTCCATCCGGGTCTATGTTGCCCACCCTTGAAGTGGGTGACTTTATTCTGGTTAACAAGTACGCCTATGGTTTGCGACTGCCGGTGGCGGGCACCAAGATCCTGGAAGTGGACGACCCGGACCGGGGGGATGTCATTGTGTTTCATTACCCCGAAGATGGCGCCACCAATTACATCAAGCGCGTTGTCGGCCTGCCTGGCGATCGTCTCCGTTATCGGGACAAGCAGCTATTCATCAATGACGAGCCGGTGCCCCGGGAGTTTGTCGCACGCCTGCCGCCGATGGAGCGCTGGCGAGAACAGCTTGGCGGTGTTGAGCACGATATCTACCTGACCATGGGCCGTGTATCCGGCTCCGGTGAAGGTGAATGGGTTGTACCTGACGGCCATTATTTCGTAATGGGCGATAACCGTGACAACAGCAACGACAGCCGTTACTGGGGCATGGTTCCCGACAGACTGGTGGTTGGCAAGGCTTTCGCGATCTGGATGCACTGGAAATCGCTGACAAGTCTGCCATCTTTTGATCGAGTGGGCAGCATTGATTGATTCAGTACATCCGGGAGCGAAAAATCATGAATAACAGCAATCCTGTTGGAGCCAGACAGCAGGGCGGCGCCCTGGTTATGGTGATCGTGGCGCTTTTTTTTGGCGCGTTGCTGACCCTGGCAATCAAATTGGGCCCGGCCTATATTGACGACCTTACGATTCAGGAAGCTCTCGAGAGCCTGGAAGGAACCGATGGGTTATCCCAGATGGGATCCTCGGAAGTTCGCCGGCTGATCAACAAGCGCCTGAACATTAACAGTATCCGTGGCTTTGATGCCAAGCATATCTCGGTAGATAACAATGGCGAGTTCGTGGTGATCAACGTCGACTACGAAGTGCGTAATAATCTTTTTGCCAATGTGGACAGCATCGTTCACTTCCAGCATGAATATAAGTTGAAGGGCCAGTGAATTCACAACCAGATCTTGACGAAGTTCAGCGCCGCATAGGCTACCAGTTCAAACAGCCGGAGCGACTGCTGCTGGCGCTGACCCACCGCAGTTTCGGCAACCAGAACAACGAACGGCTGGAGTTTCTGGGTGACTCCATCGTGAACATGGTTATTGCCGAGCATCTTTACCAGCATTTCGAGAAAGCCCGGGAAGGCCAACTGAGCCGGTTGCGGGCGCGAATGGTCAAAGGCGTTACGCTGGCGGAAATCGGCCGGGAATTCCAACTGGGCCAGTATCTTCGCCTGGGCTCCGGTGAGTTGAAAAGTGGCGGTTATCGGCGTGAATCCATTCTTGCCGATGCCATTGAGTCCATTATCGGAGCCATTTATCTGGACAGCGATTTCTATACCTGCCGTGAACAGGTTTTGCGCTGGTTCGAACACCGGCTGACCCGACTGGATATCCAGGATACCCAGAAAGACCCGAAAACCCGGTTGCAGGAATACCTGCAGTCCAGGCAATTTCCCTTGCCCAATTATGAAGTGATATCAGTGGACGGTGAGGCTCACAACCAGACCTTTCATGTGTCCTGTGGGTTGCCGTCGCTGGACCGTAAGACTTCCGGCACCGGCAGCAGCCGACGTATTGCCGAACAGGAAGCAGCGCGTAATGCACTCAAACAATTGGGCGTGGAGACTGAATAATGAATGATATTACCCGCCCGGAAAATCCGGACAGCCGTTGTGGTTTTGTCGCTATTGTCGGCCGTCCGAATGTGGGCAAGTCGACGCTTCTGAACCACATTCTGGGTCAGAAGCTGAGCATTACCTCGCGTAAACCGCAGACCACCCGCCACCAGGTTCTGGGCATCAAAACGATGGGGCCGGTGCAGGCCATTTATGTGGATACGCCGGGGATGCACGAAGACGAGCCCCGGGCCCTGAACCGGGCCATGAACAAAGCTGCTTCGTCAGCCCTGATTGATGTCGATGTGGTGGTGTTTGTGGTTGACCAGCTGAACTGGACCAGTGCCGATGAAATGGTGCTGGAGAAGCTCAGCCGCTTGAAGTGCCCGGTTATTCTTGCGGTTAACAAGGTTGACCGTCTGGAAAAACGGGAATTGCTGCTGCCACACTTGGATATGCTGTCGAAAAAACGGGAGTTTGCTGAAATCATCCCGCTGTCAGCCTTGAAGGAAACCAATCTGGAGCCGTTGGAAGAAGCGGTAGGGCGTTACCTGCCTGAGAGCGTGCATTTCTACCCGGATGACCAGATTACCGACCGCAGTGAGCGTTTTATGGCGGCGGAGATGGTTCGGGAGAAAATTACCCGTCAGTTGGGGGCCGAGCTCCCGTACTCTGTCGCGGTGGAAATTGAAGAGTTCAAGCATCAGGGCAACACCCTGCATATCTCTGCTCTGATTCTGGTGGAGCGTGAAGGGCAGAAGAAGATCATTATTGGCGACAAGGGCGAACGCATGCGCCGGATTGGCCAGGAGGCCAGGGCGGATATGGAGCGTCTGTTCGACACCAAGGTGATGCTCCGGTTGTGGGTCAAGGTAAAGCGCGGCTGGGCCGACAGTGACCGAGCCCTGAAAAGCCTGGGCATGTACGATTCCTGAGGGTGGCATGAACGAAGCGGTGCAACAGGAGCCCGCTTATGTGATTCACCGGCGGCCGTGGCGTGAATCCTCGCTGCTGGTGGATCTGTTTTCGCTGAACCATGGGCGTATGAGTGTGATAGCCCGCGGTGCGAGCAGCAGCAAAAGCCCTCTGAAAGCGCAGCTTCAACCTTTTCAGCCGCTGCTGGTTGACTGGCGGGGGCGCAGTGATCTGAAAACGCTGGTGCAGCTGGAAGTCCGTTCGGCCAGCGCTCTTCGACAAACCCGCGCCCTGTACAGTGGTTTGTATATCAACGAGCTGTTGCAGCGGATCCTGCCGGTTGCCGATCCCCATCCCATACTGTTTGCCAGTTACATAGACAGCCTTCAGTCGCTGGCCGCTCTGACGTCTTCCGCTGATGTAGAACCCACGCTGCGAACGTTCGAGCGGGCGTTTGTCAGCGCCCTTGGTTATGATTTTGCCTGGGATCACACCACCGATACCGGGCAGTCCGTTCAGGCCGGCTTCAGCTATGGCTATGATCCGGCTCAGGGCATTGTTGATGCGGATAACCGCGAAGCCCGGCTGCGGCACTTGCCGGGTGAGGCTTTGCTGGCACTGGCCGCCGGCGATCTGACCAGCGACCTTCCCCGCAAAACTGCCAAGCGTGTGATGCGGGTACTGATAGACTACTTGCTGCAAGGCAGGCCCTTGCACAGCCGTTCACTTTTCGGCGGTTCCGTTTCATCATCAGGGAGAAAATCATGAATCCCAGAGTGCTTCTAGGCGTCAATATCGATCACGTTGCCACACTGCGCCAGGCGCGTGGCACCCGTTATCCCGATCCGGTCCAGGCGGCCATGATGGCAGAAGAGGCGGGAGCAGATGGCATCACAGTGCATCCCCGGGAAGATCGCCGGCACATCCAGGACCGGGATGTTCTGTTGTTGCGGGAGACCCTGCAAACCAAAATGAACCTGGAAATGGCGGTGACCGATGCCATGCTGGCGTTTGCCGAGCAGGTCCGTCCTGAATGCGTGTGTCTGGTCCCGGAAAAACGTGAAGAGCTGACCACCGAAGGTGGGCTGGATGTCGATGGCCAGGAAGAGCGGGTGGCAAAGGCTTGCGACCGGCTGGCGAAAATCGGTGCTGAAGTCTCGCTGTTTATTGATCCTGACCCGGTGCAGATCGACGCTGCGGTGCGTTGCGGCGCGCCCGTGGTGGAGCTGCATACCGGTGAGTACGCCGAGGCCGACAGCCCGGAGGCACTGGAGGCGTCGTTCAGGGTTCTGGAAAACGCCGTGGCTTACGCGCGCAAGCGTGGCCTGATCGTCAATGCCGGCCATGGCCTGCATTATCACAATACCGAGCGGGTGGCGGCGATTGCGGGCATCAATGAATTGAATATCGGGCATGCCATCATTGCCCGGGCAGTGTTTACCGGCCTGAAAGAGGCTGTCCGGGAGATGCACGCCATTCTGGAGCGCGCCAGGGCCTGAGCCCTGGCTCAGCTTGTTTCTGGCTGGGGGTGCTGTTTCCGAAACAGCGTTTGCCAGTCGGTCTGCTCGCTCCACGCCAGCAGTCGCTCAATAGCGCTGAGCAGTTGGTCCCGGTGTTCGGCCATATCCTGGCTCTCATGTTTCAGAGCGGTTTCAAACCGGTGTGTGGCGGTTCTCAGCTCCGGTACGCCGCAATAGCGGGTGGCGCCGTGGAGTTTGTGCACGCACTCCAGCAGGTTGTCCATGTCGTTGTCCTGCCAGAGGTTGTGAATCTGGTGCTGGTCTGTCGGTAACTGCTCCAGCAGCATACTGAACAGTTCTTCCGCCAGGTCCGGTTTGCCGGCAGCCAGTTGAATGCTTTCCTCGATGCTCACGCACCCCTCCTGCATGCGGCGGCTGGATGGCCGTGGCGTTATGCGGGTATCGCGGATTTCGGTGATGGATTCCTGCGCCGGACTGCGGGGAACCTCGTGCCCGGTATATTCGTACACCAGTGCTTTCAGTTGCCGGCTACTGATGGGTTTGGGCATGTAACCATCAAATCCCTGCTGGCGCAGCTGTGCCTGTTCGCTGGCCATGGCGTGGGCCGTCAGTGCAATGATGCTGGTATGGTGGGGCTCGCGATCAAGCTCGCGGATCCGGGCGGTGGTTTCCACGCCGTCCATGCCCGGCATCTGAAGATCCATAAGTACCAGGTCGAAGGGCATCTGGCGTGTCAGTGCCAGTGCTTCGAAACCACTGGTTGCGCCCCAGGCTTTGAGTTCGCACTCCTCGAGTAGTGCCAGTACCAGCTTCAGGTTGGCTTCGTTGTCATCCACCGCAAGAATTCGCGGGGTGTTATTCCGCGAGCCGGGCAACGCCAGTGTCGGGCTCTGAGTTGTCGGTTCGTGGGTGTCTATGCCGTGAATTAACAGCAGTAGCTCATCATACAGGGCGTCTCGCCGTACCGGTTTGGTCAGGTGACTGCTCGGAGTGCCCGAGAAAGGTGTTTCCTGAGTATCCAGGGTCGGGGTCAATAACAGCGTCCGGCAGTCACGGTCCACTTCCAGCGTATGAATCAGCCCCCGATACTGGTTCGAGCGCAACAACGGGCGGGTTATGCCGACCATGGCAAGGGCGTAACCTTGCTGGTTTAACTGGGCCTGCTCTACCTGGGCCAGCAATTCCGCCGGGGTTTCCACCCTGTCGACGGCAATTCCCCAGCCGCGCAACATATGTTCGACGGCCAGCCCGGTCGTTTTCTGGTGTTCCAGATAGATCACCCGTTCGCCTTTTAACGCGTCTCTGGGGGCTTCGTTGTTTGACAGGGTGGACAGCTCGGGGTTGAGGGTGAACCAGAAGGTCGAGCCTTTACCCAGTTCGCTGTTCAGGCCAATTTCTCCCCCCATTTCTTCGACCAGCCGTTTGGAGATCGCCAGACCCAGGCCCGTGCCACCGTATTGCCGCGCGGTGGATGGGTCTGCCTGGCTGAAGGCGTTGAACAGGGAGTGTTGCTGGGCCCGGGACAGGCCAACGCCGGAGTCGGTCACACTCAGGCGCAGGGTTGCCCGCTGATTGTCCGGGTCTTCGTCTTCCAGGCTGGCGCGAAGTACGACCTCGCCGGTCTGGGTGAACTTGATGGCGTTGTTGATCAGGTTGGTGATTACCTGCTTTACCCGCAGTGGGTCGCCCATGATGTTGTCCGGTACATCCTGATAGACCAGCGCCACCAGATCCAGGTTCTTGCTGTGGGCCTCCGGTGCCAGCATGACCATGACTTCCTCAATAATATCCCGGAGCTGGAAGGGGATGCGGTCGAGGATCAGCTTGCCGGCTTCGATCTTCGAGAAATCCAGTATGTCGTTGATGATGGTCAGCAGGATTTCCGACGACTTGCGAATGGTGTTCAGGTGATCGCGGTGTTGTCTGGGTATGGGGCTTTTCAGCAGCAGTTCGGTGAAGCCGATAATGCCATTGAGCGGCGTGCGGATTTCGTGAGACATGTTGGCCAGAAATTCCGACTTGATGCGGCTGGCATCGAGGGCTTCCTTGCGGGCCAGGTCCAGTTCGATATTCTGGATCTCGATGGTTTCCAGAGTCTGGCGCAGATCGCTGGTGGCCTGGTCAATGTTCTGCTGCATTTCTGCCTGGGCCTGGCTCAGCTCGGAGGCCATTTCATTCAGGCCGGACTCCAACTGCTCAAATTCCGGGCCGGCACCGGTATGCACCCGGGTGTTCAGTTTGCCTTCCTTGAGACGGGCAACGGCTTCGTTCAGCTGAAAGATCGGGTCGGTGAACGCCTTGCTCAGCCGCACCGAGATCGCCATGCTCAGAAAAACGCCACCAAGGATCAGCAACAGGGAAATCAACAGGGCTTTGTAGGTTTCTTTGTCGGTGCGCACATGGGACATTTCCACGGCCGCCCAGCCCAGCGGTTCGCGGGCGCTGGCGGCTTCTTGCCGGGCGTCCGGGTCGAGCATGGATTCGATCATCAGGTCCTGCAGATGCACCGGGGTGACAAACAGCGTGCTGTCGTCTCCGGTCACACGCACGGCGCGGTCCATCTTCAGGTTGGTGTCGGCAATTGCCTCGGTTTTGCCGGGGCCGGTATGCAACAGCCGTTCGCCGTCACGGGTGAGGAAGGTAATCGATCGCACGTCCTGCTCTTCGAGCAGTGCGTTGGACAGGTTGGTCAGCAGGCTGCGATTGGCGGTGAACAGGCCGTATTCGGAGCCGGCCGCAAGCTGGCGGGAGAGGGATTCGCCCCGGTCTTTAAGCAGGTTCTCAATGTTGTTCACCCAGCTGTAGGTGAAAAACAACCCCAGCAGCAGGGTAGTCAGCAAGGTGGGAACCAGCGTGACCACCAGGACTTTTTTGCGAATGCCCCAATGTCGCATAGACTTTCCTGTCAAGTATCCGAAACAGTTATAGCCGTCGGTCATGGTTTTAGCGACAAGCCGTATTGGGACAACGGGGCTATAACGAGTATGATTCGTCGCCAAAGTGTATCACAGGGTCAGACCATGAGTTTTCCCACTATTGAAGATTATGTCGGGCACACGCCACTGGTTCGGCTGCAACGTCTGCCGGGCGACACCTCCAATATTATTCTGGCCAAGCTGGAAGGCAACAATCCGGCCGGCTCGGTCAAGGATCGTCCTGCCATCGGCATGATCCAGGAAGCCGAGCGGCGTGGCGAAATCAGCCCCGGCGACACACTGATCGAGGCTACCTCCGGCAATACCGGTATTGCTCTGGCCATGGCGGCTGCGATCAAGGGCTATCGGATGAAGCTGATCATGCCCGAGAACATGAGTGAAGAGCGCAGAGCGTCCATGCGCTCCTATGGCGCCGAGCTGATTGGTGTCAGCAAGGAAGAGGGCATGGAAGGCGCCCGGGATCTGGCGCTGAAAATGCAATCCCGGGGCGAGGGCAAGGTGCTGGATCAGTTCAGTAATCCGGACAACCCGTTGTCGCATTATCACACCACCGCCCCGGAGATCTGGGAGCAGACAGAAGGCAAAGTTACCCACTTTGTCAGTTCCATGGGTACGACCGGCACCATTATGGGCGTGTCCCGGTACCTCAAGGAGCGCAACCCGGACATCCGCATTATCGGTTTGCAGCCGGAAGACGGCGCATCCATTCCCGGTATACGGCGCTGGCCGGAAGCCTATCTGCCGAAGATCTATGAGGCCAGCCGGGTGGATCAGGTGCTGGATATTGGTCAGCAGGAAGCGGAAGAAACCATGCGGGCACTGGCCGCGCAGGAAGGTATCTTTTGTGGTGTATCCTCCGGCGGCTCCATTGCCGCGGCCCTGAAGCTGTCACAGGAGGTTGAAAATGCCGTTATCGTCGCGATTATCTGTGATCGCGGAGATCGATATCTCTCCACTGGCGTGTTCAACAACGCCTGATCGGAACCCGACAAGAGAACCACTATGAGCAAGCGTCGCCGCAAGGTCCTTCCGAAAGAGCCCTTGCGCTGTGAGATCGAGACCCTGAGCCATGATGGCCGGGGCATTGCCCGTGCCGATGGCAAAACCCATTTTGTTGACGGAGCGCTACCCGGTGAAACCGTGATGGCCAAAATGGTCGGCACCCGTAGCCGCTTCGATGAATTGCGCACACTGGAGGTGCTGGAAGCCGCGGCGGAGCGCCAGCAGCCGCCCTGCGAGTTTGCCGACCTGTGCGGTGGCTGCAGCCTTCAGCATATGAGCCCGGATGCACAGATTGAGTTCAAGGAAAACACGCTGCGTGAGCATTTTGCCCATTTCGGGGGCATTGAGCCGGAGCAGTGGGTGGCACCCATGCGCTCCCCGGATGCCCTGGGTTATCGTCGTAAGGCGCGCCTGGGTGTGCGTTATGTCAAGGCGCGGGAATCGGTACTGGTCGGTTTCCGTGAGAAGCGGAACAGTTTTCTGACCGACATTGACCGGTGCGTGGTGCTTGACCCCCGAATTGGGGAGCGCATCGAGCCACTGCGCGAGTTGCTGCATGGCATGGCCGCCTTTAATCGTATCCCTCAGGTCGAAGTGGCCTGCGGTGATGACTCCGCTGCCATGGTGTTCCGCAATATGGATGATCTGGTACCGGAAGACCGGGAAAAGCTGGTCAGCTTCGGCCAGGCCCATAACCTGCATATCTACCTGCAGCCCAAAGGACCGGATACGGTCCACAGAATCTGGCCGGAATCGGCCGGGCGTGATCACGAGCGCCTGAGCTACCGGATGGAGGAGTTTGACCTGACCATGCAGTTCCATCCCATGGACTTCACCCAGGTCAATGCCGGGATCAACCGCGACATGGTGCACCGGGCAGCCGACTGGCTGGATGTGCAGCCGGGCGAACGGGTGCTGGATCTGTTCTGTGGTCTGGGCAATTTCACCCTGCCGCTGGCCCGCAGGGGTGGCCAGGTGGTTGGTGTGGAAGGTGATGACGCCATGGTCGTGCGCGGCCGTGAGAATGCGCAGGCAAACAACCTGGACAACGTCGAGTTTTTCGGCGCCGACCTGCACGGTGATTTCACCGGCCAGAGCTGGGCGAAAGAAGGTTTCGACAAGATTCTGATTGACCCGCCACGCTCGGGGGCCGAAGAAATCTGCAAGTACCTGACGGCCTTTGGTGCCAGACGGATTGTCTACGTGTCCTGCAACCCGGCGACACTGGCCCGGGATGCGGGCGTGATGGTGCGCAATGGCTACCGGCTGGTTCGCGCCGGGGTGATGGATATGTTCCCGCACACCACTCACGTTGAGTCTATCGCGCTGTTTGAGCGGGATAATCACTGATCATCCGATAAGTTTCTGTCATGGTTAAAGTAAGGGAAGATTACGCGACAAGCGGTGACGGTGAAGTGAACATCGACCAGTGGGTCGAGCACATCGCCGAACAGACCCATCTCGAAAACCCGGATCAGTTGCACCGCGCCTGCGAGAAAGCCGCGGTGATCGACCGGGAAGCATTTCGGGAGGACCGTCTGTGGGCGCCGGGCGCCAGCAGTTTCTTCACCGGTCTGGAAATGGCTCAGGTACTGGCCGAACTGCGGATGGATCAGGCCAGCCTGGTGGCGGCCGTACTGTATCGTGCGGTGCGTGAAGAGCGGGTGCCGCTCGAAGAGATCCGCAAGGAATTCGGCGATGAAGTGGCCGGGTTGATTAACGGCGTGCAGCAGATGGCGGCCATCTCGTCCATTCACCATCCGCTCAAGGGCAATGTGCTGGGCCAGAGTGAAGGCCAGCTGGATAACGTCCGCAAAATGCTGGTGACCATGGTCGACGATGTCCGGGTGGCGCTGATCAAGCTGGCGGAACGGACCTCGGCGATCAGGGCGGTGAAAGATGCACCTGAAGAAAAGCGCATGCGTGTGGCCCGTGAGGTGTTCGATATCTTTGCGCCTCTGGCTCACCGGTTGGGTATTGGCCACATCAAGTGGGAACTGGAAGACCTGTCGTTTCGCTACCTGCATGGCTCGGCGTACAAAAAAATCGCCAAGTTGCTGGATGAAAAACGCCTGGACAGAGACAGTTACATCCGGCGGGTTATCCAGACCCTGAAAACCGAGCTCGAAGCATCCGGCATCAAGTCTGATCTCAACGGACGGGCCAAGCACATTTACAGCATCTGGCGGAAAATGCGCCGCAAGGGCATCGATTTTTCCCAGGTGTATGACGTGCGTGCGGTACGGGTTCTGGTGCCGGAAGTTAAGGACTGTTACGCGGCGCTGGGCATTGTGCACACGCTATGGCGGCATATTCCCAACGAGTTTGACGACTACATTGCCAACCCCAAAGAGAATGGCTACCAGTCGCTGCATACGGCAGTGATCGGTCCGGAGGGGAAGGTAATGGAGGTGCAGATCCGCACCCATGAGATGCATGAAGAGGCCGAGCTGGGCGTGTGTGCCCACTGGCTTTATAAAGGCACCGACACGAAAAACCGCTCCAGTGGCTACGACGCCAAGATCAACTGGCTGCGCCAGGTGCTGGAATGGCAGGAAGAGCTGGGCGATCTGTCCGGGCTGGCTGATCACCTGAAAAGTGACGTCGCTTCAGACCGGGTGTATGTCTTCACGCCAGAGGGGCATGTGGTGGATCTGCCCCAGGGCGCCACCCCGGTGGACTTCGCCTATCGCGTGCATACCGAAATCGGCCATGCCTGCCGGGGGGCGCGGGTAAACAGCCGGATTGTGCCGCTGACTTACCCCCTGAAAACCGGTGACCAGATTTTCATCCTGACGTCCAACAATCAGGCGCCGAGCCGGGACTGGCTAAACCCCAGCCTGGGTTATATCCAGACCTCCCGGGCCCGGGCCAAGGTGACACACTGGTTCAAGCAACAGAATCGTGAGCGCAATATCCTGGATGGCCGCGCTATTCTGGAAGATGAGTTCAAGCGTCTGTCGCTTTACGATGTCGAGCTTTCGGAATTGGCAAAAAAGGTTAACTGCCATTCCACTGACGACATGTTTGCCGCGGTTGGCGCCGGCGACCTGCGCCCGACCCATGTGGCCAATGTTGCCCAGCAGTTGTTGATGCCGAAATCCGAACAACTGGATCTCAAACTCAGCACCGCGCGCAAGGCGCCATACGATACCGAATCGGATATTCAGATTCAGGGGGTCGGCAAGCTCAAAACCCAGGTGGCCAAATGCTGTAAGCCGCTGCCGGGAGATCCCATTGGTGGCTATATCACCGTGGGCCGGGGCGTTACCGTGCACCGCGAAGACTGTCTGACCTTCCTGAACCTCTGCGAGTATGAGCCGAACCGTATTATCGAGGTTAACTGGGGTGGCACACCGGCGTCTGTGTATCCGGTGGATGTCGACATCGAGGCTTATGATCGTTCCGGCCTGTTGCGGGATATCACCCAGCTGTTGTCGTCATCCCGCAGTGATGTGCTGGCACTCAATACGCTGACCAACAAGGATGAGAACACGGCCCATATCCGGATTACCGTGGAAATCTCCAGTCTGGAACAACTGGCCCGGTTGCTGGCGCAGATACGTAACCTGCCCAATATCATTGATGTGAGGCGAAAGCGCGGATGAGCTATTCCATAGACGATCTCAAGTATCTGATGGCCCGCCTGCGGGAACCGGAAACCGGCTGTCCGTGGGATACGAAACAGACCTTCAGGACCATCGTGCCTCACACCATTGAAGAAGCCTACGAGGTCGCAGATGCCATCGACCGGGAAGATTACCCGCATCTGAAAGACGAACTGGGCGACCTGTTGTTCCAGGTGATTTTCTACGCGCAGATGGGGCGCGAGCAGGATTATTTCGATTTTGATGCGGTGGTGGACCACCTGGTTCAGAAACTGATCCGTCGCCATCCGCATGTGTTTCCCGAAGGTACACTGGAAAGCCGGATTGACCCTGATCATCGCCCTGACGAGGCCTGGATCAAGGAAAGCTGGGAGAGGATCAAGGCCGAAGAACGTGCTCAGAAACCTGAGTCACAGGAGCCAAAGGGTCGACTCGACGGCATTGCCGCCACGCTGCCGGCAATGGCTCGGGCGGACAAGCTTCAGCGTCGTGCCGCCCGTCATGGCTTTGACTGGCCGGATGTCACCCCCGTGTTCGACAAGCTTCATGAGGAAATCGATGAGCTCAAGGAAGCCTGGCAGGCGGCAGAGGCCGGAACCGGCGATCAGGATGCAGTGGAAGACGAACTGGGCGACCTGTTGTTCGTTTGCGTAAACCTGGCACGGTTCATGAAGGTAACTCCGGAGCAGGCACTGAAACGCACCAATCACAAGTTCGAAGCCCGTTTCCGGGCCATCGAGCAGGCGCTGGAAGCGCAGGGCCGCAATATGGATGAAGAATCCCTGGAAGCTCTGGATGCCATCTGGCAACAGGTCAAAGGGGTGGAGAAGGTCGAGAAAGGCTGATCTTCCGGCCGTAAGGCCATGAAGATAAGTACAATTCTTTACCGGTATCCGATAACCCTGCGGGACATCTTCGACTACACTTTCAGGTATCGGCCGCACTGAAGCAGTGCGGCATGCTGTTGAAACAGATTTAGGGGTAAATGCCGTATGAAGATTCAGGAACTGGTTAAGTACTGGGACAAGCACGGCCGTGGCCGGCTGACGCGTGAACCGACTTTCGCGTCATTGTCTCAGGAGCACCATGAATTACTTCAGAAGCTGGTAGAAATATATCCCATGAAGTCGCCTCAGGATCTGATGCGCGACATGATTTCCGCTGCGCTGGACGACCTGGAATCGTCGTTGCCCTACAAGCCGGGCGATAAAGTGGTGGCGTATGACGAGGATGGTTTTGAAATCTACGAAGACAAAGGCCTGACGCCGGAGTTTGTCGCCCTCAGCAAGAAGCACATGCAACAGCTGAAGGCGCGCCAGCTCGAATCCGTCGCCTGATTACTTTTTTTCTTCCAGTCGATCTTTCAGTGGCCCCTGGCTGACCAGATCATCCAGGGCCGCCGCAATCATGTCATTCAGAATGTCTCCCTCGCTGCGGTCCGGGTAAAGCTCAGCCAGCGCCGCTATCCGCGCTGCATCTTCCAGTGGCAGTCTCAGGTTGTATTCATGCGGACGTTCCGTGGTTTGTTTTTCCTTTTCCCAGTGCTGGGGCAGTTCGGTTACTTTCATACGTGTTCCTCGGCTGATGTTGCTGAATCGTCGATAGACTTTGGTTACTGTCTCTTAGTATCGTAAGTTTACTTCGTCTTCGTCAATCCAGAAGGAACTCACTGTGACTGAACTGCATCCTGATCTGCGCGAAAACGTACGCATGCTCGGTGAGCTGCTGGGCCACAGCATCCAGCGCTTCCCCGGCATGGACTGCTATGAGCGGATCGAGGAAATCCGGGCGGCGGCAAAAGCCGATCGCAATAATGAAAGCGGATCCGGCCAGCGCCTGGCAACCCTGCTCCGGCAGCTCAATGACGATGAACTGTTGCCAGTCACCCGTGCCTTCAACCAGTTCCTGAACCTGGCCAACCTGGCCGAGCAGTACCACGGTGTCCGCCGTAAGCAGGGGCATCCGTCCGATCTGGTGGTGGAGTCGCTCAGCGAGGTGTTCGAACGACTGCAAAAAGGCGGTACCGACCCGAGCGAATTGCACCGGCGCGTGGCGGATCTGCGCATTGAATTTGTGCTGACGGCTCATCCCACCGAAGTGGCCCGGCGTACACTGATTCTGAAGTACGACGAGATGTCCGATTGCCTTGCCCGGCTGGATCATGAAGACCTGCTGCCGGCCGAGCGTGAGGAAATCATCGCCCGCCTGACCCGGCTGATCAACGAGGCCTGGCATACCGACGAAATCCGCCATCAACGCCCAACGGCCGTCGATGAGGCCAAGTGGGGATTTGCGGTGATCGAAAACAGCCTGTGGCACGCACTGCCGCAGTTCCTGCGTAATCTGGATGTGTCGCTGGATGACGCCACTGGTCACGGTCTGCCACTGCAGGCCTCACCCATCCGCATTGCCTCCTGGATGGGCGGCGACCGTGACGGCAACCCGAATGTTACCCACGAAGTCAGCCGTGAAGTGTTCCTGCTCGGGCGCTGGAAAGCTGCCGAATTGTATCTGGCCGATATCCAGGCACTGCGCAACGAATTGTCCATGTGGCAGGCCAGTGACGAACTTCGGCAGGCCGTGGGCGACGCGCCTGAACCCTACCGGGAGGTGCTCGGTGAATTGAAGGCCCGGTTGGTTCGCACCCGTGACTGGGCCCTGGCCCGGATGCGGGATGAAAATGCCGATGCCTATGGCATCCTGTTCGAGAAAGACGATCTGGTGGAGCCGTTGGAGCTTTGCTACCGCTCGCTGGTGGATTGCGGCCTGAAAGCCATCGCCGATGGCCCGCTGCTGGATACCATCCGCCGGGCCCACACCTTCGGTCTGCCGCTGATTCGCCTGGATATCCGCCAGGAAGCCTCCCGCCACGCCGAGGCTGTGGCGGAAATGGTGGATTATCTGGGCATGGGCGATTACCTGGCCTGGTCGGAAGACGAGCGCCAGCAGTTCCTGATTCGCGAACTGAACAGCCGCCGGCCGCTGGTGCCGCGTAACTGGCAACCGTCCGACCCGGTGCGCGAGGTGCTTGCCACCTGCGAAGTGGTCGCGCAACAAACACCGGAGGCGCTGGGCTCCTACGTCATCTCCATGGCCAGCAAGCCCTCCGATGTACTGAACGTCATCCTGCTGTTGCGGGAAGCCGGCATGAACTTCCCCATGCGTGTGGTGCCCTTGTTTGAAACCCTGGACGATCTGCAGGGCGCACCGGAAAGCATGTCGGCGCTGTTTGATATCGACTGGTACCGGGATTACTGCCAGGACCGCCAGGAAGTCATGATCGGCTACTCCGACTCCTCCAAGGATGCCGGCCAGTTGATGGCGGCCTGGGCCCAGTATCGGGCCCAGGAGCAACTGACCGAAATTGCCGGACGCTACGGTGTGCACCTGACTTTATTCCATGGTCGCGGGGGCACCGTGGGGCGTGGCGGTGGTCCGGCGAATCGCGCGATTCTGTCTCAGCCTCCGGGCTCTGTGAACGGCAGTTTCCGCATCACCGAGCAGGGTGAGATGATCCGCTTTAAATTCGGCTTGCCCCGGCTGGCCGTACAGAGCCTGACGCTCTACACCACGGCGGTGATCGAGGCCACTCTGGCACCGCCTCCGGCGCCGAAAGACAGCTGGCGAGAGGTCATGGACTGGATGACCGAGAAATCCCTGAAATCCTACCGGGACGTGGTGCGTGAGCATCCGGATTTCGTACCGTATTTCCGACAGGTAACGCCGGAAACGGCATTGGGCAAGCTGGCTCTGGGCAGTCGGCCCGCCCGCCGCAAGCCGACTGGCGGCGTGGAAAGCCTTCGGGCCATTCCCTGGATTTTCGCCTGGACACAAATGCGCATGATGCTGCCAGCATGGCTGGGCAGTGATGAAGCTCTTGAAGCCGCCGCCCATGACGACCGGCTGCCGGAATTACGGGAAATGATGGCAGGCTGGCCATTCTTCCGCACCTATGTCGACATGCTGGAAATGGTGTTGGCCAAGGCAGATCTGCGCATTGTCAGCTATTACGAACAGACCCTGGTTGATGAAGAAAAGCTGCGGGTACTGGGCGCCAGTTTGCGTGAGCGGTTGCGTAACTGCATTGCCCGACTGCTGGAACTGAAGCAGCAAGAGACTCTGTTGGAAGCAGAACCCGTGTTTGCGCAGTCGATGAGGGTTCGCAACCCCTACACCGATCCGTTGCATTATCTGCAGGCGGAGCTGCTGCGTCGTGATCGTGGCAACGAAAATGACGGCGACGTGCCAGATGTGGTCGAGCGGGCGCTGAAGGTCACCATGGCCGGCATCGCCGCCGGTATGCGTAATACCGGCTGACGAGCCTGCCGTGACAACAACAGTAATAAGAACAAGCCGGTGCGGGATGGCGCCGGTCAATAACACACAGGAGCTTGTACCTTGGCATTGTCGGAACGACTGTCGAACTTTCTGGCCCGCAAGGCCGTCACTTACCGCCAGATGGAAATCCGGCCTGTCGAGAACCTGGATGCCGCCGTCATAGCGTCTGGCAGGCCGCAGCATGAGTTTGTCCGGGCCAGTCTGCTGATTGATATCACCGGTGTGGTGATGGCGGTTCACCGCTTTGACAGCGCACTGGATCTTGACGCCGTTGCCCGCTTCACGGGGCGGCGACTCCAGCCCCTCACGGCGCGCCAGGCCGCTCGCCTGTTCGCCGATTGCCAGCCCGGCTTTGTGCCGCCGATCGGCGGCGCCTGGGATGTGCCCGTCCTGTTGGATGAAGATGTGGCCTCGGCCGACCAGGTGGTATTTTCCGGAGGCACCAGCAACAGTCTGATCGAGATGGACGGGAGGTCGTTAAGGCTTGCTTTGGCTGGCGCGCGGGCCGGAAATCTGGTGATACGAGGGCAGGGCGCTGATAGTTATTCTGCCCTGACCCTGGAAGAGGTCGCGGACCAACTGCAGAAGTTGTATCGTCTGCCCCCCATGCCTGCCCTGGCGCTGCGCATTCTTCGGTTGACCTCCAACAACCAGGCCACCGCCAAAGAACTGGCTGAGATGATCGAGTTTGATCCCAGTCTGACTGCCCAGATCATGCGGTATGCGCGTTCAGCGTTGTTCAACTACCCCGGCAAGATCACATCGGTGCAGGAGGCTGTTACCCGGGTTCTGGGCTTTGACCGGGTAGCTCACATTGCGCTGGGTATTGCTTCGGTGCGGGCATTTGATGTGCCGCGGGATGGCACGCTGGGGATGGATAATTTTTGGCGTCACTCCCTGTACTGTGCCTTTCTGAGCCAGAGCCTTGCCGCTGAATGTGGCCGCGACAAGGGGCTCGCCTATTTGTGTGGATTGCTGCACAACTTTGGCCTGTTGCTGGTCGGGCATCTGTTTCCTGCCGAGTTCGAAGAGCTTGAGGCACTTCGTGAAAGCAATCCGGAAGCCAGCATGCAATCACTGGAGCAGGAAGTGTTCGGGCACGGCGACGGGCAGGACATTCTGGCCGTCGGGCATGGAGCTATCGGCGGCATCCTGCACCGCTTGTGGCAATTGCCGGAACCGGTGATCAAAGCCGCTGGTATGCATCAGCACATGGGTTACCGGGGCGATCATGAAGAGTATGTCCAGCTGGTTCAGCTGGCAAACGCCCTGTTGAAAGAAAAGGGCGTGGGCGATGAGTTCAATCCGGATGATGCGCCTGCACTGGCGAAATCGCTGAACCTTCCCGAAGAGGCTCTGGAGCGGGCCCAGAGAGAGGTGGAACGGGTTGCCTCAGACCTTGATGTTCTGGCATCCTCGCTCGCCCGGTGAATTGTTGACCCAATGATTCGGACTTGGGCTTTCTCTGTGGGCTACGACTTCGGTATAATCCCCACCCGTTTTTGGTTCGGTGCGCCAATGGTCATTGCAGGCTGCCGAGAGGTTGCCGCAAAGGTATAGGTCTTTGCCGTAGCTTTTCCAAAGATATACAAGACAATGGGAGCACAACGTATATGCGAATTATCATGTTAGGTGCGCCGGGCGCAGGTAAGGGCACTCAGGCCCAGTTTATTACCGAGCGTTTTGCCATCCCCCAGATTTCCACCGGGGAGATGCTGCGTGCTGCTATCAAGGCCGGGTCCGCGTTGGGCAAACAGGTCAAAGAAGTGATGGCCAGCGGTGGTCTGGTTTCTGACGACATCATTATTGCCCTGATTGAGGAGCGTATTCAGCAACCGGATTGCAAAAACGGATTCCTGCTGGACGGCTTCCCCCGCACCATTCCCCAGGCTGAAGCCCTGAAGGACAATGGTATTGCGATTGATTACGTTGTTGAAATCGCAGTAGACGACGAAGAAATCGTCAGCCGGCTGTCTGGTCGTCGTGTGCATGAAGACAGTGGGCGTATCTACCACCTGAAATACGATCCGCCCAAGGTGGAAGGTAAGGACGACCAAACCGGCGAGCCACTGGCTCAGCGTGAAGACGATCGCGAAGAAACGGTTCGCAAGCGCTTGCAGGTTTATCACGAGCAGACCGCGCCGCTGGTTGACTTCTATAAGGGCTGGGCTGAAAAAGCGCCATCCGAAGCGCCCAAATATGTTCGTGTTGAAGGCGTCGGAAGTATGGACAGCATTCGCGACCAGATTCTGTCTGAGCTCAAGTAATACTCTTCTGAAGCAGCCCCGGAGGCAGCAATTCTGTGAAGTTACTGGCACTGGATACGTCTTCGGAAGGTTGCTCTGCCGCCTTGTGGCTTGATGGCCAGCTGAGTGAGCGGTTTGAAACAGCGCCCCGGGGCCATACCCGGTTGCTGATGCCCATGATTCGCGAGCTGCTGAGCGACGAGAGCCTCACCCCGGGTGATCTTGATGCTCTGGCGTTTGCCCGTGGCCCCGGATCTTTTACCGGCCTGCGGATTGCCACAGGGGTAATTCAGGGTATGGCGTGGGGCCTTGACCTTCCGGTTGTACCCGTTTCTTCCCTGGCCGCCGTGGCTCTGAACGCTATTGAGCAGCATCAGTTAACCGAGGGCGATGGTATCGCGGTAGCCTTCGATGCGCGCATGGGCGAAGTTTACTGGGGTGCGTTTCAGTGCCGGGACGGTGTTCCCGTCGCTCTTGGCCCGGAGCGAGTGTGTTCGCCGCAGGCCGTTACTTTGCCGGAGCCGTCGTCTGACGCGCCTGAACGCTGGTTTGGAGCCGGTCAGGGCTGGAAGTTCCGTGACGCTATGCCAGCAGCAGTGACTGCCAGCGCCACCATGGTGGACGAGGAGCTTGTGCCTCGCGCCGGACAGGTTGCGCGGCTGGCACAACCGGCTTTTGACAGAGGTGAAACCGTCAGAGCCGAGCAGGCTCAGCCGGTTTATGTGCGTGACGAAGTAACCTGGCAGAAACTGCCCGGCCGGGGTTAACGCACGCGGAAAACGTTCTGCGGTGAATGGCTTCGTTGCACGGTGCCCGCAAACCTTCCATAATGGCAGTATTCGTCCATTGTCGTTGTGGTGATCGTTCATGATCGGCGGTGTTAACTCTGCAAACTATTCCCAGATCCAGTCGGGCAATAATGCCCCGGCTCGTGAGCGTGCCGATACGGCGCGTGCATCGGCGGCTGCGCCTATGGCTGTGGCGGTCGATTCCGCCCGCCGGGATCTGGGTGCGCCGGCACAAAGCCGTGATGGCGCCCCGCAAGGACAATCAGCCACCGAGTCGCCGGAAGCTACAACCCGCCGTGTGGAAGCCCGTCGCGCTGCTGAAGATGCCCGCCTGGAAAGTTTTCGTGCCGATGACGTTTCCCCATCGGCGGCCAGGGCTTTGTCTGCTTTCGCCGGCGTCGCTGCTGCCGGACAGGAATATGAAAATGGTTCGGTGCTGACCGGCATTGATATCATGGTCTGATGCCGGATAACCCTCCCTCTCCCGTTCCCTCTTTGCCAGCCGGACTGGCCGAAACACTGGCCGTTGCCTGCACGCCACTTGGCGATCAACACGCTGGCCAGGCCCTTGCCAAGGAACTTGGCCTTGTCTGGCTGGGCGTGGTCCAGGTGAAAAAGGTTCGCGATTTTGAGTTGCTGCTGTTGTCTGATGACCAGGGCCTGGCGCTGCAGTTGACCGGCAAGGGCGCACCCGGGCCGGTCAGAGCGGAATTCGTCACCGGCAAGATGGGCTATCGCCGAGAACATGGCGGGGGCGCCGGGCAACTCGTGGCCAAGGCAGTCGGTTTGCAAAAGACAAAGGCCCGGCTACATGTGCTGGATGCCACCGCCGGGTTGGGGCAGGACGCCTTCGTGCTGGCCGGTCTGGGTTGCCGGGTAACACTGCTGGAGCGTAATCCGGTGATTCATGCCCTGCTTGCAGACGGACTGGCCAGAGCGGCGCTGAACCCGGAGTGCGCCGCCATCGTGGCGAACATGGAACTGCAACCCGGCAGCTCGATTGACTGGCTACGCCAGGCGGGACCGGAAGCTGCTGATGTGATTTACCTGGACCCGATGTTCCCGCACCGGGACAAATCCGCGTTGGTGAAGAAAGAAATGCAGGTCTTCCGACAGGTTGTCGGCGATGACGACGATTCCGAGCAATTGCTGGAAGCTGCCATGGCCAGCGCCCGTTACCGGGTGGTGGTGAAACGGCCGCGCAAGGCGCCTGCCGTTGCCGGGCCAGCGCCGGCCACCCGGGTTGAAGGCAAAAGCAGCCGCTATGACCTCTATCCGATCAAGGCCCTGCCGGCCTGACTCTCCTGATGTTACTGTGGCTCAGACATTCATCATGGTGATCTGTTGAATGGCCTGGCGTTTCTCTACGCTCAGAACCAGACGTGCATCTTCTGCCACCTGTTGCAGCCCTTCTCCGTAACACAACAGCCCGTTTTCATCGGCTTCAAGCACGCCGTTTTTCTGCATGTTGGTAATGAAGTTGCGGAACAGGGTCTTGTCGAAGAATTCCGGAGCATTCAGACCGAACAGGATTGACATGCGCTCGGCCAGAAGCGTGCTTTGTTCTTCCAGCTCTTCGGCGGTCAGCTTGCCGGAACCGTACTTCCTCAGAATGCCCAGCACGATGTGATAGCGCTCCAGAGTCTGGATGATGAACCGGGCAAGAACGCGCACCCTCAGCATGGCATCCGTGCCTTCTTCGGGCCGGCCAATCCGGTCGTTTTCCAGTTGGTGTAGCAGGCCTTGTTCGATCAGCACGTCAATCCACTGGTTGATGACGCTTTCAATGTTCTCCCGGGGATACTTCAGGAACAGTTCTGACTGCAGGTAGGGGTAGGCCACGCTGGCCAGGAACAGAATCTTTTCGCGGCGCAGGGTGTCCTTGTTTTCAAACAGACTGGCGATCAGTGCCGGCAAGGCAAACAGATGCTGGATGTTGTTCCGGTAGTAGGTCATCAGAATGGCGTTCCGGCCTTCCAGCGCAATAATGTCACCCAGCTTCTGGGGCTGGCGGATGACCAGTCCCATGCCTTCACAATAGGCCAGCCAGTCCCGCCCCGAACCCTCTGGCAGGGTGACCGTGTCGGCATAGGGATAGGCGCGCAGCAGGTTTGCGTACTGATCCATCAGGCGGATCAACTGGCCCTCGTCCATCGCCATGCGTTCGGTACCCAGAAGCGCCGTGGCGGCCATGCCTATCGGGTTCACGGCAACGGCGGCGTTGATATTGCTGGCCACTCGCCCGGCCAGTTCACTGACTACATCCGGCAGCCAGGAGGGGCGATGTTCCGCCGTGTAGGCTTCATTGCGCCAGTTGTCATGGGTGTCATCGAGCACGCCGGCCAACTGGATAGGTTCGCCAAAATTGACCGATACCTTGCCGAAAGAGCTGCGTAACTTGCGGGCGGTCTTTGCCAGGCCCAGTACGCTTTCTTTCTGTTTCTTCTTGCCTCGCAGCTCACCCAGATAGGACCGGCCTTCCATCACCTTTTCATAACCAATGTAAACCGGAACGAATACGATGGGCTTGCGGGGATCGCGCAGGAAGCTGCGCACGGTCATGGATAACATACCTGCGCGGGGTTGAAGCATGCGACCGGTGCGTGAACGGCCACCCTCGATAAAATACTCCACGGAGTAGCCGCGGGTGAACATCACGTGCATGTATTCGTTGAATACAGCGGCGTACAGCGGGTTGTCCCGGAAGCTGCGGCGCATGAAGAAGGCCCCGCCACGGCGAAGAATCGGACCCACTATTGGCATGTTCAGGTTGATGCCCGCGGCGATATGCGGCGGCATCAGCCCATTGCGATAGAGCACGTATGACAGCAGCAGGTAATCGATGTGAGAGCGATGGCAGGGCACATACACGACCGCGTTGTCCTGGGCCGCCTCGCGGGCTACCTCGATGTTGTTAATGGCGATGCCTTTATAGAGCCTGTTCCAGAGCCAGGACAGCAGCCGTTCCATCACCCGGATGGTGACAATCGACATGCTGGCGGCGATTTCATCAGCGTATTTGTAGGCCCTGATGCGCGCTTTTTCTGGCGAAATATCATCTTTGTTGGCGGTTTCCCGGATGGCGTCTCTGACGGCCTGTGTACGGATGAGTCCTGCCACCAGGGTGCGGCGATGAGACAAGTCCGGCCCCAGAACCGCCCGGCGTACCCGGCGAAAATGCGTGCGCAGCAGCCGGGCCAGTTTGCGATTGGCTTTTGCTTCGTTGTCCCGGTACTCGGCGACCACCTCCTGCAGGGAAAGGGGTTGGCCGAACTGCACATAGGTATTGCGGCCATGCACCAGAATGATCAGAAATTTCTGCAGACGGCCGGCGACGGACCAGGTGTCAGAAAGCAGGAGTTTGACCAGAGATTTTTCTTTGTCCGGTGAGCGCCCCCAGAACAGAGTCACCGGGACAATCTGTACGTCCTGCTCGGGATTCTCCAGGCCGAACTGCACCAGATCGCTGAATTCACTGGTCGCTACCAGCTTTTGCCGCCGGCCACGAAACAGGCCCCCGATGCGTTTATAGAGAAAACAGAACGAGCAGGAAGGCCCGTTCTGTACGGGCAGGGTGTCGCTGGCGCCGGGGAGCCTGGCGCGAATGACTTCCTGTTCCAGCACCAGGCGGCTGGACAGAGAGCGAAAATGCAGTACGTAGCAGACCGGTTTGTCCGGATCGAGGCCCAGGGTTTCCAGGGTGTTGCCACTGACATCGGTCCTGACCCAAAGAAACAGGATTTTGCGAAAGAGAGACAGGATCAGGCTGCGAATGCCCTGGTAAAGTCGCATGACGTGTTGCTCCGGCCATGAAATCAGGAGCCAAGTCTACCGGGTTGCAGCAGGCGCGGAAAGCATCTGGCCGATTCTGGCAGGGGTATGAATGTGGTACATTTCCGGGTAAATCAATCCGTGGTTGGCAAAGCATGAATATGGCAGAAGGCAGGGCGCACTGGTCACCGGGTTGGTCGGAAGAACAGCCGGCCAACGGAGACCTGCTGTTGGCGTTTGTTGGCAATGCGATCCTCAAGCCCGGGGACGACTGGTTCCTGCGCTGGGGCGGCCCGGAAATGGGCGACAGCCGCCCGGAAGCTCTCGCTCTGGGCACCTGGGCGGGTGAAAAGGTGTTCGTGACAACGCTGCCGGACTCCGGCCTGCCGGAGCAGGATCTGGTGACTCTGCGGGAGGCCATGCTTGATCGGCCCGATGCACCAGTCGATTTGCTCAACACCGGCTTTCAGGTCTGGCAATGGTGGCAGGACCACCGCTTTTGTGGCCGTTGTGGTGAACGTACCGGCCCACATCCCCGGGAGCGGGCGAGATGGTGTGTTCGTTGCCACATGCCATGGTACCCCCGCATCGCGCCTTGCATCATCGCGGTGGTTCGCCGGGATGATCGCTTTTTGCTGGCGAAATCGTCCCGGGTGACCCGCAACTTCTATAGTCTGATTGCCGGGTTCGTCGAGCCCGGTGAAAGCCTCGAACAGGCGGTGGCGCGGGAAGTGAAAGAAGAAACCGGGCTGGAAGTGGACAACATACGGTATCAGGGCTCTCAGCCCTGGCCGTTCCCGCATCAGTTAATGGTGGGCTTTTCTGCCGATTACCGCAGTGGTGATCTTCACCTTCAGGAAGATGAACTGGCGGATGCCGGCTGGTTTACCGTGGACGATCACCCGCCCGTACCCCCGCATACCACCATCGCCGGACTCCTGATCAGTCAGATGAAAGCGGAAATAGACGGTACGGGAGGCGAAAATTCCCGTGAATAAGCGCTGCCCCCGGGTACTGGTATTCGATTCCGGCGTCGGAGGCCTGAGTGTCGCCAGCTGTATTCACCGTCTGTGGCCAGAGGCCGGGCTGGTGTATCTGGCGGACAACGCCGTGTTTCCCTATGGCGCGCTGCCGGAGCAGGTCGTGGTGGATCGTTGCTGCCGGTTGATTGAGCAATCACAGGCTGAAACGCCCTGTGATGTGATTGTGGTGGCCTGTAATACCGCAAGTACGGTGGTGCTGCCGGCACTGCGGGCCCGCACTGATCGTCCGGTGGTGGGCGTTGTGCCGGCGGTCAAACCGGCGGCGGCATGCAGCAGGAACCGGAAGATCGGTGTTCTGGCAACGCCGGCGACCATTCATCGCCCCTATCTGGACAACCTGATCCGGGAATTCGCGCCTGACTGCGACATTGTCCGGGTTGGCCATCCGGATCTGGTCCGTTGGGCGGAAGGGCTGGTTGCCGGTGTCGAGCCCGCACAAGAGCAGATAGACCAGGCTTTGTCGCCTTTAAAACTCGCCGGCGTCGATACCGTGGTTCTCGGCTGCACCCACTATCCTTTACTATTGCCCTGGCTACGGGCCAGCCTGCCGGGTGTCAGGGCCTGGGTCGACTCCGGGGATGCGGTTGCCCGACGCGTGGGTGGTTTGCTGGAGCAGGCCGGATTTGAGAATCTGCCCCCCGGCAGTACCGATACCCACGATAATGTCGGGGTTCGGGTCAGCTTTACCGGTTCGCCGCCTGCCGAGATTCGCCGGTTTATGGCCGGGCTGGGTCTTGAGGTGACCGAGCTGGCCCGATGAACGCGGAAGATCGGCGGTTTATGTTGTACACTGCCGGTTAGCACTGCACATCTGGACTGTCGAAGACTCGTTCTGGCAAGATTATGCGCCGTATTTCGCGTAAAATCGCCGCCAAATAACCTGTGAGGAATCTGTTGAATGACACAAACAATTATCGTCGCTGATGATCACCCGCTATTTCGGGCAGCACTGAAGCAGGCGGTCAATCAGGCAGTGCCGGATGCCAGGACAGTTGAAGTTGAAAGCATCAAGTCATTGCAGACGGCGGTAGAGTCGCACCCGGATGCCGATTTGATCCTTCTGGATCTGAATATGCCCGGTGCACACGGTTTCTCGGGGCTGGTGTTCATGCGCGGTCAGTATCCCGGCTTGCCGGTGGTGGTTGTGTCGGGTTCGGAAGATTTGCAGGTTATGCGCCGTTCCATCGACTATGGCGCCTCCGGCTTTATCCCTAAATCGGCACCTTTGCCAACCATTACCGAAGCCATTCAGGCGGTTCTTGAAGGGGATGTGTGGCTGCCGGACGGTATCGCCGACAAAATCGAGCGCATGCAGACCGAATCGACCGACTTCTCTGAGCGCCTGGCGTCACTCACGCCCCAGCAGTTCCGGGTTCTGGGCATGTTGGCCGAGGGCTTGCTGAACAAACAGATCGCCTACGATCTGGATGTCTCTGAAGCCACCATCAAGGCCCACATCACGGCCGTATTCCGCAAGCTGGGCGTGCGTAACCGTACCCAGGCGGTGATTGCCATTCAGCAGATGGAAATTGATCCGGCGGATCAGTCTTTGTCCGGAGGCTGATGTAAGCTATTAAGCTAGTGCCCAAGCAAGCGGGTGGGGCTTTCCAAAACACGCTGTGAATACATCCCTGTAGCGCTCGAGCTCCGCCATCCCTGGCTCCGCACGGTTTTGGAAAGCCCCACCCGCTCGCTTGACTAAGCTGTGGAGCCTGCCTTCTCCTTATTTACTGGCATACCCCAGCTTCTTGTCCACCAGGTTAAACCGGTCCTTACCCTGGTGCCACAGATCAAAGTTCTCCAGGAACTGGTCGGTCAGTGCGCGCTTCCAGCCGATGAAATCGCCCGCCATGTGGGCGCTCATGGTCACGTTCTCGTGGTCCCACAGCGGGTGGTCTTCCGGCAGCGGCTCTTCCTCGAACACATCCAGGCCGGCGCCGGCAATTTCGCCTTCGTCCAGCGCTTTGACCAGGTCGTCCGTCTTCACAATCGGGCCGCGGCCGATGTTGATCAGCCGGGCGCTGTTTTTCATGGCACTGAAGGCTTTCTGGTCAAACAGGCCCTCGGTTTGCGGTGTCAGCGGCGCTGCAATCACCACGAAATCCGCCAGAGGCAGTTGCTCGAACAGGTCGTCGTTGCTGTGAATGGCAACAAAGTCCGGGTCGTCACCCTTGGCCTTGCGGGCGATGCCGTGGGGTTCCATGCCAATGCCTTTGGCCAGGCGGGCAATCTGGTGGCCGATGGAACCGGCGCCCACGACCAGCACCCGTTTCTTGTGGACCAGCTCAGTGTCGCGGTGTTTCCACTGGTGCTTTTGCTGCAAACGGATATTTTGCGGAAAGTCCTTGGCGAACATCAGCATGGTGCAGGCCACGTACTCGGCAATTCCCCGGTCGAAAATGCCCCGGGCATTGGTGACTGTCACTTCGCTCTCGATCAGTGCGGGAAACATCAGTGCATCCACACCGGCACTGGTGGCGTGAATCCACTGCAGGCGGTCAGCAGCAGGCCAGGCCGCTTCCAGTGCTTCGGTGCGAAAGTCGGTAACTATCATCACATCAGTGCCGGGCAGAGTGTCCCTGAGGGTCTGCTCGTCCCATGCAAAGCGTACTTCCGCCCTGGCTTCGACGTCTTCAATGCCCGGCGGGGCGTTTTCCCCTGGCGCGGTAAGTACGGTAACAACCGGCTTGCTGGATGCTGTCATCTGTCCTCCGATGAGCGTGTTTTGTTGGAAAGGTTCTGGCTACAGTCTGGTTGTCGACAGAACGCTGGTCAACCTGCTTGCTCCGCCGTAGGTAACTGGCTAACCTGCAGGGGTATAAATCAATTCACCCTGCCGTCAGGAGGTGTCTATGGCAGAAGCCGTGAACAAGGAAACCGGCCAGAGCAAACCGCGCAAAGTGAAGTATCGCAAAGCCAAGGCCAGTTGGAACCCGGCTATGCAGGCCATCCCTGTGTCGGGGATTCGTCGACTGGTGAATATGGCATCGACGATGAATGACGTCATTCATCTTTCTATCGGGCAGCCAGACCTGCCAACGCCCAAGCATATTATCGATGCCTACGTGGATGCCCTGAACGCCGGGCAGACTGGCTATACCATGGATGCCGGCTTGCCGGAATTATTGGTGGCCCTGCGGGATTATTACAGCAAGCGCTATAATCGCGAGCTGTCTGAAGACAACATCATGATTACCAGTGGTGCCACGGAAGCGCTGTACCTGGCTATTTCGGCCACTTCGGCACCCGGGCGCCAGTTCCTTGTCACTGATCCTTCTTTTCTGCTGTACGCACCACTGATCCGCATGAACGGCGGTGAAGTGAAATATATCCCGACCCGGGCGGAGAACAATCACCAGCTTGATCCTGAAGACGTGATCCGGGCCATGGGATCACGAACCTTCGCGCTGATTCTGAACAATCCCAACAACCCTACGGGAGCGGTTTATCCTCGCAGCACGGTTGAGACTATTCTGGAAGAGTGTGCCTACCGGGGCATTCAGGTCTATGCCGATGAGGTGTATGACCACATGTTGTTTGATGACGATGATTTCGCCAGTGTCCTTAGCTGTTCCATGGACCTGGACAACATCATGTGCATCAGCAGCTTTTCCAAGACCTACAGCATGGCCGGGTTGCGGGTCGGCTGGGTGATCGCCAGTCAGGCTGCGATCAAGTCGCTGCGGCGCTACCACATGTTCACTACGTCTGTGGCCAATACACCGGCGCAATTTGCCGGCGTTGCAGCACTGACCGGTGACCAGAACTGCGTGCACAATATGGTCGACATCTATCGGCAGCGGAGAGACAAGATTGTCGAGCTGATTGATCAGACGCCCTATCTCACCGGCTACAAGCCCGGTGGTGCCTTCTACGCGTTTCCGAATCTGCCGCCGCATGTGGACGGCTCGGACGTGGCGCTGCGAATGCTGAAAGAGACCGGCGTTTGTGCGGTTCCCGGCGATGCCTTCGGCGACGATTGCACGAATGCGCTCCGTTTCAGTTTTGCCACGCCCTGTGAGCGGTTGGAAGAGGCTTTCGACCGCATCATCCCGTGGATGGCCAAACAGCAGTTCTGACGCCTTATGCCTGCGCTGGATTCAGTCATGGTGCAATGCCCCTACTGTTGGGAGATGCTGGAGATCAGCATCGACCCTTCAGTGCCGGAGCAGGAATATGTGGAAGACTGCCAGGTGTGCTGCCACCCGATTCTGCTGACGGTAACTATCGATGAAGGAAATGTGCCGAGGGTAGAAGCCCGGGCAGAGAATGACTGAGCCTGTTACCGGTCAGTAGGCTCTGACGGTTGCGGCCGACTACGCTTCGGCGCAGGATGAACGCTGAATCAGATACCCGGGAAACTGACATCATGTTGAAAACAACGCTGAACTGGCTGTTGCTACTGGCGGTAAGTCTGGTGGCCAGTGGCTGTGCCAGCCTGTCGCCCTACGCCATTTCTGAAGCTGAAATCGAACGTCATTTGCAGGATGTGGTGGCAGATTTTGACCGCCAACAGTTGCAGAGTGGGTCTCCGCTCAGTCTCAGCCTGAGTGGCGCAGATATCACCCTGGGTCCGGATAACCGGGATGTGGCTGTCATTGATTTGCGGGGGCAGGTGGCTCTCAATGTCCTGATGACCAAACTGCCGGTGGATATGGCGTTGAAAGTTGAGGGCGCACCGGTTTACGACCGTGAGGAGAAAGCGGTGTATATCCGCCGGCTGCAGTTGCTGGAAAGCTCGATAGATTCGCCTTTTTTCAAAGGCGACCTGGCGCCGGTGACGGAGTCGGTCATGCGGATGGTGGCGCAAATGCTCGAAACCATGCCGGTCTACCGGTTGGATGAAAGTGATATGAAGCAGCGCATGTTCGGCATGGTACCGATGGACATCCGGGTGGCTCCCGGCCGGCTGGAGTTTGTAATGGCGGACTGACGCCGTTGAAGCGAACGTGATCAAAAAAGGGGAATGACTCGCGTCATTCCCCTTTTTTGTTTAGCCAGAGAGCGATTTACTCAGGCACGCAGGCGGGCACAGATCGCGTCGCCGATTTCCCGGGAGGTTCGTTGTTTGTCGCCGACTTCTGCCAGGTCGGCGGCCACCGCATCGAACAGCTCCTGGCCGGCGAGCGTCAGCGAGGGATCCTTGCGGCCCAGCCAGTCCAGCATACGGGCGGTGGTGAACAGCATCGCAGTGGGATCAGCAATGCCCTGGCCGGCAATGTCCGGAGCGCTGCCGTGGGTGGGTTCAAACATCGAGGGCATGTCCGGGTCTGTCGGATTGAGGTTGCACGAAGGCGCCACGCCCATGCCGCCAGACAGAACGGCCGCCAGGTCTGTCAGTATGTCGCCCTGCAGGTTGCTGGCAACCACCACATCAAACGCCCACGGGCTCTGCACGAATTTCATGCAGGCGGCATCCACCAGTTCATGGTGAGTGGCCACATCGGGGTATTCTTTGCTGATTTCCTCGAAGGCTTCGGTATACATGTCGCCCCAGTGGCGCAGGGCATTACGTTTGGTGATCACGCAGACCTGGCTTTCGCAGCTACGGCCGTCCAGCGTCCGGAAGCTGCGGGTGCGCCCTTCCTGCAGGCGTTCCGCCGCCCGTTTCCTGGCCTGCTCAAAACCATAACGGATGATCCGGTCGGTGGCCTTGCGGGTGAAAACCTCCATCTGGGTGGCTACTTCGTCTGGCGTGCCTTTACGCAAACGACCACCCTGGCTGACATACTCGCCCTCGCTGTTTTCCCGGATAACCAGCATGTCGATGTCTTTCGCCCGGTCATCCTTGAGGTATTGGCGGGCGCCGGGCAGCAGGCGCGCCGGGCGTTCACACACCCACTGGTCAAAGCCTTTGCGCATATCAAGCAATGGCGCCAGGGATACGCTGTCGGTCAGCAGGTAACGATCGGGATCATCCACGGGGCCGGGGTCACCCAGGGCGCCCAGAAGAATAGCCTGGTAGTTACCCAGTTGTTCCAGCGCATCTTCGGGCCAGCTTTCGCCATGTTCTTCATGCCAGGCATGAGACGGCCACGGGTAGCGGGTCCACTCCAGAGCCAGCTTGTGTTTTTCTCGCAGGACTTCCAGGCACCGTACCGCCTCAGCGATAACTTCCGGGCCTATGCCGTCTCCGGGTGTGATTGCAATGCGCGTGGTTTCGGCCATTCAGGAACCTCCAGGTTGGAATTTTCGTCAGTCGCGGCCAACCTCCAGTGTAGACTTCGGGAGGGCAGATGCCAGTTACCTATACGTCTGATAGGTAAAGGATGTTTTACCTGATCAGGGTTGATGACTATAGTGGAATACAATTGGTTCCTATAGTCTTCTGTCTATCTTCAAGACATAGCCCGCGTGCCGGAGTGCCAGTGAATAAACCTGAAGTACTGTTTGATGAATCACACTGTGAACAGTGTGCCTGCGGAAACGGTCTGGATTTCTCTTTCAGCTTTGCCTTTCAGCCGATCGTAGACGCTTCCGACAAGACGATTTTCGCTTACGAGGCACTGGTCCGAGGACTGGATGGTGAAGGCGCCATGTCAGTGCTTTCGAAGGTTAATGAGCAGAACCGTTACTCGTTTGATCAGATCTGCCGGGTGAAAGCCGTCAAGCTGGCCTCGCGTCTGGATATGCAACCGATGCTCAGCATTAACTTCATGCCCAATGCGGTCTACAAGGCTGAATATTGCATTCGCACGACCCTGGCGGCGGCCAAAACCTATAACTTTGATACCAGAAAGATCATCTTCGAGCTCACCGAAGGCGAAGACCTTACCTCCGTAGAGCATCTGACCTCGATCATCGAGGCCTACCAGGGCATGGGATTCAGTACCGCGATTGATGACTTTGGTGCAGGCTATTCCCGCTTCAACATCATGATGGCCAGTCCGCCGGATTTGCTGAAGCTGGATATGGGGCTGGTACGTAATGTTCAGAACGAGCCCAACAAGCAGGCTGTGGTGGCAGGCATTATCACCATGATGCGCCAGCTCGGCGGCAGAATTGTGGCCGAAGGCGTGGAAACGCCGGAAGAGTATTACTGGCTGCGCTCGCAGGGGATAACCCTGTATCAGGGATTCCTGTTCGCCAGGCCTGGTTTTGAGTGTCTGCCCGAGCCCGTGTGGCCGGACTGATTCATCGTTAAAAAGGACCGTGTGTGTTCTATCGGCTGATTACCCTGATTGGCGGCCTGGTGTTTGTGGTCGCCCTGTTTGGCCTGCTCTGGTTTTTCTGCAAGAAGTTTCTGCAGCATAAGGGTGTAACCGAGCAGTTGCCTGAACGTACAACCGCCCTGGCTACCTGGACCTTTGCCGGCATTGCCGTGGGCCTGGTCTTCGCCGTGGTGGGGGCATTCGTGCTGGGCCCCTGGGCGTTCTATCGCACCCTGCGAGGGCATGATGTAGACATCTCGGATGCCGCGGCCATCTGGTGGGGCTTTGGTATTGTGCTGGTTTCTCTGGCTATTACCGGTGCCGCTTTCTTTGGGTTCCTGATGCTGGTCGGCGCCTACTGAGCAACAGAGTCCAGCGTGGCGAGCAGTTCACGAAACCATACCAGCGCTGGTTCCCCCTCATAGGCTCTATGCCAGTACAGATGCACATCAATCGATGGCATTTGCACGGGCGGCGCCATCACCTCGATATCGGCCCGCTCGGCAATAATCCGGGCGTAGGTCTCCGGCATGGTCAAAAGCAGGTCGGAATTCTCCACCACCCGGCAGGCGGCATAGTAGTGCTGGCAGCGCAGCCGTATTTCCCGATGTACGCCATGCCGTGACAGCTCGAAATCCTCAATTCCCGGCCCCGCGGTGCGTGATGACACCAGGATGTGTTCCGCCGCCAGATAGCCGGGCATATCCAGCCCTTCTTTCGCTAGCGGATGATCCTTCCTGGCCAGGACCACCAGCCGGTCCTGCCTGAGCAATTCGTGGCTGGTCTGGCTGCTCACCGGCAGCAGCACATCAATGGCAAAATCCAGTTTGCCGGCGGCCAGCTGCGTTTCCATATCCCGCCGCGCCACGCGCTGACTGACAATCTCCATGCCGGTGTAGGGCGCGAGCCGGGTCATCAGTTGAGGCAGGAAGGTGGACTCCAGCACATCCCGCAAACCCAGGGAGTAGGTTTTGCGCTGTCTGGCGGGATCAAAGGCATGAAACTGGTTAACGGCGCTCTGAATCTGCGTCAGCCCCGGGCGCATGGATTCCAGAAACCGGCGGGCCAGGGGCGTGGGAACCATCCTGTTGGCCTGGCGGGTAAACAAAGGGTCGTCAAAGTGCTCCCGTAGGCGAGACAGGGAATGACTGACTGCCGGCTGTGTCAGGTGCAATGCTTTGGCGGCACGGGTCAGGCTGCCTTCCCGGTAAATGGTGTCGAATACATTAAGCAGGTTCAGATCCAGACGATTGGCGGCCATGTTGCTGTCCGTTGTTCGGGGTTCAGTTAATAAGTTTGGTTAATGATGGGTGATAAGCATAATTCAGTCGCGTAATAATGTCCCGCCTCCTAGACTGTCTGACATCTGTTTGATGACCGCCGCCCGAGCGCACCAGGAGTCGCACCATGGATTTCAACATTTCTGAAAAAGGCCAGGATTATCTCGAACGCGTAAAAACCTTCATGCGCGAAGAGATCTATCCGGTTGAGGCGCAGTACCACAAAGAGCTGGCCGCTCGAGAGAACCGCTGGGTGGTCTTGCCGGTTATCCGCGAACTGAAAGAAAAGGCCAGAGCGCAGGGCTTGTGGAACATGTTCTTCCCGGACGAGCAATACGGCTGTGGCCTGCTCAACTCCGATTACGCTCTGATCGCTGAAGAAACCGGCCGCAGCTTCATCGCCCCGGAAATCTTCAACTGCAACGCGCCGGACACCGGCAACATGGAAGTGCTGATCCACTACGGCTCGGAACAACAGAAAGCCGAGTGGCTGCCGAAACTGCTCAGCGGCGAAATCCGCTCCGCCTTCTGCATGACCGAACCGGCGGTCGCGTCTTCTGACGCCACCAACATGGAAGCGACGGCGATTGTTGAAGGCGACGAAGTGGTTCTCAATGGCCGCAAATGGTGGAGCACCGGCATCGGCCACCCGGACTGCAAAGTCGGCATCTTCATGGGCCTGACCGACCCGGACGCCCATAAACACCGCCGCCACTCCATGGTACTGGTGCCACTGGATGCGCCGGGTGTCACCATCGAACGCATGATGCCGGTATTCGGCGCCTACGACGAACCCTACGGCCACGGCCAGGTACTGTTCGACAACGTACGCCTGCCCAAAAGCGCCTTCATCGCCGGCCCCGGCCGCGGCTTCGAAATCGCCCAGGGCCGCCTGGGCCCGGGGCGCGTTCACCACTGCATGCGCGCCATCGGCGCCGCCGAGCGCACTCTGGAGCTGATGATCAAACGGGCCACGACCCGCGAAGCCTTTGGCCGACCTTTGGCTAAACTGGGGGGTAACCCGGACATCATCGCCAACGCCCGCATGGCCATCGAGCAGGCACGACTACTTACCCTGAAGTGCGCTTGGGCCTTGGACACCAAAGGCATTTCCGGCGCCTTGCAGGAAGTCTCAATGATCAAGGCGGTGGTGCCGTCGATGTTGCAGCAGATCGTGGACGATGCCATTCAGATTCACGGTGGGGCCGGCGTCAGCGATGACGACTTTCCGCTGACCGCCTTGTTCGGATATGCGCGGGTGCTGCGCCTGGCCGATGGTCCCGACGAAGTTCACCGGGCTATGGTGGCTCGCTTGGAGCTCCGGAAGTATCAGAGTTGAGCTTGGTGCTGGCCTCTTTCTCGGGCTGCTAATTTGAGGGTTTCGAGCGGGTGAGCAGGGGCTTCTGAAAAGCGCTCCTTCGGCACATCCCTGTGGCGCTTATGCTCCGCCATCCCTGGCTCCGCAAATTTTCAGAAGCCCCTGCCCACCCGCTCTTCGTAATCACTGGCGTTTGCGGTTGGAAAGATCAAAACCGATTGCTTTGGATGAGCTTGCGGAGATGAAAGAGACAGCAGGGAGGAAGGGGCATAGTGGAACATCTTGGTGTTTATGACGATGCTGTTGGTAGGCACTTCGAAAGTCCGGGAGTCAGTGGTGGGGTGGGCTTCCCAAAAATTTGCGGAGCCATGGATGGCGGAGCATAAGCGCCCAGGGATGGCTCGAGCGCTTTTTGGGAAGCCCACCCCACCGCTGACTCTAACGCCAATGTTCGCAATCCAAAGGCCAATGGGAAAACAACAATGACAAAACGGGTATTCATAACAGGCGGCGCTTCCGGGCTCGGCCGGGCCATTGCGCTGAGATACGCCAGAGAAGGCGCGAAAGTATGTATTGGTGATATTAATCCCGAGCTGGGAGCGGCTGTCGAGAACGAAATCAACAACGACGGCGGCGAAGGCCTGTTTCTGCAATGTGATGTTCGCCGCTACCCGGATTTCGAGAAAGTCCGGGACCAGCTGGTGGAGAAGTGGGGCGGTGTCGATGTGGTGATCAATAACGCTGGCGTAGCCTCCGCAGGCGCCATAGAAGACACCACCATCGGCGACTGGGAATGGATACTCGATATCAACGTCATGGGCGTGGTGCGTGGCTGCAAAGCCTTCACGCCGCTGTTCAAGGAGCAGGGCAGCGGAACTTTTGTGAATGTCGCCTCCATGGCCGGGCTAATGCTTGCGCCGATGATGGACAGCTACAACGTCTCCAAAGCCGGGGTGATTGCGCTGTCTGAAACCCTCAGCCAGGAACTCCGGGACAGCGGCATTCATGTCAGTTGTGTTTGCCCGGCGTTTTTTCAGACCAACCTGGTCAGCCACATGCGCTCGGACATTCCCGGGGTTCAGCAGAATGTGAGCAAATTGATGAAACGCTCCACCCTGACCGCCCAGGACATTGCCGAAGCGGTTTATCGCAGTGAGCAGAACAAGAGCTTCTGGGTGTTGCCCCATGCCAAAGAGCGGCGCATGTGGATGCTCAAGCGCCATGCGCCGAAGCTGTTTGACCGATTGATGCACCGGGAAAGCCGGCGCTGGATGAGCAAAATGGGTAACAGGCAGAACGACGTGCAGGAGAGAGTGAATGACACAGATTGATCAGGCCGTCGCTATTCGTGAAGGCGAAGAGCTGGATGTCGGTGCGGTAGACCGGTTCATGAAGCAGGCTATTCCCGGTCTGGAAGGGCAGCCGACCATCAGGCAATACCCCGGTGGTGCTTCCAACCTCACTTACCAGGTGGATTATGCCGGGAATTCCTATGTGCTGCGGCGCCCGCCACTTGGCAAGACGGCTAAATCGGCCCACGACATGCTGCGCGAAGCCCGGGTGATGGATGCCTTGAAGCCGGTTTACCCCTATGTGCCGAACATCATCGCCATTTGCGACGACCACAGTGTTCTGGGCTGCGATTTCTACGTGATGGAACGGCTTCAGGGCATCATCCTGCGTCAGAATTTTCCCAAAGATCTGGAACTGAACGAAACAGACACCCGCAAGCTGTGCCTGAACGTGGTCGACAAACTGGTGGATCTGCACACGGTCGACGCCAAAGCCGCCGGCCTGGACAAGCTGGGTAAGGGCGCCGGTTACGTGCAGCGCCAGATTGGCGGCTGGAGTGACCGCTTCCGAAAGGCCCGCACCGACGACGTCGGCGATTTTGAAACCGTGATGAGCTGGCTGAATGACAAGATGCCGGAAGACATCGCGCAGGTGGTTATCCACAACGACTTCCGGTTCGACAACGTGGTGCTGAACCCGGATAACCCGTTTGAAGTCATCGGTGTGCTGGACTGGGAAATGGCCACCATTGGCGATCCGCTGATGGACCTGGGCAACAGTCTGGCCTATTGGATACAGGCCGATGACGAAGGCCCGTTCCAGATGCTGCGGCGGCAGCCCACTCACCGGCCGGGCATGCTGACCCGTCAGGAAGTGGTGGACTACTACATGGAAAAATCCGGCTTCCGCGCCGATAACTTCGATTTCTACGAAATCTACGGTCTGTTCCGGCTGGCGGTGATTGTTCAGCAGATTTATTACCGTTTCTACCACGGCCAGACCAAAGACAAGCGCTTTGCCGCCTTTGGTCACGCCGCCAATTATCTGGAGAAGCGGTGTGAGCGGCTGATCAGCGAGAGCCACCTGTAATGGCGACGATTTACCTGGTTCGCCACGGCCAGGCCAGCTTCGGCAAAGACAATTACGACCAGCTTTCGCCCCGTGGCTGGCAGCAGGGCAGACTGCTGGGCCAATGGCTGGCGGATAAGGTGAAACCCGGAGTGGTCGTCGGGGGCAATCTTCAGCGCCACCGGGAAACCGTGGAAGCCATTGCCACCGGGTACGGCTCACGTTTGCCAGGCATGTGGGTACTGGAAGGTCTGAACGAGTTTGACCACATGGAAGTGATCGAACGCCTGCGCCCTGAATGGGCTGACCGGCAGGTAATGGCTCAGGATCTGTCCAGTTTCCCCAAGCCGGCGAAGGCCTTCCAGCAGATGTTTGAGAACGCGGTAGCTCGCTGGGTTGGTGGTGAGCATGACCCGGAATACACCGAAACCTGGCTAAGCTTCCGGCAGAGAGTGCTTGCCGCACTGGATGAGGTGATCGAGCTGGCCGATGGCGCCGATGTGCTGGTGTCCACCTCCGGTGGCCCCATCGCGGTGATGATCAGTGAGCTGCTTGAGCTGTCAGACCGCAAGACGCTGGAGCTGAATAATGTGATTGCCAATGCCAGCGTCTCCCGGATCCTGTATTCGGGGCCCAGACGTAGTTTGTCGGTGTTCAACAATTACAGTCACCTGGAGGCGGAAGACCCGGCCCTGGTGACTTTTCGATAGCCACTCACTTCAATGACAAGACGGTGAATTCATGAGCAAAACCAACCTGTTTGATCTGACCGGCCGGGTTGCCCTGGTAACCGGCGCCAGCCGTGGTATCGGCGAGAGCGTGGCCCGGACTCTGGCGCAGTATGGCGCCCACGTGATTGTCAGCAGTCGCAAGATCGATAGCTGCGAAACCGTTGCCCAGAGCATTCGTGACGACGGTGGCAGTGCCGAGGCCTTTGCCTGCCACATTGGTGAAATGGAGCAGATTGAAGCCATCTGGGCGCACATCGAAAGCGCCCACGGCAAGCTGGATATTCTGGTGAACAACGCTGCCGCCAACCCGTATTTTGGCCCGATTGAAGACACCGATCTGGCGGCGTTCCAGAAGACCGTGGATGTGAACATTCGGGGGTATTTCTTCATGTGCGCACAAGGTGCGCGATTGATGAAGGAAAGCGGTGGGGGCTCGATTGTGAACGTGGCTTCGGTGAACGGTGTGAACCCGGGCCACTTCCAGGGCATCTATTCCATCACCAAGGCGGCGGTGATCTCCATGACCAAATCCTTCGCCATGGAACTGGGCCAGCAGAAAGTGCGGGTAAATGCCCTGTTGCCGGGCCTGACCGACACCAGGTTTGCCAGCGCCCTGACCAGCAACGAAGCCATCAAGAAACAGGCCATGGCGCACATCCCGATGAAGCGGGTGGCGGATCCGGATGAGATGGCGGGTACGGTGTTGTACCTGGCGTCAGACGCCTCTACCTACACCACCGGTGCCTGCATCAATGCGGATGGCGGTTATCTGACAATCTAAGGAAAACTTAAAGGCAGGAAAGCGCCACAAAATCCGTGTTCAGCTCTTTGGCTTTGGCCAGCAGATGTTCGCGGTGGCGCTTTTCGCCGGCCTGGATCAGGTCGTGCATCAGTTCGGCCATGGCTTGCCGGCTTTCCTGCATCATCGCCTGATAGGCCGGGCCACGGGCCCTGTCGGAATACACCAGGAGTTCTTCAATGGTGTCTTCAAAACCAGGCTGGTCGCGGTTTTCGAGGGCGGCAAGCAGGGCCTCTTGCCAGTTTTCCCGGCCCTGCAGCCAGATTTCAGTTTGTTGCGCGCGGCCCTCAGACCAGTCTTCTACCCGCGCCCTCTGTTCCCGGTTGAGATCACCCAGCCAGCGTTCAACCCGCTCGGCAGTGCGGTCTGCTCGCGCCTCTGCGGTTTCCTGTGGAGTGCCGGCCAGCATGTCTTCTTCCAGTTCCCGCTGATCTTTCTTCATATTTTCTTCCAGCTCGGCAACCTGCTCATCCGACAGGCTTTCCAGCAGGTTGACGGCCACCGGCGTGGCTTCACTCAGCAGGTCGGGGATGAATGCCAGTAATTGCTGTTGATGGTAGCGAATGGTCTGTGGATCCGGGTTGCCGGTGCTGACATCCGCTTCCAGCTCATCCAGCCAGTTGGTGTAGCGGGGTAATTCCGCCGAGCAATGCCACTCCTGCAGCGCAGTGAGATCCCGGCTGAGTTGGTCTTCCTGGGCGCTGGTCAGGGTGATGTAGTCTTCCACCCACCAGATAATGCCCCAGTCGGCGTATCGGTAGGCCATGGTTGTGGAGCTGCACCCTGCTACCAGAAACAGGCAAAGCAGGGCGGGTAAAATCAGGCGCAATGAAGGTCTGTGCTGACTTGCTTTCATACAGCCCCTGTTTTTGTGCAGCAGCCCTATTGAATGGTGGTGTTACCGTCGGAAACGGCCTCAGAGCTGGAAATGGCCGTTCCTGTCGGGGGACGGAAGTGCAGGGAGTAAAGCACCCGGTCAAGCACAGCCTTGCCGTTCCAGGCAGGGTCATTGTTGACCATGCCCACGATGGCCCAGGTGGTGTTGTTTTCATCCCGGCTGAAGCCGGCGATGGAGCGAACATTGGCCAACAGGCCGGTTTTGATTCGGCCTTTGCCATCCATGCCGGTGTTGCGCAGGCGGCTGGCCATGGTTCCGTCCATGGCAATGATCGGCAAAGAGGCAATCAGATCCGATGAAAAGGGGCTTTCCCAGGCGTGCTGCAGAATATCGGCGCCCTGGCGCGCGGTGATTCTGCCATGGCGGGTTAACCCGGAGCCGTTGTCGATTACCATGCCGGCAGTGTTGATGCCTTTGGCTTCCAGCCAGTCGTAAATGGCTTCTATGCCGGCCACCCGGTCATCACGGTGCTCTTCTTTGCGCAGTTCCGCACCAATGTTCAGCAACATCTGGCGGGCCATGACGTTGCTGCTCCATTTATTGATGTCGCGGACCATGGTTACCAGGTCCGGCGAGCGGGAGCGCATGACCAGACGGGCATCGTCCGGGGTTTCAGCAAGCCGGTTGCCACCGTCGATGCTGACACCCATTTCCGACAATACCGAGCGGATCAATGATGCGGAGTACTGATCATGGGGCAGTAAAGACAGGTAATTCGTGGTGCGGCATCCCTGGGGCAATTCCCCGGTTACGCGCACGGTTACCTGGTCACCCTGATGAAACACCGGTGTCCAGTTGAACCGCTTACGGGAAGGGCAGGGGCCATCCGGCAAGGCTGTCACGCGGTTGTCGATGGTCACTTCTTCCAGCGCTGGCGTGCTCCAGGCCTGGGTGCCGCGCTCATCGGAGCGAACCTGAAAGTGCAGCGTGTTCAGATTGGTCAGGAAGGCGGAGGGTTCCACCAGGAACGGCGCATGGGGGTTGTTTCCGGTGTCGTTGAATTCCGGGAAGCCGCCATCCACGCGAAAGTGGCTGCCATCAAGAACCAGATCACCACTGATGCGGTTTACTCCCATGGAGCGCAGTTCCCGCAGGGTGCTCCACAATCTTTCAATGGTTAACTTGGGATCGCCGCTGAAACGGACATACAGGTTGCCGTCCAGGGTGTCGCCAGCCATAGTGCCGTCGGTCAGAAAATCTGTTGTCCAGCTATGGTTGGGACCGAGCAATTCCAGGGCAGCGTAGGTGGTGACCAGTTTCATTATGGAGCCGGGGCTCATCAGCTGGTCAGCGTTCACATACTGATCAATGCCGGGGCCGTTCAGAGGGATGGCGGCCACGCTCAGGGCATCGGTGTTTTGCAGAGAATCTGTGGCGTAGTCACGCACTTCGTTGGCCCACAGCCGGGAGCCGGAATACGTTTGGTATTCTTGTGCTGAGGCGGTTGTGCTGAACGCGCAAGTAGCCGTTAATGCCAGAGCCAGCAGTCTTGAGGAGCACGACTGGGCGGCTGAAAATATCTTTTTGCTCAAGCCCTGAGTCGGCATGACTGCAGTCCTCTGTTTGTAGGTCTGATTCAAGATAACGGAACTTCGGCAGCCGGTCTATTACGTAGTGTAAGCGCTGCACAATAAGGGCTATATCTTACATGAAAAGTTAGTGCCAGCTGTTTGGTTTGTAAAGAATTTTACGGGCAAGATGTTAAATTTAATCTGAGCGGGTATGATCTCTTTTCTGAATATCCAGATAATACCGGGAGTTAGTGGTGTATACAGGTCAGTGTCTGTGCGGTGATATCCGATTTGAATACGATGGGCCTCTGGGGCCGATTGCCCTGTGCCATTGCAGCCAGTGCCGGCGGGCTCACGGCAGCGCCTTTTCGGCCAGCGCGCCCATCCAGAAGATGCACTTCCGGTTTGTTTCGGGAGAGGACACCATCAGCGAATATGAATCCCGGCCGGGTAAGTACCGGGGTTTCTGCAGCCGCTGTGGCAGTCAGTTATACAGCCGGCTGGATGCCATTCCGGGTATTCTGCGCCTGCGGGTGGGTGCGCTGGACGGTCCGGTGGGCAAGAAAGCGGCGCAGCATGTGTATGTGGGCTCGAAATCAGACTGGTTCGAGATTACGGATGACCTGTCTCAATACGACAAGACCGAGCGTACGAACGATCCGAACTAGAAGCCTTCTAATTTGGGGGGGAGGAGCTGGTGGGCAGGGGCTTCTGAAAATTTCGAAGGCCATGGATGGCCTGAGAGAAGCGCACATGGATGTGCTTGTAGCGGTTTTCAGAAGCCCCTGCCCACCAGCTCCAGTTAATCTGTCGGAGTTTATTCGACAGGCACCATGCGATATACCTTGCCTCGTGGCGAGTCCGTAAGTAGCCACAAAGCGCCATCCGGCCCCATGACCACGTCGCGGATGCGTTCGTCCTGATCGGTCAGCAAGTCTTCCGATACCACCACATCTTCATTCTCAAGCTCCAGCCTCACCAGCTTGCGCATCACCAGCGCGCCCACGAACAGATCACCCTGCCATTCGGGGAACAGATCGCCGGTGTAGAACGTCATCCCGGAGGGGGCGATGGACGGATCCCAGTAGTGTAGTGGGTCTGTGATGCCTTCCATGGTTGATTTGCTGGAAATAGGAAGGCCGGAATAGCCGATGCCGTAGGTTACTTTTGGCCAGCCATAGTTGTTGCCAGCGTGGATGATGTTGATTTCGTCACCGCCCCTGGGGCCGTGTTCGTGGGTCCAGACTTCGCCGGTTTCCGGATGCAGGGTCATGCCCTGGATGTTGCGGTTGCCGTAGGTAAAGAAGGTGTTGTTGGCGTCGTTTTTGTCGATAAAGGGGTTGCTGGCTACCGGTTCGCCATCCACGGTAATCCGGTGAACACCGCCGGCGTCATCTCCAGGATCCTGGGCTCTGTCTTTCTCGCCCCGGTCGCCTACGGACACGTAAAGGTGGCCCTGGGCATCAAACACCATGCGCCCGCCAAAATGCCGGGAAGTGCCGGAGCGGGGCAGGGCTTCGAAAATGACTTCTGTGTCTTTCAGGGTATTGCCATCCAGACGACCTCGGGCGACACGGGTGGTCATGCCTTCGTGGTTTCTGTGGGCGTAGCTGAGAAACAGGGTCTGGTTGTTTTCGAAATCCGGGTGTAGCAGTACATCAAACAGACCGCCCTGACCGGATACGACGAGATCTGGTAAGCCGGTAATCTCTTCAGATTGCAGTTTGCCGTCGCGGATCAGGCGCAGCCGGCCGGCTCTCTCGGTGACCAGTTGGTCGCCGTTGGGAAGAAACGTGAGATCCCAGGGATGTTCAAGATTTTCTGCAACGACTTCGAGGCGAAAATCGGTTTTGTCGGATGACAGAGTCTCTGCAGCCATGCCCTGTGGGCTGGTGGTAATCAGCAGACCAAGAGCAATGGCGGTCGCGGCGCGGTACATGGTGCCTCCCATGACGATGACGGCTTTTGGGGATTCCGATGCAGTAAACCATAGGCTCAGACAGCTGTATGTGCCACCTTGTTCCTCAGGGCAGCACCGCAACAGCGGGTGTCTTTGTCTGGAGTCAGTGTTTTTAATGGACCCATGATGAACGAAATTAAATGATATGGATTATCATTTGCAATAACGTTGAGTCTGATTTACATTAAATGAAACACAGGCTGAACAGGGAGCAGGTTATGGAAAACGAAGTAATGGAAGGACTCAAAATAGCGGTGTTGGCCACCGGCTTTGTGGGGTTGTTGATTATCGGGCTGAGCCTGGGTGTGTAACCGCATTCATGCGCTCTTTTCGATACACGCCGCAGGTTCCGCAGTAGCCACCCTCTGGTAACAGATACTTCAGGCAACAACCCTTTCGTTGAGGAATAGCGCACAGCTGCTCGCTGAACTCCGCCGGAATCCACTCAACATACCGGTTCGCTTCGCATTCAAACTGCGCCAGCCAGGTGCCCGCAAACTGGCATAAAGCCCCCGGCTCCACGCGGTTCCACACCAGAGAGAAGGGCATTCCAAATGCCAGACCGACACTGCTCCAGTAAGCCCCCGGGCTGATGCCGTAGTGTTTCCGGAAAACCGGGTACCACGACTGCATCTGCTCTTTTGCCTGGTCGACAAACGCTTCCGGTTCCAGTTTCCCGGTTTTTTCCGGCGACCCCGGCAGGTGTATCCAGCGGGATTCGCTCTTGTGGGTGTCGTCCACAGGGAGCAGGAAAATGTGCTTCGGGTCTGCCGGCATGGCTCTGCCATCCTGAAACAGTTTTAAAACCAGCGGTCCGATAATCGTCAGCGCCAGGCTCTGGTGCAGAACCGACAGCCTGGCTTTTCGCAGGCGCGGTGTGTTGGCGTCCGGGTGATCGGCAAGAATCTGGTGTGAAAGGATGTCTGGCTGTTCCAGTACCTCAGCCAGTGAAAACAAGGCGGGGCGCCTGGAAGCTTCAGCGGGCAAGGCGCCGGACAAAATATCGTTGGCGTTCAGGCCATGGCTCTCCAGTAACCGGTAGTAACCCGTGAGCCCGTCACGGGCCTGATACTCAGGCCCGGCCATGACGGCTCAGCCCCCAGAGAAAATACACGCCGCCCACGAGCGCTGCCAGCAACCCGGCTGGTAGTTGATTCGGATACACCACAATTCTGGCCAGGTAATCGGCAACAGCGAGCAGTAGCCCCCCGGCGAGTGCGGCGACCACTAGCTGACGGCCAACGGTTTGCTGGCCGAGAACCCGGGCCAGGTGAGGAGCAATCAGCCCGACAAAGCTCAGGGGGCCGATCACTACCGTGGCGGCGGCGGTCAGTACGGCTGCGAGTAGCAGCAGAAGCAGGCGTGCCCGGGCCACCGGAAGGCCCAGCGATGACGCCGAAGCTTCTCCCAGTGGTAACAGTGTGAGCGGCCGCACCGTGGCCAGTAGCAATACCCCGACAGACACAACCAGGGCCAGAAGCCCCAGAGCTTCAGACTCGGAGATGAGCCAGGTGGAGCCGTACATCCAGTTCAACAGTCGGGATGCCACGGTACCGCCGGAAGCCATAACCAGGCGAAGCCCGGCGTCCATGAACACGTAAAGCGCCAGCCCGCCCAGCAACAGTTGATTGCCGGCAAAGCGATGCTTCCTGGCCAGCAGAATCAATAGGCCCAGCGCGGCGGCCGCACCGAGTGTGGCCGCCGCGAGCTGGCCGATACGACCAATTTCCAGCCCGGTGAGCACCACCAAAACCATGACCAGAGCAGCGCCTCCACTGATGCCCAGCAATTCCGGGCTGCCCATCGGGTTGCCAGTCATACGCTGAATCAGCGTGCCGGCCATGCCCAGTGCCATGCCGGCGAGAATGGCAGCCAGCAACCTTGGGCCGCGCCAGACCCAGGCTTCACCCCAGTTTGAGGGTGCGGTCCAGCTCCAGGCTTCAAGCCCCGGCGACCATGCCATGGAAATGACGACGGTCATGGCAAGCAGCACAGCCAGGATGCAGGCAATCAGCAGGGTGGGTTTCCGGCTGGGCAGGAAACCGGCCGGGCCAGAATCCTGGCCGGGCATATGATGGGTGTTACGGATACTCTGCAGCGCCATCAAAATGATGGGGCCGCCGATCAGTGCTGTGGTGGTGCCGGTGGGAACAAGAGAGCCACCACCGAGAGAGGTGGCCCATTGCGCCAGGGTGTCGGCCAGCCAGAGCAGTCCGCCGCCGGTGATCGTGCTCCAGAGCAGCCGTTGTTTAAGGGTGCGGGCGCCGAGCAGCCTGGCCAGAACCGGCGCGGCCAGACCCACAAAGGCCACCACGCCAACGCGACTGACCACAATCGAACTCATCAGCACCACCAGAAACAGCGCTCCACCCCGTACCAGAGCAACTTTGGCGCCTAATGACGAGGCCGAAGCCTGGCCGAGCTGGAGAAGCTGAAGCGGGCGCATCAGGGCCACCATCAACAGGGCAAGAACCAGCACCCGGGGCAGCAGATCCAGAAATGGCTCCCAGTTGTTCTGCACCAGCGAGCCCGCGCCCCAGATGAACAGGTTGCCCAGCCATTCCCCTTTCAGCAGAAGAAATGCCATGTTCATGGCGCCCAGGAAGAAGGTAATCACCAAGCCCGCCAGAATGACCGTGACGGGTGAAAAGCCGAGGCGCCAGGTCAGCGCGATAACCAGACCTATCGCCAACAGGCCACCACCGGTGGCCGCAAGATCGGGACTGAACGCCAGCAGGCCCGGGACGAATAACGTGGCGACAGTGACACCAAACTGAGCGCCGGCCTCGACCCCCAGGGTGGTCGGTGAGGCCAGGGGGTTGCCCAGAATCTGCTGGGTGACCGCACCGGCCAGGCCAAGGCCGCAGCCAATCAGGATGGCAATCGATACTCGGGGCGCCCAGCTGTAATGGGCCATAACCGAGGCATACTGCTCCGGATTGTAGGCCCAGAAGGAAGTGAGCAGATCCGCCAGGCCAAGCTGGCTCAGCAGGGGGAAGGCGCTGATACCCAGTGCCGCAAGCCAGAGTAGAATAACCGCGACAGGCAGTCTGGCCGGCAGGCGGGGGGCGGCGTTATCGGCCGATACGGAATCAGTCGACATTGTCACTGCCTCCTTCAATCAGGGCATCCGTAAGCAGCACGGCCAGCCGTTTTACCGGGAATACGCCGCCAAAGGGCCACACCGGGTCAATCTGGTACACCTCGTTATTCTTGACCGTTGGCAGGTAGGTCCAGAACGGGCTGTCGGCCAGGGTGTCGGCTAATCCGGGCAGTGTCGGGGACAGCACGACAATCCGGCTGTTTTCGTAAGAAGCGATGGCATCCAGCCCCACCATGGAGAATCCCCAGTAATTGCCGTCGCGCGGCCATGCGTTGTTCAGGTCCAGAGCGTCAAGGGCGGTCTGATACAGGCCGTTGGGCGTGAAGATGCGCACATGGCGATCATCCAGAAAATTCACCAGCGCCACGGAGCGGTTGTTCAGGCCGGCATCGGCCAGCCGCGCTCGCTGTTTTTCAAGGGTGCTGTCGATGTCGTCCAGAACGGCTTCGGCCCGGTCTTCCCGGCCAGTCATGTCGCCAAGGGTGAGCAGCATTTCCGACGCCTTGTCAAAGGGCTGTGAGCCCTCCTTGTAGATACTGACCACGTAAACCGGGGCAATTCGTTCAAGTAGATCAGCAGCGGGAGCCATTTCCGAGCTGGTTACGATCAGATCCGGCTTAAGTTCGGCAATGGCTTCCAGGCTGGGCGCAACCCGTGTGCCGATGTTCGCAACGCCTTCCGGCAACTCGGGCTCACGCACCCATGTGCTGTAACCGTCCCGGTCAGCCACCCCGACAGGCGTAATGCCCAGCAACAGCAGGGCTTCGGTGGCGGCCCAGTTCAGGGCTATGATTCGCTCCGGCGGGTTGTCGAGTGAGAGGGTGCCCCCCTCATGCTGCCAGGTTTCGGCGTTGACCGGACCGGTAATGAACAAAGCGGTCAGCCACAGTATTGCCAACCGGCTGAATAAAGGGCGTTCAGTGAACATAAGATACCCACTGCCCGGGTGCCCGCTCCATCACCCCCATGGGGACGCCGTAAATGGATTCCAGAATGCCGCTGTCCATGATCTCCGCTGGCGCGCCATCGGCCACAAGCTGGCCGGCTTTCAGAGCCACCAGACGATCACAGAACCGGGCAGCCAGGTCGACATCGTGCAGAACTACAATCACGGTAAGCTCTCGCTCTTCGGCCAGCCGGTGTACCAGACGCAGGGTTTCAACCTGGTGCTTTACATCCAGCGCAGAGATGGGTTCGTCCAGCAACAGACACTGGGTTTGCTGGGCCAGCAGCATGGCAATCCAGGCACGCTGGCGTTCGCCACCGGAGAGGGTGTCGACCGGGCGGTGCTGGAAGCGGTGCAGATCAGTGTCGGCAATGGCCTGGTCGATCAGGCGTCCATCTTCCTCGGTATATCGCCCCAGCGGTCCGCGCCAGGGGTAACGTCCCAGAGCAATCAGTTCGCGGACCGTCAGACCATCGGTGGCCGGAGGGTGTTGGGGAAGGTATCCGACCACCTGGGCAAAGGCCCGGGCGCCGGTGTTACGGAGAGGTTTGGCCTGCAGCCGGATGTCGCCGTGGGTAGGAGAAATCTGCCGCGCCAGAATTTTCAGGAGGGTGGATTTGCCCGAACCATTGTGGCCGAGCAGGGCCGTCACCTGACCTTCCTGAAAATTCAGCGCTATGTTGTGCAGAATGGCGGTGTCGCCAATGCGCACCGCCAATTGATCAACTTCAAAAAATGCAGGCATGCAGACCCCCTCTGACTGAGGCCGGCAGAATAATCTAAATACGAATTACTATCAATGATTGTTGTCCGGGTAGATTATTGGGTCTGCCCGGTTTGCACGCGCCACTGGGCCTTATAGGCACCATTTTTGAGCAACAGATCCTCGTGGTTGCCCTGTTCCACAACCTGGCCGTTTTCGATTACCGCAATGCTGTCGGCATCAACAATCGTGGACAGCCGGTGCGCGATCATGATCACCGTGCGATTGTGGCCGATGCGCCTGAGTGAGCGTTGAATGGCCGCCTCGGTTTCGTTATCCACGGCGCTGGTGGCTTCGTCCAGTACCAGGATTGGCGGGTCTTTCAGCAAGGCACGAGCCAGAGAGAGTCGTTGCCTCTGGCCGCCGGACAAGCGCACGCCGCGCTCACCAACCTGGGTGTCCAGCCCTTCTGGCAGGGCCTCAATAAACGACCAGGCTTCGGCGGTTCTGGCCGCTTCCATGATTTCTTCGTCGGTCGCGTCCGGCTTGCCGTAGGCCAGGTTGTCGCGAATGCTGCCTTCGAACAGGTACACATCCTGGCTGACCAGGCCGATGGCGTTCCTGAGCGATTTGAGGCTGACTTCCCGGATTGGTTGACCGTCAATGCGGATTTCGCCCCGGGCCGGGTCATAGAAACGCAGCAACAGCTTGACCAGGGTCGACTTGCCAGAGCCGGTGGCGCCCACCAGCGCCAGGGTGTCTCCGGCAGAAACCTGCAGACTGATGCCGTTAACCCCGGCACCACTGCCTGAGTAGTGGAAAGACAGGTTGTCGAACTCCACCTTGCCGTGCACCGGCTGGGGCAGGGCTTTTCCGGCTTCGTCCCGAACATTTACGGGTTCTGCCAGCAGGTCCAGAATCCGCCGGGTGCTGGCCATGGCGCGTTCGAACAGGTCGATGACTTCCGCCAGACCGGTCAGTGGCCACAGCAACCGCTGGGTGAGAAAGACCAGCACGCCGTAGGCACCAACGTTCAGATCGCCGTTCAGAGCCATCATACCGCCCACGGTGAAGGTGGCCAGGAAGCCGGCCAGAATGGCCATGCGGATGACCGGAATAAACGCGGAGCTGATGCGAATCGCTTTTCGGTTGGCTTCCACGTAGGCCTCACTGCTGACCTTGAGCCGCTCGGCTTCGCGCTGTTCGGCGGTGAAACTCTTGATGGTGGCAATGCCGCCGAGGTTGTTAGCAAGGCGGCTGGAAAGGTCACCGACTTTCTCCCGAACATCGGCGTACAGCGGGCCGGCTTTGCGCTGGAAGTAGAACGCGCCCCAGATAATCAGCGGAATGGGGGTAAAGGCCAGCAAGGCAATCAACGGCGACAGCACGAAGAATACCGCGCCAACGGCGACCACGGTTACGCCGACCTGGATCATGGCGTTGGCGCCGCCGTCCAGGAAGCGTTCCAGCTGGTTAACGTCGTCGTTCATGGTGGCGACCAGCTGGCCGGAGCTGCGGGCCTCGAAAAAGCTCATGTCCAGGCGCTGGGCGTGCTCGTAGGCGTCCTGGCGCAAATCGGACTGCAGCCGTTGCGCCAGGTTGCGCCAGAGCACCTGGAACAGGTATTCAAACAGGGATTCGCCGGCCCAGATGAAGAACGTCAACACAGCCAGAATGGTGATCTGTTCCCGGGCGGTTTCGAAGCCCAGGCTGGCGACAAAGCTCTGTTCCTGGTTGACTACCACGTCAATGGCGACACCGATCAGGATCTCGGGGGCAATGTCGAACAGTTTGTTGATAATTGAGCAGGTGGTTGCCGCAATGATCCGGCGGCGGTAGCCCCGGGCGTAGCGCAGCAGACGGCCAAGGGCAGCAAAGCTGCTGGTGTGGTGGCTGTGTGACGACATCTTCGCTTCCTTCTCGCGGGGGCTGGACTGATGAAAGGCGGGAAGGGTAGCGGATTCGAAACGATTTTAAAACAGAATCATTATCAGTCGCGGGCGTTGCGCTGTAGCCAGCGGTCCAGCTTGTCGGCAAATTCCTTGCGGTCGGTCTGGCTGAAGGGCGCCGGACCACCGGTAACCTGGCCAGCGTTGCGCATTTCCTCCATGAAATTACGCATGGCCAGGCGCTGGCGGATGTTTTCTTTGGTGAAGGCCTGACCTCTGGGGTTGAACACGTCGGCGCCTTTTTCGATGGCTTCGGCGGCCAGGGGGATGTCCTGGGTGATCACCAGGTCACCTTTGGTCATCTGTTCCATAATGTCATTGTCGGCAACGTCGAACCCCTGGGGTACCTGGCGGCGGCTGATGTAGGGGCTCGGCGGCAGGGTGATGGCGTGGTTGGCGATGAAGGTGGTCTCAACCTGCCAGCGGGTGGCGGCGCGGCAGAGGATTTCCTTGATTGGCACGGGGCAGGCGTCGGCGTCGACCCAGATAGGCATTTGGTTTTCCTTCGTCGGGTTGTTTAAGTCAGTTTAACTGTTCTTCGGAGACGTTGTATGCGCCAGATAATTTTAGTCACTGCTGTAGTTCTTTCGCTGCTGATTTCGGTGCCTGTAATGGCGGATAACGAGAAGGCCTGGGCGGCCGTTCGAGATGGGGAGGCCATTTTGATGTTACGACATGCCCTGGCTCCCGGCACTGGCGATCCCGCCGGTTTTGTTCTGAACGATTGCAGTACCCAGCGCAATCTGAATGAGACCGGGCGGGAGCAGGCGCGGTCGTGGAAGCCGTTTCTTGAAGAGCGGGGGATTACCCGGGCTCGGGTGTTTTCAAGTCAGTGGTGTCGATCGATGGAGACGGCTCGGGAGATGGATATGGGGCCGGTGACTGAGTGGCCGGCGCTTAATTCGTTTTTCCGTAATCGTGCGAAGGGGCCGGAGCAGGTCGAGCGAATGATCGAGTTGGTGAATCAGCTGGAACCCGGGGCTCCGGTTGTTCTGGTATCGCACCAGGTGAACGTGACCGCGTTGACGGGCGTTTTCCCGGCATCGAATGAGGGGGTAATTGTGGCGTTGCCTTTGTCAGATAATCCAGCGGTGTTGGCAAGAGTCTCTCCCGGGCAGTAATGGTATAATCCGGTTCTCATTCAATTAACAGGAAATGATAATGTCCCAGTTGCCCCCTTGCCCGCAGTGTAATTCCGAATTTGCCTATGAAGACGGCGTTCAGCTCGTGTGCCCGGAATGTGGTCATGAATGGACCGAAGCGGAGCAGTCGGAAGCCGAGGCCGGCCCGGTTGTTCGTGATGCCAATGGCAATGAGCTTCAGGATGGTGATGCGGTAACCGTGATCAAAGATCTTAAGGTAAAAGGTTCCAGCTCGGTGGTTAAGGTGGGCACCAAGGTGAAGAGTATCCGCCTGGTGGACGGTGATCATGATATTGATTGCAAGATTGACGGTATCGGCCCGATGAAGCTGAAGTCCGAGTTTGTCAAAAAAGCCTGATAGGTTTCGACCCGCAGGGCCAGTATATAGGCGGTTAGTGGCTGTGGTACCGGGGTGCGACAAACAGCCACTTGCTAACCACCTGTTCGCCGGCAACACTTGCGATTTCAGACTGTCTGGAACCAACCACTGTGCGAGCGACCATGAACCGATTCCATACCCTGGCTAGTGCTTTTGTTCTGTCTTTTTCGTCTCTTCTAACACCCGCTATGGCGGCTGACCACGAACACGCTGAGCAACGCGCAAGTGTTCAGGTTGAAAACCCCTGGAGCCGGCCGACACCGCCGGGTACGCCGATGGGGGTGGGCTATATGACCATCTCCAACCATGGCGACCAGGATATTCGGCTGGTGGCTGCAGAATCCCCCAGAGCTGGCCATGTGTCGATTCATGAAACCATCATGAAAGATGACGTAATGCGTATGCAGTCGGTGAAAGGCGGGTTGCGGATTCCGGCGGGTGAGTCGGTAAAATTCAAGCCCATGAGTTACCACCTGATGCTGGAGCAGTTGAAACAACCACTGGCAGAAGGCGAGAAGATTCCGGTAACACTCGATTTTGAGGGTGCGGACCACATCTCGGTTGAGCTGGTTGTACAACCGCTGGGCGGTAAGCCGGAGATGGACCATTCCAATATGGGCCACTGAAGCAACGAGCCGAACGGGGAGGAGAGAGTGGTGAGACTTCGACACTACACCGCAGCGATCACCGCGACGGCCTTTCTCGCCTTGGGTGGATGCAGCGCCGTTGTGGATGAGCCAGACGACTCTCCACAGGCCGACGCCGGTCAGGATGTCGCCTATTTATCACAGTGGACGGCCGGCATCATCGACCGGCCGCAGCGCGATATGTCGCCGGCGACTCTTGTTGCCGTTCGTACCGGCACCCATGATGGCTTCGACCGGGTCGTCTTCGAGTTCGACGAACAGGTTCCGGGGTATCACCTTGAGTACATTGATCAACCCGTGCGGAAATGCGGGTCCGGCAGGGTAGCGCAGATGGCCGGCGATGGCTGGCTGGAGGTCCGGATGTACCCTGCGAACGCACACACCGGGGAGGGCAAGCCGACGGTCACCGAGCGTGAGCGCATGCCTGATCTGCCCGCGCTCTCTGAGCTGGAGCTGACGTGTGACTTCGAGGCTGTCGTAACATGGGTCTTTGGCGTAGCGTCACCGAACCGCTACCAGGTTCGCGAGCTGAGCAGTCCGCCGCGCCTCGTGGTCGATCTGCGGCATGGTCGTCCCCGGGGATAAGCAGCGCTTCCCGCATTTCATAACTACACTCCTCCAGAGCGATTGCTGTCATTAAGCCCACGGCGCATATCCGGGTGAGCCAGAAGCCGGACTGGTACGCGATTCCGGAGGGAGTGGCAGTCTATGACGGTCAGCTGTAAGGTGCATTTATGATGCACGATAATGAGAGGTGAGGTTATGAAGGTGAGCGACCAGGTCATGGGCAGCCTCATAGAACAGAACCCCGATGCGATGATCTTTGCCGATACCGACGGCAAAATTCTGGTTTGGAATGAGGCGGCAGAGCGTGTGTTTGGTTTTACCAAAGATCAGGCCATTGGCGAGAGCCTGGATATCATCATTCCGGAAAAGTTGCGCAAGCCCCATTGGCGTGGATATGACGAGGCGATGCAACGGAAGGAAACGAAGTATCTCGGGAAGTCCATGCCGACGAAAGCCATACACGCGAAAGGTTCGTTCATTTACGTCGAGCTTGGTTTTTCTATTATTCTGGATTCCGGGGATAAGGTAATCGGTGTGCTTTCAAGCGCGAGAGATATTACCAGGAGGTTCAAGGAAGAGCGTGCGAACAGGGAAAAGCGAGAATGACAGCCCCAGCCCTCGAACCGGCTTTGAGGCAGTTTGATGCGGCGTTGGCGGATTTTGCCCGTGCCCGCCGCGCGAATCCCCAAACTTCCAGCCTGCAGTTGCTGGAGCGCGCCCGGCAGCTGATGACCCTGCCGGGCGGGTTCGACGCCTTGTACCTGCGGGTTCGGTCGCTGGAATCTGCGGGCATTTTTGGCACCAGTGACTGGGCCCAGCCGTCTATCCTGCAGCCGGCACTGGCCAAACACTCCCTGCGCGAGGCCGGCCCTGTTACGACCGTTGTAGAGGCCATCAGCGAGTTGCGGATGCTCGCGGTCGCGCGGGGAAATTACTTCCATCCCGGCATTTCTGCCGAACAGGCGCACCATTTCCTGACTCAGGTTATGGCGTTGAATCTGGACCTGCTGTCCGGCCAGCTTACCGAAGCCGACCGGGAACGCCCGAAGCAGCTCGGGAGTATTGTTCAGGGGCTCTACAAGTATCTGATTTCCCATCTCGGTTATGAAAACCTGCTGGACAGTCTTGTGGAGGAAGTCTGGCGTTTGCTGGACCAGGGGCCGGTGCAGGTCGACAGCATTTGCGAGATGATCGAGCAGATTGCCAGGTGTCTCTACGACCCGAAGATAAAAACCACCGGCACAGCCGCGGCCAGCCGTCTGGTGAATGCCTTGTTTTCCCCCACTCCGGGTAGTATCGAAGACCCGGGCCTTCAGGTCTATGAACAGCGGCTAACGGAGATGGACGATGTAACCCTCTCTTCTGAAGCTTCATATTTTGCCCGCAGCATGCACGACACCGGTCTGGCGTCGCCTTACCACGCGGTTATGCTGAGGTTTCTGCGCAACAGTCATCAGGATGATCTGATACCGGTTACACTGGGGCTGACCATGACCGGGCTGGACGATCTCTACTGCTACACCGAGCTGGTCCATGCCCTGATTGACGAGGCTATCTATCCGGAAACCTGCCAGGCCGTCTATGGTCTTACCATGATGCTGGAGCGGGGATCGTTATTTACGCCCTCGGTGGCTCAGGCCCTGTGGCGGCAAATCAAACTTCCTTTGTCTGCAGAGACCGCAAAGACCCTTCAGGACGTATTTGGCGATGAACGCCCGCCCGGCGTGTTTCTGCTGGCTGGTGTTCTTAACCTTCTGGGGCAGCCGCTGGGCGTCGGGCAAGGCAACAACCCCACCTGCCAGTCTGCAATCGGTCTGTCGGTATGGGCCTCCAACGAGGCTGATTATCTGCTGCAGGTGCTGACTTGGGCAGCCCGGGACAATGAAGTGCTGAGCCGTTTCGAGGGCCGGGAGGTCTCTTCCAGAAATCTGAAGCCCGGGCTGGTCAAGGAAACGCCGATTGATGTGGACCCGGTATCGTTAGTCCTTATCCCCCACCTGGATCGCCTTTACGGTGAAATGTGGCGTCGCTGTGAAGATCGGGATGATGATGCCCACCGATGGATCAACCCGGAATTCTATGGCTGGTGGGTCAACCACGGGTTCCGTGTGGTGGCCGATATCCATACTGGCGAGGTGGAGGACTACGAGGGCTTTATCCGGCTTTTCTATGCCAGCTATCATCCTTTCTACAACGGGAACATGCCGCTGATTCACGCCCAGCCGGCCGGCATTGCCGTTACGGATAGCGCCGCACGCTTTGTAGGTCGTCACGCCATCAATATTTTGAGGATCGGGCTAAGTCCCCTTAACGAGATGCGGGTCTACTTCTTCAACCCCAACAACGACAGCGGCCAGGATTGGGGGCAAGGGATTACCTGTTCCACTCAGGGCCACGGCGAATTTCGCGGCGAGGCTTCCCTGCCTATCGCCGAATTTGCTTCCCGCCTGTACGCGTTCCATTACGACCATCTGGAGCTGGGTGAGCTGTCGGCAGTACCGGATGAAGAAGTCGAACGTATTATGGAGCTTGGCTACACCAGCTGGGCAGCGGAGTCAGCTACTGACTGATTCCCGCTATTCTGGCCCGCGCCGCATGCAGCTTCTGGTAGCTCTCGATCATTTTGAGATGCCGTTCCAGGCCGTCCAGCTGCATGTTGGTTTCTTCCAGACCATGGAAGCGCACCGTTCCCTCGATTGAACCTACGACGGCATCCATGACGTCATCACCGAACATGCGGCGGAAGTTGTGGATGTAGTCGTCCAGTTCCAGTTCATCGTCCAGCGTGACTTCCAGTACGGCCTGCATAGCCTGGTAGAACAGGCCGCGTTCGACAGTGTTGTCGTTGAACTGCAGGAACATGTCCACCAGCTCCTGAGCCTCTTCGAGTTCGCCCAGCGCCAGATAGATCAGCAGCTTCAGTTCCAGAATGGTGAGCTGGCCCCACACGGTGTTTTCGTCGAACTCGATGCCGATCAGGGTGATGATGTTCATGTAGACATCCAGCTCGACCTCTTCGAGCCGTTCCACCAGTGCCACCAGTTCATCTTCGCTCAGCCGGTGCAGGTTGAGGATGTCTTCGCGGAACTGCAGGGCCATGTTGGTGTTGTCCCACACCAGGTCTTCCACCGGGTATACCTCAGAATAGCCCGGCACCAGGATGCGGCACACCGGCGCGCCCAGGTCTTCGAACACGGCCACATAGCTTTCCTTGCCCATGTCTTCGAGAATGCCGAACAGGGTGGCGGCTTCCTCGTCATTCGTGCCTGAGAAGTCCCATTCCACGAAGTCGACATCCGATCTGGCGCTGAAGAAACGCCAGGACACCACGCCGCTGGAGTCGATAAAGTGCTCAACGTAGTTGTTGGGCTCGGTGACGGCCATGGAGTTGAAGGTGGGAGCAGGCAGGTCGTTCAGGCCTTCAAAGCTGCGGCCCTGCATCAGTTCGGTCAGGCTGCGTTCCAGAGCAACGTGGAAGCTGGGGTGCGCGCCGAAAGAGGCGAATACGCCGCCGGTTTTCGGGTTCATCAGGGTCACACACATCACCGGGAACTGGCCGCCGAGGGAGGCGTCTTTCACCAGTACCGGGAAGCCCTGATCTTCCAGGGCGTTGATGGCTTCGACGATGTCCGGGTATTTGGCCAGCACATCCTGCGGTACATCCGGCAGGGCGATTTCTTCTTCGATGATCTGTTTTTTCACGGCCCGTTCGAAGATTTCCGACAGGCACTGAACCTGGGCCTCGGGCAGGGTGTTGCCGGCGCTCATGCCGTTGCTGAGGTACAGGTTCTCAATCAGGTTTGAGGGGAAGTAAACGGTTTCCCCATCTGAGTGGCGCACATAGGGAATGGCGCAGATGCCACGCTCCGGGGTGCCGGAGTTGGTGTCGAACAGGTGCGTGCCCAGCAGTTCGTCTTCGGGGTTGTAGATGTCCAGGCAATAGTCATCGAGGATGCCTTCGGGCAGTTCGCCTTCCGGCCCCGGCTGGAACCATTGCTCGTTCGGATAATGCACGAACGAGCTGTTGCCGATTTCCTGGCCGAAATACTGGTCGTTATAGAAGAAGTTGCAGCTCAGGCGCTCGATAAACTCGCCCAGTGCCGAACACAGTGCCGCTTCTTTGGTGGCGCCCTTGCCGTTGGTGAAACACATGGGCGAGGCGGCATCGCGAATGTGCAGGGACCACACGTGGGGCACAATGTTGCGCCAGGAGGCGATTTCGATTTTCATGCCCAGATCGGCGAGGATACCGCTCATGTTGGCAATGGTCTGCTCCAGGGGCAGGTCCTTGCCTTCGATGTAAGTACTTGCTTCGCCGCCGGGTGCCGCCGTGAGCAGTGCCTGGGCGTCTTCGTCCAGGTTTTCCACCACTTCAATCTGGAAGTCCGGGCCGGTTTGTACCACTTTTTTCACGGTGCAGCGGTCGATGGAGCGCAGAATGCCCTGGCGATCTTTCTCGGAGATTTCTTCGGGCAGTTCCACCTGAATCTTGAAGATCTGCTTGTAGCGGTTTTCCGGGTCTACAATGTTGTTCTGCGACAGCCGGATGTTTTCCGTGGGAATCTCCCGCGCGTTGCAGTACACCTTTACAAAGTAAGCCGCGCACATGGCGGACGAGGCCAGGAAATAATCAAAGGGGCCGGGTGCCGAGCCATCGCCTTTGTAGCGGATGGGCTGGTCGGAGATGACGTTAAAATCGTCAAATTTGGCCTCAAGCCTCAGGTTGTCGAGATAATTGACTTTGATTTCCATGGACAGCTTACCGGATTGAATAATATGAGCGGGTTATACGGAATAAACGAGGTTATCCCCGACGCGCGCGATGGTCTCACAAAAACTGAACGCACGATACTTTACGTACTACGTGAAACCCAGAACGAACGGGGTGGTCGTTACGTGCCAACGGCGATGCTGTATGGGCGTGTGGTGGAGTACGTGAACATCAGTGAGGAAGAGTTGCACCTGTACCTGGACCGGCTGGGTGTCAGGGGTGATGGGCGGTGAAGGTCATGGGGTCCAGCCGGTAAAAATCGCGCAGGGTGTTGTAGACCTCGGGTTGCTCGTGCCAGAGATGTTTTGGCTGCTGAAAGAAGGTTTCGGTCAGTACCGCAAAGAATTCGGCGGGCTCGGTGGCGCCGTAAGGGTCCAGCCAGGGCTTGTGGTGATGTTCCAGGGTGTGTTGCAGGTTGTCCCAGGCTTCGGTCATGGTCTGTTGCCAGTGCCGGGCCTGTTCGCCGCTCAGGGGTGGAGCGCCGTCGGCGGTGCCGTCCAGGTAGTCCAGTTGGTGCGCGAACTCGTGGAGGATCACATTGTGCGGGCTGTGGGGCTGGGAAACGGCCCGCTGGCACTGGTTCCAGGCCAGTACCACCTGGCCATGTGATGAGGCCTCGCCAGCGCGAATCTCATTGTGAGTGCTGACTACAAGGCCGTCGCTGGCAGTGCCTTTGGCCCGGTAAATATCCGGATAGACCAGAATGCTGCTGACATCGTCGTAATCAGAAAACGAGCGCTCGAGAATCAGCAGACAGGCGTGGCCGGCGATGGTCAGACGTATCCTGTCGTCCACCTCGAGGCCGTTACAGCCGTAGAATTCCTTCTCCGAGAGAAATAACTGAACCCGCCGCTCCAGGCGCTTGCGTTGGTTACCAGGGAGTTGCTGGTAAGCCGGCAGCTGTTGTTTCAGAAGTGTTCGCCAGCCCCGGGGGAAAGGTTGCTGGAGTTCCCGTTTCCGTCGCCATTTCTGATAGAAGAACAGATAGAACACCGTGGCTGCGATCAACACCACCGCGAACAGGGCGAAGAGTAACGGAGTCGACATTGGAAACCTTTGAGCAGGGAAGGCCATGAACGCCGTCGGCGCTCATGGACAAATGCGCCCGTTACCGGACGACGAATACTGAAATATCGCTGTGTTTCACGATTTCTGCCCCGTTGGAGCGAAGCAGGTGCAATTTGTCGCCCAGTCCTGGAGGGTGAGAGGCCATGACCACCAGATCAGCCCCGGTGTCTTTGATGGCTTCCAGCAGTTTGTCGTCCAGCTCAACAGCGGTGTCTACCGATTCCAGAACCTTTGAATCAGTGTCGATGCCGTGGGCCTGGCCCTGTTCTTCGGCAAACACACGCATTTTTTCGGCAAGTTCTTTTGGGTTGTGGGCAGCCTGTCCGGGCGTGCTGTTGGTCACGGTAACGTAGTGCAATTCCGCCTTGTAGTGTTTGGCGATGTCTATGGCGGTGTCCAGCGCTTTGGTGATCTTGTCCAGGTGGGACAGGTCGACCGGTACCAGAATCTTGCTGTACATGGCGTTACTCCTTTTCATGGTGAGAGCGAATCGCTGTTGTTATCAGGGTGACACTGATTACGTCATACTGCCAACCCGTTGTTGTTATGGGTCAATCTTTGTCCAACAGGCGTAGCGACAGATCTTTTTCCAGCCGATAGCTGTCAAAATCCCGTGCCAGGAATAACTGGCCTTTGTAATGCTGCATGGCCTCGGCTGCCAGTTGATTAATGTGCGGTGTGCCACCAGAACCGGATTGGTACCGGGAACTGAAGTGAGTCAGAACCAGGTTTGGCAGCTTTACCTGCTGTGCAAACCGTGCCACCTGTTGCGCGGAACTGTGTTGTGGCCAGGGGCCCACGCGCTCGGAAATATCCTGCGTGTAGGTGGCTTCATGGATCAGCGCATGGGTGCCCTGGCAGGCGCTCTCCAACAGCTCTGGTGTATCGTTGTCGCCGGCGACAATCAGCCTGCGGGCCTGGCGGGGAATGTGGGTGTAGTCCTCGGCTTTCAGCAGGCGGCCATCGGGCGCCAGTACATCTTTGCCTTTCTGCAGGTCGCCCCATTCCGGGCCGGGTTGCACGCCATCTTCGCGCAGTTTGTTCTGTAGCAGCTGGCGTTCAAGGTTTCTTTCGGTGAAAACATACGCGTTGCATGGTACCCGGTGAGAGAGGGGCGCCGTGGTTACAGCCACGTGTTCGTCCTGCCAGTGACAATCCGGGGCCTCGGAGTCGATGAAGTTCAGCGTATAACTCAGGCTGGAATCACTGTTGTTGATCGCGGCGTTGATGAACTGGCGCACCTGGGTGGGCGCGATGATGTCCAGCGGCTCGGTGCGGCCCAGCATGGAGGCGCTGGTGAGCAGGCCGGGCAGGCCAAAAATGTGGTCGCCGTGGATATGGGTGATGAAGATGGCCCGCAGCTGCATCACCGAATAGCGGCTACGCATCAGTTGGTGCTGGGTGCCTTCGCCGCAGTCGATCAGATACCAGTGTTTGGGGCTGCTGAGGCAAAGCGCCAGTGCAGTCACGTTGCGTGCTCGTGTCGGGGTACCGGCGGATGTGCCCAGGAACGTAAATTCCATCGTGCCTCTTTTCGCGGTAATGTGCGTTTCAGTCTTTAGTATAAAACAAGAAGGAGCCCAAAAGTGACGGAACTGGCCAGCTATGAAAGTTTCAATGTTGAAGTAAGCGACCATATTGCGCATGTGCAGTTCAGCCGGCCAGAAGCCATGAACAGCATGAACAAGGCCTTCTGGCTGGAGTTGCCCCGCTGCATGCAGGATATCGAGGCCAATACCGATGCCCGGGTTATCGTGATTTCTTCAACCGGCAAACACTTTTCCGCCGGCATGGATCTGGGCGTGTTTTCGGACCCGAAAGCGGTGCCCATGAGTGGTGATCCCGGGCGTATGGCCGAAAATCTGCGCCGGGTGGTGCTGCAGCTGCAGGACACGCTCACCTCGCTGGAAAAAGTGCGGGTGCCGGTACTGGCTGCGGTGCACGGGGGCTGTATAGGGGGCGCGCTGGACCTGGTGTGTGCGGCAGACAGCCGGTATTGCACCCAGGATGCGTACTTCACCATCAAGGAAACCGAGCTGGGCATGACCGCCGATGTGGGTACTTTGCAGCGCCTGCCCAAACTGATGCCCCAGGGCGTGGTACGTGAACTGGCCTACACCGGTCGCAAGTTCGGGGCCGATGAGGCATACCGCCTGGGGTTTGTGAATGCGGTTTACGACAGTCAGGACGGCATGCTGGAAGCGGTGATGGCAACGGCTGCAAAGATTGCCGCAAACTCCCCGCTGGCGGTCACCGGTTGCAAGGAAATGCTGAACTTCAGCCGGGACCACAGTGTGGAAGACAGTCTGAAATATATGGCCACCTGGCAGGCCGGTATGTTCCGGCCCACTGACATGATGAAAACCTTCCAGGCCAAGGGCCAGAAACAGACACCGGAATACGACGATCTGTTTCCGGTGAACGACCTGTTCAGCGAATAAACTATGGCGCAGCTCGGAAAGTCGTCTATCTCAAGCAGTGCGGCGCTGTTGTTTCAGGCGGGTATCGGTGTGGTGGGTGCCCTGGCTGTCTGGCTATTTGATATTCCCATGCACTTGAATGGTCTGGGCGGCGCTGAGTTGGTGCTGTTCGGCGTTCTTGGGGCGTTGGCCACCTACTTTTCGATTTTGCTGTTGTCCCGCATCCCGGGTCTGTTTCCGGATGACCTGAGTCAGCAAATGCGCGGGTTGTACAACTTTGCCCGCAGTTTTTCCTGGCCGGTGCTGGTGGGCCTGTCTGTTCTTGCCGGGGTGGGCGAGGAGCTGCTGTTCCGGGGTGCGGTTCAGGGTTGGCTGCTGCAGCACACCGGCCCCTGGACGGCGGTTATTGCCGCCTCCGTTGTCTTCGGGCTGGTGCACTATGTTTCCTTCACCTATTTCCTGATGGCCACCGGCCTGGGCCTGATTCTGGGCACCGGCTATCAGCTTTCAGGCAGTCTGGGGATGGTGATGGTGTGGCATGGCTTCTACGACCTGGTCGCGCTTTACTGCCTGCTGCGTTTTCCTCACTGGTTCGGCATTAAAGCCCGCCCCTGAACGATATCATTGCTCGTTCGGATTCAGCCCTTGGGATTGTTCTGTCGCCATTCGAAATTCTCCAGCTCCACGTTGATGGCGTTGGTTGAAATCTGGATTTCATACAGCGAATACAGCAACGACAGAGACAGCAGCACCAGACTGATTCCGAACGCAATGATGCCCGCTGCTTCCAGGTGCAAAAACAGCAGGAACATTGACACGGTGCACAGAAAGAAACTGAGCACCCCGAAAGACTGCATGCGCTTGGTGAGCAAAATGCGTTTGCGCAGCATGCCAAGTTGTCGGGCGATCAGCGCATGATCTTCCTCGCTGTCCATTTCCTTGAGTTTGCGGATCAGTTGCGCGAGCACCAGGAACCGGTTGGTGTAGGCCAGCAGTAGCAGCGAAATGGCGGGAAACAGCAGGGCGGGGGTAGTCAGGTCCAAACGAATGTCCTTCAGTGCTTCGGTATGTTGAGTGGGTGCAGTATAGCGATGCGTTGTGACAAGTATAATGCCTGAAAGAAGGCGATGTGTTCCTCATCGGAGAGGTTTCAAGGGTGATCGAGAGTTATCTGACTGGATTGGTGGTGTGCGGCGGCATCATTGTGGCGATTGGGGCCCAGAATGCTTATGTGCTGGGCCAGGCGATTCGCCGCGAGCACCACTGGTGGTCGGCCGGACTGTGCATGACCTCTGATGTTCTGTTGTTTACCTTGGGCATGTTCGGGGTCAGTGCCGCACTAATGGCCATGCCGCAGGCTCTGGAGATTCTGCGCTGGCTCGGGGTGGTGTTTCTGGGCTGGTTGGCGGTGCAGGCAATTGCGCGAGCCTGTTTCGGCAGGGCCGCTCTGGAAGCCGATAATGTTACCCGTCGCAGTCTGAAGGGTGTTCTGTTTACGACTCTGGCGGTCACGCTGCTGAACCCCCAGGTCTACCTGGACACGCTCTTGCTGATCCCCGCGATTGGTGCACAGCAAGAAAACGCCACCAGCTTTGTGGCTGGCGCCAGCAGTGCCTCTGTTCTCTGGTTTGGCGGGTTGGCCTGGCTGGGTTCGACGCTGGCGCCCATTCTTTCAAAACCGGCTGCCTGGCGGGTGATTGATGGTCTGATCGGTCTGATGATGGCGGCGATTGCCTTGCAGTTGGCACTTGGCGGGCTGTAGTATTCAAACGAACGTATGAATGCTGTCCTGCCGCTGGAGTCCAATGCCATGAATGCCACTCTTCGACGATGGTTTGCTTCTGCCTCTGCCCTGCGCCGGGTGCTGAACCTGTACCCGCCCTACCTGGGGGCCGGCATCAAGGTTACCCATATCGCAGAAGACTTCAGTGGCGCCTCTGTGCAGATGCGCCTTCACTGGTATAACCGCAATTATGTTGGTACCCAGTTCGGCGGGTCGCTTTACAGCATGGTAGACCCCATGTACATGCTGTTGCTGATGCGGCGGCTGGGCAGTGGCTACCTTGTCTGGGACAAATCATCGACTATTGAATTCCTGAGGCCTGGCCGTGGCACTGTGACCGCGAAATTTGAGCTGACGGACGCGCAGTTGGAGGAAATCCGGCAGGCAACGGCGGACGGAGACAAATACCTCCCCACCTGGGATCTCGATATTGTCGGTGAGGATGGCGAGGTGGTGGCCCGTGTTCACAAGGTATTGTACGTGCGCAAAAAAGGATGATCAGTTCCGGGCGAAGCGCCGTGCCTTGCTCAGGCGGCCGGCCCAGTAATAGCCATTCAGGTTCGATTGCGTAACACCCACCGACGAGGACGAGTGAATGAACCGTCCATCGCCTATATAAATGCCCGCATGCTGGTCCTTGCCATCAATGCGGAAGAAAACCACATCGCCGGGCTCGAGGTCAGAGGGGTGAACCACGTCACCGTGGGCCAGCATCTGTGAGGTGGTTCTGGGTAACTGTTTACCCAGCCCTTCCTGATAGGCGGTGAGAATGAAGCCGGAACAATCGAAACCGCTGGAAGAGGTGCCACCGTACTGATAGGGCGTTCCTTCATAACGCTGGAACACCTGCCAGAGTTTCTGGGCCTTCACCGATTCTTCCAGTGATGCAGGCGGCGGTAATTGCTGTGAGCCTGAGTGGCTTTGTTTCAAATGCCGCCCCTCGCTGGCACAGCCACCCAGTACCAGCGTAATCAGTGCCAGAATAATAATGTTCTGCAAGGAATGGCCCATGTTGCAATCCTGAACAATTGTTATTCTTTGCACTGTATTACGCAGGCACTGGAATGTCAGGTTACGATTCGCCTTATTGGTCCAGCAGTTTGAAGAACTGCGCCAGCCAGGCCGGGTGAGCAGGCCAGGCAGGTGCCGTAACCAGATTGCCATCAGTGACCGCCTGATCAACCTCTATTTCGGCGAAGCTGCCACCGGCCAGTTCCACTTCCGGCTGGCAGGCGGGGTACGCAGAGCATTTGCGATCTTGCAGAACCCCGGCCGCAGCCAGTAACTGGGCCGCATGACAGATAGCCGCCACGGGTTTATTGCTGTCGAAGAAGTGGCGGATGAGGTCTTGTACGTCTTTGTTCAGGCGCAGGTATTCAGGCGCACGACCGCCGGGAATCACCAGAGCGTCATAATCGGCCGGGTTCAGGCCTTCGAAATCCGCATTCAGGGCAAACCGGTGGCCGGGTTTTTCGGTGTAGGTCTGGTCGCCTTCAAAGTCATGAATGGCAGTGGCAACGGTATCGCCGGCTTTTTTGTCCGGGCATACGGCATGAACCGTATGGCCAACCGCCTGCAAAGCCTGAAACGGCACCATGGTTTCGTAGTCTTCGGTGAAATCACCGGTGATCATCAGAATCTTCTTTCCGCTCATGGTTCTCTCCTTGTGATTGTCTTACCAAGTCTAGAAACAATAGCAGTCAAATTTGAAAAACGAGCATTACAACCTGTTACTTGTGGCCTGATTCAACCGCTTCAAGGAACCGCTGGATATCTTCGAAGGCTTCTTCTGCCTCCGGCAATTGCTGGCGGAACATATGCCACACATGCACCAGACCCGGCCATATATGCAGCTCCACCGGGGAACCGGCGTTGCGGGCACGGGTGGTGTAGCGTTTAGCGTTATCCAGCAGCATTTCCTGGTCGGTGGCGTGAATCAGCGTGGGTGGAAGATCATGCAGTCTGCCCCGCAGGGGCGACGCCACCGGATTGGTGGGTGAGACCCGGAAGCCCAGCAAAATGCCCCACCAAGTCACAGGCAGTGGAATCTTTAATAGCCCGCCGGTCATGGGGCCGAGCAGGGCGTCTGTTTTGATGTTGTTCCGGTTGCTGGGAGCGGTAAGCGTGAGATCGGTAGAAGGGGCCAGAACAACCGTCGCATCAGCCTGGCGAAGGCCCTGATCCCGTATCCAGGCAATCAGCGCCAGCGCATGGCTTCCACCGGCCGAGTCTCCGGCGACGACCAGAAAATCCAGACCTTCCGGGCCATCGGGGCCGTTTTCCAGAAGCCACCGGTAGGCTTCCCGGCAATCCTGAACACCCTCCATAAACCGGTTCTCGGGCATCAGGCGGTAATCCACCGTGAATACGGCAGCATTGGCCAGTTGCGAGAAGCGGTCGGTAATGGCCCGATGGCTGCGCGGGCTGCCTGCCGTCCAGGCGCCACCGTGGATGTAGAGCACCCGTCTGCGGGGATTAACCCCCGGAGCGATGACCCATTCCCCCGGGGGCTGTTGGCAGGGACGAATGTCGGATGCCAGCTCCAGGCCATCGTTCAGGTGATCGACGTGTTCCCGCAATGCCCGGAGCTTTTTTTTGCCTTTCAGGGGTTTGACCAATCGGTGGAGATCCCGGAGCAGTTCCAGGACCGGTTGCAGGCCGCTGGAAGGCGTTTGCTCGCGCACTGGATAGTGGGTTTTATCGAGGTGAGAAAGGTCATTTATTCCGAAGAGAAAACGCGGGACAACGGCAAGAAAAACCACAATGAAAAGAATAATCCCGACAATTTCCACGCTGTCCTCCCGAAGTTTTCGTCATACTGGCCTGAGTCCGGCCTTGGTTTTACAGTGTATGCCCATAGGGTTGGTGTGAGCCAGTCACAAAATTCGAATACCAATGGAGAAATCATGAGCGCATCTGATGTAGTTGTTATCACCGGCGCAAACCGGGGCATTGGCCTTGAACTGGCACGGCACTATGCCAGTGAAGGTAGCCAGGTAATTGGCGTGTGCCGGGAGTCTTCCGACGAACTGGCCGATGTGGCCGCGGAAGTTATCGACGATATTGATGTGGCAACCGACGCCGGTATCGAGAAGCTGAAATCCGGCCTGGCCGGTAAACAGATTAGCCTGTTGATCAATAATGCCGGCTTGATGCAGAACGAAGTTCTGGGCGAAATCGACTTTGACTCCATCCGCACCCAGATGGAAATCAATGCCTACGCGCCGCTGCGAGTGGCCGAGGCCCTGATTCCGCAGATTGCAGAAGGCGGAAAGATTGCCAACGTTACCAGTCGCATGGGCTCCATCGCCGATAACGATTCCGGCGGCAAGTATGGTTACCGGGCCTCGAAAGCGGCACTCAACGCGTTTGGTAAATCTCTGGCAATGGATCTCAAGCCCAATGGCATTGCCGTGGCACAGCTGCATCCGGGCTATGTTCAGACCCGAATGGTCAATTTCGGTGGCCTGATTTCCCCGGAAGAAGCGGCTAAAGGCCTCGCCGGGCGTATCGCCAACCTGAACATGGAGAATTCCGGGTCCTTCTGGCACAGCAACGGCGAAGAATTGCCCTGGTAAGCGGGGTGTCTATCTAAAAGGAGCGCCTGGCCATGCCTCGTGTCTTTTTCGGACTGGAAGTTCCGGACACCGTCAAGAAACGTCTGCTGGCGCTTCAGGGGCCGGTGAAAGGCGCAAAATGGCAGAGTCGAAACCAGCTGCACCTGACGCTGGCGTTTATTGGCAAGGTGGACGAGGCAGCCGTGCCGGATCTCTGTCAGGCTGCTTCCCGTGTTGAGGCGCCAGCGTTTGAGCTGGAGGCGGTCGGCCTGCACACCTTTGGCAGAGCCGAGTGCCCCCGGAATCTGTGGGCCGGTGTGAGCCATGAACAGCCATTGCTGGACCTGCAACGCCAGCTCTCAGACCAATTGGCGAGGGCTGGTTTTGATATCGGCCAGTCGAACTTCCAGCCTCACATCACGGTGGCCCGGTTTCGCAAGCAAGCCGGATCGGTGGCCCGGCTCCTGCAGGAGCATGGCGATGACCGGTTCGGAAGCTTCCCGGTCACCGGGTTTGTGCTTTTTGAAAGCACGCCGGGGGCGACAGGTTCGGTATACACGGTAATTGAACGCTTTCCGTTGCCCCGTCGTCTGCTTGACGAAACGCCTCAACCCGACCAATGATGAGTGCATGCCCACGCGCATCTTCGCGCCTTCTTCGAGGTATGTATGTGCCCACCTTTCTCAGATCCCGATCAACGCCTCTACGTTCGCAATGCCACTCTGGCTGATATACCCGGCATTATTGCCCTGAGCCGCCGGGTATATGAGGACACCGGCATGTACGGCTATACCAAGGGGCCGCTGACCGGGCAGATCAAGACCTTTCCAGAGGGGCAGTTTGTCGCCATGCTGGGTGATGAGGTGGTGGGTTATTGCGCCACCTTCCTGATTGCCGGCGAGATTGCCCTGGCCCGACATGACTGGACGTCTATCACCGGTAACGGCTACGCCTCCCGGCATGACCCGGAGGGGGACTGGCTGTACGGCATGGAAGTCTGCGTTGACCCGGAATGCCGCGGCTACCGCATTGGTGAGCGCCTTTATAACGAGCGAAAACTGCTCTGCCAGGCTCTGAATCTTCAGGGTGTGGTGTTTGCCGGGCGCTTGCCCAGCCTGCGGCAGCGATTGAAAAAATACGGCTCCATTGAAGACTACGTTGAAGCTATCCGGGACAAGGAACAGAAAGACCCGGTGCTGTCGTTCCAGCTTCATCAGGGTTTCGAGATCCATGGCATCATTCCCCATTATCTGGACGCTGACCGTGACTCCATGGGCTACGGCATTCATCTGGTCTGGCGCAATCCCAGGGTTCCCCTGAACAACGGTGACGAGAAACGAAAGCGTTATGGCCATCGCCGGCCGGATACCGTGCGCATCGGAACCGTTCAGTACCAGCAGCGGCCGGTGGCCTCATTCGATGAATTCAGCGAAATTGTCCGCTATTTCGTGGATGTAGTGTCTACCTACAAGGGTGATTTCGTGGTGTTTCCCGAGCTCTTCACCCTTCAGTTGCTGTCCATCGAGGCCCGCAGCGGCAGCCCGGCGGAATCGTTTTCGGCGGTCACTCACTACGCTGAGCGCTACCGCGAGCTGATGCGGGACCTGGCCCTGCGCTACAACATCAATATTGTGGCCGGTTCCACACCGGTCCGCGAAGAAGACGGCAGTATCCGCAACATGGCCTACGTGTTCCTGCGGGACGGCCAGGTGTTTACCCAGCCGAAGATTCACCCGACCCCCAACGAGTCCTATTGGTGGAACGTGCGAGGTGGCAACCGGGTGAATGCCATTGAAACCGATTGCGGCATGATTGGCGTACTGATCTGTTATGACGCGGAGTTCCCGGAACTGGCCCGGCACCTGGTGGATCAGGGGGTGAGTATTATTTTCGTGCCTTTCTGCACAGACGAGCGCCAGAGCTACCTGCGGGTACGGTATTGCTGTCAGGCGCGTGCTGTGGAGAATCAGGTCTACGTCGTGCTCTCCGGCAACGTCGGCAACCTGCCGAAAGTGCCCAATATGGAGATCCAGTATGGCCAGAGCTGTATTCTCACGCCCTGCGATTTTCCCTTTGCCCGGGATGGCATAGCGGCGGATACCGAGCCCAATGTCGAGACCGTCGCCTTCGCGGATCTGCGCCCGGAAACGCTGATTACCGCCCGTAACAGCGGAACGGTGAAGAACCTGCAGGACCGCCGGCACGATCTGTATACCGTGAACTGGCGGGGTGAGTAACACCGGGTGGTCGGTCTGGCTGGCACTCGAAGCCGGTCTCTGCCATATTGGCGGCCAACTATCGCTACGAGCCAATCGGCTTTTAAAACAACAAGTTCAGAGGCGTTATGGAAAAAACCCGGATTACCATCATCGCAATCACAGGCATTGTCCTGTTCTTCCTGGCCAACTACCTGTGCAGGTTTCTTCTGGGGCTCACCGGACCGTTGGTGTCGTTGATTCTGGCAGTGGCTATTGCGCTCTATATGGCGTTTTCAGTGGCCAAATCCCTGGCGCGTTCACCAACGCCCGAAGAGAAATCCCGTATGTTGTGGATCTACGGCGGATTTCTGGGTGCGCTTTTTGTCGCCTTCGGTGCCTGGCTGTTTATGGGCGAAGGCTTTGACAGCGTGACTCTGGCCACTCTGCTCCTGCATTACTTGCCATACCCGGCTCTGGCCCATGTCTGCCTCTCCGATGGGGTGATGCGCCGTTTTCTCGGTAAAAAACGTGGATCCTGAAAAGGGGAGCAACCGCTTTGTCTGACATTCGCCTTGATGAGGTTTCGGTTGGCGCTCTGAGTGGCGTGTCGCTGAGCCTTCAGGGTGGGGAAGTGGTCTGTATTTCCGGGCCCTCCGGTAGCGGCAAGAGCCGGCTGTTGAGAGCCGTGGCAGATCTTGAGCCCCATGGAGGGCAGGTGTTTCTGGATAATACGGAACAGTCTTCTGTTTTCGCTCACGACTGGCGCCGGCAAGTGATGATGGTGCCCGCAGACAGCCAGTGGTGGTTTGACGACGTGGGCTCCCATTTCCCGGAAGCCTGCCGTGAGCATATTCCCGAAGCCCTGGATTTTCCCGGCGAGGTGATGGACTGGACAGTCAGCCGGCTTTCATCCGGTGAACGCCAGCGCCTGGCGCTGTGGCGAGCCCTCGCCATGGAACCCCTGGCGTTGTTGCTGGATGAGCCCACTGCCAACCTTGATGATGACATGACCCGCGCTGTCGAGAACTGGCTTCTGGGAGAAATCCGCCAGCGTCAGATACCAACGCTGTGGGTGGCCCATGACCAGGCCCAGATTGAACGAGTGGCAGACAGCCATTTTCACATTGTTGGCAACCAGCTGGAGCCGGTAAATGGAAGTCATTGATCTGGCCTGGTGGAAGCTCGGGCTGGCGGCACTGCTGATTCTGGCGCTGGCGGGCGTGAGCCTGTATGCCCGGCTGGGCATCACCAGCAGCCTGCTGATTGCCGCTGTGCGCACGGGCCTGCAACTGGCGCTGATTGGCCTGGTGCTGGAGGCACTGTTTGCCTCGGCGGAGCTCTATTGGGTTGCGCTGTTGTCGCTGGTCATGTTGCTGGTGGCCGGGCGCGAGGTGATGGCCCGCCAGAAACGGCGTTTGTTCGGCTTCTGGGCGTTCGGCATTGGTACCGGCGCCATGTTTATCTCGTCTTTCGCGGTGACTATCCTGGCGCTGACGGTGATCATCGGGCCGGAGCCCTGGTACACGCCGCAATACGCCATCCCGCTGTTGGGCATGATGCTGGGCAATACCATGACCGGTGTTGCCCTGAGCCTGGACCGGCTGAACGATTCGGTCTGGAGTCAGCGAGCGGTGATCGAAAACCGCCTGATGCTGGGCCAGAGCTGGCGAGAGGCCATGGAAGGTATCCGTATGGAGGCCATGCGCAGCGGCATGATGCCGTCGATCAATGCCATGGCCGCAGCCGGCATTGTCAGCCTCCCGGGCATGATGACCGGTCAGATTCTGGCAGGCAGCCCGCCGGCGGTTGCGGTGAAATACCAGATTCTGGTGATGCTGCTGATCACGGTAGGCACCGGCTTCGGGACAATCATGGCGGTAACCTGGGGTAGTCGTCGTTTGTTTGATGACCGCGAGCGGTTGCGTCTGGACCGGCTGGTCAAGGCGGGCCATTGATTTGCGATAGCCTCGGCAAGCCAATTATTGTTATAGTATAACATTTTGGAGGCCTGACACCGATGCCGGAGCAATCCCACGCCATTCCCACCAACCTGATCCTGGGGTTTCTGGGGGTGGGCAAAACCACCGCCATTCTCGATTTGCTGAAACAAAAGCCGGAACACGAAACCTGGGCGATACTGGTTAACGAGTTCGGCGAAGTGGGCATTGACGGGGCCATGCTGGAAACGGAAGGGGCGTTTGTCCGGGAAGTGCCGGGTGGCTGCATGTGCTGTGTTGCGGGCCTGCCCATGCAGATCGGCCTCAACCAGCTGATTCAGCGAGCCAGGCCTGACCGGCTGCTGATTGAGCCGACGGGGCTGGGCCATCCGTCCCAGATTCTGGACACGCTGACCAGTGAGCATTACCAGAGCGTGCTCAAACTGGGCCCGGTGTTGACACTGGTGGATCCCCGCAAGCTGGAAGACCCTCGGGTTCTTGAGAACGTACAGTTCCGGGACCAGGTGGCTGCGGCGGACATTCTGGTGGCCAACAAAACAGACCTTTGCAGTTCGCAGCAGTTGGCCGCCTTTGACCACTGGGCCCGCGAACTGCAGCCGGCGAAGCAGCAGGTCTTTTATACCCGGCATGGTCAACTTGCGCCGGTGTGGCTGGATGGCCAGGCCGACCCGAGAGACGTGAGTTCGCCCCATGCGCACCATCATCATACTCCCAATGACGAGCAACCGGCGCCCGATATTCAGGAACAGCCCTGGCAAATGGTGAGCAATCAAGGGCAGGGGCATTTCAGCCTGGGCTGGCGCATTCACCCTGACCATGTGTTCGATGAAAACCAGCTGATGGCACTGGCTACTGATGAAGACATCATAAGGTTCAAGGCGGTATTGCGCACCGAAGAAGGCTGGCGGGTGCTGAATGTTGTGGAAGGGGCGATGTCGGCGTTTGACTCGCAGCCCCGGGAGATGAACCGTATCGAGCTGATCAGCTCATCAAAGCTGGATGCCGGAGCGCTTGATCAGGCTGTTCGTTCTGCGGCCGGCAAGGAGTAATCAGCGTGGACTGTGAGCTTGTCCAATGCCCGGTGTGCCTTGAAGGAGAACCGGCCCCTTTCCGGCAAATTGGCAAACAGGCCTACCTGCGCTGCCCTGTATGCCAGGCCACGATTATGGCGCCGGAGTCCCGGCTGACGGCCGAGGAAGAAAAACAGGTCTACGAACTGCACGACAACGATCCTCAGGATCCCGGCTATCGTCGTTTCCTCGCGAAACTGGCTGAACCATTGAGCGAGCGGCTACCGACGGGTGCAGCAGGTCTGGATTTTGGTTGTGGCCCCGGTCCGGCGCTCGCACTCATGCTTCGTGAGGCGGGCTTCGAAACGGCTCTGTATGACCCCTTCTTTCATCCAGACCCGACGGTGCTGGCCACCAGCTATGACTTTATTACCTGTACCGAAGTGGTTGAGCACCTGTATCAGCCGGCAGAAGTGTTTCGCCAGTTGGACAGCCTGCTCAAACCTGGCGGCTGGCTGGGCATCATGACCTGCTTCCAGACCGACGACGCCCGGTTTGATAACTGGCACTACCGCCGCGATCCGACCCATGTGGTGTTCTACCGGGAGCAGACATTCCAGTGGCTGGCGGATCATTATGGCTGGCAGCTGGAAATTCCGCGCAAGGACGTGGTCCTGTTCAGGAAATAGAGCCGCCGTGGTTCTGCAGAATCAGCCCGGAGAACAGCTCAAGCACACTGCCAGCCTCCGGCGATGGTTTTACCTCTGCCTGTAATGTTTCCGCGTTCAGCCCTTCTTCTTGTAGGTCCGGTAACTGAACCTCCAGATAGGCTTTCATGATCTGGTCGGTGAACTCCGGATGGAACTGTACGCCCCAGGCATTGGTGCCCACCCGGAACGCCTGATGGGGCTCGAAGCTGGAGTTTGCCAGCAATATCGCCCCCGGTGGGAGCTCCAGTACCGACTGTTTGTGAGTCAGTTGCGCGGGAAACTGCGGCGGCATCCGCTGAAACAGGGGATCGCTCCCGGCGGCATCCAGAAGGGTGACCTGCTTGGTGCCGGTGTCCCGGCCCTCGGGATGAAAGCCGACCTTGCCGCCCAGTGCGTGGGCCAGCAACTGATGGCCGTAGCACACACCCAGCACCGGCACCCGGGCTTCCACAGCCTGTCGTGTCCACGCGGCAGCTGCTTCGCTCCAGGCGGGCCGCTCACTGACCATCGCCGGTGAGCCGGTGATAACAATGCCGTCCCAGTCTGCGGGCTGGCCCGGTGGCGCTGTTTGGGTGACATCGGCAATGGTCAGGTCGAGATCGTCCGACAGCCCACGAACAAACCAGGCATCAAAATCCCCGAACTGATCCAGGATTTGCGGGTAAGTCGAGCCGGTTTTCAGGATGACCACTTTCGGTTTCTGTTTGTGGGGCATGCCGGGGCCTCTCTGGCGTTATTCCTGGGGCAGTTCCGCGTTGTGATAAACGTTCTGTACGTCGTCCAGATCGTTCAGCATATCCATGAATTTCTCGAACAGCGGAATGTCGTCGCCTTCCACCGGGGCGGTGGTTTTGGGCAGAAACTGGATCTCATCGACATCGAATTCGATACCTTCGAATGCTTCCTCCAGTGCCTGCTTTGCCTTGGCGTACTCGGTGTTGGGGGTGAAGACGGTGATTGTGCCATCTTCCAGTTCAATGTCGGTAACATCGACATCGGCTTCCATCAGCGCTTCCAGGACGGCTTCTTCGTCTTCGCCGGGGAATGCAAAGATGGCGCAGTGGTCGAACATGTGAGCCACGGCTCCGGGGGTGCCGATTTTGCATTTGGTTTTGGTAAAGGCGAGGCGAACATCGCCGAAGGTGCGGTTCGGGTTGTCAGTCAGGCAATCGACAATCACCATGCAGTTGCCCGGGCCGTAGCCTTCGTAGCGAGCCGCAGAATAATCCTCACCACCGCCGCCCTGGGCTTTATCGAGGGCTTTGTCGATAACGTGGGCGGGTACCTGGTCTTTCTTGGCGCGGTCAATCAGGCCACGCAGTGAAAGGTTGGCCTGCGGATCCACGCCGCCGGCTTTGGCGCACACGTAGATTTCACGACCATACTTGCTATAGACCTTGGTTTTCGCGGCGGCCGTCTTGGCCATGGATTCTTTGCGGTTCTGGTAGGCTCTGCCCATCTGTGGTGCCTCTCGATTTTCATTGAAAGGCAGGATTTTACTGAACCGGAGGGGATTGGAACAGGGCTATTGCCGATCCTTTCAGGAAAGGAGGGTTTCCGCGTCCTTGCGGAAACCGGGGAACGCAGGTTTCAGACGTAGTCGACTGGCTGGCGATAGTTGTCCTGGGTGACCAGGTCGATACCGCAATCCACACTGGATACCCAGTTCAGGAACTGGTCCACCATGGCCGGCCCTTCGAACCGCTTGCCGTGCTGAGGCACGATGGCCTGTACGTCCATCTTTCTGACCATGTTGGCCCATAGCTGGCAAACTTCTTTGGACGCGATATAACGGCGATGGAAGCCAAGCATGGTCGGGATATGCTTTTCAAAATCTTCCACCGGCTTGTGATCTTCTTCCGCGCCTAAAGAGGCACCGAGATCGCCGGAGAACAGGATTTTTGATACCGGATCGTAGAACTGCAGATTGCCAACGGAATGCATGAAGTGGGCCGGCAGGCACTGGATAAATGTGTCGCCGAAGTTCACGTTGATACCGCCGTCCGGAACACTGATGATGCGATCGTAAACGCTACCGCTGAGTTGGGTGGTGACGTAGTTGGAAACCAGGTGTGGCAGGAACCGGGCCCAGAGTTTAGATGTGACGATTTTTGCGCGGGTGTGAATAATCCAGCGGTCGATGGCGCCGATGATGTCCGGGTCCTGGTGAGAGGCGAAGACAAAATCCATATCCCGGATATTCATATAGCGTGAAGCTGCTACTGATAACGGGGTGTAGGTGAGATCGCCGCCCGGATCAATCAGGGCTTCGTGCTTGCCGTCGACAATCAGAAACTGGTTGGACTGGACGCCTTCGCCAGTAACCAGGGAGTCGAACATCAGACATTTGTGGTGTCCGTCGTCGAACAGAACAATCGGTTCAGCCGCCATCTCGTTCTCCTGCAGTCGTGAATATTCGGCCAACAGTGTCTGTTTGTCTGGCGAACGGCCGGATATTGCAATTTGCCAGAGAGGTTACAGAATCAATGTCGCTGACGAATTGCCGCAGGTCAATTGTTTGATATTCCTCAAGTGGTTAGTGGGTTCATGGCCATTGCCAGGTCAGTGTTCAGTGCCGATTGCGCAGGCATATTTTTTGTCGTATCGCCGGTCAGCCCATAGTTGGTAAATACGGTTAGCGATGGGATAAATGACCGGCCACAGCAGTGGTTTGAAGACAAATCCCAGCGGAGTGTGGGACCAGGCGCGCACGGTGGCATGCAGCCCCGTTACCCATTCGCCGGTCCAGGTTTTCATGTGCAGGCGCCTGAGTAATTCCTGGCGGGAAGGCAGGGCGGTACTGCCGGATTTCTGCTGGTGGATGTCCGCAAAGATCAGGTTTCCCTGCTCGAGATTTCGCAGGGTTTCGATCTCTTTGGCACACAGAGGGCAATGGCCATCGTAAAACAAAGTGTCGTATCGCGGTGACATCTTGAGCTCCTGATTGTAGGTTATGAAGCTATACGTGAATTCAGCGGTTTCCGGTTCATTTAACCCGCAGATGTTTGCAGTTTTATAACAGATGGGCTGAAATCGAGTGTGTTGCCGGTCTGGCTACGGGATCCCCCACGAATAGAGGTACTTTTGGCCAATGGATGAGCAGAAACCGGAGCACAGCGAACCCGGTACTGATGACAGTAAACACCTTCTGCGAGAGCTGGCTACGCCGGTTTACGGGCTTTTCACGCTGGGTGTTCTCTACACTCTGTACCTGGCTCACCAGATTGTGTTGCCAATTGTGCTGGCGATCATGACCAGCCTGCTGCTTTCTCCTCTGGTGAAAAAAGCGCACCTGAAATGGCGGATGCCCAGGGTTGTCAGCGCACTGGTGCTGGTGATGATTGTTCTGGCGGGGATTGTCGGCCTGGGTGCAGCTGTAACGGCGCCGGCGCTGGAGTGGTCAGAGAGAGCACCTGAAGGTTTATCCCGTTTGTTGGTGGGTGACAGTGAAATCATGCGCCAGCTGGACCGGGTCAGCCGATCTGCTGAAGAAGTGGAAAAATCAGTGGAAGGACTCTCCGAGGAGGAGGGCAAGTCAGCACCCACGACGGTTGTGCTGCAAACCCAGTCCTGGCGTAGTCAGTTGATGGCCAAGGCCCGCAACGGAGTGGCAGGGCTTTCGCTGGCCCTTGCGCTGACTTATTTTCTGCTGGTCAGTGGTGACCGTCTGATCCGGAATTTCATCAAGCAACTGCCCCGATCCCAGAGAAAAACGGTGTTGCGGATAACTCATGATTCCCAGCACCTGATTGCCCAGTTTCTGGCCGTACTGACCCTGAATAACGTCTCTGTCGGGTTGTTGACCGGTCTGATCTGCTGGGCTGTCGGCCTGCCGGATCCGGCGGTCTGGGGCCTGGTGGCCGGGCTGGCACGTTTCATCCCCTATCTGGGCAATATGCTGACCATCGGATTGCTGGCGCTGGTATCGGTCATTTCTCTGGACAGCCCCTGGATGATGACCGTGGCACCGCTGAGTTTCGTCGGGCTGGTGATACTGGTCGGGATGTTCCTGGAGCCCTGGATTCATGGCTTCCGGATGGCCATCAACCCGGTCATTATTTTCGTTTCCATCTTTTTCTGGGGCTGGCTCTGGGGGCCGGTAGGCGTATTACTGGCGGTGCCGTTGATGACGGTGATTCAGGTGGTGCTTAAACAGATACCGAAACTGAGGCCGGTGTACAAGGTGATCGCCCGGTAACTGCTGGATATCCGAAACACCCTCCTGACATGGCGGTGGATCTTTCCTATCCTGTTGAGACAGCTAATGTTAACAGGCTAAACAACGAGGGAGGCCCATCCGCCAATGATTCCGAATACCATGAAAGCAATGGTACTGACCGGCCATGGTGGTATCGACAAGCTCGAATGCCAGGATACGTCCGTTCCTCAACCCGGTTCTGGTGAAGTGTTGGTGAAGATAACCGCCACCGCCAAAAACAACACCGACCGCAAGGCCCGGGAAGGCCTTTATCCCACCAAAAAAGGTGAAATGACGTCATTCCAGATGGGGGGCAAGCCCACGCTGACCTTTCCCCGGATTCAGGGCGCAGACATCGTTGGTCATGTGGTTGCCGTGGGGGAAGGCGTTAGCGACAGCCGCATTGGTGAGCGGGGTCTGCTGGATTTCAATATTTACGCGGACGACCGTTCCGACATTAACCTGACGCCAGACTATTATGGCCACGGAGCCGATGGTGGCTACGCCGAATACGTGGCCTTGCCCTCAGACCAGTTTCATCACATTCCCAATCCGGAGTTGGCCGATGCCGAGCTGGCGGCCATGGGTATGTGTTCCTACCAGACGGCCTATCACATGCTTACGTCTGCCAATGTGCAGGCAGGCGAGCGTGTGCTGGTGACTGGCGCCAGTGGCGGCGTGGGCACAGCCCTGATCCAGTTATGCCGGGTGATTGGCGCAGTTCCGTACGCATTAAGCCAGCAGGACAAGGCCGACGCGCTGCTGGAACTGGGCGCCGAGGCGGTGCTGGATCGCAGCAATATGGAGTCGTTCGTTGACCGGGTGAAAGCCGTCACCGGCGGCAAGCCGCTGGATGCAGTGATGGACCTGGTGGGCGGCGAGATGACCGACCGGTTCATCGACGCCATGATTTTTGACATGAATGCCCGCAGCACCTACCCACGTCTGAGCATTGCCGGCGCCAGTGGCGGCAATATCAGTGAAATTCTCTGGACCCGGATTTATCTGTACCAGGTGCAGATATTCGGGGTTTCTCACGGCACCCGGGAAGAAGCCGGCCAACTGATGACCTGGATTCGGGAGGGCCAGCTCAAACCCGTGTTGCACGGTGCCTTCAGGCTGTCTGACCTGCACCGGGCCGAGGACTACTTTGTAAACCGGGGCAGCAACTACCTGGGCAAGATAGTGATTGTGCCGGACGCCCAATGGCAGGAACACGGCGAACCTTTCGCTCTGGAGGCAAATTGATGAAACCGGAACTTAGCATTCAGCTGATGGACACCCACGCCGGCGGTGACGTCAGCCGGATTGTGACGGGTGGTATTGATCTGCTGCCCGGCGAAACCGTGCGTGAGCAGATGGAATATCTGCGCGACGATGCTGACGGCCTGCGCCGGTTGCTGCTGGAAGAGCCTTACGGTATTCCTGAAATGTCGGTGGATCTGCTGGTGCCGGCGACCGACCCGCGAGCGGCGGCCGGTTACATCATCATGGAGGTAATGGGCTATCCGATTTACTCCGGCTCCAACACCATTTGTACCGCCACAGCGGTGCTGGAAGCCGGCATCGTGCCCAAACAGGAGGGCAAACAGCACTTCATGCTGGAGTCACCGGCTGGTCTGGTGAATATCGAAGCCACGGTGCACGATGGGGTGGTGGAAGCTGTCACCTGCGAAGGTCTGCCCAGTTACATTCATACCTACGAGGCCTCCATCAATGTCCCGGGTATCGGTGAGGTCACCTACAGCGTGGCCTACAGCGGTGGCTTTTACGCTCTGGTGGATGCCAAAGAGCTGGGCTTCGATCTGACCCTGGATGAAGAGCGGGACCTGGCCCGTACCGCCCATGCCATCGTGGAAGCCATCCAGGCTGAGCGTGGCTTTTCCCATTACACCCTGGGCGATGTTGGCCCCTTGCCGTTCCTGCACTTCATGGGGCCGGTTGAACGGGTAGCCGATGGCTATTTCCGTTCCCGTTCCGCCACCTATGTACACCCCGGTGTGATCTGCCGAAGTACCACCGGTACCGGTACTTCCGCCCGGCTGGCGCTGATGCACTACCAGGGCTGGATCAACCCGGGCGACAAGCTGGAAACCGTGTCACTGCGCAACACCGGCTTCATTGGTGAATTCACCTCCATGCACACCGAAGGGGAATACCAGGTGGTGAAGAACAGCATCACCGGCAAGGGCTATGTGATCACCCGTTCGGACATTGTGGTGAACTGCGATGACCCACTGGTGGAATGTGATGGCCTGCACCACATTCTGTCGAGTCGTCATTCTCACAATCTTTCCACTGCGGACAGTAAGACGGTACTTCCGGGTTAATCTCTGGCGGTATCACAGCGGTCCGAAAAAAGCAGGCGGGTAGACCTTTCCAAAACTGTCTGCAGCCAGGGATGGCTGCAGTCAAGCCCTACAAGGACGTACTTGCGGGCGTGTTTTGGAAAGGTCTACCCGCCTGCTTATGCACCAACCTATCAGGCTGAGTGACGCGCAAACTCCTCAAGTGGCTGCTTAACGGCAACCTCCACCACAGTCTGCAACTTCTCCAACTGGCTCTGCAGCATGGCCACCGGCCGTGAACCCTCCAGTGTCAGTGTAATCTCGAAATGGTCGCCGGCGGTTTCCACCGCCATGCTGGCGATCCGGAAACCACGAATGCGCACCACCTGGCACAGGCGCTCAATGGCAGCGGCTTCCTGGGCCATGCGGCAGTTCAGGGTGTAGCTCTGGGCGGCGGTTTCGCTGGTCGGGTTCATGCTACCTGTTCCTTTTTGGCAGTGGTGGTGCGCTTGGGTTCGTCGATCATCTCTTTGTTACTGGCGCCGGGTTTGACGATGGGCCATACATTCTCTTCCCGGCTGATGGCCACGTGCAGCAGCATCGGGCCGTTGTAGGCCAGGATGGTCTCGATGCCCCGGCGGATCTGGTCGGTGCGTTCAATGTGCAGCGAGGGAATGTCGAAAGCCCGGGCCATGGCGACGAAATCCGGGTTGTCGTCCAGATTTATATGGCTTTCCCGGTTGTTGTAGAACAACTCCTGTTGCTGGCGGACCATGCCCAGGCACTGGTTGTCGAGAATGATCAGCTTCAGTGGCAGGTTGTAACGGCGAATGGTGGCCAGCTCCTGGGCGTTCATCATGAATGAACCGTCGCCGGTGACGTTGATGACGGTACTGTCCGGGTCGGCAAATTGCGCCCCGATGGCCGCGGGCAGGCCGTAGCCCATGGTGCCCAGCCCGCCGCTGGTCAGGTGGTGGCGCGGGTGGTCAAACTGATAATGCTGGGCCACCCACATCTGGTGTTGGCCTACGTCGCAGGCAATAACGGTGTTATCGGCGGTAATGCGGGAGAGCTGGCGGATGAAGGCCGGGCCTGTGATGGGCGCCAGGGGTTCCTCGTTATCCGCCGCCTGGAAACCGCCGGTGGTGCGCGAGGTCTGGCATTGTTTGCGCCAGTCTTCGATGGCCAGTGGCTGAGCTTCCAGCTCGCGGGTGAACGCAGCCAGAATGCAGTTCAGGGAGCCGCTCAGGGCGATGTCGGCTGCCCGCAGTTTGTTGATTTCCGCCGCATCGGCGTCAAGGTGAATGGTGCGGGCGTTGGGGGCGAAACCGTCCAGCTTGCCGGTGGCCCGGTCGTCCAGGCGGGCGCCGACGACGAACAGCAGATCGCATTCATCGACCGCCTTGTTGGCCGCGCGGGAGCCATGCATGCCGAGCATGCCCAGATCGTTGGGGTTGTGCTTGCCGGCGTTGCCGATGCCTTTCAGTGTCACTACGCCGGGCAGGGCCGAAGTTTCTGCGAACGCCCGGAAACTGTCTTCGGCATTGGCCAGAGAAACCCCGCCACCGCTGTAGAGCAGGGGGCGTTTGGCGTTGCGCAGCATGGCCAGGGCTTCGGAGATATCCGGTGTCTGACTGTGTTCGGTTTGTGCTTCCGTCAGTGCCGGGGCTTCTGCTTCTGTCAGCAGAATATCCTTGGGAATGTCGATCCAGACCGGCCCGGGGCGGCCGCTTTCGGCCAGGGTCATGGCCTCTTCCATGATCGCCGGCAGCTCGCTGGCATCGTCAACCAGATAGCTGTGCTTGACGATACCTAGTGTCATGCCGAGAACGTCGGTTTCCTGAAAGGCATCGGTGCCAATCATGCCGGAAGCCACCTGGCCGGTGATGACCAGCATGGGAATGGAATCCCGGTGGGCGTTAGCCACGCCGGTAATCAGGTTGGTGGCGCCGGGGCCCGAGGTGGCAATGCAAACACCGAGCTTGCCGCTGGCGCGGGCGTAGCCATCGGCGGCCAGGGCGCAGGCCTGCTCGTGGCGACACAGCACGTGCTCGACACCGACATCGTCCACCAGCGCATCGTACAGGGGCATGATGCAGCCACCCGGATAGCCGAAAACCGTGCCGATCTGGTGGCGGTGAAACGCGTCGAGAATGTGCTGTGCGCCGTTCATGGTCGTTTTCCCTTTTGTCGTTGCAAAAAAAAGCCCCCGGGACCTTTCGGTGCCGGGGGCTTTTCGTGTGTTGTCAGGTTGTCGCTATCTCACCCGCTTGTCCACGCAAAAGCCCCCGGACGGTACCACGACCACCAGGACTAGCTTTACAAGGACGACTACAGCGTTGAAATTCATGAAATCGACAGTCTGCTCTGAATAGATTGAAACAATGTGTGTAGAATCTAACTCACGTTTTCAACCCGATGCAACCCCTTATTTTCAGAAAACGGCCGGGAAGGATGTCTGCGGCCATCAACAGTCAGCGGTGAGCATTAAATGACAAGAGCAAAATGGAGTTCACTCGGCCTCTCTCTACTGGTGGTTGTGGCGTTAATCGTCTGGATGGCGACCGGCGAGATCAAGGTCGCCCGTGATGACGCGCCGCCGGAGCCAGAAACGGAGCAGCAGGAAACCACGCGGGTAGAAGTGCAGCGCCTGGAAGCCACCGTTTATCAGCCCACTCTGAAACTGCAGGGCCAGTTGGAGCCCTGGCAGTCGGTTACGGTCAGCGCCCGCGCCGCCGGCACGGTTGAACAATTGAATGCGCAGTTGGGAGAGGCGGTGGAAGCCGGCCAGACGTTGTTGACGCTGTCTACGGATGGTCGTAACGCGGTTGCCGAACGCTGGCGCGCCAGTATCCGCAAGCTCGAAGCAGATCTGGCGGCGGCACGGCGCCTGAAAACCAATAACCTCGTTGCGGAAACCGAAATTCTGGGCCTGCAGAGTGAACTGTCTGCAGCGAAAGCCGAGCTTACAGGCGCACAACTGACTCTTCAGCACCTGCAGCCAGAAGCCCCCTTCGACGCAGTGGTCAATCGCCGGGAAGTTGATGAGGGCACTTTGGTGCAGGTGGGTACGCCGTTGTTTGAACTGGTGCAGGTCGACAGGCTGAAAGCGACAGGCCAGGTGCCACAGCAACGAGTGCAGGACGTTGAGCCGGGCCAGGAGGTTGAAGTGAACCTGCTGGACGGGACAACCTTGAACGGCACCGTCAGCTTCGTGGCCAGTGCCGCGGATGCCCAGACCCGCAGCTTCGCAATCGAAGTGGAAGTGAAAAATCCGGAGCTGAAACGAGCCGCCGGAGGCTCTGCCAGCCTGAACGTTCTCCTGCCTGAGCGCGAAGCCATCTTCATCTCGCCTGCTTACCTCAGCCTTGATAAACGAGGCCGTCCCGGCGTGAAGTATGTGGATGAGCAGGACCGGGTGGTTTTCCGCAATGTCACTCTGCTCAGTGTTTCTAACGAAGGTGCCTGGGTGAGCGGCTTACCCGACCAGGTCCGGTTGATCACGCGGGGCGCCGGTTTCGTTATGGAAGGCGAAACCGTGACCCCGGTTGAACGTTCAGAGCAGCGGGACTGAATGCCATGCGAGCTCTGATTTCGGCGGCCATGGACCGCAGCCGTACCACACTGCTGACGTTTCTGTTTCTCGTGCTTGGCGGAACGGCTGCCTATCAGGCCATTCCCAAGGAGTCGAACCCCGACGTCACCATTCCCATGATCTACGTGGCCATGGTGCTCGATGGCATCAGCCCGGAAGACGCTGAGCGCCTGCTGGTGCGCCCCATGGAGCAGGAACTGCGTTCGCTGGAAGGCATCAAGGAAATGCGCAGTACCTCGGCTGAGGGCCATGCCTCGGTGATGCTGGAATTTGATGCCGGTTTCGACCCGGACAAGGCCCTGCAGGACGTTCGGGAAAAGGTGGATACTGCCCGCAGTAAGCTGCCGCAGGAAGCGGATGAACCCCGGGTGCATGAAATCAATGTGTCGTTGTTCCCAGTGTTGTCCATTGGCCTGTCCGGGCCGCTGTCTGAACGCGAGTTGATCACCGTGGCCCGCCGCCTGCAGGATTCCATTGAAGGCATTCCGGAAGTGCTGGAAGTGGACATCGGCGGCGACCGGGAAGACCTGCTGGAAATTGTTGTCGACCCGCAGGTGCTGGAAAGCTACGGCATCGATTTCGACCAGCTCGCCACCCTGGTCCGCCGCAATAACCAGTTGGTGGCGGCTGGTTCACTGGACACCGGTCATGGCCGCATGGCCCTGAAAGTGCCGGGGGTGATCGAAAACATAGAAGATGTCATGTCGATGCCGGTGAAGGTGAGCGGTGATACCGTCATTACCTTTGGCGATGTCGCCATGTTGCAGCGCACCTTCAAAGACCCCACCGGCTTTGCCCGCATCAACGGTGAACCGGCTCTGGTGCTGGAAGTGTCCAAGCGCTCCGGCGCCAATATTATTGAAACCGTGGAGCAGATCCGCGCCCTGGTTGACCAGGCCCGCCCACAACTGCCGGATACCCTGGATATCCGGTACATCATGGATCAGTCCGACGAAGTCCGGGATATCCTTTTTGACCTGCTCAACAATGTGATGACAGCGATTGTGCTGGTGATCATCGTGGTGATTGCCGCTATGGGCCCGCGCTCGGCGGTGCTGGTCGGGCTGACCATTCCCGGTGCCTTCCTGACCGGCATCCTGGTGATCTGGGGCATGGGACTCACCCTCAATATCGTGGTGTTGTTCAGCCTGATTCTGGTGGCCGGCATGCTGGTGGACGGGGCCATTGTGGTGTCTGAACTGGCGGACCGGAATCTCGGTGATGGCCAGCCGGTCAAAGAAGCCTGGGTCAATGCCGCGTCGCGCATGGCCTGGCCGGTGATTGCCTCCACGGCTACCACGCTTTCAGTGTTTGTGCCGCTGTTGTTCTGGCCCGGCGTGGTGGGCGAGTTCATGAAATTCCTGCCGATGACGGTGCTGATCTGCCTGATCGCGTCGCTGGTCATGGCACTGGTGTTTCTGCCGGTGATGGGCGGCATCAGTGGTGGTCGTCGTTCCCGTCAGCAGAATTCGGAAGGGCGGGCCATGGGGTTCTACCGGAAGATTCTCGCCATTTTACTGGGCCGGCCAGACCTGACTCTGCTCGGAGCGCTGGTGTTGATTGTGTTGATCTACGCCACCTATGGCCGCTTCAATCACGGGGTGGAGTTCTTCCCCAGTGTCGAGCCGGATTCGGTACAGGTACAGGTTCGCGCCCGGGGCGACCTCTCGGTGTGGGAACGCGATGCCATCGTTCAGGAAGTGGAGCAGCGCCTGCAGAACATGCCTGAGGTGAAAGCCCTGTATGCGCGATCCATGCTCAGCTCCGGTGACCAGATGGCACCGGATGTTATCGGTGTACTGCAATTCAAGTTCAATGACTGGTTCGCCCGCCGCTCCGCGAGTGAGATCCTGGATGATTTTGCCCGGCGTACGGGAGATATCCCCGGTGTTCAGCTGGAATTCCGCGAACAGGAAGACGGGCCGGCTCAGGGCAAGCCGGTGGAGTTGTTGGTTAGCAGCATGGACAGCTCGGAACTGGATGCTTATGTCGATCAGGTTGCGGACAAAATGCGGGAAATGGGCGGCTTTGTGGATATCGAGGATGACCGCAGCCTGCCCGGAATCGAGTGGCGCCTGAAGGTGGACCGGGAAGCCGCAGCCCGTTTCGGCACCGATGTGTTGAGCGTGGGCAGTGCCGTTCGCCTGGTGACCAACGGCCTCGTACTGGCCACTTACCGGCCGGAAGACGTTCGGGACGAGGTGGATATTGCCGTGCGCGTGCCCAACAACTGGCGGGAACTGGACCAGCTGGAGCGCCAGACCATCAATACATCCCGCGGCCAGGTACCGTTGGCCCAGTTTGTCACCCTGGAGCCGGGTGACAAGACCGGCACCATTGTACGGGTGGACGGCCAGCGCACGGTGACGATCAAATCCGACGTGGCCGCCGATGCCCGGATGGACGTACTGCTGCAACAACTACAGGCAGAAATGCCGGAGCCGCCACAGGGTGTATCTTTGCGGGTGGCTGGCGAAAATGAAGATCAGCAACAGGCTGCCAACTTCCTGTTATCAGCCTTTCTGGTGGCCATTGGCCTGATGGTGCTGATTCTTCTGACCCAGTTCAATTCCCTGTACCAGACGCTGCTGGTGTTGTCGGCAATTGTGCTGTCGACAGCCGGGGTATTGCTGGGCCTGCTGCTTAATGGTCAGCCCTTCGGCGTGGTCATGGTCGGCATGGGTATCATTGCTCTGGCGGGTATTGTGGTGAATAACAACATCATCCTGATTGATACCTTCAACCAGATGAAGCAGGAGGGCATGAATGCCTTTGATGCGGCACTGGAAACCGGCTGTCTGCGTTTCCGGCCGGTGCTGCTCACGGCTATCACCACCGTGCTGGGGCTGATGCCCATGGTGCTCAGTGTCAACGTGGATCTGTTGTCGCCGTCCCTGGGGCTGGGAGCGCCGTCCACGCAGTGGTGGACGCAGTTATCCAGTGCCATTGCCGGCGGCCTGGCTTTCGCAACCTTCCTGACTTTGCTGGTTACACCTGTCTTGCTGGTACTTGGGGAACGAGCCGGCCAGCGCTTTCGTGGCCTGACCGGCGCTTCGCACAAACAACAGGATGATCAGTGACGAATACGGTCTGCCAGTTCCTGAGCCTGGTGAGCCATGGCCTCCAGCTCCGGCACGGTACGCAGGTTTTCGCCAGCGGCTTTGTGCATGCTTTCGGAAATTTCCGCCACCTCGGTAATGTTGCGGTTGATGTCTTCACTGACGCTGGTCTGTTCTTCGGCCGCTGTTGCAACCTGCGTGGTGGCGTCGTTCACGTTGACCATGCGCTGGGTGATATCTGAAAGGGTTTGTCTGACAGCTTCCACCGATTCGCTACTTTCCTGAGCGACCACTTCTGATGCCTGCATGTATTCGGTAGCATCCTGCGATCCACTCTGGATACTGGCGATGATCTCGTCAATTTCCACCGTTGCTTCCTGGGTTTTGGCGGCCAGATTTCTGACCTCATCCGCGACTACGGCAAAGCCGCGCCCGGCTTCTCCTGCCCGGGCGGCCTCAATCGCGGCGTTCAGAGCCAACAGGTTGGTCTGATCGGCAATCTCCCGGATAACCTGCATGACATTGCCCACTCGTTTGCCGCTTTCGGCCAGCTTCTTCACCGTCTCTGTGGAACTGTGAATCTGATCTGTCAGCCGGTTCATGCTGGCAACAGACTGGTTGATCTGCTCATCGGCATGGCGGGTCTGTTTGGTGGTTTCGTCAACCTGACTGGCAACCGATGCAGCATGAGTGGCAACGTCCTGAGCCGTTGCCGACATTTCGTTCATGGCCGTGGCAATCTGGTCAATGCGCTGATGAGCCTGGTCTGACTGATCGGAAACGGTATTGGCGTTGCTCCGTATCATGTTGCCGGTTGTCGCCAGCTGCTCGGCGTTGTGTTTCATCATCTTGCCGGTCTCAGACAGGAAACGATGCAGGGCGCGCGCGGTGTCTGCCAGTTGGCCGAGTTCATCCGGGCGTTGCAGGGTGACCGGGTTAGTCAGGTTGCCTTCACCGATGTAGGTCAGTTTGCCGATAAGCTCCTGAGTTGGCCGTACGACCGAACGCACCAGAACAATCAGGCAGGCCAGGGTGCCAAGCACAATGGCGGCCAGCAGGATGCCGCCCATCAGCCAGGTAGTGGCGGTGGCGTCTTCCTTGATTTTGGCCGAATGTGAAAGGGCGGCGTTCCGGATTTCGCCAGCAGCTTCGGCAATCAGACTGGCTGGTTCCCGATCAATGCCTGACACCGCCCGGTCACCGGCACCGTGCAGGAATCCGGAAGACACAAAGGCTTCAAAACCCTCGCGGTAGGCTTCACCCATTTGCCGGTGTGAGCGCTGGAACCGGGTCAGAAGCGTTTTTGCTTCCGGATTGTTGACCTGTGGAATCAGCTTGCTCAGCTGATCCTGGATGCCTTTTTCCCTGCTCTGGAACCGTTGCCAGTATTTTTCCCGCTGGCCATCATCGCTGCCACGAATCAGCACGTTTTTCCATTCCTGAACCTGGGTTTTGAAATCGCTCAGAACATCCTGGACCTGCATGGCCTGAGTCATTTCCCGGCTGATGACCTGGTCGTACTCCTCCTGCGTGCTCAGGGATTTACTGAAGTAAACACCGGCAACCACGGCAATCAACAGGTTGGCCAGTACAACGATGGTAAGAATGCGATTCAGGATACTTTTGAAAAACCAGCGCATGAGCAGGAATCCTGTTGTAAACGTGGGTGGAGCGGTATGATTCGGGCAATTCCGGAAGGCGGTGTTTTTTTGTCGCCTGTATGTTTCTATCGGCCGTAGTTCTCCATGCTGAACCCTCTGACTGAAATTTATCGCGACCAATGGCTGTTGGCGGTGCACAAGCCCGCAGGGCTTCTGGTGCATCGCAGCCCCATCGACAAACACGAAACCGAGTTTGCGCTGCAGTATGCGCGGGCGCTCAATGGTGGCGAGCATGTTTACCCGGTGCATCGGCTGGATCGACCGACATCCGGTGTCCTTTTGTTTGCCCGTGACCCGGACACCGCCCGGATAGTCGGCCAGGCGATGATGGCCGGCGAGATCTCAAAAACCTATCTGGCTGTGGTGCGGGGCTGGACGCCGGAATCAGGGGTTATTGATCATCCGTTGAGGGAAGAGCCGGAAGATCGTCGTAAAAAGCATCAGGAGCAGCCGGTACGCGAAGCGGTGAGCCGCTATCGAAGGCTGGCGATCACCGAATTGCCGGTGGCCATCGAGCGCTATCCCACCAGCCGCTACAGTCTGGTGGAGTTAACACCGGAAACCGGCCGTAAGCACCAGTTGCGCCGGCACATGAAGCACATCAGCCATCCGATTATTGGCGATGCCAACCATGGTCGGGGCCGGCATAACCGTTACTTTGCCGAGCGTTTTGGCGAAGGCCGGTTGATGCTGGCCGCCACGCACCTGGTGCTCAACCACCCGGCCACGGGTGAGCTTGTATCCCTGTATGCGCCCCCGGAAGACAGCTTCAGAAAAGTGCTTGCCCTGTTTGATGATATCTGCGAAGACTGGCAGTGCTTGCTGACAGATAATTGAAATTTATCATTTTCTGTATTGATTGAAATCACTGTTAATAGCATGCGCCCGGCTTTAAGCTGAGCCCCAAATTCTTACACGGAATGACTAATGGATCTCGTGGAACCTGTCGTCCGCGCCTTTCTCGGCATCTTCTTTCTGATGATTGGCTTGCAGTTTTCTGCTCGCACGCTGGGGCTGTATCAGCGGATGGGTTTTTCCCACATCAATTACGGTGCCCGTGGCAAGGCCACCTGGTGGCACCGGCATACGTTCAATGTGTTCAGAACGGCAATTCTTCTGATCTGCCTGGTTCGAATCGGCGTGGACATTGATCCGTGGCTGGGCGTTTTCCCCTGGCTTTACCAATGGCCGGTGCTGCTGTCGGGAATGCTGGTTCTAATGGTGTCGTTTACGGCGGTGAACTATCTGCAGGCTTACATGCACGACGACTGGCGCTCGGGCATCGATGAGCATCACAGAGAGGGGAAGCTGGTGACCGAAGGTCCCTTTGCCCGCAGCCGGAACCCGCTGTTTCTGGCGGTGATGACGGGGCAGTTGGGGTTCTTTCTGGCATTGCCGAGCGTGTTCACGCTGGTGTGTCTGATAGTGGGCGTGCTGGTAATCACCCGGCAGGCCAGGGAGGAGGAAAAGGCCCTGGCGCACCAGTTTGGCGAGGTCTACGAGGAATATCGCCAGCGGGTGCCCCGCTGGCTGTAGCTGCCCGGCCCGATCTTCTTGAGGGTTACTGGCTCTTGCTGCGGGCTTCTTTGATCACATCGTAGGCGTGGCTGATTTCCCGGGTGCGCTCTTCCGCCATTTCCCGCATGCTTTCCGGCATGCCCCGGCCGGCAAGTTTGTCCGGGTGGTTCTCGCTCATCAGCTTGCGGTAAACCTTTTTGATTTCGGCATCCGATGCCTCCGGAGATACGCCCAGTACCTTGTAGGCATCGTCTATCTGCTGCGTTGTCGAGTAGTTGCTGGCACCGCCTGCCTGGCCGGCGTGAGCACCGCGCAGCATGGCTTCAAGCTGGTCAACCTGGCTTTCTGGCAAGCCCAGCCTGCGGGCGATATGCACCAGCATTTCGTGCTCTGCCGGGTGTACCTGGCCGTCAGCGGCTACTGCCGACACCTGAACCTGCAAAAACATCTGCAGGAAAGAGGGCTGCCGGCCTGAGGCCTGAATAAACCGGTCGAGCTCGGCGTCCAGGTCGAAATCATCGGACTTGCCCCGGTTGAACGCCGCTTTGGCCATGGCTTTCTGGGATTCATTCAGGCGGAAGCGCAGAAACATGGCTTCGGCCATGTCGATCTCATCCTGACTGACCTGCCCATCGGCCTTGCACAAGGCGCCCATTACCGCGAACACAGATTCGATAAAGCCGGACTGGAGGTTTTGAAGCCGGTTGATCAGGCGGCTCTTCATGCGTTTGAACAGAAACGCCCCGAGCGCGGCGCCGATCAGAAATCCGGGGAAACGGCCAAAGGCGTAACCGATCATCCCGCCAATAAACATTGCGAACAGCATCCAACAGTCCTTAACAGCTTGAAATTGTGTAACTATACGGGTTTTTGTTCAGGGCTTCATGAACAGGCTTTCATCGACCGGGTCGATTTATTCCATACTTGCTGATTACCGCGCCCATTTTCGATCATTAAAGGCATAAGTGCGAGTGCTTTGGTAGCCTGTCGGAACAGAAAACGGGTAAATCAGGCTCGAATCCTGCGAGACCTGCAAGAGGGTGTGCTGCTATGACATTCGACTTGTTTGAAGATGACCGCCCGGAAAGCTGGTCTGAGCGCATCGGCGACGGTGTTGTGGTGCTGCGCCGGTTTGCGAGCGCGACGGCTCCGGCGCTACTGAAAAGCATCGGCGAAATTGCCAGCCAGGCCCGGTTTCGCCGGATGGAAACGCCCGGTGGTCATACCATGTCCGCGGCCATGACCTGTTGCGGCGAATGGGGGTGGGTAACGGACCGCAGTGGCTACCGCTATCAGCGGCAAGACCCCGAGACCGGCGCCCCCTGGCCAGACATGCCGGAAGCATTCATGAGCCTGGCCACCGAAGCCGCCCAGGCTGCAGGCTTTCCTGACTTCCAGCCCGACGCCTGTTTGATCAACCGCTATCAGCCCGGGGCCAAAATGGGGCTGCACCAGGATAAAGACGAGCAGGACTTTTCCCGGCCCATCGTCTCGGTTTCTCTGGGACTACCCATCGTGTTCCAGATTGGCGGCAAGAGGCGCAGTGATAAACCACAGCGCATTCTGCTGGAACATGGCGACGTGGTGGTCTGGGGTGGTCCGGCCCGGCTGAACTACCACGGCGTGTTAACCCTCAAGCCGGGGGACCATCCTCTGACGGGTGCCTGCCGTTACAACATCACCTTCCGAAAAGCGCGCTGAGAATCTACTGAAACCAGGCAACCAGCAACCCTGCCGCCAGCGACAACACCATGGGCACCGCCACCAGCAGGCCAGTCTGGCGATTGCCTATGCTCCAGGCCATGCCGGATTTCACCAGATTATTCACCGCCGCTGCGATAACAATACCCAGTACAGCAGTACCCATTGCCAGGCTCTCATTGGACATACGGGTAAGTGAAAGCGTGATCGCATCCACGTCGGCCACGCCAGAGGTGGCGGCCAGGGCATAGATGCCGGCATCGCCGAAGGCATTCTTGAGGAACTCGCCGAGCAGCAGAATACCGGTAAGCAGCGCCCCGAATACCAGTGCCGAGGAAAGATCGAGGGGGTTCTGGCTTAGCTCGGGCTGGCTCACTTCCGCCTGGTGTGAATGCCTGCGCCAGATATAGAAAGCCGGGCCGTATAGAAGAATCGTCATCACCGCCACCGGCCATATCAGGTTGGGCAGCAAGGCGGAGTTGATGATCAGGCAATAGATCAGGATGCGCGGAAACATGGTGCCGCAGGCAATCAGAATGCCGGCGGCGAACTGGGGGCTGAAGTCTTCGTTCTTGGCGGCTTGCCGGGAGAAATGCAGAGTCAGCGCGGTGGATGAGCTCAGCCCGGCAAACAGACTGGTGAACAGAATGCCTTTGCGGGCGCCGGCTACCCGGATGGCAAAATAGCCCACGAAGGAAATCGAGGCGATCATCACCACCATGTACCAGATTTCCCGGGGATTCAGCACGCCGCCCGGGCCCATCTTCTCGTTGGGAAGTAACGGCAGCATGACAACCGAAATCAGCAGCAATTTCAGGGCGGCATCCAGCTCATGGGATTTGAGCTTCTGAATCCAGCCGTGGATTTCGGCTTTGTTGTCCAGAATCATGGCAGTAACAACGGCGGCAGCAGTGGCGATCACCGGGTCAACCGCCACTGCAATGGCCCCGAAGCAGAAGGTCAGCACCATACCGACCAGGCCGGTGATGCTGAAATTCCGGATATGTGCCAGGCGCTCGCTATAGGCCACCAGCCCCATGGCGACAACGCTGATCAGCAACACCGGGAAAGCCCATACCGTAATCTCCGCAGACAGAATCGCGGAAATGCCGCCCAGCAGACCCACCAGAGAAAACGTGCGTATGCCGGCAATGCGTTCGCCGGACTTCTGTTCCCGGGCATCCCAGCCCCGCTCCAGCCCGATTATCGCGCCCAGCAGCAGGGCGATGGCCAGATGAAAGGTGGTCTGGTTGTTCGTCAGGAACTGACTGGCTACATCATCCATGCAGGCATTCTCCGGATAGTCAGGGTTCGCAGGTTACTGAAGTTTCGGGCACTATACTGAAAAATGCGCCATAGCAACGAAATAACAATTTCAGATGTCACAATAACAAGCATAGCGAATCCAAGGCGAGGTGAAGATGTTGCAAATAGTGTCCTGTATCGATGATTCCCGTGCCGCTCCTGCAGTGTGTGACTATGGCGCCTGGGCCAGCCGGCATATGGAAGCGCCGTTAGTGCTGCTGCATGTTCTGGATGAAGAGGGCGATCCCTCCGAGCCGGATCTGGCCGGGAACATTGGCCTTGGCAGCCGTGAGCAGCTACTTGAGGAGCTGACAGAGCTGGACCGGAAACGCGCAAAACTGGCCCGGGAGCACGGCCAACACCTGCTTGAGAAAGCAGCGGAACGCGTGAAAAGCGGCGGCCTGACAGACGCCGTCAAGCGCCAGCGCCACGGCACTTTGACTGAATCGGTACTGGCCCTGGAAAAAGACACCCGCCTGTTTGTGATGGGCCTGCATGGTGAGAGCAGTTCTGACCGGGATTTGCACCCCGGCGGCCAGCTGGAGACGGTGATTCGCAGTGCTCACCGCCCGATCTTGCTGGTGCCGGATGAATATACCGAACCCAAAAGCGCCATGGTGGCCTTTGACGGCAGCGAAGCGGCTTTCAAAGGGGTGGAGCTGATCGCCAACAGCCCGGTGGTTAAAGGCATGCCCCTGCATCTGGTGATGGTGGGCGCTGATACCGCTGACCGCTGGGAGCAGTTGAAGCAGGCCGAGAAAATGCTGGCCGGGCTCGGCGTGGAAATCACCCTGGCGATTCGGGCTGGCGATGTGGAGCCGGCGTTGAACGATTACCAGGACGAACACGACATCGATATGTTGGTGATGGGGGCTTACGGCCGCTCCCGCATTCGCCAGTTCTTTGTCGGCAGTAACACCACCAACATGTTAAAAACCGCGCAGAAGCCGATAGTGATTCTGCGCTAGCGGAGGGAGATCATGGGGTGGCCTGGCTACAGGGCAATGCTTGCGCGCAAACTGATGACCCTGGTGCTGGCAACCCTGATGACGGGTTGCTCCAGCGCCTTGAAGCCAATTGACCATGAACAGGATTCGGGAGGCACGCCGGTGGCCGGGTCTTTTATTCTGGAGCAAAGCCAAAAGCACCTGAATGCTGACAACGGCCAGTCGGCTTTTGCCTTGCTGGACTCTGGCCGCGATGCTTTCCTGGTGCGCGCAGCGTTGGTAGAAGCCGCCAGTGAGAGCATTGACGCCCAGTATTACATCTGGAACAACGATGCCACCGGCCGGTATCTGGCTGGCCGTCTGATAGCGGCTGCCGACAGAGGGGTAGAGGTTCGGCTGTTACTGGATGATATCAACGTGGCCGGCCAGGATTCGCTGTTTGCTGCCATGGACACCCACCCGAACATTGAAGTGCGTATTTATAACCCGGTTCGTGCCCGAAGCGGGGTGGGGCGCCTGTTCTCTCTTGCGGCCAATTTCGACCGCATCAACCGCCGCATGCACAACAAGAGCTTTGTGGTGGACGGCCAGGCCGGCATCACCGGCGGCCGGAACATTGGTGACGAATACTTCGACGAAGACCCGCAGAAGAACGCCCGGGACCGGGATGTGATGGTACTGGGGCCGTTGGTACGCGATATGTCTGACAGCTTTCTGGCCTATTGGGATGACGCCTGGGCCTACCCGGTTAACCGTCTCTATCAGGGCACTGCCGCCGAATTCGCAAAAATACTGGACCGCCTGAACGAAGAAACCACTGGCTCCCTGAGCTTACACGCCGACCCGCCGCGCGAAAGGCCGGCAGCACAAAAGCTCCTTGAGCCGTGGTTTGCGGACATGACCCAGGCGCCGGGCGAACTGGTTTTCGACCCTCCACCGGGAGACCCCGAAGCCCCCGCTGATACCCCGAAACCCACCGCAAAAGCCCTGTACCGGTTGGTCGACTCCGCTCAATCGGAAATCCTGATTGAATCGGCCTACCTGGTTCTGGCGGATAAACAGCTGGCGGAGTCAGTAGGGTTCAGCAACCCGGATATTTCAGTGCGTGCGTTGACCAATTCCCTGACCACCAACGACCTGCTCACCAACCATTCCGGCTACGCCCGCTGGCGCAGGGAAATGCTGGAACACGGCATGGAACTGTACGAATTGCGCCCGGATTCACCCGCCTGCCGGCGCTGGGTAACAGAAGACATGGCCTGCCATCAGGGAGGCGTGACCCTGCACTCCAAAGCCGTGGTGTTTGACCGGGAAACCCTGTTCATCGGCTCGTTCAACGTAAACCTCCGGTCGATCTACCTGAATGGCGAGACGATCCTGATTATCCACAGCCCGGAAATGGCCCAAACCGTAGCCGACGACATCCGCTATGCCATGGCACCGGAGAACAGCTGGCAGGTAAGCCTGGACGAGAATGATGACCTGATCTGGCAGTCTGGAGAGGAAAGCTTTGATCACGAGCCGCAAGTGGGGCTCTGGACCAGAATGAAGTCCCGTTTTCTGTCCTGGCTGCCTATTGCGAAGTATCTTTAGTTTGAATGCTCGCTGTGTTGTGGGGGAACTTCCGTGCGATTGCGTCCCAGCGTCTTGGCCCTGTAGAGTAGCTTGTCGGTGCGGGAGAAAAGTTGCTCAAAAGTATCGATATGATCCTCGGTTGCGCTGGCACCGAAGCTGGCGGTGAGTCTCGCGTTGTTTGGCAACTCGAGTGCCATAGTGGCCTTACGGATGCGTTCGGCCAGAGCGTGGGTCGATGAACGGTCGCCGTAAGGCACGAGAATGGCAAACTCCTCACCGCTCATGCGCACGGCAAGATCTATCTCTCGGATCTCTTTGACGAGCATATTGGCGAAGGCTTTGAGCACGGCATCACCGGTAGGGTGACCATACGTATCATTGATTTGTTTGAAGTGGTCGAGATCGATCAGCACCAGCCCCAGTGACCCGCCGTTACGGTGAGTGCGGGCCAGCTCCTGCTCGGCGATCTGGTACATCCGGCGGCGGTTGTAGAGCCCGGTCAGGGCATCGGTCTGGCTCTGGTGATGCAGCGCTTCGTTCTGTCGATGGATTCGCATCAGCGCCATCATCAGACCACCCACCACCAGCACCACCAGCAGCAGCAAGCCTATCACCGCTGTTGAGAGCCACTGCATCAGCCGACGCTGGGCTGCCGAGGCCGAATGGAGCATCTCGTTGAGTTCGCTGTAGGCCCAGGCGAGATTCTGTTCGAGTGCCATTCCAAGGCGGGAAAGAGTCGCCATATCCAACTTGTCCGGCTCGTAGTCTTCGGTCATCTTTAGCAACCGGACCATCTCTGACAGCCGACCCTCGGCCCGTTTAATCTCTTCGAACTGGGCGGTGTAGTCATCCGCCTGCAAATCACTTCGACTCAACGAATGGCGAACGGTTCTGGCCCGTCGGTCGATGCGCTCCAACATGGCGTGGAGCTGTTGGAGGTGATGCTTTTCCTGTTCTTCGTGGAGGGTGTCGAGGGTCTGGCGCAGCTCCGACACACTGGCCTGGGCCCGAACCACGTCGGTGACCATGGACGTGTAGTCAGCGCCCACGTGGCGATGGGCCTCTTTCAGGTAGTAGGCAACGGCCAGTCCGCAGACCAGCAACAACAATGCGAAAGTGGCAACCAGGCACCTTCGAAGTTGCTTACCAGACGTCAGCATCATTTCACTTGAATTTCCCGGACCGCCCAGATCCAACGGGTTATGGAAACGGCGCCGTCGAGAGCAGCCTCAGCATCTTCCGGCACTATTAGCATGAATGGCCCAAGATCTTCCTGCTTCACGGGCTCGCCGTCCAGGCGAGTGACCAGCAGATAGGTCTTGTCATGGCGATCTTCCGGGGAGAGAAAAGTGGTGTACCCATCCTCGGCGATGAATCGCACACGGCGCACCTCGTCGAGCCCCTGTTTCTTTAGCAGGGCATTGAGCCATACTCCGGCGAAGGTACCTTGTGGTCCCTCGGGGTGACGCATAGCCACTTCGTGCAGTCCGAGGGATTCAATCTCGCTCAGGCTCAGCGTGTAGCGCTCCTCGCCCTTGACGATTGCCAGCGCCGGCGAGGTGTCAGCCAGGGCGCCAGACATTTGCCCGAGCGTTATCAGGATCGCCAGCAGCAAGGTAGTCGGTCGCCATCGCGACCAATCGGGTTGAGGCATTGCGAATCCCCCTTTATAAGGATATAAAGTCGCGATCTTGGCCTCACATTACCGGCGAAGTGTAGGAATAATCAACAGTTTTTCGCCCAGTGCGTCTAGCCTTGCCGGTGCGGCACTTCCTGACGGCTTAACGGAGCTGGCTGTCCTTACTGCCTCTACGATTGACACCCCACCAGCCCGGATATCCTGCTGCACCGGATGTATAATGAGGGGGCGGGTGAGCTTCACTGTCCGCCTGAAGAGCGGCTCCGAGACCTGATTCAACATGTGGAAAGACGGCTCTGAAATACATAGCGGCATATTGTGTCCACTGAACACGCCCCGTTTCGTCTGCGATGAAATGCTGCGGGGCCTGGGAGAGTGGCTGCGAGTAGCGGGTTACGATACTCATATGCCTGAGGAAGGCACTGAGGACCGGGACGTGCTTGCCGTGGCTGTAGCGGACAACCGCTGGCTGGTCACCCGTGACAGGGAGTTGATTCTTCACCGGAACGGCCCGCAGCATGTGCTTCTGCTCACCAGTGACGGCCAGACGGACAATATCCGGGAGCTCACCACCAAGCTCAACCTGGACTGGCTTCACGCGCCTTTCTCCCGCTGCAAACGCTGCAATACCCCCTTTCAAAAAGGCCCGCTACCCGGTTCGTCGGCACCCCCGGAGGCCGGCCAGCAGGGGGTACTTCACTGCCCGAAGTGTCGACAGACCTACTGGAAAGGCAGCCATGTAAAGCGCATGCGGAAAAGGCTGGAGGAATTCAACCGCTGGCGTAGAGCATGCGCTTCAGGGGCTTAAACGCTGCACGCTGATCGATTCAGATTCTCTTTGGTGGGTGCCTGTCCCGGTGGCCTTTTTAGGTGGCTATTCTGTTTTACTGGTTTGCAAAAGAACCAATCGGAATTCGCCAAAATCTTTACCCAAAATCATTCTTATTGGGACTATGGAAATAAGAAGCCCTATTACCATGCCAATAGGTGTTGTAATAAATTGGATTGTCTGTGTTGAAACGCCCATAGCCCCAAGAACAAACCCAATAATAAATCCAACGATTCCTCCGAGTACCATTGCAACTATGATTGCAATAATGTTCCTCCAAAGGTACGACCACCATACTTTTGCTGCACGCTTCCATGTTACTTCAAGTTCCATTTGCTTTCTCCTATTTTGATCCACCTAACGAGCCTGTAGAAAACTTATCTCTGAGCCAGTCCTACCGCCCTTTTGTTCGTTTATTTATTCCGGTCAGCAATCCGCTTGGCCGTCATAATTTGCCATTCGATCACCGCCTTATCGGCTTAACAATGACCCAGAGCAAGTTTGTCCTTAGTGGGACTAATGAGCGGCCTTTTCGCTAATTCACGCCGCCAACTGTCCGAAATTCGCCAGTCTCTCGATATTGAATTGCGGAACGATATCGCAGGACAGGGCTTTAAAAATGATGTTGCTCTCGCAACACCACTGCATCTCGCGACTGGAGGTGATGCCCTTGGAATAGGCAAACAGGATGATCTTCAGGAGGATGGCTGGATCGTAGGCTAATCGGCCAGTGTCTTCGTTACGGTACTTGGGGTGAAAGACCGAGAGGTCCAGCTTGTTCTCGATCAGATAGTGCACCGCGTGTTCAAAGGTGCCGGGCTGCAGCTGTTCCTGGTAGTTGATCACGACCATGGCATCCTGGTCATAGTTGTAATGCTTGAAGCGAGGCAGCCAACAACTCCTTGTCCGTTTGCCTGATTTTACCAAACCGGGATGGGGATATCGGGGGGCTACAGCCTCAACGCTCGGTTTATCGGCGAGCATAGCGAATCCTGTGGTGGCCGGAGCGAAATACAGCCGCTCGTTATGCATCATTCTCGATACTTTCTTTAAGTTTCTTAATTGGAAACCCAATGGAGTAATAGTCTATATAATGGTCACCGCCATTAACTATTTTAAGGAAAACTCTATGAAACATTACCTTAAGAACTTTTATCTCTCTAATCAACTTAATCTCGCCACCTTCTTCAGTTTCATTTCCGTGAGCTGCGTTATTCCTTTGCTTCCACGCCGATTTCTCGAGCTCTGACAGCTGAATATCTAATGTGTCAAGAAATCTCTCGGTGAGGATACTTTGGGGCGTTTGATTTAGGGAGTTGACTTTATTTTCTAATACTTCTCTTTCTGTCTCACCTATTTTCATTTCCTTCAAGATTTCTTGTATATTTTTTCTAAAAGGCTTCCAATCTGATTTCTCGATTAAGCTTGTTCTAAATAATTTTCCATTGTTGTTAATGAAAGATCTTTGAAGCGACTCGATACAAGCGCCAAAATGTACGGCTGCTATATGGGCAGGCGCACAAATAGCGTGCCAGTATGTCCATGATAGATATCCAAAATTGTATTGGTCATAGTTCCTGTAAATGGAAAGCAATATAGAAGATACGATTCTTTCATCAAGCTCACCTTGATATTTACTACCTAAAGGGGCTGGCGGCATTGAATGTATGTTAAAGACTGCTTGCCCCACTGAATATGAACTAATAGCTTCCAGCGAAACTATTTTCCAGTCTGAGTCAAAAATACTATGACCAGTTTGAATTAATGGCCTACCCATAATAAATGATAAGCAATTTCTAACTTTCTTTCTAAAATGGTCAGAAGGTACCCCGCTGTATAATATGTACCCTGAGTTAACACCTAATGAATTTTCATCTTTCCTTGAAGTCACTAAGTGAAAGTTAGTACTGTCCACACTTAATGGGATACAGTTTCTTGAGTTCTCTCCGGAAGTAGACGTTTCGCTTATTTCTACAGAGGTCGGGCCTGATCCAATGACTATAGTATTAGAATCTTTTGATTCACACTTTGTTGTTTCAGGCCATAAAAATGTTCCGTCATCAACGTTTTCAAGCCATTCAATTAGATAACAACCAGACTTGCTATCTCTTATTTGTACTAAAGCTTTTTCAACAGAAGAAAGTTCTGTCTTAGTTGATTTTCCATTACTATCAGTAGATATTGAATGGTTAAAGGGTTGGATCCCTGTTAATTCAATTTTAGCGCCTAAGGTTGATGTCATTCGAATCAGTCTTTCATTAATTCTAACTGTGCCAGGTGGATGGTCTTCACAGTCAGTTTTAGAACTTAGGTCAGAAGTAGTCGTTATAATAAGTTTTAGCTTTTTGTCTCTTCTGATTTTCAGATCCAACAAAGGAGAATACAAAGGGCCAATTTCGTCAACCTCAAAATTTCCTTCGTTGATGAACGACTCTATTAGATCTGGTTTAATTGTACCCATTCGACTTATTTCCACGCATAACAGGCAATTCAAAGACAAATGACATCTATCCAAAACGCGCCTATTTCACCGACCCATTGAGGGTGTTCGAAAAATTCCGCCAAAAGATCAGTAGGTTGCCTGTTTCCGAAAAAGGCCGCCCATGAAGATAAGCGTCAACGGTCGGTTTTGTCCTGAACCCATGGTTCGCTTTTTACCACTGAATTTCCTGACTATTTCACGGTTTTCATGGGGCTACAAGCGAGGCAGGTCAAAATAATGACGTTTTACGACAATTGTCGTCCATTTCCACGCTTTGGCCTGCATTTATGGTGATCGGGATTCGGCCCTGGCCGGGCTCAGGCGACGTTCCCCGCCGCCACACCCGACGCCCAGGCCCACTGAAAGTTATGCCCGCCCAGATGGCCGGTTACGTCCACAACCTCCCCAATGAAATAGAGATCAGGCTTGTTCAGAACCGCCATGGTTTTTGATGACAGCTGGCGGGTGTCCACGCCGCCAAGGGTGACTTCTGCGGTTCGATAACCTTCGGTGCCGGCGGGTTTGACGGTCCAGTCACTCAGGGTGCGGGCGATGTGTTCGATGTCTGAATTCCGGTATTCCTGCAATGGCCCCTGCCAGCCCTGCAGTTCGTTGAAGGCCTGGGCAAAGCGTTTGGGCAGGTGCTGGTTCAGGTAGTGGGCGAGGGTGGATTGCGGTTTTTCCTTGCGCAGCGCCAGCAAGTCTTCCTGGATTTTCTGCCCGGGCAGCAGGTTGATGTGTACTTCGTCGCCGGGTTGCCAGTAGCTGGATACCTGCAGCATGGCCGGGCCGCTCAGGCCGCGGTGGGTTACCAGCATGGGTTCTCTGAAAGGGTGTTGATGGCAGCTGGCTTCTACCGGGCAACTGACGCCGGAGAGGGGCGCCAATTGTGCTTTGAGTTCCGGCTGTAAGGTGAAAGGCACCAGGCCGGCACGGGTGGGGAGCACTTTCAGGCCAAACTGTTTTGCCACCTCATAACCAAAACCGGTGGCGCCCATGGTGGGGATCGACAGGCCGCCGCAGGCAATCACCAGAGATTCGCAGTTCACGGTGCCGGTGCTGGTCGCCAGACGATAGCCGTTTTCTGTTTCCGCCACTTTGCTCACGGAGGTCTTCATCCGGATTTCAGCGCCGGCCCACTCGCATTCGGTCAGCAGCACATTGAGAATGTCTTTCGCGCTGTCTTTGCAGAACAGCTGGCCTGGCGCCTTTTCTTCATATTCCACGCCATGGCGGTCCACCAGTTCCACAAAATCCTGGGGGGTGTAACGCTTGAGCGCGGAAATGCAGTAATGCGGGTTATCGGAGAGGAAGTTCGCCGGCGTACTGTTCAGGTTGGTGAAATTGCAGCGGCCACCGCCAGACATCAGGATCTTCTTGCCGGGTTTGTTGGCGTGGTCGAGCACCAGCACCTTCCGGCCACGGTAGCCGGCGGTGGCGGCACACATCAGCCCCGCCGCGCCGGCGCCGATGATGATTACGTCGTAGTGGGGTGTGGATGCTGCCATGGATTGCTCACCGCTGTAAAAACCGGTGCGCAGTATATCAGTCTCAAGGCAGCTCTACGGAACCCTCCATAAAGAAGGCCGCCTGGCCCGCGATGGCCACGCGCTCGCCTTTCAGCTCACAGCGTAATTCACCCCCACGTGCGGAGAGTTGTTCTGCCTGTAAGGTGGTTTTACCAAGCCGTTCCGTCCAATAGGGCACCAACACACTGTGTATCGAGCCCGTCACGGGGTCTTCATCAATGCCTGCGCCCGGCGCGAAGTATCGGCTGACGAAATCACACGCTTCGCCCAGAGCAGTCACTATCAAACCCTGGTTGCCCAGCTGTGCCAGCTTGCGGATATCCGGGGTGGCGGATTTAACCTCAGCCTCGGATTCCAGAACCACCATGTAGTTGGTGTCGTTGGGAACGAAAAACGCCTCGTCGGGCACGCCGGCTAATGCTTCGTTCAGCAGCGCCGGGGTGGCGCAGCGTTCGAACGCGAGGTTCGGGAAGTCCAGTTCCAGCCAGCCATCAGGCTGTTTTGCCACCGCCAGGGGCCCGCTTTTTGACTGAAAGCGGACGGTGTCAGCTGGCCACTCCAGTTTGTTGAAGACGACCCACGCCGAAGCCAGAGTCGCGTGGCCGCACAGCGGTACTTCCGTGGTGGGTGTGAACCAGCGAATCCGGAAATCCGTGTCGTCCGCATCGGGTGTTGGTACCAGGAAGGCGGTTTCGGATAGATTGTTTTCGGCGGCAATGGCCTGCAACAGCGTGTCTGGCAGCCAGCTTTCCAGCGGCATCACGGCAGCCGGGTTGCCGCCGAACAGTTCACTGGTAAAGGCGTCTATCTGGTAGATCGGTGTTTTCATGGTTTGTCCTGCGGATCTTTTGCTCTGTGGGTTTGGTGAATGTCACGTTCTGTTGGCAGTGAACTGATGCAATTCCTGCTCACTGTAGCAATGATATTCCGGCAGCGGTGTCCCTCTCCGGATAATCCAGTGCTCCGGGGTGGCCCGGGAAACACGGAAGCCAGCCTGTGAGAGCTTCTGCAAGGTTCGTGAGAGGCTGGGGTGTTGTACTCCGCAAGTGTCAGCGAGGCCAAGCACGTCTTTGCGATTGCGCCGGACGGGTGGGGATGTTGTTTCTGCCTCCCGGGCCACCTTAGGGATTGCCATCGCCATGGTGAAACTCCTTCTTCTCTGATCCGGCTTCCATTGTCTGCAGGGCCAGACTTTCATAACAGATTCAGATAAGTTGGTATTGAACCGGTACAGTTGCTACCAGTGATCATCTGTTCTGCACAGAAAATGGCCGATCTGTACTGCCCGTTACAGCGGCATTTCTGGTTCAATCAGAGATGGGTGTGCGGTTGAGGCTCAGGCAGGAGGCGTAAATGGGGGCTCTTTACAATCAGGTGGCTGAACAGTTGCAGGCGCTGATTCGGGATGGGGTATACCGCCAGGGCGACCGTTTGCCGGGCGTTCGGGTGCTTAGTCGTCAGTTTGGTGTCAGCATTTCCACTGTGCTGCAGGCACATCAGACGCTTGAAGCCCGTGGATTTCTTCAGGCCCGCGAACGCAGCGGCTATTTTGTTCGCCTTCCGGTCCGGGATGTGCCCGAGCCGAGCATGACAGACCAGCGCACCCGTCCGTTACCTGTGTCGGCCCGCGAAATGACGCTGGATTTGTGTTCGGATGAACAGAAGCGCATGGTTCCGCTTGCCACCGCTATTCCTCACCCGGATTACCTGCCGGTACGGCAAATTCAACAAAGCACCATCTGGGCTGCACGGCATGGCCTGGAGACGCTGGACTACGCGTTTCCCGGCAAAGAGAGTTTTCGGCGGCAGATTGCCCAGCGCATGGCAACGCTGGGAGTGCCGGTGTCTCCGGATGATGTGCTCGCCACGAATGGTGCCCAGGAAGCCATTATTCTGGCTTTGCGTGCGGTCACGCAGGCTGGCGATATTGTTGCAGTGGAGTCGCCTTCTTTTCCGGGCATCCTGCAGGCACTTGAAGTGGTGGGGTTGCGCGTTATCGAAATTCCCACCCACCCGTCTGAGGGGATGAGTCTGGAGGGGTTGCAGCTGGCTCTGGAACAGTGGCCGCTGAAGGCCTGTGTGGTGGTGCCCAACCACAGCAATCCGATGGGCGCCAGGATGAGTGACGAGCGCAAGCAGCAATTGGTCTCCATGCTGGCGGCTGCCAATGTGCCGCTGATTGAGGATGATATCTACGGAGATCTCTATCACTCCGGTGAGCGTCCCCGGCCCGCCAAAGCTTTCGATCGCTCGGATAATGTCATTTATTGCAGTTCGTTCTCAAAGACGGTTTCACCGGGCCTTCGGCTGGGCTGGATGATTCCGGGGCGGCACATGGCCAGTGCCCGGCAGCACAAGTATTTTGTGAATCTGGCTACCTCCACCATTCCGCAACTGGCCGTGGCACACTTTCTGGAGCAGGGTGGGTATGACCGCTATCTTCGCCATGCACGGCAGCATTATCGGGAAGGCATCGAGCGGCTGCGCTCTGCGGTGGCATGTTCTTTTCCGGAGGGCACTGCCGTCAGCCGGCCTCAGGGCGGTTTCGTGCTCTGGGTTCAGTTACCTGACGGCGTATCCGGCACCGAAGTTTACCGCCGCGCCCGGCTGGAACAGATCAATGTGGCGCCGGGCCTCATGTTCTCCACCACCAACAAGTTCGAGAACTGCTTGCGGCTGAATGGCGCAAACCCCTGGACGGAGCGGATTGAAAAAGCGGTCATCCGTCTGGGAGCTCTGGCCCATGAGGTCAGTCATTACAACGGCTGATGTTTCCTCAACCGCAAGGGATCCAGCAGCCCGGCGGCAACGGCCAGGCCGGTAACATCCGGCAGGCGATCAGCGCCCAGGCGTTTCATTACCCGGGCCCGGTAGAGGTCGATGGTTTTGACGCTGACCCCAAGCTGATCGGCAATTTCCCGGCTGGTGTAACCCTGTGCCAGCGGCAGAAACACGTCCCGCTCCCGGCGGGTGAGGGTGTCCAGCAGTTTGTCTGTGCTGGCGTCGGCGACCCGCTGGCGGCCGTTCTGGTGTTCCTGAAGGGCCTGCTGAACGCTGTCGAGCAGCAGTTGCTGGTTAAACGGTTTTTCAATGAAGTCGAAAGCGCCGGATTTGAAGGCCCGGACCACAATCGGTACATCGGCATGGCCGGAGACAAAGATGATGGGGATGTTCAGCTCGCGTTTCTGCATTTCTTCCTGAACATTCAGGCCACCCAGGCCGGGCATGCGCACATCGAGAACCACACATCCGGCGTTGGTCTTGTGCACGGTGTCCAGAAAACGCCGGCCGTCGCTGTAGGCCTGAACGGTCAGGCCTACGGACTCAAGCAGCCATTGGGTGGATTCGAGCATGCCGGCGTCGTCGTCCACCACGCATACAGTAGCCGGCTGGCTGTTGGCAGAATCAGTCATCTGGGCAAGTCTCCATAATTGCGGGCGTGTTTCTTTGGGTGTGGGCCGGGAACCGGCAGGTCAGGGTCAGGCCACCGGTTTCGGCGGGTCTGGCATCCAGAAAGCCACCGAAGTCTTCGATGATGGATCGGCTCATGGAGAGGCCAAGGCCCAGGCCCTGGGGTTTGCTGGTGTAGAAGGGCTGGAACATCTGGCGAAGGGCCTGTTCGCTCAGGCCGAGGCCTTCGTCGGTCACTTCCAGCAACACCTCTTTGTCTTCATTGACGTGGGTGGCGATGATTACGTTGGCCAACTCCGCCTGAATCTTGCTGCCATTCTGTCGAGCTTCAACGCTGGCATCAATGGCGTTGCGGATCAGGTTGATCAGCACCTGCTCCAGCAGTACCGGGTCAGCGGTAATTATGGGCTGGGCTTCGGTTAACGATTCGACAATGCGAACCCGTTTCTTTTCCGCTTCCCACTGGCACAACCGGGCAACATTGCCAGCTACTTCGTTGATCTCAATCGGTGCGGTGCGTTTCTGACCTTTGCGAAGGAATGCTCTCAGGCGCTTGATGACCTCTGAGGCCCGGTTGGCATGGTGTACGATTTTTTCCAGCCCGTCTTCTACTTTCGCGAGCCGTGCGGGCTGATGATCCGCACCTTGCAGGAAGCGCTGGCTGGCGCTGGCAAAGTTCACAATGGAAGCCAGGGGCTGATTCATTTCGTGGGCCACGCTTGAAGCCAGCTCGCCCAGCGTAGCCAGCCGGGCTGTATGGGACAGTTCGTCGGCGAGTAACCGGTTCTGTTCCTCAGATTCCACCCGGGAGGTAATGTCCCGGGATACGCTGATGACTTCCACCACAGCGCCGGTGTAGGTCTCGCGAATGGCCCGGCTGGAGATTTCCAGCCACCGGTGTTTGCCATCGGCATGGCTGATTTTCAGGGTGAGGGTGGCATACCCGTCTTCCCGGAGTTTCTGGTGAGCCTCGGCGAGCTGTTTTGCCGCCTGTTCACTGGTAAAAATCTCTTCCAGTGTTTTGCCGCGTAATCTTTCCGGACGATAGCCCAGCAATTGCCAGGAGGCCGGTGTGGCATCGATAAACCGGCCATCGGGTGCGTGGCGGGAGATCAGGTCTGTGGTGTTTTCGGTAATCAGCCGGTACAGGCGGTTTGAGCGCTGGGCCTGTTCCCGCAAGCGGATGTCTCTGGTGGCTTCACGGCCTCTGACGACCACCTGCCGGCTTTGTGTATCAGGAATAAAGGTCCAGACGCAGTAGCGGTCGGCAAAACTGGACTCAACGTCTTCAATCACGCGATTCTGGGTCAGCGCCGCGCGAATCAGGTACAGGGTGTTCACTGGCAGCAGAGTTTCAGGCGAACTGATACCCGCCTCCGCCATGAGTGTGCTGGCAGACGCCGTAGATTCGAGTACCTGTCCCCGTTGATCCAGAATCAGCGTGGGCTGGGGGTCATTGGGGAGCAATTGGCTGGTGCGTTGATGGCTGGGTTTGCTCATGAATCCCTTTGCTGGTTCATCGTAAGATTTCGACCGCTTTTATGGTATCGTTCCGGGCGCCTGGCGTTTCGCAGTTATATAGTATACCTGCCAGAGCGCCACTGAAGAATTGCATCCTCCAATCAACGGGCCGGTCAGAGAATTTCAGTTGTGACATCCATCTATGATCAGGGGCTTGAGCCCTGTAATGCCAATTACGCGGTACAGTCTCCCGTTGATTTTATTGAGCGTACCGCCAGCGTTTATCCCGATCACACTTCCATTATTCATGGCGCTATCCGTTATACCTGGGCAGAAACCGGTGCACGCTGCCGGCGCCTGGCATCGGCTCTGACCGGCCGGGGAGTTGGTCGCGGCGATACCGTTGCGGTGATGCTGCCCAACATACCCGCCATGGTGGAGTGCCATTTCGGCATTCCCATGGCGGGTGCCGTGCTGAATGCACTTAACGTACGGCAGGATGCGCCTGCAATTGCCTATATGCTGGAGCACAGTGAAGCGACCGTGGTGATTGCTGACCGGGAATACGGCGATGTTATCCGTGCAGCTGTTGAACGGCTGGAGCGCCAGCCGCTGGTGATTGATGTTAATGACCCGGAATACGGTGAGGGCACACCTGTCAGCGAGCTGGATTACGAAGCCTTCCTGCTGGAGGGCGACCCCGAGGCTCACTGGCAGTTTCCATCGGATGAGTGGGGAGCGATCTCCCTGAATTACACCTCTGGCACCACCGGCAACCCCAAAGGGGTGGTGTATCACCATCGCGGAGCCTATCTGCAGGCTCTGGGTAATCAGATGGCGTGGTCCATGGGGATGCATCCGGTGTATTTGTGGACTTTGCCGATGTTCCACTGCAATGGCTGGTGTTTTCCGTGGACGGTGACCGCCATGGCCGGCACGCATGTGTGCCTGCGTCGGGTGGACCCGGAAAAGGTGCTTCAACTGATCCGCAATCACCATGTGACTCATCTCTGCGGTGCGCCGATTGTGCTCAACGCGCTGCTCAATGCATCCGTTGAGGCGAAAGCCGACCTTGATCACGAGGTGAATGCACTGACCGGCGGCGCCGCGCCACCGGCTCAGCTGATTCAGGGTATTGAAGAAATGGGCATTCGCGTTACCCATGCCTATGGGCTGACCGAGGTGTACGGCCTGGTGACCCTGTGTGCCTGGAAATCTGAGTGGGATGCGTTGCCGGTTTATGACCGGGCAAGGCTCAAAGCGAGGCAGGGCGTTCGTTATCAAACCCTGGCGGGCACGATGGTGGCAGAGCCACGCACCATGAAGCCGGTTCCGAAAGACGGTAGAACCCTGGGTGAGATTTTTCTGCGGGGCAACACCGTGATGAAAGGTTACCTGAAAAACCCCGAAGCCACAGAAGAAGCTTTCCATGGCGGCTGGTTTCGCACCGGTGATCTGGCCGTGTGGCATGAAGACGGTTACATGGAGATCCGGGATCGCCTGAAGGACATCATTATTTCCGGTGGTGAGAACATTTCTACCATTGAGGTGGAAGACGCGCTTTACCGACATCCGGCGGTACTGGAGGCAGCTGTGGTGGCCGGGCCCGATGAACGATGGGGAGAAATTCCGTGTGCGTTTGTTACGCTCAAGCCAGAAGCGGGGGATATATCCGAGGATGAGATTATTGCTTTTTGCCGGCAGCACCTGGCGGTGTTCAAGGTGCCCGGGAAGGTGATTTTTGCGCGTTTGCCAAAGACATCCACCGGCAAGATCCGGAAGTTTGTATTGCGCAATCAGGCCAGAGAAATGCAATAAGCAGCAGCGGAGCCAGTCCGCTGCACATGCCCGGGGGCTGAACCCCCGGGCTTTTCGGTCACTTTATCAGCGCTCGAGATATTGCAGCTTGTCTGGCTTGCCATCCCACTCTTCAGCGTCTGGCAGCGGATCTTTCTTCTCGGTGATGTTCGGCCATTTGCCGGCGAGATCGGCGTTGATTTCTACAAAGGCTTCCTGGCCTGCCGGCAGTTCATCTTCAGAGAAAATGGCTTCGGCCGGGCATTCAGGCTCGCACAGGGCGCAGTCGATGCACTCGTCTGGATCAATTACCAGAAAATTGGGGCCTTCGTAGAAGCAGTCCACCGGGCAGACTTCCACGCAGTCGGTGTATTTGCACTTGATGCAGTTATCAGTAACGATAAACGCCATAGTCAGATCCCTGGTCGTAGAATATTCGGTCTCATCAGGGGCTTGCTTGCATTCGCCCCAATTCTGATTTGTGCGCGATATTGTAGGGAGCGGCCCTTTCAGCCGCAAGTTTTCGCTGGCTATATCCTTATTGCCTGGGTCAATTTTTCCGCTGCTTTGCGTTATTTCCCCACTTTTTCTTTCAGCTCGTAAAGCTGGTTCAGTGCTTCTCTGGGCGTAAGACCGTCCAGGTCCAGTTTGCGCAGGGCTTGCTCCACTTCGCTCGGTTCCATACTGGCAAACATATCGCCCTGCATGATTGATTCGTTCTGGCTGGCGGCTTTGGTGGTTTTTGCCGCCGGTGCGCGTTCCGATACGCCGTGAACGGTTGGCGCGGTTGGCCGTTCCTCGCCTTCAAGCTGGGCCAGCTGCGTGCGGGCGTTCTGGATAACACCCTGAGGCACACCGGCCAGTTTTGCTACCTGCAGGCCGTAACTCTGGCTGGCGGGGCCGTCGTGAACATTGTGCAGGAACACAATGCTGTCGTCGTGTTCCGTGGCCGTGAGGTGCACGTTCACCGCGTGTTCCAGGTCGTCTGCCAGTTGAGTCAATTCAAAATAGTGGGTGGCAAACAGGGTAAAGCAGCGTGTTTCTTTCGCCAGATGCTCTGCGGTGGCCCAGGCCAGAGACAGGCCATCGAAGGTGCTGGTGCCGCGGCCCACTTCGTCCATCAATACCAGGCTTTGCTCGGTGGCGTTATGCAGAATGTTGGCGGTTTCAGTCATTTCCACCATGAAAGTGGAGCGGCCGCCGGCAATGTCGTCGGATGAGCCCATGCGGGTGAAGATGCGGTCCACCGGGCCGAGCACGGCTCGGTCGGCGGGCACGAAGCTACCGGTGTAGGCCAGCAGGGCAATCAGTGCCGCCTGGCGCATGTAGGTGGACTTACCGCCCATGTTCGGGCCGGTGATCACCAGCATGCGGCGCTTGTTGTCCATCAACAGGTTGTTGGGTACGAACGGTTCGCTCAGCAGCTGTTCCACCACCGGGTGCCGGCTTTCTTCGACATTAAAGCCCGGCTCGTCAGTGAACTCGGGGGCGGTGAAGCGCAGGCTGGTAGCGCGTTCGGCGAAGTTGCTCAGCACATCCAGTTCGGCCAGAGCCTGGGCCGCATCCTGCAGGGGTGCCAGTTGCTCGGCCACGGCTTCCAGCACATCGTCGTACAGACCTTTTTCCCGTGCCAGGGCACGGCTTTTAGCGCTCAGGGCCTTGTCTTCAAATTCTTTCAGTTCGGGCGTGATGAAACGCTCGGCGTTTTTCAAAGTCTGGCGGCGAATGTAGTCCACCGGTGCCTTGTCTGACTGGGCGCGGCTGATCTCGATGTAGTAGCCGTGCACCCGGTTGTAGCCCACTTTCAGGGTACTGATGCCGGTGCGTTCACGCTCGCGGGTTTCTACATCCAGCAGGAACTGGCCGGCGTTTTCGCTGATGTTGCGCAGGTCGTCCAGTTCTTCGTCGAAGCCTTCGGCAATCACGCCGCCCTCGCGGATGACCACCGGCGGGTTTTCGATGATGGCCCGTTCCAGCAGGTCCGCCAGTTCCGGGTATTCGCTGATGATGTTGGCCAGTTTCACGATATGGTGGGAATTGACCGGCTTGAGTGTTTCCTGCAGATCCGGCAGTGCCTGGAAGGCGTCGCGCAGGCGTGCCAGATCGCGGGGGCGGGCCGAACGCAGGGCCACGCGGGCCAGAATGCGTTCAATGTCGCCCACTTTTTTCAATAGATCGTGTACCGGCTCGTAGTGAAAGCCGTCCAGCAGGGCGGTAACCGCCTGCTGGCGCTGGCGCACCACGTCGACATCGCGCAGCGGCCGGTTCAGCCAACGGCGCAGTTCCCGGGCGCCCATGGAGGTGGCGGTGCGGTCCATTACCCAGGCCAGGGTGTGCTGGGTGCCGCCCATCAGGTTGATGTCGATTTCCAGATTGCGGCGGCTGGTGGCGTCCAGAATCACCGCCTCTTCGCGCTGCTCGCGGGTCAGCTTGCGAATATGGGGCAGGGCGGTGCGCTGGGTTTCCCGGGCGTATTGCAGCAGGCAGCCGGCGGCACAGATGGCCAGGTGCAGGTCTTCACAACCAAATCCGGTGAGATCCCGAACCTGCAACTGCTGGGTGAGCACACGGCGGGCGGAATCCGCCTCGAATAACCAGGGCCCCTGGCGGCGTATGCCGGTAAAGCCTTCCAGAATTTCACCGTAAGGAAAGTCTTCGCTGATCAGGATTTCGGCCGGGCGCAGGCGCTGTAGCTCGCCTTGCAGTGCTTCCAGCCCGTCCAGCTCGGAAACCGCAAAGCGGCCACTGGAGATGTCCAGCGAAGCAAAGCCGAATTGTTCTTTATGGCTGAAAATAGCCGCCAGCAGATTGTCCCGGCGGTCTTCCAGAAACGCCTCGTCACTGAGTGTGCCAGGGGTAACAATGCGCACCACTTTCCGCTCTACCGGCCCCTTGCTGGTAGCCGGATCACCAATCTGTTCGCAGATGGCCAGCGAATGCCCTCCGCGCACCAGGCGGGCAATATAGCCTTCCGCCGAGTGGTAGGGAATGCCGGCCATGGGAATCGGGTTGCCGCCGGACTGCCCGCGGGCGGTCAGGGTGATGTCCAGCAACTCTGCCGCTTTCTTGGCGTCCTCATAGAACAGCTCGTAGAAATCCCCCATGCGGTAGAACACCAGCTCGTTGGGATGCTCGCCCTTGATCTTTAAGTACTGCTGCATCATGGGGGTGTGCTTGGGCTGTTCGGTCTGGGGTGCTGGCATGGAGGTGTCCGGTCAGGTAGAGCTCTGGATTGATGCCGGGATTGTAAGAAAATATTGGTCAGGATGAAATGAACGTTCCGGCATACTGTAAGTCGACCGCGAAAGTATTGCGCGCGCATTACCAAAAGGTTATCTTTCAGTCAGGCTGACCGCGCTCATGCGGGCCGGCTATGGCTGGAAGGAAAGCCGGAGGTCGTAAAGGTATGCAGTGTTGTTCTCCGTTCCAGAGCAGCCTTGACCCCCTTCTTCTGGATCCCCCCCAAAAAATCCCTGTTGTTTGAAAGTCAGATTCGCTGTTTTGACCGACCTTGAGGGGTAAAGCCGCCCAGGCGAGGTGTGTCTGGAGGGTGGCTCTGAGTGGCGTATAAGGAAATATTATGTCCAATTTTGGTTTGAGGTTTACTGCGAAGCGCCTGGCCATCGCGGTGTCAATGCTCGGTTCGGTGTCTGCCGATGCTGCGCTGGTCAACGGTGGTTTCGAAGACGGCCTGACAGGCTGGACTACCACCGTAAATGGCGGCGCTCACGCTGTCAGCCTGGCTACTGGGTCTGCCGCCGGGTCGATCAATGCCTCACCCTCTGGTGATCAGTATATTTACACCTCTCAAAGTGGAGCCGGAAGTAGCTTTATCACCCAGGAATTTACGGTCGGTGGTTCGGTCAATAAGGTGTTTTTCGACATTGCAATCAACAACAGTGCGGGCGCATTCTCAACTCCAGATTCTCTGGATTACACCGACAGCCCAAACCAACAGGCGAGGTTCGATATTTTGAAGGTCGGCTCGTCGCTCACTAGTCTGGATCCTGCCGACATTATCGCCACGGTGTATCAGACTCAGGTTGGCGATCCGAACAGTCAGGATTGGCAGACTGTTGCAGTAGATGTGTCCAGCGAGTTATCCGCATACGTTGGTCAGGATGTGATATTCAGGTTCAGTCAGGTTGATACCCAGGGCGTTTTCAATCTTGCACTGGATAACATCAATGTGGGCGAGGCCCAGTTCGTTCAATTACTGAGTGCGCTGGAGTCGGCTTCCACCATGAGAAACTCCTCGGCTTATGGTGCGGCGCGCATCATTGATCGCAATCAGGAACTGCTCGCGTTGTTCACGGCGGCCAACCTCAGTACTGATCAGGAGGTCTCCGACGGCGTTTCACAGACCCTGCCGCTTCTGACCGGTGGCGGCTATATGGCTGCACGCACTGCACTTTACGGTATCAACAGCGCGGTTAAGACGCGTCAAAATGTGGTTTTGGGGCGTTCCGCCGGCACCGGTCTGAACTCCGGCGATGGGATGCTTAAAGATCAACATTTCTGGATCAAGCCGTTCGGTACGAGAACGGAGCAGGATGATCGCGGGGGTGTATCTGGTTATGACGCTGATACCGGTGGTTTGATCCTGGGTCTGGATAGTTCGCTAAATGACCGTACCCGTCTGGGTGTTGCGTTTGCTTACGCAAATACCAGAGTAGAAGGCAACTCAGATGTTGCACCTCATGACCTTGACGTCGACAGTTATCAACTGATCGGTTATGGCTCTCGCAGCCTTGATGACACTACCGATCTGACCTTTCAGGTCGATCTGGGGCAGAACCGGAATGATGGCAAACGTACCATTGCTCTGAACAATTCCACAGCTGATGCGGATTACGACAGCTATACGGGGCATCTCGGCCTGGGATTGACTCGTAGCTATACCCTGAGCGAGAGCAATCGGGTGAGTGCCGGGATCAAGACCGACTACACCTGGATTAAAGACGAGTCTTACAACGAAACCGGTGCGGACGTGCTCAATCTGGATGTTGACAGCAATACCACCGAAGCTCTGGTTGCCGGGTTGGAGGGGCAGTTGTCTCACTCGGTCAATCAGGCTGTTGAGCTGAACGCTAATCTGGGCTTGGGATATGATGTTCTTAATGAGCAAGCGAGTATCACATCAGCCTACGCCGCAGCGCCGGGGGCACAGTTCACCACTGAGGGCATTGATCCGAATCCCTGGATCGCCACGGGCGGTGTTGGCCTGCTCCATATTGCCAATAATGGTGCGGAACTTAGCGCCAACTATGATGTTGAGTACCGGTCTGACTATCTGAGCCAGAGCGTCTCGCTCAAGTTGCGCTGGGCGTTCTGATTAAAGAAGATGTCGTATCATAAAAGGCCGCGCAAACCGCGGCCTTTTTATTTGGTGTGGGTGTATAGCGATGCTGAAATTCAGGTTGATAAGCCTCTTGGCCATTGCCTCTTTGCTACTACCAAGCGGTTGCGCTCAGCTGCCAACCCCCGCTGAGCGCATCGCTAGTGCCGAACAGATGGCCCACGCTCATGGTTGGCAGCCTGTCACATTGAATACCGGCGGTTTTCTTCTTAGGGCCTACGGTCCTGAGCCGGGCGAGCAGCTTCCTATCCTGACGGTCTATCTTGAAGGTGATGGCCTGGCCTGGGTTACCCGTTCCCGCCCCTCGACCGATCCCACACCGGTGGAACCCATCGGTCTGCAACTGGCCTTGGCGGATCCCCAGCCTCAGGCGGTTTATCTCGCTCGGCCGTGCCAATACATCACCAGCTCCAACTGTCGCTCCGACTTTTGGTTGGGTAAGCGTTTCTCAGCGGAAGTCATTGATGCCACTGGCGAGGCTCTGGATGGACTAAAAGCTCGTTACAAATCAAACACTCTGCTGTTGGTTGGATACTCGGGAGGTGGGGCGGTAGCTGCACTTTTGGCCGCTGAGCGTGACGATGTAGATGCGCTGATTACGGTGGCAGGTAATCTCGATCATGATTTTTGGACCCGGCATCACCGGATTTCGCCTCTGAAGGGTTCCATGAACCCGGCGGACCGAGCACGCATGCTTGCGGACCTGTCTCAGTGGCATTTCATCGGCGGCAGAGATGATATTGTCCCGTCTGAAGTGGCCGGCGCCTATATCAAGCAACTTCCCCACTCTGAGCGTGTCAGGTCGATTGTGAAGCCTGCTTACGGTCACCAGTGTTGTTGGGTGGAGTCCTGGCCTGGTCTGATTAGCCAGGTTCGCAGTGAGTTGAATTCCAGTAAATAATTCAGCTGGAAAGCGTTATAAATGGTTTGGCATCAAAGACAATCAGAAAACGGAGAAGGTATGCCCATCACAGACGAACAACTACAGCAGGCAGGGATAACCCTCGGCGACCTGTTGCAATCCCGGGGGCACACCATCGCCACCGCAGAAAGCTGCACCGGCGGCTGGGTTGCCAAGGTGCTTACCGACAGGGCCGGATGTTCTGCCTATGTGATGGCGGGCCTGGTCACCTACAGTAATGAAGCGAAACAGATGCTACTGGGTGTTAACCCGGGTGTGCTGGACGAACATGGCGCTGTCAGCGAACTTGTTGTCCGGCAAATGGTCAGCGGCGCGGTGCGTGTCACCGGGGTGGATGTAGCCGTGGCTATCAGCGGTATTGCAGGGCCGGGTGGTGGCAGTGACGAAAAGCCGGTAGGGACTGTCTGGTTCGCATGGGGTTCTGGCCCGGGCCATATTGAAACCAGTCTTCAACACTTCGATGGCGACCGGGACGAGGTTCGCCGGCAGGCAGTTTTGTATGCTCTGCAAGGAGTTACCGGGTTTCTTGAGAACCTGTGAGTTTTTTCATTCCGGCAGGGGTTGGTCTCTGTTAGAGCTTATGTTTTAATACTGTTCAAATATACAGGAAAAGTGCTGGATACCTCCGGCGCTTGTCGAGTTACGCTGTTGGCAACCGGATGTACCAGCAGCCAGTCAATGAGGGTTTGGACGATGGAAGACAACCGCAAGAAAGCACTCAGCGCAGCACTGAGCCAGATTGAACGCCAGTTTGGCAAAGGCGCCGTAATGAAAATGGGCGACCAGCCCCGTGAAGCGATTCCGGCAGTATCTACCGGCTCGCTTGGTCTGGACGTTGCGCTGGGCATTGGCGGCCTGCCATACGGTCGTATCTGTGAGATTTACGGTCCGGAAAGCTCCGGTAAAACCACATTGACCCTGCAGGTGATCGCCGAAGCCCAAAAGGCGGGTAAAACCTGTGCTTTCGTGGATGCTGAGCACGCTCTTGATCCGGTTTACGCCGAAAAGCTTGGCGTTAATGTAGACGAACTGCTGGTGTCCCAGCCGGATACCGGCGAACAGGCGCTGGAAATCTGCGACATGCTGGTTCGCTCCAACGCAGTAGACGTCATCATTGTCGACTCGGTAGCCGCGCTGACGCCGAAAGCGGAAATTGAAGGTGAAATGGGCGACAGCCACGTAGGCCTGCAGGCCCGCCTGATGTCCCAGGCTTTGCGCAAGCTCACCGGTAACGTGAAGCATGCCAACTGCCTGCTGGTTTTCATCAACCAGATTCGTATGAAGATTGGCGTCATGTTCGGTAGTCCGGAAACCACCACCGGTGGTAATGCGCTGAAATTCTACTCCTCGGTTCGTCTGGACATTCGCCGCATCGGCGCTGTGAAAGACGGCGATGAAGTGACCGGTAACGAAACCCGCGTGAAAGTGGTGAAGAACAAGGTTTCACCGCCGTTCAAGCAGGCTGAATTCCAGATTATGTACGGCAAGGGCATTTACCACATGGCCGAAGTTCTGGATATGGGCGTGAAAGAAGGCTTCGTGGATAAGGCCGGCGCGTGGTACGCCTACAAGGGCGACAAGATTGGCCAGGGTAAGGCAAACGCTGCCAAATTCCTGGAAGAGAATCCGGAAATTGCCACCGAAATTGAAACCAATATCCGTGAGAAACTGATGCCGAAGCCGGTCAAGAAAGAGAAAGAAGAGGAAGCATCGGCCGAAGCTAATGGCGAGCTGATTTAATAGCCGTTTTTGGACAATTGCTGACGGCCATCCTGGTTTGCTGTCAGGTGGTCAGTGCCCCGGCGCTGGCCTTGCACCAGGGTTTGGCCCAGATGTAGTTAGGGGGCATGAGTATTATGGCTACGAAAAAGCTTCTGATTGTTTCCCATGCCCCATCTCCGAACACCAGAAAACTCCGGGATGCCATTCTCGAAGGCGCCAGCCACCCCGATATCGATTCCGTAGAAGTGGTGGTGAAATCACCGCTGGAGACAACGCCCGAAGACGTGCTCCATTGTGATGCCCTCATCCTCGGCACCACGGAAAACCTCGGCTACATGGCCGGCCTCACCAAAGACTTCTTCGACCGCTGTTACTATCCCTGCCTGGAACAAACCCAGGGCCTGCCTTTCGCCTTCTATATCCGTGCCGGTCGCGATGGCACCGGAACCCACCGCGCTATTGAGAGCATCACGACGGGCCTGCGCTGGAAGCTCGTTCAGGAGCCCCTCATCTGCCGCGGCGAGTATCAAAGTGCCTTCGAGCAGCAATGCGAAGAGCTCGGGCTGTACATGGCCGCAAGCCTTGATGCCGGGGTGATTTGAGGGTGATTTGAGGTTGATGGGGTTTGATTGAAGCAATCTGATAAAACCGCGACAGCCCGCCATTCAGACACTACAATGGCCAAACCATTGTTATTTATAAACGACCTCGACGGGAATCGAACTTGAAGTCACTGTCACTGCACCAGTTGTACAAAACCTGCATTCTCAAAGACCTGCCCTTTAAAACCACCCGACAGCTCGAGCCCCTGGCTGAAATTGTTGGCCAGAACCGGGCTCAGGAAGCGGTACGTTTTGCCCTGGCGATGCCCCATGGCGGCTATAACGTTTACGCGGTGGGTCGTAACGGATTGGGCAAACGCACCATGATGCTCCGTTATCTTGAGCATCATGTCGACGCAGACCAGCAGAGCCACGACTGGTGTTATGTCGCCAACTTTGAAGAGCCCCGCAATCCCGGGTTGTTGAAGTTGCCGTCAGGTATGGGGACCGAGCTCAAGCAGGACATGGAAAAACTGATGTCCCGACTGGTGAAAATGATTCCCCAGACCTTTGAGGGCGATAACTTTCTTGAGCGTGCAGAGAACCTCAAAGAAGAGTATGCCAAGAAGCAGGAAGACGAACTGGAAAAAGTGGCCGAACAGGCCAAGCGTAAGAAAGTTCGCCTGACAGTGACGACCCCGGGAGGCTACCGACTGGTGGCCATGAACGGCGAAGAACCGCACACCGCAGAAAGCTTTCAGGAGTTGACTGATCAGGAGCGGGAGAAGTTTGAAGAGGTTATCAACAAGCTTGAGAAAAAGCTTCGTCAGGCGGTGCGCAAGCTGGCGGACTGGGAGCAGGAGTACGCGGAAAAGCAGCATGCCCTGAACCAGGAAACGCTGGAGGCCATTTCCGGCCATCAGATCGACGAGCTGGCGGAAAAGTACAAAGACCTGCCGGACGTAGTGTCGCATCTGGAGGCCATTCGCGGCGACCTGGCTGAAAACCTGGACATTTTCCTCGACGACGATGACGAGCAGGCAGCCATTGCCTACGCCTCTCTGGACAAGAAAATGCCCCGGCGCTATCTGATCAACGTGGTTGTGCACCAGAAAACCAACGAGGTGCCAGTGGTGGTGGAAGACAATCCCACCTATCACAATCTGTTCGGGTACGTTGAAAACGTGACCTACAAGGGCACGGTGTTTACCGATTTCTCCCTGATCCGCCCCGGCAGCCTGCACAAAGCCAATGGCGGGTATCTGTTGATGGACGCCATCAAGGTGCTGGAACAGCCGTTTGTCTGGGATGGCCTCAAGCGGGCGTTGCGGTCACGGTCTATTCAGATCAACTCTCTGGAGCGTGAACTGACCCTGTCTGGCACCATTTCCATCGAGCCTGAAGCGGTTCCTCTGGATGTAAAAATCGTGTTGTTCGGTGACCGGGAAACCTGGATGCTGCTGCAGGAATACGATCCTGAGTTTGCCGAGCTGTTCCGGGTAACCGCGGATTTCGAGAACGAAATGTACCGCAGCGAAGACAGCCAGCTGCTGTATGCCAAGTTTATCGCCAGCCTGGTGGTGGAAAAGGATCTGTTGCACTGCAACAACAAGGCGGTTGCCCGGATTATCGAACACAGTGCGCGTATGTCTGAGCATCAGGACCGGCTTTCTCTGCATGCCGCCGATATCGCCAACCTGTTGCGGGAGTCCGACTTCTGGGCGCGACAGGCCGGAGCCAGACTGATTACTGACATACACGTGGAGCGGGCCCTGGAAAGCGCCAAATACCGCAGCAGCCGTATCCGTGACCAGTTCTATGATTCCATTCGTGATGGTTCCACACTGGTGACAACCACCGGAACCTGTGTCGGGCAGGTGAATGCATTGTCTGTGTTGTCTACCGGTGGCTTCGAATTCGGCTTGTCTAACCGGGTTACGGCTACTTGCTATTATGGCGATGGTGGCGTGATTGATATTGAGCGCGACGTGAAACTGGGCGGTAATCTTCACTCCAAAGGCGTGATGATTCTGACCTCCTGGCTGGCATCCCATTTTGCCGTGAACGACCCGATGCATTTGTCTGCCAGCCTGACCTTCGAGCAGAACTATGGCGAAGTGGACGGCGACAGTGCATCGCTGGCTGAACTGGTGGCGCTGATTTCGTCTTTGTCCGGTCTGCCTGTGCGCCAGGATCTCGCGATAACCGGCTCGGTTAACCAGTTCGGACAGGTTCAGCCCATTGGTGGCGTGAACGAAAAAGTTGAGGGTTTCTATGCAACCTGCGAACTTAAAGGTGGTCTGAGTGGTACTCAGGGTGTTGTTATCCCCGAGACCAACGTGCAAAACCTGATGCTTGATGGCGAAGTTGTCAAAGCATGCCGTGGCGGCAGGTTTGCCGTTTACCCGGTTGCCAGAGTGGAAGAGGCCATTACACTGTTACTGGGTAAACCGGCAGGCAAGGCAGATGCCAAGGGCAGGTATCCCAAGCAGAGTGTTTTTGGCATTATTCAGCAACGCCTTGAAACAATGCGTGAACACGAGCGGCAGGAACATGCCCGGGATGAGCACAAAGATCCGTCCATCCACTGACCGGCTCAATAACAAAACGGACAGGCCAATAACAAACGGATAGGAGAGTACCGATCCATGACTGATATCCAGCAGACTGTGTATGTGGTAGAGGACGACGAAGCCGTCCGTGATTCACTGGAGTTGTTGCTTAAATCTGATGGCAAGCCGGTTCAGACCTACGAAAGCGCCAACGCCTTTCTCAAGGACTACTCTGACAAGATGGCCGGCTGCATTGTGCTGGATATCCGTATGCCGGGTATGGATGGCATGGAATTGCAGAAGAAACTGAACGAGAAACACTCGATCCTGCCGATTATTTTTGTGACCGGTCATGGTGATGTGCCCATGGCAGTCGATGCCATGAAAGAAGGTGCCGTGGATTTCATCCAGAAACCCTACCGCGAGGAGGCGTTGCTGGAAAAAATCGAAGCTGCCCTGGAACAGGATCGCGATCAGCGGAAATCTCTGGATGAAAAGCAGGAAATTATCCGCCGGATAAAAAGCCTGACGCCCCGTGAACGGGAAATCATGGATCGGATGATTGCCGGCCAGGCCAACAAGGTGATTGCCATCGAGCTGGAGATCAGCCAGCGCACCGTGGAGATTCACCGTTCCCGCGTCATGCACAAGATGGGCACCCATTCGCTGGCACATCTGGTGCGTATGGTCCTGTCAGTAAAGGAACTTATCGACTAGCCGGCTTGGTATCGTCATTATACTGCCACGTTTTCAACCGGCTCTGTTTCTATGACTGATCTTGTCAGCGAAAACCCGGAGGTGACGGTACTGCTGGTGGATGACAACCCGCAGAACCTGAAAGTCCTCTACGAGACTTTGAAAGACAAAGGCTACCGGCTGTTGATCGCCAATGAAGGCGAAAAAGCGCTGGACCTCGCTCACAGACACCACCCCGAAGTTATCCTGCTGGATATCATGATGCCCGAGATGGATGGCTACGAGGTGTGTGAGCGCCTGAAAGCCGATCCTGACACGGCTGATTCGGCCGTTGTGTTTCTGTCCGCTCTGGATGACCTGCAAGCCAAGGTTAAAGGTTTCTCCGTCGGCGGTGCCGATTACATCGCCAAGCCCTTTGAATCCCAGGAAGTGATTGCCAGGGTCAAAACCCATGGCCGGGTGATTCGTCTTGAGCGTGAAATGCAGAGCCGTAACCGGGAATTGCAGGGTGATCAGACCCGCATTCTCAATTCCATCAGCGAAGGTATATACGGGCTGGATGAGAACGGCGTTATCGAGTTTGCCAATCCGGCTGCGGCGATGATTACAGGCTGTCCGGTTGAAGAGCTGATTGGTCAGAGCTTTTTTGAATTGCATTTCTCAACCGAAGCCGAGCCCCCCGGGAATCTGCCGGTAATGGCCACCTGTCAGCAGGGCATTGCCGAGAATCAGCGGGATATCCGCATGTTGCGAGCGGATGGCAGCGGGTTTCCGGCAGAATACCGGGCCACCCCGAAGCTCGACAGTGATGAGCTGCACGGCGCGGTGGTGGTGTTCCGTGACATCAGCGCAGAACTGAAAAACGAGCAGGCACTGGAAGATGCCAGGGCGCTGGTTCAGGAGCAGCGCGATCAGTTGGCCCACACTTCCCGACTGACAACAATGGGTGAAATGGCGGCAGGTTTCGCTCACGAAGTGAATCAACCGCTGACGGCTATCACCAATTATGCCCGCGTCTCCAAGCGGATGATGGCCAAAGACGAGCCGGATCTGGCGTTGCTGGGGCAAACGCTGGACAAGATTGAAGCCCAGTCACACCGGGCCAGTGAGATTATCCGGCGTATTCGCCGGTTTATGAAAAAGCCGGCAACCGGTAAAGAAGTGGTTTCGGTGTCGATGTTGCTGGAAGACACCCGCCAGTTTGCGGAAGTGGATATGCGCAACAACGCCGGTGGCATTGAAGTGCAGCTCGAAGAGGGGCTTCCTGACGTGCTGGCTGACCCGATTCAGGTGCAGCAGGTGGCCCTGAATCTGATCCGAAATGCCCTTGAATCAACCCGCAGTGCGGGTTCCGCCGAGCCGGTGGAGGTGAGTGCCCGGCGATGTGGCGAGCAATGCGTAAGGGTTCAGGTCAGGGATCATGGGGTAGGTGTGGATGAAGAAGCAGAAGAGAAGCTGTTTCACCCGTTTCACACCACCAAAGAAGACGGCATGGGTATTGGCCTGGCCACGTGTCGCTCGCTGATCCAGGCTCAGGGCGGTGATATCGCCTTCGAACGCCCGGAAGATGGCGGTGCCTGTTTCTATTTCACCCTGCCTCTGGCCGGTGTGGAAGGCGAGCCCTGTGCCCTGGATGAAAGCTGAGCCAGCGGCGTGACCGGTGCCGGAAAAGGCGCCGGGAAAAAGTTTTAGTAAAAGCGTTGACATACTCGGGGGCATCTATATAATTCGCCCTCGTTGTCACCGAGCAGTCATCAGCACGGCTTGGTAAGACTACGCGGAGCGGTAGTTCAGTTGGTTAGAATACCGGCCTGTCACGCCGGGGGTCGCGGGTTCGAGTCCCGTCCGCTCCGCCAATTATTTTCCCCCCTGTTATTGTTTTTTTACTCCCTGTTTTCTGTGTTCCCCCGGACTTGTTCCATACCAGCGCCTGAATGCTTTGTGAAAAGCCGGCGGGTTGGAAAAGCCCAGTAGCCAGGCGATTTCCGCCAGCGAAAGATCGGTTTCCCTCAGGTAATCAAACGCCAGCTGTTTTCTGGTGTCGTCCAGCAATTGCCGGAATCCGGTTCCTTCGTCCACCAGGTGTCTTTGCAGAGTCCAGGGTGTGGTGCCCAGCTTCGCTGCCAATATATCCAGTGTTGGTGTTCTGCCCTGTAACAGGGGGGTGATCAGGTGCCTGACCCTGTCGGTTACCCGCCAGCCTTTTCGAATCTGTTGAAATTCCTTTTCACACACGGCTTTGAGCTTTTCGTGCATTCCGCGGTGAGCCTGTGCTGGCACCTGCAGCCAGCAATCCTTTCTGAACCGAACTGAATTCTCTTCAGCGCCGAACTCCACCGGACACCGGAACCAGCTTTCGAATACATCATCATGCCCGGTTGACGGGTACTCTATGCGAACTCTCTCAATAACGTCGTATTGTCCGGTCATGTGGCGGACCAACTGGGTCCAGGCGGCCAGTACGGAATCGACGACAAAATGGTTGTAGTGGTTGTAGGGGCGGATGGAATAAAACCGTACCGTTTCGTTGTTGGTGTCGATACCGGGCTCACCCCGGGAATTCTGGCTGGTCAGAAGTGAATAGCGCACTAGTGTCGCCAATGCCTCCTGTACCGTGCCGGCCGTTTCGGCCGCCAATCCGGCTATGCCGGCATCAACCGGCCGGGTTGACGCCCCCATGCGCAGGCCCAGGGCCGGATTTCCGGTGGCGGTTATCGCCGCATGCCCCAGTCGCATAAATCGTGGAATGCTTATTCTGGCATCTGGTGAGGCCAGTTCCGGGGCATTCAGCCGGAACTGCCGGGTCAGCCGGTGGATGTCGGCACCCTCGGCTTGTGCCGCGCGTAGGAGTACGGAGACGTGAAGCAGGCTGATGTCGCCCAGGGCATTCTGGCTGTGTGGCTTGGTGTTATCCATGCGCTCATTATTGCTGTTGTGTAAAGATAATCAAATGTTACTTAAGAATATTGTTGACGCTTGGGGTGCGGGGTAGTCTGGTTGCATAATCAGAATTTGATAAGGAGAGCACTGATGACCACCACGCCCGGCACCGATAAATATCCAAACCTGTTCAGACCCCTGGACCTTGGCTTTACCACTCTGCGTAACCGCACTCTGATGGGGTCCATGCATACCGGTCTGGAAGAGGTAAAAAACGGGTTTGAGCGGCTGGCGGCATTTTATGCCGAACGGGCCCGGGGTGGTGCCGGGTTGATTGTTACCGGTGGCATCGGCCCGAACACGGAAGGGGCAGTGTTCCAGCATGCGGCGAAAATGAGTACCGAGGAGGAGTCCGACAAACACCGGGTGATTACCGAGGCGGTGCATGAAGCCGATGGCAAGATCTGCATGCAGATTCTGCATGCCGGTCGCTATGCCTACTCGCCCGAGCTGGTGGCGCCGTCGGCCATTCAGGCGCCGATAAATCCGTTCACGCCGAAAGAGCTGGATGAAGCCGGTATCCAGAAACAGATTGATGACTATGTGAACTGCGCGGCGCTGGCCCAGCGTGCCGGCTATGATGGCGTGGAAATCATGGGCTCCGAAGGCTATCTCATCAATCAGTTCATCGTTAAGCATACCAATCACCGCACCGACCGGTGGGGTGGTAGCTACGAGAACCGTATTCGCCTGCCCCTGGAGATTGTCCGCCGCGTACGCGAGCGGGTGGGGGAGAACTTTATTCTGATTTACCGCCTGTCGATGCTGGATCTGATTGAAGACGGCAGTACCTGGGATGAGGTTGTTCAGCTGGCAAAGGAAATCGAGAAAGCCGGCGCCACGATTATCAATACCGGGATCGGTTGGCATGAGGCGCGGATACCCACCATCGTGACCTCGGTACCCCGTGCGGCTTTTGTTGAAGTCACAGAGCGCCTGAAGGGCGAGGTTAGTATCCCGCTGGTGACCACCAACCGGATCAACATGCCGGATGTCGCCGAGAAAATTCTGGCCAGTGGCCAAGCGGATATGGTGTCCATGGCGCGCCCGTTTCTCGCCGATCCCGAACTGGTTCTCAAGGCTGAAGAGGACCGGGCCAATGAAATCAACACCTGCATTGCCTGCAATCAGGCCTGCCTGGACCACACCTTCAGCGGTAAGTTGACGTCTTGTCTGGTGAATCCACGAGCCTGCAGTGAAACCGAGCTGGCGTATGTGAAAACGTCGCAGCCGAAATCGATTGCCGTGGTGGGCGCCGGGCCGGCGGGCCTTTCCTTTGCCGCCGTTGCTGCGGAGCGCGGCCACAAGGTAACGCTGTTTGACGCCGGCAGCGAGATTGGCGGCCAGTTCAATGTTGCCAAGCGCATTCCCGGTAAAGAAGAGTTCCATGAAACGCTGCGTTATTACCGGGTTATGCTCGACAAACACGGTGTTGAGGTGCGGCTCAATACCCGGGTCTCGGCTGACGAACTCAAGGCCGGTGGCTTCGACGAAGTGGTTCTGGCGACAGGCGTCAGGCCGCGTACTCCGGATATCGAGGGTATTGATCATCCCAAAGTGATCGGTTACCTGGATGCACTGCTGGAGCGTAAGCCCGTGGGGCAGACGGTGGCCGTGATTGGTGCCGGTGGCATTGGTTTTGATGTGTCTGAGTTTATTGTTCACCAGGGCAAGTCGCCGGCGCTGGATACAGGGCATTTCATGAAAGAATGGGGGGTGGATCTGTCAGTGGAGCACCGGGGTGGCGTAAAAGGCGTGAAGCCGGAAATACCGGCCCCGGCCCGGCAGGTTTACCTGTTGCAGCGAAAATCCTCAAAAGTGGGTAAAAACCTGGGCAAGACCACCGGGTGGGTTCATCGGACATCACTCAGGCACCGCAATGTGCAGATGATCCCGGGCGTCACCTACCGGAAAATTGACGATGACGGGCTGCACGTGACCATTACGCCAAAAGGGGCGGAGCAGGGCGAAGACAAACTGCTGCCCGTTGATACCATTATTATCTGTGCCGGGCAGGAGCCCCTGCGTGAGCTGCAGGCCGGCATTGAGTCGGCGGGGTTGCCGGTGCACCTGATCGGTGGTGCGGATGTGGCTGCCGAGCTGGATGCCAAGCGGGCCATTGATCAGGGTTGTCGTCTGGCTGCGGGCATCTGATTGCAAAAGTTTGCGGTTTGTCGCTGTGTTCCGGGTGGTGTCGGGCTAGACTATTGCAAAACACATCTGCAAAAGACGTTTGCAAAAGACATTCCCGGACTCTGGAGAACATGAATGGTAAATGCCGGCCAGGCAGTTGATGGCTATTCGGCGATTTTCTTTATGGACGGCAACCAGGTTGCCCGACAGATGCGATTGTCGGAATTTGGCGCCTTCCTTGATGGTTATGTAGGGCTCACCGACCTCGCTGAAACCGATGTGCGTGCGGTTCTGGTCAACCTGAACCCGGACCTGACCACACGCTCACTGGTGTTTTTCCGCATCTGGTTTGATGAGGAAGGCCGGGCAGACAGCAGCTGGAATGTGCCCATTGAGGCGATGGCCGAGCGTGGTGCCAAGGGGCCCGATCTGGGCGGTGGCCCTGTCAGCCTGGTGTGTCGCAGCCAGTGTCCGGACCCGCAGTTCGCCGAGGAACTCTGGGACCCGGATATGACCCCGGGAAGCAACCATTTCCAGTCAATCCGCAAGGCCGTCGAGGCCAATGCGTTGCGGTTTCAGAAAGTGGAGCCGGAGGAAGAAAATATTCCGGTTCTTCAGGCCGGGGACAGTCAGCCGGCGGATAACCAGGAAAGTAACAGCCAGGACCGGATTCGCCTGGCCCGGGTGTTGCGGGAACAGCGCCTTCGTATTAAAACCCTGCAGAGTGCTCACCGCGAATCCGTGGTGGAATTACAGCGCGAGCACCGTCTTGAGCTGCAGACTCTGCGCAACGAAATCTCGGAGCTCAAACAGAAATACGAACGGCTGCGGGTAGCCAATGAACAGCTCAAGCACCGCCTGGCCAAGCGCAATGAGCAATACCTGGCCATGCAGGAAAAGCTGACCCCGGATGAAGGTCGTGACGACGAGCAGGCCAACGCCAGTGCTGAAACCGTGCTGTTGCGTGAACAACTGGACCGAAAACAGCGCGAGCTGGAGCTGCGCGATGAAAAGATCCAGGCCCTGGCGCAGGAAAACCAGGAACTCCAGCACCAGGATCCCCCTGAAAACTCATTGCTGGATCACCTTCGCCAACAGGCAGTATTTCTGGTGGCCTACCATCCCGGTGTCGGCCATATCACCCTTCCTTATGACGATATTGACGCCTACTTCAACAACCCCGTTGCCTATGCGGCCGACCGTTGCGGAATGAATGAACCTGCCTACCGTGAATGGCTGGTCCATTACGAACAGCCGGTGTGCAACCATGTGGATGCCAATGGAGATACCTGCGGTGAACCTATCATGAGGGTGACCCAGCCATCGGAGTTCCGCGCGGGTATCGACGATCGCTGCGATCAGCACCGTCCTGATTGATCGGCAACTTTTCAGTACCTGCCCGAGTTTCGTTAAACTGTTATATTGTTTCAGGCGTAGAGAGTAGCTGCGGCCAACTCTCGTTCACACAGACACCACGGGATCATTCATGGACCAGTTCAGGAATATCGGCATTGTCGGACGCATGGGCAGCGTCAAAGTGGTTGAGTCGCTACGGCAACTCAAACACTATCTGACCGCTCACGATTACCACGTCATCATTGAAGAAAACACCTCAACCATGATTCCCGGACACGGGTTGCAGGTAGCCAGCAAAAAACTGCTGGGTGAAATCTGTGATCTGGTGATCGTTGTGGGTGGTGATGGCAGCCTGCTGGGTGCCGCCCGTGAACTGGCCAAGTCCAAAATCCCGATTCTTGGTGTGAACCGCGGCCGGCTGGGATTCCTCACCGATATCTCGCCGTCGGATCTGGAGGAGCGACTGGCCGAAGTGCTTGCCGGTAACTACATCGAAGAATCGCGCTTTCTGCTCGATGGTTACGTGGAGCGCAATGGTCAGCCACTCGGTTACGGTTCGGCACTTAACGATGTGGTTCTGCACCCGGGCAAGTCGACGCGAATGATCGGTTTTGACCTGTTCATCGATGGCCATTTTGTTTACAGCCAGCGTTCTGACGGTCTGATTGTGTCCACGCCAACCGGTTCCACAGCGTATTCTTTGTCCGCTGGCGGCCCGATTATGCACCCGAAACTGGACGCCATTGCCCTGGTGCCCATGTTCCCGCATACGCTCAGCAGCCGGCCGATCGTGGTGGACGGCAAGAGCGAGATCAAACTGGTTATTGGTGATACCAACGAAACCTATCCCCAGGTCAGTTTCGATGGCCAGATGAACATAGCCTGCGCTCCGGGGGATATCATCCGTATCAGTAAAAAGCCGTTCAAGATCCGTCTGATTCACCCGACTGATCACAACTTCTACGCCACTTGTCGCGACAAGCTGGGCTGGGCAAGCGAAATAGCAGCGAGCTGATTATGGTGGCAAGAGCTTCAAAACAGAGTCGCGGTTACGACATCATTGGCGACATTCACGGATGTGCCCACACGCTGCAGCTTTTGCTGGAGCAGATGGGTTACCGAAAAACCAATGGCATTTACCAGCATCCGCGCCGTCAGGCCATTTTTATTGGCGATATTATCGACCGTGGGCCGCATATACGTGAAGCCCTGCATCTGGTCCGGGATATGGTCGAACATGGTTCGGCCCGGATTGTGATGGGCAACCACGAATATAACGCCATGGGTTATTGCACCCGTGCCCGGCCGGGCAGCGGTAAAACCTTCCTGCGTGAGCACAACAGCCGACATGATCGGCTGATCAAGGAAACCCTCGACCAGTTTGATCCGTATCCACATGAGTGGAACGAATTTCTTGACTGGTTTTACACCATTCCTCTGTTTATCGAGGAAGAGGATTTCCGGGTGGTGCATGCCTGCTGGGATCAGCAGTTGATCGACAAGTTCCGGCAGATTCATCCCGATGGGTGTATCGATGAAGAGTTCCTGCACGCTTCGGCGGCACTGGAATCCTTTGCCGGCCAGGTGATGGACACCCTGTTGCGGGGTACCGATCTCAAGTTGCCCGAGGGCATGGCGATCACCGGCGCAGATGGTTATGTACGGGAGTTTTTCCGCACCAAATTCTGGTCAGAAAATCCGGAAACCTACGCGGATGTGGTATTTCAGCCAGACCCGCTGCCGCCGGAAGTGGCCCAGCACCGTCTCACGGATGAAGAACGCGAACAGCTGCTGTTCTATCCGCCGGATGCGCCTCCGGTTTTCGTCGGGCATTACTGGATGGAAGGCGAGCCCGCGCCATTGAAGCCTAACGTCGCCTGCATTGATTACAGCGCGGTGAAGTACGACAAAATGGTGGCTTACCGGATGGATGGTGAGCAGGTGCTGTCACGCGATAAGTTCGTCTGGATCGATGTAGACCAACCAGAGCGGCCGGATTACCCGGCAAGCGAAGACAGCGTCGCACGCTGAACCCTGAAGAGGTGATCTTGGAAACACAGAAATCGTCCCCGATTACGCCGTCAGGCCGGTGGCAACCGGCGCCACGGCATGCGCCTGCCGTGGCAGTGATTATTGCAATTGCTCTGGTTGCCGTCTGGCTGACGGGTATGGGGCAGAATTCAGTGGCTGCCTCCATGATGATGGCAGATCCCAGGCAGTTTGCATGGAGTGCCTTTGAAACGCTGGACGGTCGTCTGGATGCCTTGCTGGCGACGCTGGCAAGTGGTCAGGTATGGCGCCTGATTACTCCGGACTTTCTGCATTTCAGCTGGGCCCATCTTATTTTCAATTCAGTGATGATGTGGTTTCTGGGAAGTCAGATTGAATGGATGGATGGCCGGGGCCGGCTGTTTATCCTGTTTCTGGTAACCAGTGTGGTGTCTAACAGCTTGCAGTATCTGGTTTCCGGCCCGCTGTTCGGCGGCCTTTCCGGCGTGGTCTATGGCCTGTTGGCGTTTTGCTGGCTTAGCCAGCAGCGCCGGCCCAGGTTCCAGTTCCCACCGGCTCTGGTAACCTTTGCTGTAATATGGATGGTTATTGGCTATACCCCCATTCCGGAAATGATGGGCGTTGGCCGCATGGCCAACGAAGCACATCTGGGCGGCTTTCTGGCTGGTCTGGCCTGCGCGGCGGTGCTTCCGTTGCGCGGGCGCATGTGGCGGTAACTGGTTCAGGCAAAAAAAAGCCCCACCGAAAGGTGAGGCTGTTAAAGAGAGCATAATAGCTCCTGATGAGAGAGACCAAATGATACGACCTTTGTCATTTGGTGAGATAATGATAATTGTTATCGTTTAGGTTTGTCAAACGGATTTGCCGTTTTTAAATGAAAAGTTTTACAGGAGACTGATATGACTTACGAAGAATTGATTGAGCGGCTGGATCCGACGGTTTATCAGAACCTCAAGCGGTCGATTGAGCTTGGGAAATGGCCGGATGGCCGGAAGATAACGCCGGAACAACGGGAAATCAGTCTCGAAGCGGTTATTTATTATGAGAACAAGCACAACATTCCCGAGGAACAGCGTGTGGGTTACATCGACCGTGGCGAGAAAACCGGGACAGCCTGTGACCCGACGGTCAATCTCGGCAAGAAAAAGCCGGATGCCGGCTCGGATCAGTTCACCGAGGTCAAGGTTTGAGCGAACCGATTGATGTAACAGGCCGGTTGCGCAAAATGCCGGCCGATGCGGCAGATGTGGAAGGGCCGGTGAGCTACCGGCTGGCGGTCGGCGACGCCCGTATTCCCGTAAATGACCTGATCGGTCGCCGGGTGCGGCTGGATTTCGGCGGAGTAATCCGCTGTATAAACTGTGATCGCACCACCAAAAAGAGCTTCAGCCAGGGCTATTGTTACCCGTGTTTTCGTAAGCTGGCGGCCTGCGACAGCTGCATCATGAGTCCGGAAAAATGTCACTTCCATCTGGGCACCTGCCGGGAGCCTGAGTGGGGTGAGCAGCACTGCATGGTTGAACACGTGGTGTACCTGGCCAATTCCAGTGGCCTTAAAGTGGGGATTACCCGTGGCACTCAGGTGCCAACCCGCTGGATTGACCAGGGTGCGGTTGATGCCATTCCCATGTTGCGGGTAGCCACCCGGTATCTCGCCGGCCTGGCGGAAGTGGCCTGCAAGCAACACGTGGCAGACCGGACAAACTGGCGGGCGATGCTCAAGGGCGACGTGCCGGAGCTGAACCTGGCCGAAGAGCGCGAGAGAATCCTGGGGCTGATTGAAGAAGATCTGGACCGTCTCCGCCAGGAACATGGCGAAAACAGCCTGCGGGTGGTCGATGAAAGTCCACAGGCGCTCAGTTATCCCGTGCAGGTGTGGCCGTCGAAAGTGACCAGTCACAACCTGGACAAAACCCCGGAAGTCGAAGGTGCGCTGGAAGGCATCAAGGGCCAGTACCTGATTCTCGATACCGGGGTGATCAACATCCGTAAATTTACCGGCTATGAAGTCCGGTTCCGGGTGCTCGACTGAACCCGGTCATCTGTTTATCTGGCCGTCTTTTTAATCTGGCCATCCTGTTTATCTGGAGAATATGAATGCGAACCAATCAGCCACAAACTATCTACCTGAGCGAATATCAGGTGCCGGCGTACCTGGTCGACCATATTGATCTTCGTTTTGAGTTGTTCGAAGACGGTGCCCGCGTGCACAGCACTCTCACGGTGCGGCTTAACCCTGAATCCGATGGGGCTGGCAAACCGCTGGAGCTGGATGGCGACAGCCTGACTCTGGAGTCTGTGGCCCTGGATGGCCAGACGCTGGATGCCGGCGCTTATGAAGACACAGGCGACAAATTGATTCTTCCCGAGGTGCCGGAGCAATTCGAGCTGGGTGTAGTCACCTGGCTTGAGCCCCAGAACAACACCCGGCTGGAAGGTTTGTACAAGTCTTCCGGGATGTTCTGTACCCAGTGCGAAGCCGAAGGTTTCCGCTGCATCACCTTCTACCCTGACCGCCCGGATGTAATGGCGCGTTTCCGCACCCGTATCGAAGCCGACAAGAAGGCTTACCCGGTACTGTTGTCCAACGGTAACCCGGTCGAGCAGGGCGAGTTGGCAGACGGCCGTCACTTTGTCACCTGGGAAGATCCTTTCCCCAAACCGGCTTACCTGTTTGCTCTGGTGGCCGGTGATCTGGTGGAAAAGCGCGACAGCTTTACCACCTGTTCCGGGCGCGAGATTGACCTGCGCATGTACGTGGAGCCCCGCAACGCCGAGAAGTGCGACTACGCCATGGATTCGCTCAAACGCGCCATGCGCTGGGATGAAGAGGTCTACGGCCGTGAATACGATCTGGATATCTTCATGATCGTCGCCGTGGATGATTTCAACATGGGCGCCATGGAAAACAAGGGCCTGAACATCTTCAACTCCTCGTGCGTGCTGGCCAGCCAGGACACCGCCACCGATGCCGCTTTCCAGCGCATTGAGGCGATTGTCGCCCACGAGTATTTCCATAACTGGTCCGGCAACCGGGTAACCTGCCGGGACTGGTTCCAGCTGAGCCTGAAAGAAGGCTTTACGGTGTTCCGGGATGCCCAGTTCTCGGCCGATGCAGGCTCGCCCACGGTCAAGCGCATTGAAGATGCCACCCTGTTGCGTACCGCCCAGTTCGCCGAAGATGCTGGCCCCATGGCGCACCCGGTTCGCCCAGCGTCCTATATGGAAATCACAAACTTCTACACCCTGACCATTTATGAGAAGGGTGAGGAAGTGGTGCGCATGATTCACAACCTGCTGGGCCCGGAGCTGTTCCGCAAAGGCAGTGATCTGTATTTCGAGCGCCATGATGGTCAGGCGGTGACCACTGATGATTTCGTCAAGGCCATGGAAGACGCTTCCGGCCGTGATCTGACCCAATTCCGCCTGTGGTATGAACAGGCCGGTACGCCAGTGCTGGCGGTGGAAGATGAATACGACGCGGAGCAGGGCGTTTATCGCCTGAGCATTCGCCAGTCCATTCCGGATACCCCGGGGCAGACCAACAAGAAACCTCAGCATATCCCCTTTGCCATCGGCCTGCTGGGCAAGAATGGCGAGTCGCTGCCCCTGAATCTGGCGGCGTCAGAGAAAGACGGCCCCACTGAGCGGGTGCTGGAAATCACCGAGGCCGGGCAACAGTTTGAATTCCACGGTATTGACCAGCAGCCGGTACCGTCGCTGCTCCGTGGCTTCTCGGCGCCGGTGCGGGTGCACTATCCCTGGACACGAGAGCAGCTGTTGTTCCTGATGAGCCACGACCCGGACGGATTCAACCGTTGGGACGCCGGCCAGCGTCTGGCAGTGGATGTGATTCAGTCACTGATCGGGAAGGAGGATGACTCGCAGATTGAGCCGCGACTGGTCCAGGCCTATCGCACGCTGCTTGAAAATGATTCGCTGGATCAGGCCCTGGTGGCGAAAATGCTTCGGCTGCCGTCGGAAGCCTACCTGGTGGAGTTGTCTGAGGATGCCGACGTTCCGGCTATACACCATGCCCGTGAACGGGTTCTCCGGCATCTGGCCGGTTCCCTGCGCGACGAGCTGGTGGCGTGCTATCAGCGCAACCAGCAGGCGGGCACCTACGAGCTGACGCCCGAAGCCATTGCCCGCCGCAGCCTGGCGAACACTGCTCTGGCGTGGTTGCTGTATATCAACGATGAAGAGGCACTGGCGCTGGCAAACCATCAGTTCCGGGAAGCCGATAACATGACCGACCGCCTTGGCGCACTGAGTGCCCTGGTGAATTCCGGCTTTGACAAAGAACGCACCCAGGCGCTGGACGCGTTTTACGAGCAGTTCCGGAACGACCCGCAAGTGGTCGAAATGTGGTTCTCGGTGCAGGCGGCCAGCGACAAGACCGGTCAGTTGCCGCATATCCATCACCTGTTGGCGCACCCGGCCTTTGACTGGAAAAACCCGAACAAGGTGCGGTCGGTGGTGGGTGCTTTTGCTGGCCAGAACCTCCCGGCCTTTCATAACCCGGATGGCAGTGGCTATGAGTTCCTGGCAGACGTGGTTCGCCGGCTTGATGACAGCAACCCACAGATTGCCGCGCGGCTGGTCAGCCCGCTGACTCGCTGGCGGAAGTTTGCGCCGGTATATCGCGAGCAAATGAAACAGGCCCTCCAAAGCGTTCGGGACAAAGACAATCTGTCCCGGGACGTTTACGAGGTCGTCCACAAGAGCCTGGCAGACTAACGCCAGGCGGACACCAGAACCAGAATACCGGCCGCGCACGCCCCGCTTCGGCGCGGCCGGAACCAGAATCGCACTTTCGGTCGATAGACAATATTCGCTGGTTGGCTAATCTGAATGTGGATGCCATCTCCGATCCTGCCCGCTAATACTCAATAACAACTCCGGCAGGCACGTCACGATATAAACAGAAGAAAGGCGATCTGAATGGTTAGAAGCTTCCTGTTCAATTCCCCGGGATATGCCTGTTTCGGCCTTGCCATAACCTTGGCAGCTCCGGTGGCGTACGCGGTTTCAGACGTTCTGGAAACACCCGCGCGCGATACCAACCTTGCTCCTGAGTCCCTTCTGATTGATGCCACCCTGATCGACGACCGGATCGTCGCCGTTGGTGAACGGGGCCACGTGATTTACTCCGACGATGAGGGCACTTCCTGGAACCAGGCCGACGTACCCGTTTCGGTCACCCTGACTGCGCTTGATTTCGGAACTGACCAGCACGGCTGGGCGGTGGGCCACAGTGGCGCGGTTTTGCAGTCTTCCGATGCCGGTGAAAGCTGGCAGTTGCAGCTGGATGGCATGCAGGCCGGGCGACTGATCATTGAAACGAAGCAGAAGCAGATTGCCGACATGGAAGAGCGGATCGAGCAAGCTCCCGAGGAAGATGTCGCAGATCTTGAGTGGGAGCTGGATGATCTGTATTTCGCGCTCGAGAATACAGAGGCGGATCTGGAGGTCGGCCCGGTAAATCCTTTTCTGGATGTCTGGTTTGAAAACGCCCGGCACGGTTTTGTGGTGGGTGCTTACGGCATGATTTTCCGGACGGTTGATGGCGGAGAAAGCTGGCAGGACTGGTCGCCACAGCTCGATAACGACTGGAATCTGCATTATAACGCCGTCACTCGTATTGCCGGCGGTGCTCTGGTTATTGCCGGTGAGTCCGGCCAGATTCACGTATCTGAAGACAACGGCGATACCTGGGAAAAGCGGGAAAGCCCCTACTCCGGTTCACTTTTCGGTATCAGCGGTACCGGTGAAGAAGGCGAAATGCTGGTGTTCGGTCTTCGGGGTAATATCCTGATTTCCAGCGATCTGGGTCAGAGCTGGGAAACCGTGCCGAATACAGGCAATTCAACGCTGAATCGGGGTGCCGTTGCCGAAGATGGGCGTGTCACGCTGGTCGGTAATGGTGGCGCTGTGTTGTACAGCAATGACGACGGCAGGAATTTTCAGGCCCATTTCCGCAGTGATCGGGACGGCATTATGGCGGTTGTGCCGCTGGCGGAGAGCAATCTGTTGCTGTTCGGTGAGGGTGGCGTGAAAACCACCGATGCTCGCGGCCGGAATCTGGACTAACGCCCCTGTGGCGGCAATAACGCTTTAATGTAGTAGAGGGATTTTTGCATGTCTGACCCGATGCATGACAGGGGTGAACATTACCTGACCACGCCGAAAGCGGAGCCATTTCTGGAGCGCCTGATCTTCAACAATCGGGCGTTGATCCTGATCGCGTTTCTGATATTGACGGTGTTCCTGGGCTACAACGCGATCAAGATTCAGCCCGATGCCAGTTTCGAACGGATGATTCCGCTGGAGCATCCGTACATCGAGAACATGATTGATCACAGGGACGATCTGGATAATCTGGGCAACTTCGTCCGGATCGCTGTGGCTGTTGAGGACGGCGATATTTTCACCGCCGATTATATGGAAACCCTCAAACAGATCACCGACGAGGTCTTTTACCTCAGTGGTGTCGATCGCTCCGGGCTGAAATCCCTGTGGACGTCCAACGTGCGCTGGGTGGAAGTGACCGAACAGGGCTTCCAGGGTGGCACCGTTATCCCGGATAACTACGACGGTTCCCGCGATAGCCTGGAGCAGCTGCGCCAGAACGTTCTGCGCTCCAGCGAAGTAGGGCGGCTGGTGTCGGACAATTTCCGGTCCACCATTGTTTACGCGCCCCTGTACGAAAAAAATCCGGATACCGGAGAGGCTCTGGATTACGCGGAGTTTTCCCGTCAGCTGGAAGAGCAGATCCGGGATAAATACCAGGCGCAGAACCCGAATGTAGAGATTCACATCGTCGGATTTGCCAAGAAGGTGGGGGATCTGATTGAAGGCATTGGGTCCATTGCCTGGTTTGCCGGCATCACCATTCTGCTGACCACCCTGTTGTTGTTCTGGTATTCCCGGTGTATTGCCGGAACGCTGGTGCCGGTTCTTACGTCCATTATTGCGGTGTTCTGGCAGTTGGGCACGCTGAGGCTGCTGGGCTACGGTCTGGATCCTTATTCTGTTCTGGTCCCTTTCCTGGTGTTTGCTATCGGTATCAGCCATGGGGTGCAGATCGTCAACGCCATGGCTGTTGAAGCGGCCAGAGGCTTTGATGCCGAGAATGCTGCCCGGCTGGCATTCCGGGCTCTGTATATTCCCGGCATGCTGGCGTTGATTTCCGATGCCTTTGGCTTCCTGACCCTGGTGTTTATCGACATCGATGTCATTCGTGATCTGGCGGTTGCTGCCGGTCTTGGCGTGGCCTTTGTGATTATCACCAACCTGGTTCTGCATGTGCTGATCATGTCGTACGTTGGCATCTCCAAAGGCGGGGTGCGTCACGTACAGAATCATGGCGACAAGCAGGACAGGAAGTGGCGTGTACTGTCCCGCCTGGCCAGCCCGTCAGTGGCCCCGGTTTCCCTGTTGATTGCCGCCATCGGTCTGGGTGCGGGCCTGTATTTCAAGCAGGATCTGAAGGTGGGGGATCTGGATCAGGGCGCGCCGGAACTGCGTCAGGATTCCCGCTACAATCAGGACAATGCGTATATCATCAACAATTATTCCACCAGTGCCGATGTGCTGGTGGTGATGGTGAAAACCCCGGAAGAGCAATGCACCCAGTACAGTGTCTTGCGGGCCATGGACACGCTGCAGTGGGAGCTGCAGAACACGCCCGGCGTGCAGAGCTCAGCGTCGCTGGCGAATGTCTCGAAAGCGGTGACCAAGGCACTGAATGAAGGTAACTGGAAGTGGTACGAGCTGTCCCGCAATCAGACCATCATCAATGCGTCGATCCGGGATGCCCCGGCGGGGCTGATCAATACCAACTGTGATCTGACTCCGGTGCTGGTGTTTCTGGAAGATCACAAGGCCGAGACTCTGCAGACCGTGGTTGACCGGGTAGAGCAGTTCGCCGGCAACCACAGTAATAACGAGCATACTTTCCTGCTGGCGGCGGGCAATGCCGGTATCGAGGCGGCCACAAACGAAGTCATCTCCAACGCCAAAAATATCATGCTGTTGTTGGTGTACAGCGTGGTCAGTATCCTGTGCTTCCTGACCTTCCGGTCGATCCGGGCGGTGGCCTGCATTGTGATTCCGCTGGGGCTGACTTCCATTCTGTGCGAGGCGATCATGGCGGTGTCCGGTATTGGCATCAAGGTGGCTACCTTGCCGGTGATTGCTCTTGGTGTGGGCATTGGTGTGGATTACGGCATCTATATCTATAGCAAGCTGGAGAAGTATCTGCTGGAAGGGATGTCGCTTCAGGAGGCATACTACGAAACTCTGCGCTCGACCGGTAAGGCGGTGATCTTCACCGGCATAACCCTGGGCATCGGCGTGGTGACCTGGATCTTCTCGCCAATCAAATTCCAGGCCGATATGGGCTTCCTGCTGTTCTTCATGTTCCTCTGGAACATGGTGGGTGCCATCTGGCTGTTGCCGGCTCTGGCGCGCTTCCTGCTGCGTCCGGAGGCGATGCGGGCGAAAGCACTGGCAGCCAGGTCCTGAACTGAAGGCATTTCATCGAAAGCCCGTTATCGCGGGCTTTTTTGTTGTCAGGTCAGTTGGTTAGCGTGCTACTTCCTCGCTTTATTTATGGCCTGAAGTGTTCTATGTTTTAGAACGGAACGGATGTTTGTCCGCAGACTCTAGTGTGGGCACTCAACGATAATGACCAAAAAAAAGGAAGAGCACACATGACACTGAAACTTAAAGCCTCTGCTTTTGCCGTTGCTGCAGCCGTAAGTCTGGGCGCTGCCTCGACTTCGGTTTCCGCGCAGGAGCAGCAGTTTGTGACAATTGGCACCGGTGGTGTTACCGGTGTTTATTATCCGGCGGGCGGCGCTATCTGTCGTCTGGTCAACATGGACCGTAAAGAGCATGGTATCCGCTGCTCGGTAGAGAGCACCGGCGGCTCTGTGTACAACCTGAACTCTATTCGCGAGGGTGAGCTGGATCTGGCGGTTGCCCAGTCAGACTGGCAGTACCACGCCTACAATGGCACCAGTCAGTTTGAAGATGATGGCGCCAACGAAAAGCTGCGCGCGGTATTCTCCCTGCACCCGGAGCCGTTCACCGTTGTTGCCAGCAAAGAATCCGGCATCAAGACGTTTGAAGACCTGGAAGGCAAGCGGGTATCCGTTGGTAACCCGGGTTCTGGTCAGCGTGCCACCGCTGAAGTGTTGATGGACGAGATGGGCTGGACTCTGGACAAATTCTCCCTGGCAGCTGAAATCAAGGCGGCCGAGCAGTCTCAGGCGCTGTGTGACGGCAATATCGACGCTTTCTTCTACACTGTTGGCCACCCATCCGGTGCCATCAAGGAAGCAACCACTTCCTGTGACAGCGTTATTGTAAGTGTTGATAACGAAGCTACCGAGAGCCTGATCGAAGAGAATCCGTACTATCGTAAGGCCGTTATTCCGGGCGGTATGTACCGCGGTTCTGACGAAGACGTCACCACTTTCGGTGTGGCAGCCACCTTCGTTTCTTCCACCGATGTTTCGGAAAAGGTGGTCTATGAAGTTGTGAAAGCTGTGTTCGAGAACTTTGATAACTTCAAGCGTCTGCATCCGGCCTTTGGCATCCTTGAGAAAGAAGAAATGGCTTCTGATGCCCTGAGTGCACCTCTGCACCCGGGTGCTGAGAAGTACTATCGTGAGGCCGGCCTGATCGACTGATCAGCCAGTCTTCAACAGAGCGGGCTCCATGCCCGCTCTGTTGGTCTGATTCAGGTATTTCCCTTCACAGGAACCTTCCATGGCAAAGAAAGACTCCGGTACCGGAGCGGATGTTGATGCCGCCCGGGTAGAGCAGGTTTTAAAGACAGAAACCGGAGGCAGGGCGCTGACCGGCCCCTCGGCTGTATTGCTGTTCATTGTTCCGGTGTGCTGGTCCCTGTTTCAGCTGTGGATAGCATCGCCCCTGCCGTACATTCTCAATTTCGGCATTTTTAATTCCACGGAATCGCGTTCTATTCACCTCGCGTTTGCCGTTTTTCTCGCCTTTGCGGCCTTCCCGATGATCAAGGGGAAGCACAGCACCAAAGTCCCTGTTTATGACTGGATTCTGGCGCTCGCCGCTGCCTTCGCGGCCTCTTATATCTTTGTTTTCTATGACCAGCTTTCGACCAGGCCTGGTTCGCCGGAGCCCCGGGATCTGGTGGTCGCTCTTGGTGGTCTGGTGCTGCTGCTCGAGGCAACACGCCGCGCATTGGGCCTGCCTCTGACCGTGGTTGCAGCGGTCTTTATTACCTATTCGCTGGCCGGCCCGTATATGCCGGACGTGATATCCCACAAGGGTGTGAGCCTCGGCAAGCTGTCGTCACACCAGTGGCTGGGTACTGAGGGCGTATTTGGTGTTGCTCTGGGTGTCTCTACCAGCTTCGTTTTCCTGTTCGTGCTCTTTGGCGCGTTACTCGAGCGTGCCGGAGCGGGTAATTACTTTATCAAGATGGCCTACGCCATGCTTGGTCATATGCGCGGTGGCCCGGCGAAAGCGGCCGTGGTATCGAGCGGCCTGAGTGGTGTTATTTCCGGCTCTTCCATTGCCAATGTGGTCACGACCGGTACATTTACCATCCCGTTGATGAAACGGGTGGGTTTCCCGGCCACCAAGGCGGGTGCCGTCGAAGTTGCCGCGTCCACCAATGGCCAGCTGACTCCGCCGATTATGGGGGCGGCAGCCTTCCTGATGGTGGAATACGTGGGTATCTCCTATCTGGAAGTGATCAAGCACGCCATCCTGCCTGCGATGATTTCCTATGTGGCGCTGATCTACATTGTTCACCTGGAAGCCTGCAAGCTGAATATGAAGGGCGTGGAGCGACTGAATCGCCCGACACTGGCTCAGCGCCTGCTGACCTGGGTGGTTCTGCTGATCGGGCTGAGCGTGTTGACCTTTGCTGTCTACTACGGTGTGGGCTGGACCAAAGACGTCTTTGGTGAAGCTGCGACATGGGTGCTGGGCCCCCTGCTGGTTGCCACTTATATCGGACTTGTAGGATACGCAACCCGTTTCCCGGACCTCGAAGAAGACGACCCGACCAAAGAAATGGGTGCACTTCCGGAAGTCGGGCCGACGGTCAAGTCCGGGCTGTACTTCCTCCTGCCGGTGGTGGTGCTGGTGTGGTGCCTGACGGTCGAGCGTTTTTCTCCACAGCTGTCCGCGTTCTGGGCCACCGTGTTCATGATTTTCATCGTGATAACCCAGCGTCCGCTGAAGGCGTTCTTCCGTAAGCACGGCGAGCTTTTTGGTGAGTTTACGGGCGGTATCGTTGATCTGTTCCACTCGCTGGCGACCGGTGCCCGCAACATGGTGGGTATTGGTGTGGCCACGGCGACCGCAGGCATTGTGGTTGGCACGGTGACCCTGACCGGTGTGGGTCTGGTCATGACCCAGTTTGTGGAAGTGATCTCCGGCGGCAATATCCTGTTGATGCTAATTTTCACCGCTGTGATCAGTTTGATCCTGGGGATGGGGTTGCCGACCACGGCCAACTACATTGTGGTTTCCACTTTGATGGCGCCGGTGATCGTTACGCTGGGTGCAGAAAACGGCCTGCTGGTCCCGCTGATTGCTGTGCACCTGTTTGTGTTCTACTTCGGGATACTGGCGGATGATACGCCACCGGTGGGTCTGGCGGCCTATGCCGCCGCAGCCATCTCCGGAGCGGATCCGATACGAACGGGTATTCAGGGTTTCACCTACGATATCCGTACCGCCATTCTGCCGTTCATGTTCATCTTCAATAATCAGCTGCTGTTGATCGGGCTGACGGGCTGGGTGGATCTGCTGGTTACCATACTCAGCGCGGTTACCGCGATCCTGGTGTTTTCCGCGGCAACCCAGGGGTTCTGGTTTACCCGGACCCGCTGGTGGGAAACGGTGCTGTTGCTGCTGATCACTTTCACATTGTTCCGGCCCGGTTACTGGTGGGACCAGGTGTATCCGCCGACCGAAGACCGTCCGGCCGCGGAAATCTATCAGCATGTGGAAGACGTTCCTGCCGACAAGCCCATTATTATTCAGGCATCGGGCATGTCCCTTGACGGTTCGGAAACGTCCACGTACCTGCGTTTGCCTCTGCCAGCGGCCGACACGCCTGAACAGCGCCTGGCCGAGGCCGGGCTGGAATTGTCTGCCAGTGGCGACGAGATGACGGTGGAGTTTGTGGACTTCGACAGCATTGCCGAGAAGGCAGGTATCAGCTTTGGCTGGACCATAGAGACGGTTCAGGTGGACAAGGACAGGCCACCGAAAGAGCTGATGTTCATACCGGCATTGATTCTGCTGGCGCTCCTTGCCTTTGGTCAGCTGCGACGCAAGGCCCGGGAGGACGCTGCCGCACCGCCGGCCTGACGGTTTTCAGAACCTCCGTAAAAACCCGGCGTTGCTGCCGGGTTTTTTTCTGTTAGACTCGCTCGCAACTCGGCCCGCGGTTTGTGTCGCAGGGTCGGCAACCAAGTGATCTCTGGTATAGATCACCGCTGAGAAACCACGAGGAGATATTCATGCCTGTTATTACTCTGCCGGATGGCAGTCATCGCAGCTTTTCCGAGCCCGTTACCGTTCATGATGTTGCCGCCGATATTGGTGCAGGTCTGGCCAAGGCCTCTTTGGCAGGTAAAGTGGACGGCAAGCTGGTCGACACCAGTCACCTGATCGAAAATGATGTTGATCTGGCGCTTGTGACGGATCGGGACGATGAAGGCGTGGATATCATTCGCCACTCTACCGCCCACCTGATGGCCATGGCCGTTCAGGAGCTGTTTCCCGGTGCCCAGGTAACCATTGGCCCGGTGATCGAAAACGGCTTCTATTACGACTTCAAATACGAGCGCCCGTTTACCAATGAGGATCTGGAGCGTATCGAGAAGCGCATGAACGAGCTGGCGAAACAGGATTTGCCGGTACACCGTTCGATCATGTCCCGGGATGAAGCCATCAAGCTGTTCGAGGACATGGGTGAGGAATACAAGGTCCAGATTATTCAGGACATCCCTGGTGATGAAGACCTGTCATTCTACCAGCAAGGCGAGTTTATCGACCTCTGCCGTGGCCCGCACGTGCCCAGTACCGGCAAGCTCAAGGCCTTCAAGCTGACCAAAGTGGCCGGTGCGTTCTGGCGTGGTGACCACAACAACGAGCAGCTACAGCGTATTTACGGGACTGCCTGGGGCAACAAGAAAGACCTGAAGGCGTATCTGCATCGTCTGGAAGAGGCGGAAAAGCGTGACCACCGCAAGGTCGGCAAAAAGCTTGGCCTGTTCCACATGCAGGAAGAAGCGCCGGGTATGGTGTTCTGGCACCCGGATGGCTGGTCGCTGTATCAGGAAATTGAACAGTACATGCGTGCCCAGCAGCACAAGCATGGCTACAAGGAAATCAAGACGCCGCAGGTGGTGTCCCGCACCCTTTGGGAAAAGTCCGGGCACTGGGACAAGTTCAAGGACGACATGTTCACCACCGAGTCCGAGAAGCATGATTACGCCATCAAGCCCATGAACTGCCCCTGCCATGTGCAGGTGTTCAATCAGGGCCTGAAGAGCTACAAGGATCTGCCGCTGCGATTGGCCGAATTCGGTTCCTGCCACCGCAACGAAGCCTCCGGCGCGCTGCACGGGCTGATGCGTGTGCGCGGCTTTACCCAGGATGACGCCCACATCTTCTGTGAAGAAGACGCCATCCAGAAAGAAGTGTCTGCCTTTATTGGCATGCTGCACGAAATCTACACCGATTTCGGTTTCAGCGAAATCCTGTACAAGCTTTCTACCCGCCCGGAAAAGCGGGTAGGTAGCGATGAAGTATGGGACAAAGCCGAAGCCGCACTGGAAGAGGCGCTGAACCGTGAAGGTGTGGATTGGGAGCTGTTGCCGGGTGAGGGCGCTTTCTATGGTCCCAAGATCGAGTTCTCCCTGAAGGACTGTATCGGCCGTGTATGGCAGTGTGGTACCGTGCAGGTGGATTTTTCCATGCCGGGACGTCTGGGCGCGCAATACGTGGCCGACAATTCCGAGCGCAAGACGCCGGTTATGCTGCATCGGGCAGTATTGGGGTCGTTTGAGCGCTTTATTGGTATCCTGATTGAAGAATATGAAGGATCGTTCCCGACCTGGCTGGCACCAACCCAGGTCGCTATCCTGAATATTACTGACAATCAGGCTGAATATTGCCGGAATCTGGCAGAAAAACTCGATTTAGCGGGTTATCGGGTAAATGCCGACTTGAGAAACGAGAAGATCGGCTTTAAAATCCGCGAGCATACTCTTAACAAGGTTCCCTATCTGGTCGTTGTTGGCGATAAAGAAATCGACAACAATGCCGTTGCCGTAAGGACGCGCAAAGGCGAAGATCTGGGAACCATGTCGGTCGACGAATTCGAGCAGTTTTTAGCCAAAGACGTCGAACGCAAAGGTAGAAACCAAACGGAGATCTGATTATCAAACAGCGAGCCAATCGGGGTGGGCGTACTCCTAAAGCGCCCATCAATACGAATATTGACGCAACTGAAGTTCGCCTGATCGATGCCGAAGGCAATCAGGTAGGTGTCGTTTCAATGGAAGAGGCCCTTAAGCAGGCTGAAGAAGCGTCTCTTGACCTGGTTCAGGTTACGGATTCCGATCCGGTCGTTTGCAAGATAATGGACTACGGCAAGAAAATCTTTGATGAAAAGAAGGCCAAGGCTGCTGCCAAGAAAAAGCAGAAGCAGACCCAGGTCAAAGAGGTCAAGTTCCGCCCAGGAACTGAAGAAGGGGATTATCAGGTCAAACTACGCAACCTGATACGTTTCCTTGAGAATGGGGACCGCGGCAAGGTCACAATCCGCTTCCGTGGACGTGAGATGGCACACCAGGAAATTGGTATGAAGCTCATGAACCGCGTTGAAGAGGACGTTTCCGAGCTTGCCCAGGTAGAACAGCGGCCGAAAATGGAAGGCCGCCAGATGACCATGGTTGTGGCTCCCCGCAAAAAGAAGTGAACCTGATCAGATGATGGTTCCCCCGCTTTAGCGGGGGATTTGTCGTTCAGGGGCACATTTGTTTTTAAAAAATAGAATGCGGAGTTTTAAAAATGCCTAAGATGAAAACCAAAAGCGGAGCTACCAAGCGGTTCAAGAAAACCGCCACCGGCTTCAAGCACAAGCAGTCCTTCACCAGTCATATCTTGACCAAGAAGAGCCCCAAGCGTAAGCGTCAGCTGCGTGGCACCAAGCTGGTTGCCAAGTCTGATGTGGCTTCCATCAAGCGTATGATCGCTAACTAAGCGTTAACTGGTTAAGAAGGATTAAAGTATGGCTCGTGTAAAGCGTGGCGTGGTAGCACGTCGTCGTCACAAAAAGATCATGAAGCAGGCCAAGGGTTACTACGGTGCCCGTAGCCGTGTTTTCCGGGTTGCCAAACAGGCGGTCATCAAGGCGCATCAGTATGCCTACCGTGACCGTCGTAACCGCAAGCGCGCATTCCGTGCTCTGTGGATCGCCCGTATTAACGCCGGCGCCCGCGCCAACGGCCTGTCTTACAGCCGTCTGATTGCTGGCCTGAAGAAGGCGAATGTAGAAATCGATCGTAAGGTTCTGGCGGATCTCGCCATGAACGAACAGCAGGCATTCGCCGCTGTTGTTGAGAAGGCCAAAGCGTCCCTGTGATTGCTTAAGCTCTTTCATCGATGACTGATCGATCAGGCGCCTGGTGGCAACATTCAGGCGCCTTCTGATAGGGGAAGGGCACGCTCTTCCCCTATTTTTGTTTTAATTACCCCCATTTCTGGTTTGGAGCAGGGTCAATGGAAAACCTGGAGCAACTGGTTCAGGACGGGCTGAGTGCGGTAGAAAGCGCAGACGGCCTGCAGGCACTTGATCAAATTCGTGTGGAATACCTCGGCAAGAAAGGCGTGATTACCCAGCAGGCGAAAACCCTGGGCAAACTGTCTCCCGAGGAGCGTCCCGCGGCCGGCCAGAAAATCAACGAAGCCAAAGGTCAGGTTGAGCAGGCCATCAATGCTCGCCGTACGGCGCTTGAAAAGGCCGCCATTGAAGCCAAGCTTGCTGCCGAAACCATTGACGTAACCCTGCCGGGGCGTGGTCAGGATCTGGGTGGTCTGCACCCTGTGACCCGTACCCTGCAACGTATTGAAGACATCTTTGCCCGCGCCGGTTACAGCGTGGAGCAGGGGCCGGAAATCGAAGACGATTACCACAACTTCGAGGCCCTCAACATTCCCGGGCACCACCCGGCACGTGCCATGCACGACACCTTCTATTTCAATCCGGGCACCTTGTTGCGAACCCATACCTCTCCGGTACAGATCCGCACCATGGAAGCCGGCAAGCCTCCATTCCGTATGATCTGTCCGGGCCGGGTTTACCGTTGCGACTCCGACATGACTCACACCCCCATGTTTCACCAGGTGGAAGGCCTGCTGGTGGAAAAGGATGTCAGCTTCGCCGACCTCAAGAGCACCGTTGAAGAATTCCTGCGGGTGTTTTTCGAGCGCGATCTCAAGGTGCGTTTCCGTCCCTCTTACTTCCCGTTTACCGAGCCTTCGGCAGAAGTGGATATCGAGTGGGGCCGGGAAGCCGATGGCAGCATCAAGTGGCTGGAAGTGATGGGCTGCGGCATGGTGCACCCGAAAGTATTTGAACATTGCGGTATTGATGCCGAGGAATATCGTGGCTTTGCCTTTGGCCTGGGCGTCGAGCGCCTGGCCATGCTTCGCTACGGCGTGAACGATCTGCGCATGTTTTTCGAGAACGATCTGCGCTTTTTGCGTCAGTTCCGATAAACGCTTTTCTGCGCGAACACGGCAATCAATCAACAGGCAAACGGCATCAGGACAAGGCATAAACCATGAAATTCAGTGAACAGTGGCTGCGCGAGTGGGTTAACCCGAACATTGGCTCCCAGGAATTGATGGACCAGATCACCATGGCCGGGCTGGAAGTAGACGGCTTCGAGTCAGTGGCTGGCGACTTCAGTGGTGTTGTGGTTGGTGAAGTTCAGTCCGTAGAGCCACACCCGGACGCTGACAAGCTGCGCGTTTGCCAGGTCAGCGATGGCCAGGAAACCGTGCAGGTTGTATGCGGTGCCCCGAATGTTCGCACCGGTCTGAAAGTACCGTTCGCCGTGGTAGGTGCGGTATTGCCGGGTAACTTCAAAATCAAGAAAGCCAAGCTGCGTGGTCAGCCTTCTCAGGGCATGCTGTGTGCCGAATCCGAACTGGGCCTGTCGGATGCCAGTGACGGCCTGATGGAACTCCCTGAAAGTGCCCCGACCGGTCAGGATTTCCGTGAGTTCATGGGCCTGAATGACATCACCATTGATGTCGATCTGACCCCCAACCGTAGCGATTGCCTGTCCATCAAGGGTCTGGCGCGGGAAGTGGGTGTGTTGAGCAGCCTGGCGACCAATGGGCCTGCCATCGAGTCGGTTGAAGCCATGCACTCCGAAGTGCCGGATATCCGTGTGGAAGCGCCGGCCGGCTGTCCCCGTTACCTGGGCCGGATTCTGCGCAACGTCAATCTGACGGCCGAAACTCCGTTGTGGATGCAGGAAAAACTGCGCCGTTCCGGAATTCGCTCGATTGATGCCGCCGTGGATGTGACCAACTATGTTCTTCTCGAACTTGGCCAGCCCATGCATGCGTTTGATCGCGACGAGATCAGTGGCGGCATTGTGGTGCGCATGGCCGGGCCGGCAGAGAAGCTGACTTTGCTCGACGGCCAGGAAGTGGAGCTGACGCAAGACACTCTGGTGATTGCCGACCATGAAAAGCCCATTGCCATAGCCGGCGTGATGGGTGGCGAGCATTCCGGTGTCAGTGAGAAAACCCGTGATCTGGTGTTGGAGTCTGCTTATTTCGACCCGATTACCCTGGCCGGCAAGGCCCGGAATTACGGCCTGCATACCGATGCCTCCCACCGTTTCGAGCGGGGCGTGGATTATCAACTGGCCCGGGATGCCATGGAGCGGGCGACCAGCCTGTTGATGGACATCGTCGGCGGCGAGCCGGGTGAGATTGTTGAAGTGGTGGACGATGCACACCTGCCCAAACCCCGGGTGATTGACCTGCGCGAACAGCGTCTGGCAGATGTATTGGGCCTGGCGATCGAGCGCAACAAGGTTGAAGAGATCCTCACCCGTCTTGGCCTGCACATCGACAAACTGTTGAAAGACGGCTGGCGCATCAGTGCTCCAAGCTTTCGCCCGGACATTGCCATTGAGGAAGACCTGATAGAAGAAGTCGGGCGCATCTATGGTTACAACAATCTGCCGGTAACCGAACCTACCGGATCCCTGGGGTTGCGGGCCCGGGAAGAGGCGACCCGCCCGGTATCCGCGATCCTGAATTACTTTGTTGCCCAGGGCTATCAGGAGGCGGTGACCTACAGCTTTGTGGATCCGAAGGTTCAGGAACTGATTGACCCGGATCATAAGGGCATTGCGCTGGCGAACCCGATTTCCGCGGATCTTTCGGTGATGAGGACGACTCTGTGGAGCGGTCTGCTGAAAACGGTCGCGCATAACCAGAATCGCCAGCAGCCCCGCATTCGGCTGTTTGAAACCGGTCTGCGTTTTGAGCAGACAGACGAAGGCATCGATCAGCAGCCAATGCTCGCCGGTGTCGTTGTTGGCAATCAGAATCCGGAAAACTGGATCAATGGCCGCCGAACTACGGATTTTTTCGATGTAAAAGGCGAGCTGGAAAGCCTGTTTGATCTGCTGGGTATTGAGGTGGATTTCATCGCCAGTCAGCACCCGGCCCTGCATCCGGGCCAGACGGCTGAACTGGTTCGCGATGGCGAACATGTCGGCTGGCTGGGCACTGTGCACCCGCAAGTACAGAAAAATCTTGAACTTAATGGCACGATCCTGGTGTTTGAGCTATTCTTGAATTCGATCGTTACCGGATATGTGCCTAATTTCAAAGCCATTTCAAAATTCCCGGAAGTTCGTCGGGATTTGGCTATCATTATCGGGAGCGATGTGGCGTTCGCGCAGGTAGAGCATGTGGCTCGCAGATTTGCCGGCGAACACCTCACGGCGTTGCGCGTGTTCGATGTTTATGAAGGGGAAAGCCTGGGTGAGGGCAACCGCAGCCTGGCCCTGAGCCTGTTCTGGCAGCATCCTGAACGCACGCTCAACGAAGACGAAGTGCATTCGCTCTTCAATGGCGTGATTGACGCGCTGAAAGAAGAGCTGGGGGCAACACTGAGGAGTTAACAGATGGCGGCTTTGACGAAAGCAGACATGGCGGAACGCTTGTATGAGGAGTTGGGCCTTAACAAACGGGAAGCCAAGGAGATGGTTGAAGCTTTCTTCGACGAAATCAGAGGCGCACTCAGCCACAATGAGCAGGTGAAATTGTCAGGCTTTGGCAACTTCGATTTGCGGGACAAGAAGCAGCGGCCGGGCCGTAATCCGAAAACGGGTGAAGAAATTCCTATCAGTGCACGGCGTGTTGTGACTTTTCGTCCTGGCCAGAAACTGAAACAGAAAGTGGAAGCATATGCTGGAACCCAGTCATAACAACGAACTTCCTGCCATTCCGGGAAAGCGTTATTTCACGATTGGTGAAGTGGCGGATCTGTGTGCGGTAAAGGCGCATGTGCTTCGGTACTGGGAGCAGGAGTTTCCCCAGCTGTCACCGGTCAAGCGCCGGGGGAATCGCCGGTACTATCAACGGGCCGATGTGATCACCATTCGCCAGATTCGCAGCCTGCTGTACGATCAGGGCTACACCATCGGTGGCGCCAAGCAGAAGCTCAGTGGCACCGAGCTGAAAGACGATACCTCTCAATACAAGCAGCTGATCAGACAGATGATCACCGAGCTGGAAGAGGTGCTGGATGTGTTGAACGCACCTGTCCGCTGACGCGTTTTTCGTTATAGCGTCTTCATAAAAGGGCCGGAGAGCAACAAACTCTCCGGCCTTTTTGTTTCCCCATCCCGGCTACTGCTTTTTGCAGGTCTTGATGCCCAGCAGGCTATACGCCGGACAGATACCGATCGCCGCTGTGGCCAAAGGAATTACTCCGATCCAGCCCCAGACGGTTTGCGGGCCCACAAAGACCAGCGCGATAAGCACGATGCCCACAACGGCACGAATGATTCGATCTGCAGAACCCATATTGACTGTCATTTCTGAACCTCCTTTCTCTGTCGACTATGAGCGCACTTTAGCCTGTAGTGAACGGGGGTTCAGTGATAAAGTCACACTCGGATTGGTTTCCGGTTCCAGAGGATTGTCCCCATGCCTGCTCATAGTATTTTCGACACACTCAGCGATACCCTGAAGCGTGAAACCCTGGCTGGAATCAATGTCATGCGCTTCCCGCCCGGCCAGGTGCTGTTCCGCGCCGGTGAGCATTGTCAGGGCCTGCCGCTGGTAATAAAAGGCGGAGTGAAGGTCCAGATGACAGGCGCGTCCGGGCACAGCATTGTGCTCTACCGGATGACAGCCGATGACATCTGCACTCTGTCGATTGGCTGCCTGATGACCGGAAGAGGGTATCGGGCTGAAGCCGTTGTTGAGGAGGATACAGAAGCGGTCATGATCCCCAGGCCGCTGTTCGATCAGTTGATGGAGCAGTCCTTCCGTTTCCGGCTGGGTATCATGGACTCCTATGGGCGCCGGCTGGATGACCTGATGCTGCTGGTCGAAGAAGTGGCCTTTCACCGTATGGACGAGCGTCTGGAAGAATGGCTGCTGGTCCGGGCCAGTCAGGGCCAGAAAGTACTGAGCATCACCCACCAGGAACTGGGTGTTGAGCTGGGTACGGCCCGGGAAGTTATCAGCCGGTTACTCAAAGAGCTGGAGCGCAAGCAGCGAGTGCGTCTGGCTCGTGGAAAGATTGAGTTGACCGGCTTGCTGTGTGAGCACGGTGTTGCCTGAAGACTCGCTACATTCCTCTGTCCTTTACGCTTTCCATCACCACAAACGTGCTTGTCTGTAGCACGTGGGGCAGGCTCGAAACCTGCTCTCCCAGTACCTGCCGGTACTCCGCCATATTCCGGGTCCGGATCTTCAGCAGGTAGTCAAAATTGGCTGCCATCATGTGGCACTGCTCCACCGCCGAGATTTGCCGAACAGCGTCATTGAAGGCCGACAAGGCTTTGCTGCTGGTATCGTTCAGGGTGACCTGCGCAAACGCGACATGATCCAGACCCAGTTTGGTCTGATTCACCATGGCGCTGTAACCGGTGATATAGCCCTGTTCTTCAAGGCGTCTCATGCGCACCTGGCAGGGCGTTTTTGACAGCCCGACTCGTGACGCCAGATCGGTTACCGTTATCCGGCCGTTTTTCTGTAGTTCCCGGACGATGGATAGGTCAATTCTGTCCAGCTCAGCCATGGCTGCTATCCTTTAAATAGTTGATGCCTTTAATCAATAGTGAATATTCCCAATATTAACGAACCAGTAGGCCTTGGCGCACGTAGAGTTTTACAAATAAAGGAATAATGGCAGATCAGAATGCCATTAACAGGAAAAATGTATAGTCAGCCTTGGCTAGAATGTGGCGAGTATTCCAATAATCAGGAGGGTAGACCATGACTCTGCACCAATCGTCGGCACCAGAGCTCCAGGAACTGCGTCAGGCAGTCCGCAATAATTACCTTGCGGACGAGTATGAAGTCATTCACCAGCTGATTGCCGAAGCACAGCTGTCTGAAGAGGAGCGCAAGGCAATCTCTGCCAGGGCCGCGGAATTGGTTCGCAGTGTTCGTGAGAGCGCGCGCCCGACCATCATGGAAAAGTTCCTCGCGGAATACGGCCTGACCACCAAAGAGGGCGTGGCCCTGATGTGTCTGGCCGAGGCCCTGTTGCGTGTGCCCGACAACCTCACCATTCATGATCTGATTGAAGACAAGATTACCTCCGGCAACTGGGGCGGCCATGTGGGCAAGGCCAAATCCGGCCTGATCAATACCGCCACGGTTGCGTTGCTGATGACCAGCAACCTGTTGAAAGATTCCGAGCGCCAAAGCGTGGGCGACACCCTGCGCAAGATGGTCAAGCGCATGGGCGAGCCAGTGGTTCGCACCGTTGCCGGTCAGGCCATGAAAGAAATGGGCCGGCAGTTTGTGCTGGGCCGCGACATTGAAGAAGCTCAGGAAAACGGTAAAGAGCAGGAGCAGCAGGGCTATACCTACTCCTATGACATGCTCGGTGAAGCAGCCCGTACCGATGAAGATTCCGTACGTTACTTTGAAGCCTACTCCAACGCCATCGACAGTATCAGTAAGCGTTGTAAGGGCGATGTACGGACCAATCCGGGCATTTCGGTGAAGCTGTCTGCCTTGCTCGCGCGGTATGAGTATGGTCAGAAAGAAAGGGTCATGAACGAACTCATGCCCCGTGCGTTGAAACTGGCCAGGAAGGCTGCCCAGGCCAATATGGGTTTCAATATCGATGCTGAAGAACAGGATCGGCTGGATATTTCCCTGGACGTGATTGAGGCGATTCTTGCTGATCCGGAACTGGCCGGCTGGGATGGTTTCGGTGTGGTAGTGCAGGCCTTCGGCAAGCGCTCTGCCCAGACCCTGGACTGGCTCTACGGTCTTGCCGAAAAGCTGGACCGTCGGATCATGGTGCGGCTGGTTAAAGGCGCGTACTGGGATGCCGAGATCAAACGCGCCCAGGTCATGGGCCTGAGTGATTTTCCGGTATTTACCCGGAAAGCCTGTAGCGATGTTTCCTTTCTGTCCTGTACCCGGCAACTGCTGGGTATGACTGACCGAATCTATCCCCAGTTTGCCACCCACAACGCTCATTCCGTTTCAGCAGTGTTGCAACTGGCTGGTGATATGGACCGCTCCAAATTTGAATTCCAGCGTCTGCATGGCATGGGCGAATCCCTGCATGACCAGGTGATTGAAGACAGCGGCGTGCCATGCCGGATTTACGCGCCTGTCGGGCCGCACAAGGACCTGCTGGCTTATCTGGTACGCCGTCTGCTGGAGAATGGTGCCAACAGCTCGTTCGTGAACCAGATTGTCGATACCAGCATTACCCCGGAAGAAATTGCCCGGGATCCGATCGATGTCGTCAACGAGTTGGGGCATGATCTTTCCAGCAAGGCCATTGTGCCGCCGCCGAAGATCTTTGGCGATCAGCGCCGCAACTCGAAAGGCTGGGATCTGACCGATCCGGTGACGGTTGCAGAGCTTGATGAAGGCCGTGGCCGTTACAAGCACCACCAGTGGCAGTTTGGTCCGGTATTCGCTGGTTCCGCCTCTGGAGGAGAAACAGCAGAGGTGCGTAACCCGGCCCGTCCGGAAGACGTGGTGGGGCATATCACCCATGCGTCCGAAGCGGATGTCGACAAGGCTCTGGATGCCGCCCAGGAAGGTTTCAGGCAGTGGTCAGCGGTGCCGGCGGAAAAACGCGCCGAAATGATTCGCAAAGTGGGCGACCTGTACGAAGACAATGTGCATGAGCTGTTCGCCCTGACTACCCGAGAAGCGGGTAAATCCCTGCTTGATGCGGTGGCAGAAGTTCGCGAAGCGGTGGACTTCGCCATGTTCTACGCGAACGAGGGCATTCGTTATAAAGACGAGGGTGAAGCCCGCGGCGTTATGTGTTGTATTTCGCCCTGGAACTTCCCGCTGGCCATCTTTACCGGCCAGATTCTGGCGAACCTGGCGGCGGGTAATGCCGTTGTTGCCAAGCCGGCGGAACAAACCTCCCTGCTGGCCGCACGTGCCGTTGAACTGATGCATGAGGCCGGCATCCCGAAAGAAGCCATCCAGTTGCTGCCGGGTGACGGCGCGACCGTGGGCTCCGCACTGACGTCTGATTCGAGGGTGACCGGTGTGTGCTTCACCGGCGGTACCGATACCGCCAAAATCATCGACAAGGCCATGACAGAGAACATGGCACCGGATGCACCGCTGGTGGCGGAAACCGGTGGCCTGAACGCCATGATCGTGGATTCCACTGCGTTGCCTGAGCAGGTCGTAAGAGATGTTCTGGCATCATCTTTCCAGAGTGCGGGTCAGCGTTGTTCCGCTCTGCGCATGCTGTATGTTCAGAAAGACATTGCCGATAATCTTCTGGAAATGCTCTATGGCGCCATGGAGGAGCTGGGTATTGGCGATCCCTGGCACCTGTCTACCGATGTGGGCCCGGTGATTGATGAAGAGTCTCGCAAGAAGATTGTCGATCATTGCGACAAGTTCGAGCAGCAGGGTAAGTTGTTGAAGAAATTGCCCGTGCCGGACGAGGGCCTGTTTGTTTCCCCGGCGGCGCTGAAGGTGAGTGGCATCGAGGAGATGGAAGAGGAAATCTTCGGCCCGGTACTGCATATTGCGACCTTTGAAGCCAAAGACATCGATAAAGTCATCGATGCCGTGAATGCCAGAGGTTACGGACTGACCTTCGGTATTCACAGCCGGGTCGACCGCCGCATCGAGCACATTGCCAGTCGTATCAAGGTAGGTAACACCTATGTGAACCGTAACCAGATTGGCGCTATCGTTGGCTCCCAGCCGTTTGGCGGCGAGGGGCTCTCGGGCACTGGCCCGAAAGCCGGCGGTCCACAGTATGTTCGCCGCTTTATGAAAGGCGACGTAATCGAGAAACCTTCTCAGTCCAGCGATAAGGTGGTTTCTGCCGGTGAGGTGCAGAAGCTGATTGACGATGTAGCAAAGATTGAGCTTCCGGAACCGGAAGACCGCCAGGCGTCGCTCAAGCCCTACTTCGGGGAGGTTCCGGCGCCGCTGGATGAAGGCTATGAGGAAATGCCCGGACCCACTGGCGAACAGAACCATCTGTCCTGCCATGCTCGCGGCGTGGTCCTGTGCCTCGGCCCGGATGCGGAATCTGCGGCAGAGCAGGCCGGTGTTGCGCTGTCTCAGGGCAACCAGGTGGTGGTCATTGCGCCCGGAGCCGAACAGGCCATGGCGGATGCGATCAAAGCCGGTTTGCCGGTGACGGCGACAGATGGTGTTCTGGACCCGGATGCCCTGAGTGTTCTGGAAGGTTTTGGTGCTGCTGTCAGCGTTGCCGAAAAATCGCTGCTCAAGCAGTATCGGGCTGCCATGAGCAAGCGTGATGGGGCACTGTTGCCGCTGATCACCGAGCACAAGCTTGATCAACGCTATGTCATCGAGCGGCATCTGTGCATCGACACCACTGCAGCCGGCGGTAACGCAAGCCTGATTGCTTCCGCCGAATAACCACTGATAAACCGGGCCAGCCCCGGGCAGAAACACAAAGGCCAGCTCCGTTCGGGGCTGGCCTTTTTTGTTTCTGAAAAAGACAGCTATTTGTGTGCGCTAGCGTACGGACGCTCTTCGGTTTGCCACTTTAGTATCAGTGATAGGGCGAATTGTTTGCCCGGCAGGAAAAGCAATGTCCGGCGTCATTAAAGGCCCCGGGTAGAGCCATTTTACAAGGAGCCAGTTTATGAATACCTCCACCACCCGGCGGGTTGTTGAGCGCCTTGGTCTTTTCACCATACTTATGTTGGTAGCGGCGACACTGGTTGCGTGTGCGGCCGCACCGATGCCCCCCACGGAATCACTGAACGCCGCCAGCGCCGCCATCGCCAGTGCCGAACAGGCAGAAGCCAGGCGCTATGCCCCGGCTGAGATTGAGGAAGCTGCCCGGCATCTTAAAGCGGCCAATGAAGCGGTAGCGGTCAAAGATATGACCAGAGCAGACCGTCTTGCCAGGCAGGCCCGAGTTGCCGCGGAATTGGCAACAGCCAGAACGGAAGCGGCCAAGGCCGCAGCGATCAACAAGGAAATGCGTCGCAGTGCCGAGGCGCTGGATGAAGAAATGCGCCGCCAGGGAGACACGCAATGAATATTCAATTGCTTTTGAAAGCTGTTCCCGGAAAAAAAGCGGGTGTTGCCCTCGTGCTCTCCTCGGCATTCCTGGCCGGTTGCGCTATGTCACCGACCAGCCCAGAGGGCTCGGAGGATGTTCGTGCCGACTTGACGGAACTGCAACGAAACCCGGACATAAGCACTCACGCCCGTGTTGAGCTGCGCGATGCGGAAGCCGCTGTCGAGCTTGCTGAACAGCCAGTGGGAAGCGACGAGGAGGCGTTGGCGGCACACCGGATATACATGGCTGACCGTATGATTGAAATCGCCCGCGCCAAAGGTGAACTCCGTTCACTGGAAGCGGAACGGGAATTGTTGGGCGAAGATCGCGAAGAGGCCAGGCTGGCTGCCCGGACCCGCGAGGCAAATCGGGCGCAGGCCGAAGCAGAGCGAGCACGCAGTTCACAGGAGGCCGCTGCAGCCATGTCGGCCCGGGAAGCTGAAGAGCTGAAACGGCAAATCGACATGCTTGAAGCGGAAGCAACCGAACGGGGGCTGGTGTTGACGCTGGGTGATGTGCTGTTTGCCACCGGTAGCGCTGAAATACAGGGCGGCACGAATGAAAATCTCGAAAAGCTGGTGAATTTTCTCGACCAGTATCCGGAGCGGCAGGTGTTGATTGAAGGTCATACCGACAACGTAGGCGGTGCTATACTCAACCAGAAACTGTCACGGCAACGGGCAGAATCGGTCCGCCAGTACCTGACTAACTATGGTATCGACAACCGCAGGCTGTCGGTGTCTGGTTACGGATTTGAACGTCCGGTCGCCAGCAATGATACCGCCACAGGGCGCCAGCAGAACCGTCGTGTTGAAGTCGTTATTCAAAACAGGGAGTGAAGGCATGCTGCGATATCGGGACATCTTCCCGTCGGCGGCAGACTCACAATCTGATGTGGGTTCGGGCAAGGGAGGGCCGCTGAGTGACGTACTGCCATTGGGGATTCTGGTAACCGACAAAGATGGCATCTGTCTCTACAGCAATGCAGCTTACCAGAAGCTTTGTGGCAGGAGTGGTGATGAGCTGGTGGGCTCGCATTGGAGTTCGGCCCTTCACCCGGAGGATCAGGCAGGAGCCATTCGACACTGGGATGAAGCGGTACTGGAACGCAAGCCCTTTCTGTTCGAGGCCCGCGTTAAGGGGCCAAAGGGAAACACAATCTGGACTCGCCACAATGCCGCCTTGCTGAGTGACAATGCCCCTGAGCAGGGTTATGTCCATGCAGTAGAGGATATCAGCACCTACAAAGCCCATGAGCGAGCCAGGAAAAGAGCAGAGGAGCAGTTGTTCGACGAAAAAGAGCGGGCACGGGTGACGCTGGAGTCTATAGGCGACGCAGTGCTGAGCATCGATATGAATGGCCGGGTTTCCTACATGAATGTGGTGGCTGAAACTCTGACCGGCTACGGTCGCGATGAAGCCATCGGGAGCCCGCTGAGCGATATCTTTAAAGTGATGGATGCAACCACCCACAAGCCAACGGATGACCCGGCTCAACGGGCCATTCAGTCCGATAGCATTGTCGCTCTGGAAGCGAATGCGCTCCTGGTAGCCAAGGACGGTACGGAGGTGGCCATTGAAGACTCAGCGGCCCCTATCCATAATCGTGACGGCGTGGTTGTCGGAGCGGTGATCGTGTTTCATGATGTCCGCTTTTCCCGGGAAACTACGGCACGGATGGAACACCTGGCTCAGCATGATGCGCTTACGGGCCTGCACAACCGAAATGCCTTCTTTGAACGATTTGAGCAATCATTGGCGGTGGCGCGTCGGCATGATAATCAGATGGGTCTTTTGTTCATTGATCTGGATGATTTCAAAGCCATCAATGATCTTCTCGGCCACGATGCCGGCGATACCATCCTGGCTACTGTGGCGGAGAAATTGAAGGCATCGGTCCGGGAGGCGGATACAGTGTGTCGCTATGGTGGCGATGAGTTTGTCGTGTTGCTGGCCGAAATAGCGCAGCCTGATCACGCTTATGCCGTCGCCGACAAGATACGGGAAGCCACCGCCGCGCCAATGGTTATTGGCGACCATATCGTGTCGCTACAAATGAGTATCGGGGTGAGCGTTTACCCCGATAACGGGGTAAACGCGGACGAGTTACTGAAAAAGGCGGATAGCTCTATGTATCGGGTCAAGCTATTGAACCGACAGTCTGTCGCCGGACAATTGAAATCTGTTTTTGATAACCGTAAACGACTGACCTGAGAGTTCCCGAATCATCGGGCCCCTGACGTTCAGGTAAATGCCGTCCGGACAAAACTTGCCCGGATGGTTGTCTCGTTTGCCCAATGACTCAACGTTGAATGAGTCTTCCTCCAGTTGATTTCCGGCAGCCGGAAATCCAGATATTCAAGCGCGACACAGGCGACAATGTGGCCCGCACTGAACCCGGGAAGATTGTCTTCTGTCACCAGCCTGTCGAGCGTGGACAGTCCGCGTTTGATAGCGGCCAGACGACGTTGGCCGAGCACGGTGTTGTCTGCCTCCTCTCCCTCGTGTTTTCGGGCGATAACAGTGGTGAAGCTGGCATCAATAATCCCTTGGGCAACGCCCGCCAGTTGCAGAACATCGGCCAACCGGGAGCCTGGAAATAGCGCTGGCTGCTCTGTCAGCTGATCCAGGTAACTCAGGATCAAAAGCGATTCAGTGATGGATTGCCCTGTGTCTGTGACCAGAGCCGGAACTTTGGCCAGTGGATTGACCCGTAACAGCTGGTCGTCGTTGCTCCAGGGGTCGACCGTTACCAGTGATACCTGTGATTCCAGGCCCTTTTCCATGGCAGCGATGCGTGCAACCCGGGCGTAGGGTGAAGTGGCATTGAGGTAGAGTTTCATGGTTGCCTCCTTAACCTAAACTCGCAAGTTTTCGACCAGGCCCGTAAGACGACGGACCTGTTCCTGTATAGCGCCGGTGGCCGTTACCGTTTCTGCCATTCCCTCAGTATTGCGGTCGGCCACCTCGGCGATCTTGACCACGCGTTGATCGATTTCTCCGGCCACCTGGCCCTGTTCCTCGGTAGCCGTGGCAATCTGGTCAGCCATGGAGCGAATGGTGGTGACTGTTTCCGCAATCTCCCGCAGGACGGCTTCGGCTTCACTCATTGCCTCAGCACTACGATGGGCCTCTTTCCGACCGTTAAGCATGGCCGTGGCAACTTCACCGGTTCCGGTCTGGAAGCGGTCAACAATCTCACCGATCTTTCCGATGGATTCCTGGGTGCGTCGAGCGAGGCCCCGGACCTCATCTGCAACCACCGCAAACCCTCGTCCCGCTTCGCCCGCCCTGGCTGCCTCGATAGCGGCATTCAGGGCCAGCAGGTTGGTCTGGTCGGCGATGTCGGTGATCACCGAGAGCACGGTTCCCACCTCCTTGCTTTCGTCCTGCAAGCGTGTGGTGAGCTTCTCCAGCTCCCCCATGCGACCGGAGAGGGTCTGTACCATGTGAGCGGCGTCAGAGACCGTCTTCTGTCCGGATTCTACCTGTTCGTCGGCCCGAACCGTAGACTCGGCAGTTTCGCTGGTGTTTCGGGCGACTTCCTGAACCGTGGCGCTCATCTCGTTGACTGCCGTGGCCACCTGATCTGTATCAGACCGCTGGTGTTCTACGCCCTGTCGCGCCTGTTCAATGATGTCAGCAGCATGGATCGTGCTGTCATCAATCTGCTTTGCGGCATCGCGAACACCCCCGACCAGCTCTCCGACCTGGTGGCGCATGGTGTTATAGGCTTCGACGATCTCCGCGATCTCGTTGTCCTTGAACTCATGCGTCATTGTCTGACGAAAATCCCCTTTGGCAAGGTCAAGAAGGCGTTCCTGCAACATATGGATCTGGTCCATCAGATAGGTCAGACCGAACATACGCCCGAGGATGACCAGCACCAGAATTGCCAGGACCATGGAGATGGACATGATCTGGTTGAACTGGGTGTTTCGGTCGGCAAGGGTGGACATCATGCCGACCGCTTCATTCATCTCCGCCAGAACCCTTGGCGACATCTCATGCAGCTGTTCAAGGGTTTGTGTGTCGGGCGCCTCCATGTATTCGACCAATGCCGGCCGGTAGTCCTGCCAGAGTGTCAGTACATGTTCCAGCTGGGCACGAATGGCCGGGTCCGTTACGGCCGGGACTCCAGCCTCTTCACTGCCATCCAGCAGCCAGCCGTGGGCGCGCTCCCATTGATCGATGGTTTGTTGAGCCTGGGAACTCTCTTCCACACCTGCGGCCACCATCTGGACTTCCTTGGCGACCCGTTGGCTGAGCATACGTTGTGCCCCCGCCACGTTCAGGGATTTGGCTTCGCCCGGATCGGTGCTGAAATAGAGGAAGGAGGCTGAACCCAGGGCGCAAAGAAAGATCAGTACGTAGGAAAGCAGAAACTGGTGGTCGAGTTTGCGCACTCCGAGGGAGCGCAGAATGATTTGAATAGTATGGGATATAAGTGCCCGTGGCCGCATGCCAGCTTCTCCAAAGAAATTTCGCATATTTTTATAGTGTTAGAAGAGAGAGTAGAGCGGCCTACTGTAAGGCTAAATTAAGGCGCGTAGTCTTGATGATCGTCAAGAATGCAAAGTTACCGCTTTCGAACCTGAGATCGCCCCTCTGGAGCGTCGTTCCCGAATTCCTGAAAGGGGTTACCCCTAAGGAGCAATTCCTGATTCTGCAGGCACCGGCGTACACTGAATCCCATCTGAAATATTCAAGCGAGGATTCCTCATGGGTATCGGCGGTATCAGCATCTGGCAGCTCGTAATTGTGCTCGCCATTGTCATCCTGTTGTGCGGCACCAAGAAGCTGCGGGGTATCGGCACGGATCTGGGTGGTGCCATCCGTGGCTTCAAGAAGTCCATGAACGATGATGGAGGCGCACCGGGAGGAGAAGCATGAAACCGAGGAAGCAGCGACCACTGATCTATGCCTGCTCAGGCTGCTCTGACGTTGCCCAGTTGGCCAACAACGCTGCGGTGCGCCTGGATCATGACGGTGTATTCGAAATGTCCTGTATTTCCGGGGTGGGTGGACAGGTGCAGGCCCTGGTCAAGACCGCCCGATCCGGCCGCCCCATCACCGTTATAGATGGCTGCCCTCTGCATTGCGCTCATGCCTGTCTGGAAAATATTGGGGTGAACCCGGAGCGCCACGTTCGCTTGTACGAACTCGGGTTCGGTAAGCATTACGGCCAGAGCTATGGCGATGAAGCCGTTGAAGAGGTGTGCCGGGTCATCGTCAGTGACCACGACTGAGGGGCCTCAATAAGGAATGTATGAGTGCCGAAAAGTTGATGGAATGCATTCAAAAAGCAGGGCTGGAACTGAGCTCAGTTACTGACGATCTCGGACTGTGTCATAGCCTCTTCGCTTGTAAAACGAAAAAGGCCAACTCCGAAGAGTTGGCCTGAGTCGTTAATCTAATTGGTCGGGACGGCAGGATTTGAACCTGCGACCCCTTGCACCCCATGCAAGTGCGCTACCAAGCTGCGCTACGCCCCGTTAACAGCTAGCCTTGAGAAAAAGGGTTCATCTCAGTGGCTTAGCGGGAGCGAAGTCTACACCAGGCCCCGGGAAAAATAAACAGGGCGCCGGTGATTTTTGCGGTTTAATCAGCGGAGTTTGGTTTCCCGTAACCTCAGTATGGAGGCCGGCGCACCAAAGCTGTATGGGTCCGCTTCTGCCCAGTATCTGTCGAAGATAGCCAGGCCGGTCTGGCCCTCCAGCAGGGCGCCGGGTTCCAGAAATGGAAACAGGTCCAGATAGCTATGTACTTCGGTTTTCGAGACCCGGCGGATGATGTTTTCCGGCCCGAGTTCCGAGGGGTGGTTAAGGCCGGATGCCTCCAGCAGGTTCTGGAGAGCGTCCAGAGTTTTCCTGTGGAAGTTATAGACCCGTTCGCTCTTGAGCGGAACGTCCAGCTTGTTGCCCCGGCGAGGGTCCTGAGTGGCAACACCACTGGGACAGCGGCCCGTGTGGCAGTTCAGTGCCTGAATGCAGCCCAGTGAAAACATATAGCCGCGGGCAGAGTTGCACCAGTCGGCCCCGAGCGCCATGGTGTGGGCGATGTTGAAGGCAGAGGTGATCTTGCCGGCTGCGCCTATGGCAATGTCTTCACGTAAGTGGGTACCTACCAGCGTGTTGTGGACCAGCAACAATGCTTCGTTCATTGGTGTGCCAATCCGGTTGATGAACTCCAGTGGTGCTGCGCCGGTACCACCTTCACCGCCGTCTACCACGATGAAGTCCGGATTTTTACCGGTTTTCAGCATGGCTTTGACAATGGCAAACCACTCCCAGGGATGGCCAATGGCGAGTTTGAATCCCACTGGTTTGCCGCCGGAGAGCTCTCGCAACTGGTCCATGAATTCCATCAGCTCAACCGGGGTGGAGAAGGCGGAGTGGCTGGCAGGCGAGATGCAATCTTCTCCGGGCTGTACGCCCCTTGCTTCGGCAATCTCTTCGGTCACTTTTTCGCCCGGGAGAATGCCGCCATGGCCCGGCTTTGCCCCCTGAGACAGCTTGACCTCAATCATTTTCACCTGATCCAGCGTGGCGTTCTCCCGGAACCTTTCCGGGCTGAATGAGCCGTCCGGGTTCCGGCAACCGAAATAGCCGGAACCAATTTCCCACACCAGATCACCACCGGGCTGGCGATGATACCGGGAAATGGATCCTTCGCCGGTGTCGTGATAGAAACCTCCCTTACGGGCACCTGCGTTCAGGCTGAGGATAGCGTTGGCCGAAAGTGAGCCGAAACTCATGGCGGAGATGTTGAACACGCTGGCGCTATAAGGCTTTTCGCAGTTTTTGCCGATGACAATGCGGAAGTCGCTATCGGCAATTCTGGTCGGGATCATGGAATGGTTGATCCATTCGAAGCCTTCTTCGTACATCTGCAGCTGAGAACCGAAGGGGCGCTTGTCGAGCACATCTTTTGCCCGCTGGTAAACGATCGCCCGTTGCTCCCGGGAGAACGGGCGCTCTTCGGTATCTGACTGAATAAAATACTGCCGGATTTCGGGGCCAACTGCTTCAAACAAATAGCGAAAATTCGCCATGATCGGATAGTTCCGGCTGATTGTGTGCCGGCGCTGAAGGAGGTCACGGGTGCCGAGTGCTGTCAGTGCTGCAAAAATCAGGGGAATAAAATAACCGGATTGTGCCCAGAGAGTAATCGGCAGTGAAATCACAAGGCCCGCAATACTGAAAGCGTAGACCGCGTATCGCAGCGGGAATGTTGTGGTTTTCGCCATGGGTGCTCCTTTGCTTTTGGCGGATATTGGCTAAGCTCAGTATTGTGAATGAGAGCTTTTACAGCTTTGATGTTTTGGGTTCAAAGCTATAGCATAACGCGTTTGTAACGTTTGAATTCCGTTCTTACGACAGAAAATCCGAACCCGTATTCGGCTATTCAGCAAAAAAATCACACCAGAACCAGGAGGCTCCAAACGTGGGCGAGGTAGTGAAAGACGAATATCAGACGGATTACGTCGCAGGCCAGGATAATGTTAATCCTTTGGGCCTGGATCTCCATAACTGGGTTTTCCCGGTTACCGCTATTATCGTGGTGTTGTTTGTTATCGGCACCCTGATTTTCCCGGCACAGTCCAAAGAACTTCTGGATGGTGCAAAGTGGGACATTATTGCCAGTTTTGACTGGTTCTTCCTGCTCAGTGCGAACATTTTTGTGGTTGTCAGTCTTGCCCTGATTTTCATGCCTATGGGCAAGATTCGTCTGGGTGGACAAGATGTGAAGCCGGAGTTCTCCAGGCTTTCATGGTTCGCTATGTTGTTCGCTGCCGGCATGGGCATTGGCTTGATGTTCTGGGCCGTGGCAGAGCCGGTAGCCTACTACACCGGCTGGTATGAAACACCCTTCAATGTTGCGGCAAATACGCCGGAAGCCCGTGATCTTGCCATGGGCGCAACCATGTACCACTGGGGTCTTCATCCCTGGGCTATCTATGCGATAGTTGCCCTGTCACTGGCTTTCTTCGCGTTCAACAAGAATATGCCTCTGACTATTCGTTCTGCGTTTTTCCCTTTGCTGAAGGACAAGGTATGGGGTTGGCCGGGCCACATCATTGATGTGCTGGCAGTGGTTGCAACCATCTTCGGCCTCGCCACATCTCTCGGTTTTGGTGCCCAGCAGGCGGCTTCAGGCCTGGATTATCTGTTTGGTATCGGTTCCGGAACCAACATCCAGATGGGCATTATCGTCGGGGTTACTGCGGTAGCGCTGGTATCCGTACTTCGCGGCCTGGACGGCGGTGTGAAGTTTTTGAGTAACATCAACATGATTACCGCTGGCGTGCTTCTGGCGTTTATTGTCTTCGCCGGCCCGACCATGACGATTCTGGAAACCCTCTGGGTTACCTCTTCCTCTTACGTCACCAACTTTGCGCCGCTGAGTAACCCGTTTGGCCGTGAAGATGAAGCCTGGTTCCAGGGCTGGACAGTCTTCTACTGGGCGTGGTGGATTTCCTGGTCACCGTTCGTGGGTATGTTTATTGCCCGTGTGTCCAAGGGTCGCACAGTGCGTGAATTCGTCACTGCGGTACTGATTATTCCGACTCTCATTACTTCTGTATGGATGAGTGGTTTCGGTGGTGCAGCTCTTGAGCAGGTTCAGCAGGGTGTTGGTGCTCTGGGTAAAGAGGGTCTGACGGACGTTCCCCTGGCCACTTTCCAGATGTTTGAACAACTGCCGCTGACAGGAATTATTTCCTTTGTCGGTATTGTTCTGGTGTTGGTGTTCTTCGTGACCTCCTCAGACTCTGGCTCGCTGGTTGTTGACAGCATTACCGCCGGTGGCAAGACTGATGCGCCGACAGCCCAGCGCGTGTTCTGGGTAGTGGCGGAAAGTGCCATTGCCGCTGCGTTGATTTTCGGTGGTGGTGATGACGCCTTGGGTGCAATCCAGGCGGTTGCCATCAGTGCTGGCCTGCCCTTTACGGTGATCCTGTTGATCATGACGTGGGGCTTGCTCAAAGGTCTCTCCAATGAACGCAAGTTGTTGGTACAACGAGGCGAATTGGTCTGATCTGACAGGCGATATGAAAAAAACCGGGGCTTCGGCCCCGGTTTTTTTATGCAGTAAAGGTATTCAAAGCTTGCCGAAAGTCTTCATGGCATATTCAACCCGTTCGGCCGGGCTGAAATGTGGGAGCTTCAAGGCTTCAATGTCTTTCAGGCGAGGCAACAGGCCGCGACCGTTTGCCATCTGGATGGCCAGGCCCGGCCGGGCATTCAGCTCCAGCAGTAATGGCCCCTCGTTAGCGTCTACCACAAGGTCTACACCCATGTAGCCGAGGCCGGTAGCCTCGTAGCACCGGGAAGCCATTTCCAGCATGGTTTGCCAGTTTTCAATGCGAATATTTTCGAGAGCCAGGCCAGTATCCGGGTGAAGCGTTACCGGGCGGTTGAACTGAACCGCATTCAGGCCTTGTCCGGTTCCGATATTCAGGCCGACACCAATCGCACCCTGATGCAGGTTGGCTTTGCCATCGGAGGCCCTGGTTGCCAGCCGAAGCATGGCCATCACCGGATAGCCCCGGAACACCACAATGCGGATATCCGGAACGCCCTCGAAAGAATACTTTGCCAGGGTGGGGGAACATTGAACCAGGCTTTCTACGATGGCGACATCGGGCGTGCCAGCCAGTGAGTAGAGGCCGGCCAGGATGTTGGTCAGATGCCGCTCCAGTACCGAAACAGACACTCGTGCACCGGATGCCTTGATGTATTCATTGCCTTCGCGGCCGGTAACAACGGTTATGCCTTTGCCGCCGGAGCCCTTTGCCGGTTTTATGGCAAAGCCTTCCAGGTCTTCCGCCATCTCCCGGAAGTGAGAGATCTCGTGTTGCTGGCGAACAACCTGAAGCAGTTTCGGTGTTTTTACATCGTATTCGCTGACTGCCAGTTTGGTTTTCAGCTTGTTGTCTACCAGAGGATACGATGTGCGCTCATTGTACCGGCTGATGTAGTCTACATTGCGCCGGTTCATGTTGAGCATTCCGAGCTTTGTCAGTCTGCGGGGTGAGATCCAGCCCATGTCAGTCGTATGCCTTCATCGGGTTGAATCGGCGCAGCTCGCTAAGCTTGTAGCCGGTGTATTGGCCCATCAGCAAAATCAGTCCCAGCACCACCAAGTGCAGCTCCGGGAAGTTGAAGGTGAGGTGGCGGGCCATAGGTGCATCCATCGCCAGGTAGGCGAATATGGCAACTACCAGACTGCCGGTGCCCTGTGTAAACACCTCTCTGGCGCCTTCTTCCTCCCAGAGAATCGACATGCGTTCAATGGTCCACGCAAGGATAACCATGGGGAAGAATGTGACGGTCATGCCGGTGTTGAAGCCCATCTGGTAGCCGATAATGCTCAGCCCCGCAGTGATGAAAATTACCAGTATGATCAGTGCGGAGATCCTTGATACCAGCAACAGGTTGAGGCTTGAAAGGTAACCCCGTAACAGCAGCCCGATAGCAATAACGGAGAGGAAAGCGATCAGGCCGGGTACCAGCGTAGTCTGAACAAAGGCAATGGCGATCAGCACCGGCATGAAGGTGCCGGAAGTGCGTATGCCAATGACAATGCGCATGAATGCAACAATCAGGGCACCCAGAGGCAGAAGCAGAAGCATGCGGAACATGCCTTGTTCTTCAATAGGCAACTGATGGAAACCGAGCACACTGAATCCGTTCTTGTTGGATTCCATGGTTGCCAGCTGCAATGCCGGTAATGTCTGCCGGAGCATGGAGAAACTGACTTCTGAGTCGTCACCGCCCACTACATCCAGCAGGGACTCGGAGCCTTGGCGCCACAACAGAAGATTCTCGGGCACACCCTGCTCGCCGGTGCGCGGATCGAACGTCAGCCAGCGATCTCCATTGTGGATCTGAAGAAACGGAACCAGCTGTTGCCGGCGCCTGGCATCCTCCAGATGCAGGCCGTCAGCTGTGCGCGCGGCAATGCCGGCGTAGTTCAGCATTCTGTCCAGCAGCTTTACGTGGTTGTCCTCGGAGACCAGCAGGGTGGTGTTCTGGGTGCTGGCATCCGGTTGCACCAGGCGGATCAGTTCCCGGGTGAGGCTTTCGGGACTGCTCGAGCGTTCTCTGGCTTTATCGAGTAACTCGCGCACGGCGGTAGACTGAGGCTCTTCCCAGAATTCGTTCCGGGGGTCGGGTTGCTCGGAAGACTCAGGCTCTGTGGATGGCTCTTCCGGTACGAACTGGGCCTTGAAATAAAGGGTCTGGGTTCCGGAAACGTCGCGTTTGGTCCATTCCGCCCGTCGGCTACCTGATTCTTCCAGAATGGCAAAGCCATAACCCGGAGAGGCCGCCTGCTCGGTTAAAATGCGGAAGCCCGGGGGGCTCTCCGGAATGTGCAGATTTATTTTTGCCGCCTCGCCCAGTCCTTCGAAGTCAACCCGGGCCTCAATCATCCAGACCGGTTGCTGCTCCCCGGTCTTCCAGGGTACCCCCAGTTCAAGGTGTCTCCAGACCGCTGTGGCGATACCGGCAGCAATCAGAAGGAGTACAAAAATGTAGAAGGGGGCTTTTGATTGCGCCGTCATTCGGCGGCCTCATCGTCTTTGTTGGTGGCCTTGTCCCGATAAGAAGAGGGCAGTTCGGTAGCGAACTCTTTGCCGACGTCTATCAGCATGACATCACGCAGAATGTTGCGGCCGATGAGTACGTCGTAGCTCAGGTTTTCCCGATCGGCCAGCGTGAACTCGGCAACCTGCTGATGACTCCCGATGGCAAACTGCAGTTCCACCACGGCACGGCGCTCGGAATCTTCCGAGCTGGCCTGGATAATACGCACCTGACGGGAGATCTCTTTTTCCATGGTGACCCAGGGCTCATTATCTTCACCGTCTTCACCGGGTTCCGGGACGTCAAACCGAACCCAGTTATTGCCGTCGCGCTCAAAACGTTGAATGTTCTTTGCATAAATAGAGGAGGTTTCGGCACCGCTGTCAATGCGTGCGTCATAGATCAGGCCCGGGCCCGCCAGGTAGAATTTTTCCACTTCGCCGACAACAACCTTGCCTTTCAGACGGTCCGCCCGGCCTTTGTCTTCCTCGCTGGATTTGCATTCCGTGGCTTCTTCCGGTGGCGGGCAGCTTGGTTTTTCTACCTGTGTGGCAATAGCCTCGAGAAGGGTCTGGGTGGCCTCGTGATTTTTGTCCAGGAGCTCATCGTGACGGGTGGCCGCATTCTCTTCTATGGTGACCAGCGTGGCTCGCTGGGATTTGACCGATTCTTCAATGTCGCCCACATCCTGTTTCTCCACCATGAAGTAACGGTCTGCGGTACAACCGGATAAGCCAACAGCGAGCAGGATTGAGATGGAAACGGTCAGAAATGGTCGGGTGCGAGACAAACTGTACCCCATGGATATCCTCTGAGATGGCCGAACGAATTTGGCTGCCCGGTTGTGAACCGACGGTGTGTTGTTAAAACGGCCGATAAGTATACTACAAGGCCAGGGTCTTATGAGTTTACAGATGGTTAAGGCAATATATAACCATAACAGAATATCAACGTGAGGAGCTTCGGCGAGTGATAGAAGCATTGAAGCAGGCAATGATGGCAAACCCGGGGGCAATGGCTGGCTGGTTTTTAGCGTTGGCGGTGGTTGGGCTGGCGGCGGTGACTGGCCTGGTATTGTTGACGGTGAGCCTGAGAAAAGAGCGTCGGCAACACGAAGCGCTCCGGACCAGGCTGGCAGAAACTGAAACGCAGTTGCAGGCTGCGTGGCAGGCCCAGGCGCTGCACGATCAGCAAACAGAGCACTTCGAACACCTGCTTGCAGAGCAGAAATCCAGAGCCGGACAGTTGGAAGAGAGCATTGAAAGCTGGCGCCAGAAAGCGGCCAGCCTCGAGAATCGCCTGGCGGCGGCTGATTCAGATCTCAGCGCCCGGCAGCAGCGCATCACTCGCCTGGAAGAAGATGCCCAGCAGCATCGCCAGAAAGCCGACCAGCTCGCGTCTGAACGTGGACAGCTGCAAGTGGAGTTGCGGGAGCAACAGGTAACGCTGGACAAGGAGCGCCGGTCCACCGCTGAAAAACTGGAATTACTGGAGAAAAACCGGGACGCGCTCAAGCAGGAGTTCGAAAACCTGGCCAACCGGATTTTCGACCAGAAAAGCGAACGCTTCAGCCAGCAGACCAAAACCAGCCTGGATTCGCTGCTTAACCCGTTCCGGGATCAGTTGCAGGATTTCCGCAAGCGGGTGGAAGACGTCTACACCACCGAAACCCGGGACCGTCAGGCGCTGCGCAGTGAAATCAAATCCCTGCAGGACCTGAACCGACAGATCACCGAAGAAGCCGCCAATCTGACCAAGGCTCTGAAAGGCGACAAGAAAGTTCAGGGCAACTGGGGTGAGCTGATTCTCGAACGGGTGCTGGAGCGTTCCGGCCTGAGAAAAGGCATTGAGTACGAAACCCAGGGCAGTTACCGGGACAGCGACAACCAGCTGTTGCGCCCGGATGTCATCGTGCATCTGCCCGACCAGCGCAACCTGGTCGTCGATTCCAAAGTATCGCTGGCGGCCTACCAGCAGTGGGCGACCGCCGAGGAAGACGACGCCCGGGAAGAAGCGCTGAAACAGCACGTGGAAGCGGTGCGAAATCATATCCGGGCCCTCAGCGAGAAGGATTACAGCCAGCTCAATGGCCTGCATTCACCGGATTTTGTGTTTCTGTTCATGCCTATAGAGCCTGCGTTTGTGGCGGCCTTCCAGCAGGATGAAAATCTGTTTGCGGAAGCCTTTGAGCGCAAGATCATCGTGGTCACGCCGACCACTTTGCTTGCCACGCTACGCACCATCGAAAACATCTGGCGCTATGAGCGCCAGAGCCAGAACGCCCGGCGAATTGCCGACAGGGCAGGGGCCGTGTACGACAAGCTGCGGGTGTTTGTGGAAGCCATGGAGCGCCTTGGTACCCAGCTGCACACCGCTCAGGGCACCTACGATAACGCCATGAACACGCTCACCCGCGGCCGGGGCAACCTGATTTCACAGGCTAACCGCTTTGTTGAGCTCGGTGTGCGGGTGAAGAAAGAGCTTCCCAAAGGCATTGTGGACCAGGCCGAAGTGGATGCAGAGGATGATCAGGATCTTGATGAGAAATCCGCAAACGAGCCGGTGAACTGAGGCAAGAGCTGGCTTTGCCGGTTCGCCTTCTGTCGCATCACGCGTTTGTCGGAATTTCTGGTAAACTCTCGCTTCTTTATTCAGGGCCGGGACCGCCTTCGGTTCCGGGACTTCCCATAATCAGAAAGCTGATGAGGCGACTATGACCACCGTTATCCGCCAGGACGACCTGATCGAAAGCGTAGCCGATGCGCTCCAGTTCATCTCTTATTATCACCCGAAAGATTTCATTCAGGGTGTGTACGAAGCCTACCAGCGGGAAGAATCCCAGGCGGCGAAAGACGCCATGGCCCAGATTCTGATCAACTCCCGCATGTGCGCAGAAGGCCATCGCCCGATCTGTCAGGACACCGGCATCGTGACTGTCTTTGTGAACATCGGTATGGATGTGAAATTCGAATGCGATCAGGCGCTGGATGATGTGATCAACGAAGGCGTTCGTCGGGCCTACACCCATCCGGACAACGTTCTGCGTGCATCGGTACTGTCGGATCCGGACGGCAAGCGTCAGAACACCAAGGACAACACGCCGGCCATCATTCACTACAAGATGGTGCCGGGTAACACGGTAGAAGTGCACGTGGCAGCCAAGGGCGGCGGCTCTGAAGCCAAGTCCAAGTTCGCCATGCTGAACCCGTCTGACGATGTGGTTGAGTGGGTACTGAAAATGGTACCCCAGATGGGTGCCGGCTGGTGTCCGCCGGGCATGCTGGGTATCGGTATTGGTGGTACTGCCGAGAAGGCAATGGAACTGGCAAAAGAATCCCTGCTGGACCCGATTGATATTCACGATCTGCAGGAGCGTGGCGCTTCCAACCGTGCCGAAGAGCTGCGCCTGGAGCTGTTCGAGAAGGTCAACGAGCTGGGCATCGGCGCCCAGGGCCTGGGTGGTCTGACCACTGTTCTGGATGTGAAGGTAAAAGATTACCCGACTCACGCCGCCAACAAGCCGGTCGCCATCATCCCGAACTGTGCCGCCACGCGCCACGCGCACTTCACGCTGGATGGCACTGGCCCGTCCCTGCAAACCCCGCCGAGTCTGGAAGACTGGCCGGAAATCACCTGGGAAGTGGGCGAGAACGTGCGCCGCGTGAACCTGGATACCGTCACCCCGGAAGATGTAAAAGACTGGCAGCCGGGTGAAACCGTTCTGCTGTCCGGCAAGATGCTGACTGGCCGCGACGCGGCTCACAAGAAAATGGTCGACATGATCCAGAACGGTGAAGAACTGCCAGTGGATCTGACCGGTCGCTTCATTTATTACGTGGGCCCGGTGGATCCGGTGCGTGAAGAAGTAGTTGGTCCGGCTGGCCCCACCACCGCCACGCGCATGGACAAGTTCACCCACACCATGCTCGAGAAAACCGGCCTGACCGGCATGATCGGCAAAGCCGAGCGTGGCCAGGTGGCCATCGATTCCATCAGGGAATTCGGTGCGGTGTACCTGATGGCCGTGGGCGGCGCTGCCTATCTCGTCTCCAAAGCCATCAAGGACGCGAAAGTCGTGGCCTTCGAAGAGCTGGGTATGGAAGCCATCTACGAATTCGAGGTGGAAGACATGCCGGTGACCGTAGCCGTGGATTCCCGCGGCAGCTCCGTGCACCAGACCGGCCCGGTCGAGTGGCATGACAAGATCATTGCTGCCAAGGCAGTGTGATCTGATTGACTGACAGTATCAGTGCAGCTCTGGGCGCCCGCTCAGGGCTGCCACTGAAACGCTTTCATTTTTACCCTCCCGTTACAGACATCTACGCCTTCCAGCCTTAGCTTTTCGGTTTGCAGCTGACGCATTTCCGTTCCTTCGGGGAACGCAATCTGGCCATTGCTGCGAAGCACCCGATGCCAGGGAATGCTGTGTCCCGCGGGTAGCCAGCCCAGGGCCCGACCCACAAAACGCGCTTGTCGGCCAAGGCCGGCCATGTCAGCGACCTGGCCGTAGCTGGCCACGTTTCCTTCCGGAATAGCCGCCACTACCTGCCATATTTTCTGTTCCCGGGAGGGTTCCTGATCTAACGTATTCATTTATTACCTGTGTGTTATTCGTTTGTGCCTTCCTTGAACTTTTATGGTTTGCCCTAACCAAGTTATCAGGTAGTTTTATTTCTACGTGTCCGAGTGAGTTACAGGAGGCATCTTGCCCGTATTTCTTTTCCTTTTCATTATCATGCCCGTTGCCGAGCTGGCGGTGCTGATTCAGGTTGGCAGCGTGATCGGTGTCCTGAACACCATCGGGCTGGTGCTTCTGACCGCCGTTGTCGGCGCCTGGCTGTTGCGTCAGCAGGGCCTGGCAACCTTGCTACGCGCCAACGAACGGTTAAACAGTGGTGAGCTACCGGCCAAAGAGGTCGCCGAAGGGCTGATTCTTGCGGTGGGCGGTGCCATGTTGCTCACCCCCGGTTTTATTACCGACACGTTCGGTTTCCTATGCCTGATTCCGGGGACCCGTCACTGGCTGGCGGCCCAGGCTTTGAAGCGTATGACCATCGCGGGCCGTGGCCAGAGCTTTCGTTTCCAGGCCGGTTCTTTCCGCCAGGGACCGTTTGGCGGCCAGAGCCCGTTCGATCGCGATGCCAACGGTGACATCATCGAAGGTGAGTATGAAGATGAAACCGAAAATGACCGCGACAGGATCGAAAAAAAGTAAAAAAATTTTACATCCCGGTATTGAAAAGCCCGGCCCCAACCCCATTTAAGTTGCACAAGATTCGCTACGGGATGAAAAGCACTGACAATCAGTTGCTTGCCAACCCGGGCACCCTGCCGGAGCGGTCTATTACCGTCCCGGCGCTTTAACACGCAAATGTCATTGCCACATTAATCTGACTATTGGAGAAGCCGAGCAATGAAGATTCGTCCGCTACACGATCGTGTCGTTGTACGCCGTAAGGAAGAAGAAGAGAAAACTGCGGGTGGCATCGTGCTGCCGGGTAATGCAAAAGAGAAGCCGTCTCAGGGTGAAGTAATTGCCGTGGGCAATGGCCGCGTTCTGGACAATGGCGAGACCCGCGCATTGGCGGTCAAGGTTGGAGACACTGTAGTCTTCGGCCAGTTTGCCGGTAATACCGTGAAAGTTGACGGTGAAGAGCTGCTCATCATGAGCGAGAACGAAATCTACGGCGTGCTTGAGTGATCGCGAAAGCGACAGGTACCAACGCTCATTAATCCGGTTGATTCAACTTCGGTTTAAAGAACAGGAATAGAGAAACATGGCAGCAAAAGACGTTAAATTCGGTGATAGCGCGCGTAAGCGCATGGTCGCAGGTGTCAACGTACTGGCGGATGCAGTCAAGGTTACGCTTGGCCCGAAAGGCCGTAACGTGGTTCTGGAGAAGTCTTTCGGCGCTCCGACCGTAACCAAAGACGGCGTTTCCGTGGCGAAAGAAATCGAACTGAAAGACAAGTTCGAGAACATGGGCGCGCAGATGGTCAAGGAAGTTGCTTCCCAGGCCAACGAAACCGCTGGTGACGGCACCACTACTGCAACCGTTCTGGCCCAGTCCATCGTTAACGAGGGCATCAAGGCGGTTACCGCCGGTATGAACCCGATGGATCTGAAGCGCGGCATCGATAAAGGTACTGCCGTGGCAGTCCAGGCGATCCGTGATATGGCAACGCCGTGCAACGATAGCCGTAACATCGCCCAGGTTGGCACCATCTCTGCCAATGGCGACGAAACCATCGGTAAACTGATTGCAGACGCCATGGAGCGTGTGGGTCAGGAAGGTGTTATTACCGTTGAGGAAGGTCGCAGCCTGGAAGACGAGCTGGACGTGGTTGAAGGCATGCAGTTCGACCGCGGCTTCCTGAGCCCGTACTTCATCAACAACCAGGACAACATGTCTGCCGAGCTGGACGACCCGTTCATCCTGCTGGTCGACAAGAAGATCTCCAACATTCGCGAGCTGCTTCCGATTCTGGAATCCGTTGCGAAAGCTGGCAAGCCGCTGCAGATCATCGCTGAAGACATTGAAGGCGAAGCGCTGGCCACTCTGGTTGTGAATAACATGCGTGGCATCGTGAAGGTGAACGCAGTTAAGGCACCAGGCTTTGGTGACCGTCGTAAGGAAATGCTTCAGGACATCGCCATTCTGACCGGTGGTACTGTGATTTCCGAGGAAGTCGGCCTGACTCTGGAGAACACCACTCTGGACGACCTGGGTACGGCCAAGCGTGTAAACGTCACCAAGGAAAACACCACCATCATCGGCGGTGCCGGTGCTGAAGCGGATATCGAAGCCCGCGTTGAGCAGATCCGCAAGCAGATCGAAGACAGCACCTCTGATTACGACAAAGAGAAACTGCAAGAGCGCGTAGCCAAGCTGGCTGGCGGTGTTGCGGTAATCAAGGTCGGTGCTGGCTCTGAAGTGGAAATGAAAGAGAAGAAGGCCCGCGTTGAAGACGCACTGCACTCCACCCGCGCTGCGGTTGAAGAAGGCATTGTGGCCGGTGGTGGCGTTACCCTGATCCGCGCTATCGCGGCTCTTCAGAACGTAGATGCCATCAACGAAGAGCAGAAAGCCGGCGTGAACATCCTGCGTCGTGCGATGGAAGCACCGCTGCGTCAGATCGTATTCAACGCTGGTGGCGAGTCTTCTGTGGTTGTTGCCAAGGTGCGTGAAGGCGAAGGTTCCTTCGGTTACAACGCGACCACCGAAGAGTATGGCGACATGCTGGAAATGGGTATTCTGGACCCGGCCAAGGTGACCCGTTCCGCGCTGCAGGCCGCGGCTTCCGTAGCGTCTCTGATCATCACCACCGAGGCGATGGTTGCAGACGAGCCGGAAGAAGAAGGCGCCGGCGCCGGTATGCCCGATATGGGTGGCATGGGCGGAATGGGAGGCATGGGCGGCATGATGTAATGCCGGCCTGATCCCACCCGGTTACTGAAACCGGGCCTGATCTACCCCAAAACCCCGCACCGGGAAACCGGTGCGGGGTTTTAGTTTGTATATGCGCCAGCGGTTGCCTGAGTCCGGTGCTATAGTTCCCGGTGTGATCACATGGCTTAAGGGACTTAAACGCCGGATGGACATTCGTCAACGAACGCTAATACATGCTCTTCTGTTTGTGCTGCTTTTGCCATTGGTGACAGCGGTTCAGGCTCAGGAGAACACCTGGAAACTCAATCTTCGGGATGCCGATATCCGGGCGTTTGTTACCCAGGTTGCTGATATCACAGGGCGGAGCTTTGTTATTGACCCCCGCGTTTCAGGCAAAGTTACAGTCTTGTCCAGTACCGCAATGAACAAAGAAGAGATCTACGATCTTTTTCTGGCTGTGCTTAACGTACATGGCTATGTCGCCATTCCCGGCGAAGAAGCCGTAAAGATTCTGCAGCAGGTTGATTCAAAACAGCAAGGATCGTCATTGCCGGAATCTGATGACATCCCATCAGGGCAACTGATCACCAGAGTTATCAATATTGAGCATGCCCGTGCGCAGGAACTGGTGCCGGTGTTGCAGCCGCTGGTGGCTAAATATGGTCATCTGGCTGGCGTGGCCCGCGCCAATGCGTTGATTGTCAGTGATCACCGTTCCAACATTGAACGCATTGAACAGATTGTCCGTGAACTGGACAAGCCGGCGGAATACGAGATGGAGGTTTTCCAGCTCAAGGAAGCCTGGGTAGGCGATATGGTTACCCTGCTGCAGGAGCTGGCACCGGATGAACTGGCGGGTTCGGGCAATGACAATGTGGCCCGAAAATACAGTGTTACCGCCGATGAACGTAGTAACCGGCTGATATTACGTGGCGATGCCGATTTCCGTGACAAAATGAGGGGGCTTATCCGTCAACTTGATCAGCCCTCTGCGTCCGGTGGTAGCACCAAAGTCATTCGTCTGAAAAACGCGGATGCCGAAAATCTCGCTGATATTCTCAAAGGCGTGATGGGTGAGGTGATGAAGGCCGGTAGCGCCGGCAGCGGCGGTGGGTCCGGGAGTAACCCGAATAACAATTTTGCGGTGTTTGCCGATGAAGGTCTGAATGCCCTGGTGATTCGGGGTGACCCCTCTCTGATGCAGGAGGCGGAGCAGATTGTTGCGCAACTGGATGTCCGTCGTGCTCAGGTTATGATCGAGGCCGCGATTGTGGAGATCAGTGACGAATTGGGGGATCAACTGGGTGTTCAACTGGCCGGTGGCGATGAGTCTTCAGACACAGTCCCTGTGATCGGTACCAACCTGACGACCGGGGAGGGCATGCTTGGTTTGAACTCGGTTATCAGCGCACTGGTTGGTGGCAGTGTGCCGCAACTCGGAGGCGGCCTGACAGCAGGCGCCGGGGAGCGGAACACAAATGGCGTGACCTGGGGTGTGCTCATTCAGGCGTTATCTTCCTCTGCCGCCGCCAATCTGCTTTCTACGCCCAGTATCATTACTCTGGATAACCAGGAATCAGAGATTATTGTCGGCCAGAACGTACCATTCCGTACCGGTGAATCGACGGTAACGGGCGACGGCACCACCAACCCGTTCACCACCATAGAGCGTCGGGATGTTGGCCTTTCACTGAAAGTAACTCCCACCATCAGTGCAGACGGCCTGGTGAGGCTGGTGGTTGAACAAACCACAGAAGATATTTCCCAGACCAACGTGGCCGGAGCCTCTGACCTCATCACCAATAAACGCGAGATCAAGACCACCGTGCTGGCTGACGATGGCGAGACGGTGGTGCTGGGCGGCCTGATCAAAGACGACTATCAGGTCAACAAGAACAAGGTGCCTTTGCTGGGGGATATTCCAGTGCTGGGGCGTCTGTTCTCTTCTGAATCTGAAACACGGGTGAAGCGCAATCTGCTGGTGTTCCTGCGGCCGACCATTATGCTGGGCAAGGAAGACGCCTCGGCCACGACTGCTGAAAAGTTTGACCGTCTTTGGGATGTGAATCTGGAAGTCCGGGAAAAGCTGGGATTGCCTCCCCGGAGCGAGCAGCCGACCGTGGATATGCTGTTCGAAGGCAGACGGGACTGAACGGCTAAAGCGGAGGCATCGGACAATCCAGTTGATCAGCAACCAGCCGCATCAGTTCATACTCTCGAACCTTTACCTTGCCATCGTGCATGACGCAGTGGGCGCAGGCATCCAGAATGGCCGGTTTGAGCAGTGGTGAAAGCTGGCTCAGGGTCTTCAGGGCGATTCTCAGGTCCTGCAGAGTGACTTTCTCTGTTGTCGTGCTGTCTGCCTTGCCGAATCCGGCCATCGCTTCCTTGTGGAGTCTCTGAGCCTGCTCCGGCGACCCTGTGCCAGCCCTTGCAAACAAACTCAGCAGTTGCGAGATGGCTGGCAGAACGGCTTTGTAGCTGCGGTGTTTCACCGGTATCGCGCGCCCGGCATCCTTTGCCAGGTGCCTCTCCAGAAAAGTGGTCAGGCCCAGTTCAAAAAGGCTCAGCCGTTTGTCAGCCACCACCAGCACCCGGACATTCGCTGCCAGCGTTTGCCGTTCGTCGGCATCCAGCTTTCTCAAAGCCGGCATCGCCAGCTCCAGTACCGGGAACCGTGCACCTTCGCCCAGTGTTGCCAGGGTAGGCATCAGCCTGTCCAGTAGTTCAGGCCGGGGGCCCAGCAGTGCGTGTTTTTCCAGCAGGCTCAGCCGTTCATCCACGAGATTGCGGGGCAGTCCGGCCAGCAACAGGGCGTAGCACAGCTGTACCGCTCCGGTTCGGGTGTAGAGCAGATTGCGGAAGGTGGAAGGCAGTTGATTCAGCCAGCGGATGGCATAAGCCTCGCTCTGACGCGAGACAGTGCCTACTCTGGCTGAGATCGGGGTGTTCTGGCCGGAGAGCGGGGCATGGTTTCCTGTATCGGTGGCAGGCGAGAGGTGACTGGCGCCGTTGACCGGGTCGACGATCTGGCTGGCGATGTCTCCCAGGCGTGTAGTATCAGGCTGATGCCGGCCAGGGTGCAGGTTCGAGGCCGGTTCGGTATCCCGCAGGCGGCTTCGCAATCGGGCCACAAGGCCGGGCTGAATGGCGTTGATTCGCTGATCGATAGGGGGATGAGAGGCCAGTAGCGAGGCAAACTTCATGCGCGCGGCCTCGCCGAAGCACATGTGGTTCATGTCACTGGCATGGCTGGTGGTGTCCAGATATCCACCCTTAATGCCGATCTTGTACAGCGCGCCGCCAATGCCTTCAGGATTGCGGGTGAACTGCACCGAAGAGGCATCAGCCAGGGTTTCCCGTTGTCGTGACACGGCCGCCTGAATCAGTCGGCCAAAGAACACGCCGACGTAACCGATGACCAGTAATCCCAGGCCAAGCAGGCCCATGAGGGCCTGAGCCCGGCCATCCCGGTTCCGGCTGCGGTAGCGGCCGCCGCCGTAAAAGCCTGCCCGAAGCAGGAATTGACCGATCTGGCCGATCATCAGAATGCCGGCCAGCAATGCAATCAGCCGGATATTGATGCGCATGTCGGCATTGAGAATATGGCTGAACTCATGAGCGACCACGCCTTGCAGCTCGTCCCGGTCCAGATGGGTCAGGGCACCATGAGTAACCACCATTACCGCTTCTCCGGCATTGTAACCGGCGACGAAAGCGTTGATGCCGGTCTCCTGTTCCATAACGTACAGGTCAGGCACCGGCACACCACTGGCGATCGACATTTCCTCGACAATATTGCGAAATCTGCGTTCGTCCGGGTCGGCGGTGTCCGGCTCAATGAGTCGAGCGTTCACCATTCTGGCGACCCGGGTGCCACCGCCGGCCAGGTCCGCCCAGCGTATCAGCGAGCCGATGCCGATTAATGCGATCACCGCGCCAGCGGTAATCAGGCCGTGGCTGGAAAGCAGCCAGTAGTGGAAGGGCAGCTGTGAGCTTTCACCACGGGTTATCAGGTAGCCCACCAGGCAAACAGCCAGTGTGATGAGAGCTACGGCTGTCAGGAACAGCGCGATCAGCAGGCCCGTGTTGCGTTTGGCACTGGCCTGACGCTCGAAAAAGCCCGGATTTGCCATAAATCAGCTCCTCAGAAACTGACTTTCGGGGCCTGGCGAGCGTCGGGTGTTTCCAGTTGCAATTGAGAGGTTTCCTTGAACGCAAACATGCCGGCTATGATGTTATTGGGGAACTTTTCCCGGAAGATGTTGTAGTGCATCACGCCATCGTTATAGGCCTGCCGGGCGAAGGAAACCCGGTTTTCAGTGCTGGAGAGCTCTTCCATCAGTTGCTGGATGGTTTCGTTGGCCTTGAGCTCGGGGTAGTTCTCGGAAACCGCGTAGAAGTTGGCCAGTGCTTTGGTCAGCATGTTTTCGGCACTGCCCAGCTTCTTGATTTTATTGCCATCTCCGGGATCTTTAGCGGCATCTTCCTGAGCGCTCACGGCGTTGTTGCGTGCTTCCATCACCTGGGTGAGGGTGGATTTTTCGTGCTGCAGGTAGCCTTTGGCGGCCTCAACCAGGTTGGGGATCAGGTCGTGGCGGCGTTGCAGTTGTACATCTATCTGGGCAAAACCATTCTTGAACTGATTTCGCAATGAAACCAGTTTGTTGTAGATGACGACGAGGTAGATAACGACAGCGGCAATGATCGCAAGGCCGATGACTGTACTTTCCATGTTGACTCCCCGGGCTTCAGGTTCAGAGGTTATTGTCCACGGTCTCGGCGTGGAATGTTTTGACGAATCTCTCGAAATCGCGCGCGATTTTCGGCTTGCTGTAATAGTAACCCTGACCGATCTGACAACCCCGCTCGTTCAGGTAGGCTTCCTGTTCTGCGGTTTCCACGCCTTCGGCAATAACCGTCAGATTCAGGCTCCTGCCAAGATCGATAATCGTGTTGGCAATACGGGTATCTTCCTCGTTATTCAGCAAGTCACTGATGAACTGTTTGTCGATCTTCAGATACTGCACCGGCATCTGTTTCAGGTAGGTCAGAGACGAGTAGCCCGTACCGAAATCATCGACGGCAATATTGATACCGGCCCGGTGTAACTTGTGCAGTTTCGCGACGGCATCTTTCATGTTGGTCATGAAACTGGTTTCAGTCACTTCCAGTTCCAGCTGGCCAGCGGCAAGCTTGTGGCGTTTCAGGGTTTCCAGAATATCGTCAACAATGGAATCCTGTCGCAACTGGACGGCAGACAGGTTCACCGCAATGCGCAGTGGTGAGCCTTCCCGGCTCCAGTGGGCTGCCTGCCAGCAGGCCTGATCCAGTACCCACTGGCCGATTTCCACGATGGTGCCATTGGCTTCAGCGATGGGGATGAACCGGTCAGGGGGGATCAATCCTTTTTCCGGATGCTGCCAGCGAAGCAAAGCTTCAGCTGCAACAATCCGCCGGCTTGCCAGATGCACTTGTGGTTGATACACCACGAACAGCTCATGGTTGGCCAGTGCCAGAGCGAGCGCTTTTTCAAGCTGTTTTCGCTCCCGGATATCATGGTCAATGCTTGCCACGAAAAACTGGAAATGGTTATGGCCAACCTGTTTGGCCAGCGCCATGGTTTGCTCCGCGCTTTGCAGTAGGCGCTCGGCATCGTCGGCATCTGAAGGAAAGAGTGCAATGCCGACGGTTGCTGACATTGATACCCGATGGTTGCCGGCGTTGATCGGGGTGGAGAAGCTTGCAAGCACTTTTTCTGCTGTGTCCGCAGCCTGAAAACCGTCCCGGAGGCGCTTTTCAACGATGACAAACTGATCACTGCCCAGACGCGCCACTATGAAGCGTTCGGATGACAGGTTGGCGGTGAGGCGGCTGGCTACGGTTTGCAGGATATTGTCGCCGGTGCGGAAGCCGCATTGTTCGTTGATGGATTTGAAATCATCGATACCACAGACCATCAGCGCCATAGAGTTCGACTCGACATCAGCGGAGGAAATCTCTTCTTTGAGGGTTTCCATGAACGTGTCACGGCTGGGCAGGTTGGTGAGCTGATCAAAGCGAGTTAATTGTGAGGCGCGGTTTTCGGCTTCCTGATGCTTTTCCTGGCTGTCAGCGATGGCAACCAGAAGGTTGTTGGTGGCGTTTACCCATAGCCCGAGTTCGTCGGCTCTGTGGCCATGTGGGATTGATATCAGGCGATCATCGGGTTTGATCGGGTCCACTTTTTTGACCGAGCTGACAATGCGCAACAGCGGGCGGGTGAGCAACAGGTGGAAAATAATGTACAGCACGGTACCCAGAATCAATGCCAAAGCAATGCCCGAACCAAAGGTAACAAGGGCCCGGTTCAGCCACAGGCGTGCATAAGGGGCCGTGTCGTAATAGATGTTGAGGTAACCGTAGACTTCGTCCGGGCGTGAGTTCAGTTGAAGAGGTTCATGGTAGCGGCGGATGGTGCCGAAGATCGGGTCAGTTACCGGGCGAAAAGCGGCATCCTGAAGCGGGCGTTGTCTGCTGGCGAGTTCTTCGCCGCCGGGATGGGTAATGCGTACCTGGTGGATAGCATCAAGGGCAAACAGGCCATCCACGACCTGCCTTGCCAGAACCTCATCAATACTGAAAGCCGCCTGGGTGGCTGCATCCCTGACCATGGTGACGGTCTGTTCGGCCTGGTTCTCCAGTTCTATGGAGACTCTGCGTGCATCGATGACCACCTGTACGATGCTCGCCAGAATGCCTCCGAGCAATGCGGTCAGCAGTATCCAGCGGAGAATTCGGTAGCCCAGTCGATGTTGCACTTCAAAGGTTCTATGCATTCCGCCGTTCTTTTCAATCTTCCTGAATGTTGGCTTCGTGAATAATCCGGAGATTATCACGTTAACAAGATTCAGAGTATGACCGAGATTTTTTGCAAGTTCATGGACTATGGTCGAATTTTTGATATCACGACACAAAAACACCCGCCGCGGGTAGCCCGGGCGGGTGTTTTATGATCGCGACAGCGTGGGCTGTCGCAGGTTAACGCCTGATGATCAGGCCAGGTTTTCGTTTACGAAATCCCAGTTAACCAGGTTCCAGAACGCTTCCAGGTAGTTCGGACGGCTGTTCCGGTAGTCGATGTAGTAAGCGTGCTCCCAGACATCAACGGTCAGAACCGGCTTGTCTTCGCCAGTCAGCGGAGTTTCCGCGTTGCTGGTGTTGACGATGGCAACGCTGCCGTCAGCCTTTTTCACCAGCCAGGTCCAGCCTGAACCGAAGTTGTTGGCGGCCTTGTCGTTGAACTCTTTCTTGAAGTCTTCAAAAGAGCCGAAGGCTTTTTCAATGGCTTCTTTGGCTGCGCCGGTTGGCTCGCCACCACCGTTCGGGCTCAGGCAGTGCCAGTAGAAGGTGTGGTTCCAGACCTGAGCGGCGTTGTTGAACAGTGGGCCACTGGCGCTCTTGATGATTTCTTCAAGAGATTTGTTGGCGTTGTCAGTGCCTTCGATCAGGCCGTTCAGCTTGGTGACGTAGGTGTTGTGGTGTTTACCGTAATGGTATTCCAGGGTTTCCTGGGAAATATGCGGTTCCAGTGCGTTCTTTTCATACGGAAGTGCGGGAAGTTCAAATGCCATGAGGTCGTTCTCCCTCTCTTTCTCTATTTATGTGAATGGTTGTAACAGCAATATAGGGTCAGTTTGAGTTAAATCAACCCTTCGGTTTTATTATGCTGTTAGAGAGCTTTTAAACTCCGGGCAGCCCGGCAGGAACTGTGCGCAGGTCATTACCCGCCATACCAGCTCCTCGTAGCTGTCGGCCAGAATATTTACATGCCCCAGCTTCCGTCCCGGGCGTTCGCCCTTGTTGTACAGGTGAACGCGGGCGTAGGGCAGCTCGAGCATGCGCTCGATGTCGCCGTGTTCGCCGATAATATTGATCATACAGCTAACCCCGCGAGCCGTCACATTGCCCAGCGGGTGGCCGCTGACGGCACGGATGTGATTCTCGAACTGGCTGGTCATGGCGCCTTCGATGGTCCAGTGGCCGGAATTGTGTACGCGTGGCGCCATTTCGTTGGCCATCAGTCCTTCGGGCGTTTCGAACAGCTCAAGGGTCAGTACGCCGACATAGTTCAATTCGTTCAGCAGTGCCTTGATATAAAGTTCGGCGTCTTCCTGAACGTGCGGCTGAAGGCCGGGTGCCGGGGCAATGGAGTAGCGCAGGATGCCCTCGTGATGGCTGTTTTCCGCCATCGGGTAGAAGGCAACATCGCCATCTTCGGCGCGTACGGCAATAATGGAGACTTCGCGCTGGAAGTTAACGAATTTTTCGACCATCAGGCGCGGGTGGCCGATACTCTTCCAGGCTTCTTCGGCCTCTTCCGGGGTTTTCAGTACCGCCTGGCCCTTGCCGTCGTAACCTTCGGTGATGGACTTGGCGACAACCGGGCAGCCGAGTTCTTCGGCAGCGGCTTTCAGGCTCTCGGCGCTGTCGGCGACCTTCCATTTCGGGGTGGGAATGCCCAGTTCGCCGAACAGGGTTTTTTCGGCTTCGCGGTTCTGGCAGACCTGCAATGCCCGGGCGCAGGGATGCACCGGTTTCTGGGTGGCCAGTTTTTCTGCGACTTCTACCGGCAGGTGTTCGAATTCGTAGGTGACGCGATCGACTTTTGCGAGGAAGTCGTCAAGCTGTTGGCCTTCGGGGTCGACAATGGTTTCGCCAATGCCGGCGCTGGGGTTGCCGGACATGTCGTAGAAAACGAAGTCTTTTGCCAGCGGGTAACCGGCGAGGGCCAGCATGCGCCCGAGTTGGCCGGCTCCTAGTACACCAATTTTCATTTGCGGTCTCCTGCTGTGATCTGCTTCCGGGGAGCGAGCAGGTTGGGGAGAGCTTTCCAAAACACGCTACAAGCACCCGCAAGCGGGTCCGGCCCGCAATCATAGATTGCGGTCGTCCGGCTATCGCATGAAGCTTCGCTTCATAAGCGCTCGGCCGGACCCATGTGCGCTTGTTTCGGGCCGTCCCTGGCCCTCAACAGTTTTGGAAAGCTCTCCCCAACCTGCTCACCGAAACTTGGAAGTGGGATTTACTGGTCTTTTGGGTCCGGGTTATCCAGGACTTTCTGGGTTTGTGTCTGGCGGAACTCGTCTACGGCTTTACGCAGGTTGTCGTCAGCCGTGCCCAGAATCTGCGCAGCCAGCAGGCCGGCGTTAGTCGCGCCGGCGTTGCCGATGGCCAGGGTGCCGACAGCGACGCCGCCGGGCATTTGTGCGATAGACAGCAGCGAGTCGAGGCCGTTCAGGGCTTTGGATTGAACGGGTACGCCCAGTACCGGCAGTGAGGTTTGAGAGGCAACCATGCCGGGCAGGTGGGCCGCGCCACCGGCACCTGCGATGATTACTTTCAGGCCGCGGTCGGCAGCGGTTTTGGCGTAGTCGAACAGCAGATCCGGCGTGCGGTGGGCAGAAACGACTCTGGTTTCATAGGGTACGCCGAGCTTTTCGAGCATGTTGGCGGCGTTTTCCATGGTGGGCCAGTCGGATTTCGAGCCCATGATGAGGCCTACAAGCGGCTGCATATGCAACGTCCTGAGAAGATAATTGGAAAGCCGGCCATTGTATGTGTTGGTTAAACACCATGCAACTTGGCCTCCCAAACAGTTTGAGAAGGCCAGGGAGGGGCCCGGTTTCCAGAAATTTCGAAGGCCATGGATGGCCTGAGAGAAGCGCACAGGGAAGTGCTTGTAGCGGTTTCTGGAAACCGGGCCCCTCCCTGGCCTTGTGCTGCAAGTTTCGAGGCTTGTCATTTCAAGCTTTGGCCATGTACGGGTATCATCGTGAAAAATCGCCAAATAATTTCCACCCTCAGGAGCTGTAATGGAACCCATTCGCCCGGATGACGATGAGTTGAGAGCTGGTGACCGGCCCGCCGGCACGGAACGGAAGAAGCAGCAGGCTGTAAAACCGGACCCTTCGGGAGGCAAGGGCGGTTCGTCGAAGCGGCCGAAGGAGGGTGGCGGCTCCGGGCGTTCTGGTGGTAACGGGTTGCTCTGGGTGTTGCTGGTTGTTGTTGCCGGTGCGGCGGGGGCTGGCTGGTATCTTCAGAATGAGCGATTGGCGGCTCTGGAAGCGCAACTGGACGATGCGGAAAGCTGGTCGCGGCAGAGCAAGCTGGCATTGGCACGCTTTGAGGGGGAGCTCTCGGAAACCGGAGAGTCGTTGCAGGAGCGCGGTGAGACGCTGGATGAGCGGATTGCCGCCAATGATGAACGGCTGGAAACGGCAGACAGCGAGATCCGCAAGCTCTGGGCCGTGGCCAATGAAAGAAACAAAGGCCGGCTGGATGACCATCAGCAACAACTGGGCGAACTTGACGAAACCCTTGGCACGGTGAGCAAATCGGTAACGGATCTGGAAACGACGGTGGAACAAACCCGTTCGTCGCTCAGCGGGGATATTTCTCAACTGGGACAGCGCCTGGAGGACTCGGTAGTCGCTCTTGAGAAGGCCGATCAGGAAATGGCAGGCCAGGTCGCCGGGCTTGATCAGCAAATGAGTGAAGTGGATCAACGGGTGGACAGTCGCCTCGATCGCTTTGAGCGGGAGCAGAAACTGACGCTGGATGGCCTGGATAGTCGCATTGGTGCTCTCGAGAAAGAGGTGGATGCCATGGCCGGCAACGACGCCGTCAGGGAGTTGCGCGGTGATCTGGGGGATCTGAAGGAAACTGTCGATGCCATTGACGCCTCCCGTTCGCAGTTGACCTCACGCCTGATTCGTTTGTCGGAGGAAGTGAACAACCTTCGCTCACAGTAACCATGTGTCTGATTTTGATTAATAAATGGGCAGAGTGAGGGCGGCGGCGCAGAGGCGGACAAAAAGTTCGGGAAATTTTCTGGAAATGTTTGACACAGCCACGGAAATGCTTAAAATGCGCTTCCACTTGAGTTGAGACAGCAACGCTGTAAAGCGGGTGGTTAGCTCAGTTGGGAGAGCATCGCCCTTACAAGGCGAGGGTCGCAGGTTCGAACCCTGCACCACCCACCAATATCAAGTAGTTATCAGCCAAGGTGCTGATTCGATTCGCCGAAAACAGGCGAGTCAATGCGGAGCGGTAGTTCAGTTGGTTAGAATACCGGCCTGTCACGCCGGGGGTCGCGGGTTCGAGTCCCGTCCGCTCCGCCATTTTTATTTTTTCTGGGTGGTTAGCTCAGTTGGGAGAGCATCGCCCTTACAAGGCGAGGGTCGCAGGTTCGAACCCTGCACCACCCACCAGAATTCAAAAAAGCAGATCCAGACGGGTCTGCTTTTTTTATGTCTGTCTGTTTTACCTGCCAATAATCGATTGTCCGCAAACCCGCACAACATTGCCGTTTACGCCTGCCGAGGCGGGAAGGCAGTACCAGGCAATGGCTTCTGCGACATCCACTGGCTGGCCGCCTTGCGCCAGGCTGTTCATGCGTCTGCCGGCCTGTCGTGCGGTGAAGGGCATGGCCGCTGTCATTTGTGATTCGATGAACCCTGGTGCCACGGCGTTGATGGTAATGCCGTTTTTCAGTTGCCGGGCCATGGCTTCGACATAACCGATAACACCACTCTTGGCAGCGGCGTAGTTGGTCTGGCCGAAATTGCCGGCGATGCCGCTGATGGATGAGACGCAGACGATGCGCCCATTGTCCCGCAGCAGGTTCCGGCTCAGTAGTGCTTCATCAATGCGCTCTTCGGCCAGCAGGTTGACGGCAATGGTGGTGTCCCAGAAGTGTTCCGGCATTTTACCCAGGGTCTTGTCGCGGGTGATGCCGGCATTGTGAATCACGAAATCTACGCCGCTGACTTCCTTTTCAATAAATTCTGCAATGATCCCCGGTGCCTCCTCCTGCGTAATGTCGCAGGTCAGGGCTTTGCCGCCAATGCTGTCTGTGACTTGCTGCAACTCCTGCCTGGCTGAGGCCATGTCCAGGCCGATGACCGTCGCGCCGTCCCTGGCAAGCGTGCGGGCAATCGCAGCACCGATGCCTCTGGAAGCTCCGGTTACCAGGGCAACTTTGCCGTTGAGCGGCGCTTCGGAATCTGCAACTTCGGCTTCTTCTGCCTTGCCGATACGTACAGTCTGACCGGAGATGTAAGCGGAGGCCGGAGAAAGGAAGAAGCGCACGGTGGAATCCAGTTGGCTCTCCGCATTGGGTGCCAGCCAGATCAGGTTGGCGGTGGCCCCTTTGCGACCAACTTCTTTGCCGAGGCTGCGGACAAAGCCTTCCAGGGCTTGCTGGGCAGCGGCTCTGGCCGGTTTGCGGCAGGTAATCGGAGGTTGGCCAATCACCAGTACCCGGCCGTTTGTTGCCAGCTTGCGGATGGTCGGGTGGAAAAAGTCGTAAAGGGCGCGGAGGTCGTCCGGGCTTGCCAGGCCGGTGGCATCAAATACCAGAGCGGACAGCTCAGGGATTATGTTGCCGGTTATAGCCAGTGGCCGTGAGCGGTCGCCGGTTTTTACTGATTCAGAAAGAGTGTCTGGCCCGGTAGCGTGGAACAGGTTGGCCCTGCTGTCCTCCAGAATGGTGCCGAGCCGGGCCACCGCTTTGGCTTTGGGGCCGGCACCGATCAGTGCGTTGCCCTTCAGAAAAGGCTCGTCCGCCTGTTGCCGGCGTTGCAAAGGTACCGGGCTGGGAAGGCCTAGGTTGCGCGTGGTTTTCTTGCCAAAAGAGGAGTTGGCAAACCTGAAGTAGAGATCCTGTGTGTCGGCGGGTTTGTCGGTTTGAATTGTCATTGCGATCTCCTTGTGGATTCAGGTCGTCTGCAACCGTTAGACTCATAGTTGTTGTGCCGGGAGTCCCCCCGGTTCCGGGATGGAATCATTAATCTAGCATGCCATTAATCAGACGCCCACGTTCCACTGCTGCCATTGTTCTGGTACTGGCTTTGGTCATATCCGCGCCGACGGTGCTTGCCAGCCAGGTAAGGGTAGAGGTTGAGGGCGATTTCGATCAGCTTGAAGACAATGCCCGGATCCTTGTAGGCGAGGTGGAGGGACGTAGTGCCACTGGCTTGCGGCGTTATGCGTCCACCGCAGTCAGTCAGGTGAAAGAGGCGGTTCGTGCTCTGGGCTATTACAACCCTGATGTCAGTTGGCAGGTTGTCGAGACAGAGGGTGAGCCCAGTCGTCTGGTTGTCACCGTGGTTCCGGGAACTCCGGTGCGTATCCGCTCACGTGAGGTGATAATTGAGGGCCCCGAGGGTGCTGAAGATGACTTTGTCTATTATCTGCCCTCGAGCCCGGCAGAGGGCGACGTTCTCGATCATGGCAGTTACGACAGCCTGCGCAATGCCATAACCAGCCGCGCCAGCCGGCTCGGCTATTTTGACGGCGAATTTCTCGAGCGGCGCCTGGAGGTGGACCCGACCGAACAGACGGCGGATATCTCCCTGCACTACCAGACCGGGGAGCGCTATTCCCTGGGGCAGGTCCGGTTTCTCGAAGGGCATGGCTTTGATAAGGACTTGCTGGAACGGTATGTCCGGTTTGACCCCGATACACCCTATCATGCCGATGAAGTCGCTAGGTTAAGCAACGATCTTTCCAATAGCGGTTATTTTTCCGGAGTGGATGTGGATGCTTCACCATCCAGGGCAGAAGACGGGGTTATTCCTGTGGATGTAGACCTGACCCCAAGGCCTCCAAGATCCATTGCCACCGGTGTCGGCTTTTCGACCGATGTGGGGCCCAGGCTTCGAGGCAACTGGCGCGAGCATTATATTAATGACAAAGGCCACAGGCGGGGTGCGGAAACCGAGTTGTCGGAGCTGCGCCAGAATGTCAGCGGCTGGTATGAAATACCGCTGGATCCGCCCCAGACAGACTCCTTCCGTTTCGGGGCCGGGTATCAGCGGGAGCATGTGGAGGATGTGGAGTCGGAGCGTCTGACCCTGAGTCAGCAGTGGAATCATCAACTGGACACTGACTGGATGCAGGTATTGTCGCTGCGTTGGGAGGAAGAGAGTTATCGCATTGGTAAAGACCAAAGGGAGCATTCCAGTCTGTTGTTACCCGGTGTGAGCTACTCCAGATTACAGGCTGATTCACCGCTGGACCCGTCCCGGGGTTATCGGATTCAGGTAGATGTAAGCGGTGCCCACCGCGCGGTGTTGTCCGACGCTGATATTCTGCATGTGAACTTTCTGGCCAAAGGCCTGTACACGCTCGCCGATAACCACCGTTTTCTGACCCGCTTCAATTTTGGTGGCGTGGCCACCAACCAGTTTTCCGATGTGCCGCCTTCGTTGAGGTTTTTTGCCGGCGGTGACCAGAGTGTACGGGGCTACGGTTATGAAACCCTGTCACCGGAAGATGACGACGGGTCGGCAGTGGGTGGACGTTACTTGCTGGTAGGCAGTGTTGAGTACCAGTATGAGTTTATCGACAACTGGCGCGTAGCTGCCTTCGTCGACCGTGGTAACGCGGTTGACGACGTTTTTGACCCGCTGGCGACCGGTGCCGGCATAGGCATTCGCTGGGTAAGTCCGGTGGGGCCGTTGCGTTTGGATGTGGCGAAAGCTCTGGACGATGAGTTTGGCGGTGGCTGGCGTATTCACTTCTCCATGGGGCCGGAATTGTGACGGAGCAGAATTCGCAACAGGAGCCGGAAGATCATTCTGCCGAAGCACCGGTGAAGCGGCCGTTACGTCGGCGTTGGTGGTTCTGGGCATTATTGCTGGTGGGCCTTCTGCTGCTGTTGCCCCTGGTGCTGGTGATTCTGATCCTGCTGGCGCTGCAGTCGGAGGCCGGTACCGCGTGGGTTATCGACCGGGTTCCAGGCTTGCAAACCGAAGCCGCTCAAGGCTCCTTGCTGGGTCAATGGCAGGCACAGACGCTGGACTGGCAGGGTTATGGCGTTACGGTTCAGGTGGAATCGCCGGTTGTCAGCTGGTCCCCAGGCTGCCTGTTCGAAAAAACGCTTTGTCTGGACACGCTCGAGACCGGGCGCATCGATCTGGACATCCAGCCGTCACCAGATTCCGGGTCTTCTGAGCCCGGAGACATCCAGCTGCCTGAGATAAACCTGCCGTTGGCCGTTGTGGTTGGCGATCTCAGCCTGGGCACTCTGACCATGAATGGCAACAAGGTCTGGGACCGGGTAGCGTTGAGCACCCGGGGTTCCGGTGCCAGCATGACCATCGAACAGGCATTGTACCAACGGGATGACATCCGGGTGACCGCCCAGGGCCGGGCGGAATTGCGCGGGGACTGGCCTCTGGATCTTGAGGTAACCGCACGGCTTCCCCCGCCCTCCGGTGACGAATGGATTGTCGATCTGAATCTTGCCGGTAGCGTGCGCGACTTGCGTCTTGCCGGTGACAGTCGTGGGTACCTGGAAGCTGACTTCACGGGTTATGCCAACCCACTGGAGTCGGGGTTGCCGGCTGAGCTTGAGCTGAATTCTTCGCGTTTTCTGGCCCATGACTCATTGCCGGCGACCCTGACATTGCAAGACTGGAAGCTACAACTGGAAGGCTCCCTCGCCGGGGGATTTCGTACCGATCTGAATGCAGTCCTGCCGGGAACGACTGGCAACATTCCGGCTTCGGTCACAGGTCTGGTGACTACGCAGGGGGTGAGTGATGTCACCGTTATGTTGTCAGGGCCTGCGGCCGGAGAAGAATCCGGCACGGGGACTCTGGAACTGACGGGTGAGGCCTCCTGGGCCGGCGAGCTGTCGGCGGATGCCGATATCAATCTACAGCGTTTTCCCTGGTATGGTCTGCTGCCCGAAATGGCGGAACCTCCTGTTGTGATTGAGCAAATCCAGGGCGCAGCCAGTTATCGCGACGACACTTACGACGCGATTATGCAAATGGCGGTCAAGGGCCCTCAGGGTGATGCCGAGCTTATCGCAGTATTGGAGGGGGATCAGGAAGCTGTACGTGTTGATCAACTGGATATGACCACCGGCGCCGGCTCGTTGTCCGGCACTGGCGAATTGGTGTTCGCCGGGCCGACCTCCTGGCAGGCGCAGTTGTTGTTGGAGCAGTTTAACCCCGGTTACTGGCTACCCATGCTCGAGGCGAGTCTGGACGGGCAGGTCAATACCGAAGGGCAACTGATGGCAGACGGCATGCCGGAAATGACCGTTGACTGGGACCTGAAAGGCCGGTGGCATGAGGAGTCGGCGGTGACCCGGGGCTCACTGGCCAGCAGCGGCGGCGACTGGATTCTGGACGATCTGCTGGTGGCGGTGGCGGAAAACCGGATTGAGGGCTCTGGTCGATATGGTGCGCAGATCAGCGCCGATGTTCTGGCCAGGGTGCCGCAGCCAGACCGGTTGTTGCCCGGCCTTGAGGGTAGCCTGTTTGCCGATTTGCAGCTGGCAGGCACCGTTTCCGACCCAACGGGCAACCTGGTTTTCCGTGCTGAGGATCTGATGTGGCAGGATGCGATGGCGCTGGACAGTGCAGAGCTTCAGGCCGATCTGGAGGAAGGTGGCAGGCTGGATTCACAGCTTTCTGTCCGGGCCCTGAGGGCGGGGGGTGAGAAACTGGAGGAAGTTACCGCCAGCTTCAATGGCACCCGGGACCGCCATGAGCTGGTGATGCAGGCGAGTCACGCTGAGGCTTCCTTGCTGCTGAGCCTTGCCGGTGGATTTGATTCGCAATGGTCTGCCTGGCAGGGGGCAGTGAGCCGTGGTGAGATCGATATTCCCGGTCCGGAGCAAACCTGGCAACTGGAGAGCCCTGCCAGCCTCGCGTTCAGCGAACAGCGTCAGATCACTCTGGGCCAGCATTGCTGGCGCTGGCAGGACAGTACAGTGTGCGCTGAGGACCAGCAGCTCTGGCCGGACACACAGCTTGCCTACCGGATTCGCCAGTTCCCGGCCCGGGCACTGGCGCCGCTACTGCCGGACACTTTCCGGTGGGATGCCTTGCTGGATGCCGATATCGATCTGGCACTGACTGATTCCGGCCCGGATGGCAGCATCCGCCTGGATGGTGGGCAGGGTGCGTTTGAATTCCTGGTTCTGGATGACTGGGAGCGCCTGGAGCATGATCAGTTAACGGCGGATCTCCAGCTCAATCCGGATCTGGCCAACCTGACGATGACACTCCAGGGGCCGGAGCTGGGTACTTTCAGTACGGACCTGTCGGTCAATCCAATGGCCGAGGATCAACCGATTGAGGGTCGTTTCAGTCTGAAGGCTCTGGACCTGTCTCTGGCACAGGCAATGGCTGGTCTGGAAGAAGTCAGCGGCAGCATTGATGGGGAAGGGCGGCTGTCCGGGCCGCTGATGCGACCGCAGGTTTTCGGTGAACTGGCACTGACGAATGGCCGGTTCTTTGATCCCGACCTGCCTTTGCCCATGGAAGACGTTGTTCTTGTGCTGGAGTTTCTGGGTAGCAGCGCCGATATCAGCGGCCGCTGGCAAAGCAATGATCGCAGTCACGGTCAGCTTGCCGGCAGCCTGGACTGGGCTCAGGAACCCGAGTTGAATCTGAACATTACCGGGGAGCGCCTGCCTGTCACCTACGAACCCTATGCCCGGGTGGAAGTGGAGCCGGACCTGGATATCCGGTTCCTCGACGGGGAGTTGTCGATTGCCGGGCAGGTTCTGGTGCCCCGTGGCGAAATTGAAATTCCTGAAATTCCGGAATCGGCGGTTTCAGTTTCCGAGGATGAAGTGATTGTCGGGGTGGAACGGGAGCCGCAGACGATTCGCAGCATGCCCATGGATGTCACCGTGGTTGTCGGTCAGGACCGGGTTACCTTTGAGGCCTTTGGCGTGACAGGTGATCTGGAGGGCACGTTGCGTATTGGCGACAACATGGACACCCGTGGAGCCCTGCGACTGGTCAACGGTCGTTATGAGAAATTCGGGCAGGAGCTTGAGTTGCGCCGGGCCAGAGTGCAGTTCGTTGGACCGTTGACTCAGCCTTATCTGGATATTGAGGCAATTCGAACCGTGGACACGGTGGTTGCCGGTATCCGGCTCAGTGGCCCGGTTGATGAGCCGGAAACGGAAGTATTCTCCGAGCCATCCATGCCTCAGAGCGATGCGCTTTCCTATCTTATTCTGGGGCGGCCACCCGGCGGGGGGCAGAGTGATGATGGTCAGATGAGCCAGGCTGCCATTTCCCTGGGGCTAACCCAGGCCAGCAAAGTAACCCGGGGTATCGGTAACGAATTCGGTATACAGGAGTTCACGCTCGAGGCCGAGGGTTCTGGTGACGATGCGGCGGTGGTCGCCAGTGGCTATATAACCGATGAGCTCAGTCTGCGCTATGGCGTGGGTATCTTCGAGCCGATCACCACGGTTGCGTTGCGGTACGAGCTGGGGCGTTATTTTTATCTGGAAGCGGCCAGTGGCCTGGCCGCTTCACTGGATATTTTTTACACCCGGGATTTCTGAGTACGGGCGAATCAGTCCAGGCTGAAGGTGGCATTCACGCTGGCGCTGACCTCCCGGGGACCAATGCTGGAGACCGTATCGCTGGCGCTTTTAGCCTCGGTCCTCATCATGGTGATCGGCTGGTGGCCGCTGTTGATATTGATGGTGACCACCTCGCCACAGGTTTTATCCAACTGGCTGGCGACAAACTGACAGCGATCTTTGGCATCTTCGATGGCATTGGCCAGGGCCTGTTTTTCCAGCTCGGCTTCTTCGGAATGGAAAAACTGATGGGAGCCCAGGTGGTATTGCAGGCCGATGTTCTGGGCGTGATCTATCAGCGGGTTCAAGAGCTCAAGGTCGTCAATGGTGAAGCTGACCGTCTGGCTGGCCACCGCCCGGGCCTCTCGCTCTTTGCTGTTATCCCGCACCGGTAGCTGGCGGGTGTACAGACTGATATTGGCATCCGTGTAGTCATCCAGCTGATCGCGATAGGGCCCGATGGCCGTGCGCCATTCATGCATGGCATCCGCCACCTGTTGTGTGGCCTTCTCCGATAACGCGTGTTCGGCGTTGGCGGTAAATTGCAGTCGGGCGCTGTCTGGCGTATAGCGCACACTGCCTTCACCATTCAGGGTGACCTCGCCTGCCGTTGCAGCCAGGGGCACCAGCGCACCGGCCAGAACGCCGACAGTCAGCGCCACAGCTCTGGGGGTATTTTTCATGGTTAATCTCCTTCCTGGGTAACAGTTCCATTTCGTTTGTTCAGACGTTCCAGCTTCCGGGCCCGGGCGGCATGCACGAAGTGGCTGAAAATACGCCGATGGCCTGCGTGATAAAGCAGGTATTCCGGATGCCATTGTATGCCCATCAGCCATTGCTGACCGGTATTTTCAATGGCCTGCACGAACAGATCATTGTCCACCGCGGTTACCCGAAGATTCCGGCCCAGGCGCTTGATGGCCTGGCTGTGAATGCGATTGGCGCCAATGACGGTGTGGTGCATCAGTCGACCAATGCGACTGTCCTGAACCAGCTGAACCGTTTGTAAAGGCAGTAAAAGCGGCCTGTGCCGGGTTTTGTTACGTAGCGGAGTCACGTTCTGACAGAGGGATCCGCCATGAAACACGTTGATAAACTGCGCGCCCCGGCAAATGCCGAGTACCGGAATGTCCAGTTCTTCGGCCTGTTGCAGTAGCTGATAATCGGTGGTGTCCCGTTTCCGGTCATAGTTGGCGGTAACCTGGGGCTCCTGTCCGTACCTTTCCGGGTGCACGTGAGTGCCTCCGGACAACACAAGGCCGTCCAGCAGCGTGACATCTATCTGGCTGCCGGGCCGGATATAGTGGGTTCTCGCGCCGTGTAGCCGCAGGCCCAAGTTGATCAGTCTCTGGGCGCTACCGAAGCGTCTGGGGCCGCTGATACCGATGGTCAGGCCGGGGTTTTCCGGAATATCAGAGAATTCAGACATAGCCGTGCTGGCTCAGCCATTGGGCAGAGCTTTCCCGCCAGGAATGGGTCAGGTTGTGGAAGCTGAGCTTCCGGGTTTCATGGTAATAGCGGCGCAGAGCTTCCAGATCTTCGGGATTGTTGGCCAGGTCATCCACCACCACCCAGTCGTTCCAGACCGATGAAAAATGCCACAGAGGGTTATCAATATCGCAGTCGGGCAGCCGGTAGTGCAGGGTTGGCCGGCTTTTGATTCGCGGGTCACGCACATAGGTTTCCAGAAGCGAGCTGTCCAGATGCGCGAATAGCGGCAACAGATCCAGCGCGCGGTTCCGGGTGGGGTTATGCTGAAGGTAGTCAGCCATCAGCGTGGGCAGGTCGGGCGCGTAATCGTCAGCCATCAGTATCTGCACATACCGGCTGCTCCACGGTTCTATGTACGTGGTGAACTTACGGCTCAGATCGATCTGGTGCCGGGTTCGAAGCCAGTCATACAGGGCTGCAAAGGCCCTCAGGTAACGCAGGATTGTGCTGGCTTCAAGATCTGGCAGCTCCGGATTCAACTGAAGGCCAAAGGCAAAGTAAATGGCTTCACGACTTCCCCGTGCGCCGGCGCCCCGAAGCTCGTCCACCAGGTTTTCTATCATTTCAAGCCGGGAGACGGGCAGGGGTGGCCCGATAATTTCCAGTGGCACCACTTTTTCCGCCGCCGAGTCGATCATGGTCATGGCATGGTTGCTGAGATCCCGGAGGGACTGTGGCAGGCGCTGGTCGTCCAGATTGAGTTCCTTGATGGGGTCCGCGTCAAGCTCCACCTGGAAGGGGCCGTCGTCGGTTCTGATCTGTGTAACGTATCGCGAAGTCAGCTCCGCATCGCCTCCCAGTAGCCTGGCTGTGTGTGTAACCAGGGCATTGTAACCAAGTCCCGACAGCTCGATTTCAACGCCGACTCTTCGTTCTTTGTCTTCCACAGTCCGCAGTACTTCCGGCATTTTGCAGCGGTTGGGTGCGTTCATTATAGGATTCGTTTCCGTTAGATCATTTATCTGCACCATATCACACCCGCCGAGCCGCCCTGTAAAGCCGGGAAAGAAAATGCCACGCAAACTTTACACTGGATAAAACACTGTATATAGTCAATTCACTGTATATAAAACCAGGAATCGAATTCCGGAGCAAACACATGAAGCTGACTGCCAGGCAATCTCAGGTGCTCGATATTATCCGCCGCTATGTTGACGAAACCGGCTACCCGCCAACCCGTGCAGAAATCGCTGCAGAGTTGGGTTTTCGCTCTGCCAACGCGGCCGAGGAACATTTGCGTGCGCTTGCCAGAAAGGGCGCCATTGAAATGGTACCCGGTGCCAGCCGGGGCATTCGTTTGCCCGAGGCCGAGCCCGATCTCGGGTTGCCGGTGATTGGCCAGGTGGCAGCAGGTAGCCCGATTCTGGCTCAGGAACATATTGAAGATCACTGTACGTTGCCGCCCGAGTTCTTTTCACCATCGGCTGATTATCTGCTCACGGTACGGGGCATGAGCATGAAAGACATCGGTATTCTCGATGGTGATCTGCTGGCGGTGCACTCTACCCAGGACGTTCAGAATGGCCAGGTGGTGGTCGCCAGAATTGGTGAGGAAGTGACGGTTAAACGCTTTCGCCGTGAAGGCTCCAGAGTCTGGCTGATTGCAGAAAATGAAGAGTTCGCCCCGATTGAAGTGGATCTTACCGAGCAGGAGCTGTTTATCGAAGGCCTTGGCGTTGGTGTGATTCGGCGGTCAGACCTTCACTGAAGGCTGGCGTTCAGAAGTTGTGATGCAGGTAGGTGATTTATGGAACAGTTAAGCTTCAACCAGAATACAGCCTTTCATCCCGCCGTTTCGGTGCCGGCTCCTGTTTCTGATGCGGTTCCGGGCAAAAAAGAAGGCTTTCGTGGCAATGTCACGGAGATTATTCTGCCGGAAGGACAGGTGGAAAGCTTTCAGCTATTGCTTCCTATGCTCACCCAACTGAATCAGGAGAAGCGCTGGCTGGCCTGGATTGACCCGCCCCAGGGGTTAGTGGCGAAGTGGCAGAAAATGCACGGCATTGTGGCGACTGAAATTCTGGTACTGCGTTCGTCCCCGGATTACTCGGCTTTGCAACTGGCCGAAAGAGCACTCGGGGCCGGAACCTGTCACGCCGTGGTTCTGTGGACTGGCAAGCTGGGCCGCAAGGCTTTCGAATCCCTTCAGAAAGCCTCGGTGGATGGTCGCAGTCACGGTGTGATACTGCGCCACAGGTAATCTCGCTCAGTGCAGGGTATGGCTGGCGTGGGTTTCAGTAAATTCGGCGTCGTCTTCTTCCCAGTCAATGTCGTGACTGATATCGCCGGCGGCTTCAATGCCGGCTGCGATCATGGCTTTGGCGATGTTCATGTCCCGGTCTTCCATCATGTCCCGGGCCTCCTGTGAAAAGGAGATGCGTACCAGCGGCGCTGACTCGTCGTCATCAGCCCGACGCAGGGCATAGTCGCCATTGGCGAGTTGTATGATTTCAAAAAAAGATGGAGACATTCGTTAAACCTCTATCCTGATTGGATTTTGGGTGAATTCTGTTGTCTTTGTCCGCGCTACCGGCGTTACCATTCGCTGTGTTGCTCTTCCAGTTCCTGGACAAACAGCGCCATGGCTGCCCGGGTTCTCTCCAGTGCCGATGCCGAAAAATCGGCTTCATCTTCAGCTGCAACGGCAATAATGTTTTCCTCCGCTGCGGGTTTTCGGGGTGACGCCGGCTCTCCCAGTGTCTTGTCCAACTGTGCCAGATGGCTCCACCAGCTCGTGGGATCGGCTGCGAGCTGCTCAAGGGCGGCCACATCCGGAACCTCGTAACCCAAAAGCGTTTTCAGTTCAGCCACTGACTGTGGAGTGGCGTTTTTCTGCTGATAACAGCGGGCGACCATAACCAGCAGCCCGTGCTTTGCCCGTATCAGCATTTCGGCAGTCGCCTGAGCCAGGGCCTGTTTCACCACAGCCGGTGATTGGTTATTCCTCTGGGCGTTATCTTCTGCCTGCTCAAGCTGGCTCAGTAGTACCCGCGCCAGGTAAAGTTTTTGCGAAACCACTGAATACCATTGTGATGCCATGGAATACCCGTCAATGCGATGGAAACGTGGGCTAAGCCTTTCAGATCAAGCCAGCCAGTATATCAATTTTATGTGTGCATTTCTTCCCGTCCTCGTGCCTCCGATCGAGAAATGAAGCAGGCGGTGCGTCAGGCCCTGAATCTGGCAAGCCTGGCGGGTACCGACTCTTCTGATGGTCCCGGCAATCACGTATGATTCACCGAGAAGGTTTTTATGCGCCAACCACAGGCAGGAGGCAACCATGGCAGATTCACAAGCGCTGCTGGAGCAACTCGATAACCTCAAGGCGGAACTGGATGCGGCTCTGGAGGCTCAGGACTGGGACGCACTGGTTGAGCTCAATGCCCGGATCAAGCCGGCCGTTGAGCCTTTGATGGTGGCATTGGAAAATAAAGAGATGGATCCGGCGGAGGTTCGTGAACGCCTGGAAGCATTAAATGAATTTGTTGAAGCGGCTGATAAAGCGGCCGTGAAAGCCCGTGAAGAAGCCCGGGAGTCATTGCAGGGCGTCAGCCAGAATCGCAGTGCAGCCCGGGCTTATCAGAATGTTTCTTCTGGTCGCCCGAAATAACCATGAAGAAAACAGTGTCATAAAATTGACTCCGGAAGCGGTACAGTCTTAAATACGGCACAAATCCCCCCGACAGAGAAGTCTGTGAATGTCAGAAACTAACACGGTGCTGGTGCTGAGCGGCGACGAAGGCAGAAGTCGTGACCTGGTTACGATACTGGAGTTCGTTGGAGAAGAGCAGGTATTGTCCGGTGACGAAGCCAGAGCAGCGCTTGCGGATGATAGTGCCAAAGAAAATGCGGTAGTAGCGGTTGTTAATGGCGAGGATGCCGACGCAGTTTCGGCGGTCGAACAGGTATGCAAGTCGGTGAAGGGGCTGCCTATCCTGCTCGTGGGTGATCCGAAGCTTGATGGCCTGGCTGAAGAGTGCAAGGCCCGAATCATTGCCCGCATGGAATGGCCGCTCAATTACACCAAATTCGTGGACTCATTCTATCGGGCGCAGCTGTATCGCGACCAGTTCAGTCGTAACCGCGAGCGCGGACAGCAGCGGGGGGTGCAGCTGTTCCGGAGCCTGGTGGGTACCAGCAGAAGGGTTCAGCAGGTTCGCCAGCTTATGCAACAGGTGGCGGACAAAGACGTCAGTGTGCTGATCACTGGAGAGTCTGGTACCGGTAAGGAAGTGGTTGCGCGCAACCTGCATTATCATTCCTCCCGTCGGGAAAAGCCGTTTGTTCCAGTTAATTGTGGGGCCATCCCCGCCGAACTGCTGGAAAGTGAGTTGTTCGGCCACGAGAAAGGCGCGTTCACCGGAGCTATTACCGCAAGGGTAGGGCGTTTTGAGCTGGCGGAAGGCGGCACGCTGTTTCTCGACGAGATTGGTGATATGCCTCTGAACATGCAGGTGAAAATCCTGCGTGTACTGCAGGAGCGCACTTTCGAAAAAGTCGGCAGTAACCGCACGCAGACCGCCGATGTGCGGGTGATCGCGGCCACCCACAAAAACCTCGAAGACATGATCGAGGCCGGTGATTTCCGGGAAGATCTTTATTACCGTCTCAATGTGTTCCCGATTGAAATGCCGGCGTTGCGCGAGCGGGTAGAAGACCTTCCGCTGCTGATCAATGAGCTGATTGCGCGCATGGAAAAAGAAAAACGCGGGTCTTTGCGTTTGAACTCGGCGGCTATCATGAGCCTGTGCCGGCACGACTGGCCAGGTAACGTCCGGGAACTGGCCAACCTGGTGGAGCGGCTGGCTATCATGCACCCCTACGGTGTCATCGGTGTGCAGGAACTGCCGAAGAAGTTCCGTTACGTGGACGACTACGACGAGAGTCCGCAACCGGAAGAACACGTTGGTCTGCCTTCGGCAGCGACCGGTCTGGTGGGTCTGGATGCGCCAGCCTTGCTGCCGGTCAATGGTCTGGACCTTAAAGACTATCTTTCCAGCCTGGAGAAGCAGCTGATCCAGCAGGCGCTGGATGAAGCTGATGGTGTGGTTGCCCGCGCGGCTGAAAAGCTCTGCATCCGCCGTACCACTCTTGTGGAAAAGGTCCGCAAATACGGCCTTCGCGAGGAATCCGAAGAGGCCTGATTTCTGCTTTCAAGTCGGCGTCAAAGGTTTGTAACCTCTGGCGCCGCGGTCCTTCCAGATTCGACAGAAAACCGTCGTTAGTCATTTCAATAAATCCCTTTCCTGTTGAAAAATAAAGAAAAAACCTACCTGGCACGGTTCTCGCTTATCCCCTTGTAACGATACATCCGATTGCTCTGGCCCATGCCGGGCCGGTTCAGGGAGAAAGTTATGAGTCAGGCACAATTTGTCTTGGAATCCGGGTACACCGCTGCAGACAGCAACGCTGCTGCGGATGTGAATGACAAGGTGACAGCGCTGTTTCCTGAACAGGAAGACGAGGCGGTAGATTCTGCACTGGACCTGTTCAACCGGATGTCCCGTCAAATTACTGATTCCTACCGGACGCTTGAATCCCGCGTTAACCAGCTGTCTGGTGAGCTCAACCACGAATCCCTGCAGCGTCAGCAGGAACTGGAAGAGAAAGAACAACTGGCGGATCAGTTATCAACTCTGCTTAAGGCCCTGCCGGCCGGGGTTGTGGTGCTGGACAAGCATGGCGCGGTGACGCAGTGCAATCCCGCGGCGGTTGCTCTGTTGGGCGAGCCCCTGGATGGTGAGCGCTGGGTGGATGTTATCCGCCGCTGCTTCGCGCCGCGTCGCGATGACGGTCACGAGGTTTCCCTGAAAGACGGCCGCCGGGTCAGTATCGAAATCCGTACTATGGAAAACCAGCCGGGCCAGCTGATTCTGCTGACCGATCTCACCGAGACCCGTCAGCTTCAGTCTCAGCTAGCCCACGCCCAGCGCCTTTCGGCCATGGGCAAAATGGTCGCCTCTCTGGCCCACCAGATCCGTACCCCGCTTTCTGCTGCCATTCTGTATGGCGGTCACCTGAGCCAGCCGGATCTGGAAGAAGAAATGCGTCAGCGCTGTGCCGATCGTTTGATGTCACGGCTGACCCACCTGGAGCAACAGGTTCGCGACATGCTTATTTTCGCCCGGGGTGAAACCCGTCTGGCGGAAGAATTGTCGGCAGACAAGCTGGTTCTCGCTCTGCAGGCGGCTGTTGAAGGTGTAAAAACCGCTCCGGGAACAACTGTATCGCTGGATAACCGTGTGTCCGGCCGGTGCCGGCTGATGTGTAATCGGGATGCTTTGGTAGGCGCCTGCACGAACCTGGTCAACAACAGCCTGGAAGCGGGCGCGACGGACGTGAAAATTGAGGTCGAGACACGAGATGCCGGAGTTGCGGTGATTGTTACTGACAATGGCCCGGGCTTTGAGCCGGAGCATGCCGGCCGTATTACCGAAGCTTTCTATACCACCAAATCTCACGGTACCGGTCTCGGGCTGGCAGTGGTGCAGGCAGTGATCAAGGCGCACAAAGGCGAGTTTTCCATTCATTCCCCGGAGCAGGGCGGTGCGGTTGCAGAGCTGCAGTTACCGACCCTGGCCGGTCAAGAATAACGATCAGATTGGAGACGTATAGCATGGCTAAAGCTCAAGTTCTTATTGTGGAAGACGATCACGACCTGCGTGAAGCATTGGTGACCACGCTCGAGCTTGCCAAATATCAGGTGCGCGAGGCGGCCAATGGCGAGCAGGCGCTGGCAAGTCTGGCGAAAAGCCCGGTGGATATGGTGGTCAGCGATGTGAATATGCCGGGCATGTCCGGGCATGAGCTGCTGGCAGAAATCCAGCGCTTGCATCCGGGGCTGCCGACGATGCTGATTACCGCCTACGGGCAGATCAGCGACGCGGTATCCGCCATGCAGTCCGGTGCTATTGATTATCTGGTCAAACCCTTCGAGCCCAAGGTGCTCGTGGACGCGGTCAGCAAGGTGGTGGGCGGTGGCCGTCAGAAATCCGACGACCAGCCAGTAGCCGAAGATCCGGTTAGCCTGCGGATGTTCCAGCTGGCAACGAAAGTGGCCAACAGTGAATCCACCGTGATGATCTCCGGTGAAAGCGGTACTGGTAAAGAAGTGCTGGCCCGTTACATTCACCAGCAGTCGCCCCGGGCAGAGCAGCCCTTTGTGGCGATCAACTGTGCGGCGATTCCGGAAAACATGCTGGAAGCGATTCTGTTCGGTCATGAAAAAGGCGCGTTTACCGGTGCGGTGTCGTCTTCACCGGGCAAGTTCGAACAGGCCAATGGCGGTACCATCCTGCTGGATGAGATTTCCGAAATGGATTTCAGCCTGCAGTCGAAGCTGCTGCGTGTGCTTCAGGAGCGGGAAGTGGAACGTGTGGGTGGCCGCAAGACTATTTCTCTGGATGTGCGGGTGGTAGCAACCACCAACCGGGACCTGGCGGACTATGTACGGGAAGGCAAGTTCCGTGAAGATCTGTACTACCGTCTGACGGTGTTCCCCATGCACTGGCAGCCACTGCGTGAGCGCCCGCTGGATATTCTGCCACTGGCCAAATCGCTGTTGCGCAAGCACACCCGGAAAATGAAACTGACCGGCATCACCCTGGCTGATGATGCCCGCAAGGCGCTGACTACGCACGCCTGGCCGGGCAACGTCCGGGAACTGGATAATGCCATACAGCGGGCACTGGTATTGCAGCAGGGCAATGTTATCCATGCCGGCGACCTGTGTCTGGAGCTGGGCATTACCGGCAGAGCCGATTCCCCGTTGTCGGAACCAGTTGCGCCAACGTCTCCGGAGGTGCCCATTTACACCGCAGAAGAGCGTGAGGCGCAGCAGGCATCCGCTCCGGTTGAGGAGGTGCCTGAAGGCAACGGCTCATTGGGCAACGATCTGCGCCAGCAGGAATTCCGCATTATTATCCAGACACTGCGCAGCGAAGGTGGTCGTCGCAATCGTGCGGCGGAGCAACTGGGCATCAGCCCCAGGACGCTTCGTTACAAACTGGCCCAGATGCGCGACGCCGGCATTGATCTTGAAACCGAGCTGGCCTCAGCCTGACGGCCAGCTTTCCGCCTCCTCGAATTCCTTCGGGCACCCTGCGGGGTGCCGCTTTTTTGTCTTCTTCTCCGTTAACACTTACCTCTCCGTCAAATCTTCGCCACTATAGAAAATTCTGACCGCATTTGTTTATCTAACAGTGTGATAATAAACATTAAATAAATGTTGGCCCGGTGATTGCTAAAACTCCTGTAACGACATCTGTCATGAAGAGATGAACAGACGCCCCCGATCGGGGCAACCGGGAGAGAAGCATGGTTCAACGCGCCGACATAAATAGTGTACTGTCCGACATCCGCAGTCTGCGTTCCCAGATGATGCAGAACCAGCAGAGTCAGCAGATCGAGCAGAATCAACCTGTTCGCGGTCGTGTGGATGGCCCTCGTGAAGTCCAGCAAAGCGGGGAAACAACCAGTTTTGGTGATATGCTTGGCGATGCTGTAAACAACGTGAACAACCTGCAAAAGCAGACCAGCGAATTGCGCACCGCCTACGACATGGGCGACCCCAACGTTGACATCACTCGAGTGATGATCGCCGCCGAAAAATCTTCTGTGTCTTTCGAGGCGCTGACCCAGGTACGAAACCGGGTGGTCAGGGCCTATGAAGACATCATGAACATGCCGATCTGATAACGGAGCAGTAGCATGGCAAGCGTACCCGCACAAACCAACGCTTCGGACCTGCCTGCAAGCAGCGAAAGTGAAGCCCCCGAGAGTGGAAACAAGATGCTCCTCGGTTTCAACCGATTGAATCTGCTGCGTCAGGTGGGTTTGATGGTTGGTCTGGCTGCCAGTGTTGCTCTGGGCCTGGCCGTGGTCCTATGGGCCCAGGAACCCAACTACCAGCCAGTCGTTGGTGATCTTTCGTCTTACGATCCCCAGGATGTGGCCAGCATCCTGGAAAACAATGGTATCGATTATAAAATGGATCCGCGTTCCGGGGCTCTGCTGGTGCCTTCCGACAAGGTATACGACGCCCGTCTGAAGCTGGCCGCTGAAGGGGTTACGGATCGCAAAACGATTGGTTACGAATTGCTGGATCAGGACCGTGGCCTGGGTACGTCCCAGTTTATGGAGACCATCAGCTATCGTCGGGGTCTGGAAGGCGAGCTGGCCCGCACTATTTCCAGCATGCGTGGTGTGAAAAAATCCAGGGTACATCTGGCCATTCCCGAACGCTCTGTGTTTATTCGCGATGCCCGCGAACCCAGCGCCTCGGTCTTCCTTGATCTGTTTGCCGGTCGTCGCCCGGAGCAGGAGCAGATCCGTGCTATCGTCAATCTGGTTGCTGGCAGTATCCCGATGATGAAGCGGGAGCAGGTCACCGTGGTCGATCACAATGGCAATCTTCTGACCGGCAATGAGGCCGACACGGAAGTGGACAAGATGAAAGACCAGTATGAATATACCGACAGGGTGGAAGAGCGCCTGACCCGCCGTGTCGCGTCCTTGATTTCTCCAATTGTAGGTGATGGCCGTTATCGGGCGGAAGTCAGTGCCGATCTGGATTTCTCGTCGGTGGAGCGGGCCGAAGAGCTATTCAATCCTGACCAGCAGGCCATCCGCAGTGAGCGGGAAATGACTGAACAGCGTGGCGCTGGAGCCCAGGGTGGCGTGCCGGGCGCCCTGGCCAATCAGCCCCCGGGTGCGGCAACCGTTCCGGAGCAGGCTAACGCGGGCGACGATGATGAAGATGGTAATGGCGGCCAGCCAACCAACATTCGCCGGGAATCCACCCGCAACTACGAAGTGGACCGTACCGTCAGCTATACCCGCCAAGAGCTCGGTGCCATTAATCGCGTTACCGTCGCGCTGGCGGTAGATGATAAGCGGGTGGTTGATCCGGAAACCGGTGAAGCTTCTTTCGAGCCCTGGACCGAACAGGAACTGCAGCGCCTGAGCATGCTGGTTCGCGATGCAGTCGGCTATTCGGCCGCACGGGGTGACAGTGTTACGGTGATGAACACCGCCTTCGCTCAGGAAGAAGCCGTAGAATTTGAAGAGCCGAATTTCTGGGAGCAGCCCTGGTTCTGGGATTTGATGAAGCAGGTACTGGCTGGTCTGGTGATTCTGATTCTGGTCCTCGGCCTTCTGCGCCCGACTCTCAAGGCCCTGTCTGGCGGTGGTCGCAGCGAGCGCGGCGGTGACGAAGGCGGCGACTATGGTTCGATGGATGACATCGAAGGCGGCGGCGCCCTGCGCGATGCCATGTCATCTCAGGACGACCTGCTTTTGCCGGGTGCCACTGAAGGTTATGATAGACACCTGAATGCCTTGAAGGGCCTGATTGCCGAAGATCCGGCTCGGGTGTCACAAGTTCTGCGTCAATGGGTGAACGTCGATGACGGATGAAAATGGTCAGCAGAAGCCGAGGCGCAAGATCCCTCGGGTCGAACAGGCCGCCATTCTGCTGATGTCTCTGGGCGAAGCGGATGCCGCTGAAGTGCTCAAGCACATGGGGCCGAAAGAAGTTCAGCGGGTTGGCGTTGCCATGGCCCAGATGGACGATGTCAGTAAAGACGACGTGGAATTTGTGCTCGGCCAGTTTGTCGATGCGGTCGGCGGCCAGACCGGCCTGGGCGTGGGGAACGATGACTACATTCGTACAATGCTGACCCAGGCGCTGGGTGACGACAAAGCCTCAAGCCTGATCGACCGGATTCTCATCGGTGGCAACACCACGGGCCTGGACACGCTCAAGTGGATGGAGCCCCGGGCCGTGGGCGATGTCATTCGCTATGAGCACCCGCAGATCCAGGCCATCGTCATTTCCTATCTGGACCCGGATCAGGCCGCCGAAATTCTGGCGACACTCGACGAGAAAGTCCGCCTGGATGTCATGATGCGGGTTGCTTCGCTGGAAAGCATCCAGCCCCAGGCGCTGCAGGAGCTCAACTCCATTCTGGAGAAACAGTTCTCAGGCGGTTCTGCTGCGCAAACCAGCCGCATCGGTGGCGTCAAGCGGGCGGCGGACATCATGAACTTCATGGATCGGGGCATCGAAGGTGGCTTGATGGACTCCATCAAGGACATGGATCCGGACCTGGCGACCACTATCGAAGACCTGATGTTTGTATTCGACAACCTCAAGGAGGTTGACGACCGTGGCATTCAGGCCTTGCTCAGAGAAGTATCCTCGGAAGTTCTGGTGGTGGCGTTGAAGGGTGCAGATGACGGCGTCAAAGATAAAATCTTCGCTAACATGTCCAAGCGTGCCGGCGAATTGCTCCAGGATGATCTGGAAGCCAAAGGGCCGGTCAAGGTCAGCGAAGTTGAATCCGCACAGAAGGACATCATCACCATTGCTCGTCGTATGGCGGAAGCCGGTGAGATTTCCCTCGGCGGCGCCGGTGAAGAAATGATGTGATGAAAGACTCTGATCAGGACAGCCAGACCCGCCCAAAAGAACAGATGACCGCCTGGGAAAGGTGGGAGTTGCCCCTGCTCGATTCACAGGGCAATGAGGTAGAGCAGGAGGCGGAGGTCAAACCGATGACCGCCCGTGAGCTTGAGGAGATCCGCAAAGCGGCTCATGATGATGGCCTCAAGGAAGGGCGTGATGAAGGCTACAAAAGTGGCCTTGAGCAGGGCCGGGCAGATGGCCACAAGGAAGGCTTTGCGACCGGTCAGGAAGAGGGCCGGGAGCAAGGCCGAACAGAGGCGATTGAGGCAACGCGTCAGGAAGTTGCCGCCCGCATGGATCGGCTGGAGCATTTGATGGGCGAGTTGGTGTTGCCCATCCAGCGCCACGAAGAAGAACTGGAAACCGTGCTGGTGAACCTGACCACCGCCCTGGCCCGGGCCGTGGTATATCGGGAGCTGAGCCTGGACTCATCCCAGATTCGGCAGGTGGTTCGTCAGGCTTTGTCTGCGCTGCCATCGACGGCCGAGAATCTGCGCATTCATATCCACCCCGATGACCTGGAGCCTGTGCAGGAAGTCGCCGAGAAACTGGAAGCCGTGCCGCGCATCATTGAAGACGACACTCTGCTGCCCGGCGGTTGCAGGATTGAATCCCGGCACAGTCTGGTTGATTACACCGTGGAGAAACGTTTCCAGCGCGTAGTTCAGGGCATGTTGGAGGAACAGTTTGGTGATCCCGCGGATGTGGTAGCAGCTGATGCCGGATTGCAAATGGGTGAACTCACCGATTTTCACCGGGATGTGCTGGCCGAATCCGGCATGGAAGAACCTCCTGCTTCGCCAGAGCCAGAGCCAGAGCCAGAGCCAGAGCCAGAATCAGAAACTAATCCAGAGTCGGGCCGGGAGGAGGATGATGACCTCCCGCCTGGCTGATCGTATGCGCCAGTTGCAGGGCGCAATCGTTGATGAACCTGCCCCCGAGCTCTCCGGCCGGCTTACCCGCATGGTCGGCCTGACCCTTGAGTGCGTGGGCTGTCCCATGGTGGTGGGCGATCGTTGTGTGATTCAGGGCGACTCCGGTGGCAGTGTTGAAGCCGAAGTGGTGGGTTTTGAGGAAGACAAGGTTTACCTCATGCCACTGACTGCCATTGAAGGTCTTAAACCTGGTGCCCGGGTGGTTCCCCTGTCTGCGACCAGTCGTGTTCCGGTGGGGCCGCAGATGCTTGGTCGCGTTGTTAATGGGGCCGGTGACCCGCTTGACGGTAAAGGCCCGCTGCAGGCCGAAGCCCGGGTCCATCTTTCCGGCGATATCATCAACCCTCTTGATCGTGCTCCTGTACGCCAGTCCATGGACGTGGGCATTCGCGCCATAAACTCCCTGCTCACTGTGGGCCAGGGGCAGCGGCTGGGTCTGTTTGCGGGCAGTGGTGTCGGTAAAAGTATGTTGCTGGGCATGATGACCCGCTTTACCGATGCCGACATTACCGTGGTCGGCCTGATCGGTGAACGGGGCAGGGAAGTAAAAGAATTTATTGAAGACATTCTGGGCGACGAGGGCCTGGAACGGTCTGTTGTGGTGGCGTCTCCAGCGGATGACTCGCCCCTGATGCGCCTGCGTGCCGCCATGCTGACCACCCGCATTGCTGAATACTATCGCGATCAGGGTAAGCGGGTGCTCCTGCTGATGGATTCGCTGACTCGCTACGCCCAGGCCCAGCGGGAAATCGCCCTGGCGGTTGGCGAGCCGCCAGCCACCAAAGGTTATCCACCCTCGGTATTTGCCAAACTGCCCCAACTGGTGGAGCGGACTGGTAATGGCAGGCCAGGTGGCGGGTCCATAACCGCGTTCTATACGGTGCTGACCGAAGGCGATGACCAGCAGGATCCTATCGCCGATGCCGCCCGTGCCATTCTCGACGGGCACATTGTGTTGTCTCGTCGTCTTGCCGAAGAAGGGCATTACCCCGCCATTGATGTGGAAGCGTCCATCAGCCGGGTCATGCCTCAGGTGACGGCGCCGGAGCATATGGCCCGGGCACAGCGCTTCAAGCAGGTTTATTCCCGTTATCAGCAGGCCCGGGATCTCATCAGCGTGGGGGCGTATGTAAAAGGCTCCGACCCGGAAACAGATTTTGCTATCCAGCATATCGGCAACATGCGTCAGTTTTTGCAGCAGGGTCTTAACGAGAGCGCACCGCTGAAAGACAGCATTGATCAGTTGATGGCCGTGGTACCGGAAAGGCGCGCTCCGGATCGGCAGAAAGCCCCGCCCAACGGCCAGAGGAGTAATGCCTGATGCTGCGCTCTCAACGGTTAAAAACGGTTCTGGCGCTGGAAGAACGCAAGGAGCAGGAGGCTCTGGACCGTATGGGCGAAGCACGCCAGCAAATGGAAGCGCATCGTGACCAAGTAGCAAATCTGGAGCGCTACCAGCAGGAGTATCGCAACCAGATTCGGGCGGACCAGCAGGGAGTCGTGTCTGTATCCCGTCTGCAGGCCTGGCAAGCGTTTATTGCTCAGCTTGATCAGGTGATTGGCCAGCAGGAAAAACAGCTGCGACAGGCAGAACAGATTTTTGAAGCCCGGCGCCAGGAATGGCTGCAGGCCTGGGAGCGGCGCCGGGGCATGGAAAAGTACATAGAAACCTGCAGGCAGCAAGAACAGAGAGAGCAGGACTTGCGGGAGCAGAAGCTGGCGGACGAAGCGGCAGGCCGGGCGTTCGCTCGGCAACGACGTTGACCCCAAAGTATTGCCGGATGCAAAATTTTCCATGTCAGCTATGCTTGTGAAGTCACTGCTGACGGCTGAATAAAAGGAAAGGCAGCGGTTGTTGTTGCCATCTTCGGGAGACTGGATCATGCCGATAGAAGCGCATCATACTGACGACGGCGAGACACTGGTCATCCGTGTCGAAGGCCGTTTCGATTTCAGCACCCATCAGGCCTTCCGGGATGCCTACGAGGAGACCGACGGCCCTGTTACTCGTTACGTTGTCGACCTTTCTGATACGACCTACCTCGACAGTTCCGCACTGGGCATGCTTTTGCTGCTCAGAGACCATGCCGGTGGCGATTCGGCCAGAATTTCCATAGAGAACTGCAACAGTGATGTCCGTCGCATCCTCTCTATCTCGAACTTTGAACAGCTGTTCAGCATCGGTTGATGGCTCAGGCCTGAGGATACTGGTCGCGGAGGACAATGAACCCGACCGGATGATCCTTCGCTCGCTGCTGCAAAAACTCGGACATCGGGTTTTTGAAGCCTCAAACGGTGCTGAGGCCGTTGCCCGCTTCAACAGCGTTAATCCGGACATTGTTTTGCTGGACGCCATGATGCCGGCACTGGATGGCATTGAAGCTGCGCGGCAGATCAAGGCGCTGGCCGGTGAGCGCCTGGTGCCGTTGATTTTTCTGACCGCGCTGTCCGATCCAGAGGAACTGGCACGTTGCCTGGAAGCCGGCGGCGATGACTTTCTGGTCAAACCTTTCAATCGCGTTATTCTGGAAGCCAAGCTCAATGCACTGGACCGGATGCGTCTGTTGCATCAGGCGCTGTCTGAGCAGGTTGATCAGGTGCGCCACCAGAATGAGCAGATGCTGGCCGAACAGAAAACCGCTCGACGGGTGTTCGATAATGTCGCCCATGCCGGTTGTCTGAGCGCACCAAATATCCGCTATCATGCGTCGCCCATGTCCGTGTTCAATGGCGACGTACTGTTTGCGGCCATCCGGCCGGGTGGCGGCAGTCTGATATTCCTCGGGGACTTTACCGGCCACGGTTTGCCTGCCGCTATCGGAGCCATGCCGGTGGCGGAAATTTTCTATGGCATGGTTGGCCAGGGTTTCGGCGCGGCCGATATCCTGCGGGAGATCAATCGAAAGCTCCGGCGCATTTTGCCGGTGGGCATGTTTTGTTGTGGCGCGATGATTGAAACGGACTCCCGTCAGGGGCTTGTCCGGGCCTGGAATGGGGGCTTACCCGATGCCTGGCTGCTGCGAACCACAGGCGAACGGGTGGCCATTCCTTCCAGAAATCTGCCCCTGGGCGTGCGCGACTCCGAAAGGTTCACCGCGCCCATGGTCGTGTTCCAGACCAGCCCCGGCGACCATGTGTTGTTGATGACCGATGGTTTCTCGGAAACGCCTAACAGTCACGGTCAGCTATTGGGGGAGTCCGGTGTGCGGGAGATCCTGGCGGGGCTGCACTCCCCCGCTGGAGCGTTTGATGCGTTAATGACCCGCATCCGTGAATTCACCGGGCAGCCTGAAGCTGCGGATGATCTGACCCTCTGCTCTCTGGAAATTCCGGACATGGAGCAGCCACGGGCTCCGGTTTGCAAGGTTCCGGATTCCGGCCCGGCTGGCCCGGCGGATTGGCAGTGTGTCTACGAAATCCGGGAGCGAACACTGGCACAGTTCAATCCTCTGCCACTGCTGCTGCACATCTGCATGGAAGTTCCGGGGCTGCGTAGCAGAAGTGGCGAGGTCTATACCCTGCTATCAGAGCTGTATAACAATGCACTCGAACATGGTGTGCTGGCACTCTCTTCGGACTGGAAAAGCTCGCCAAGGGGGTTCGCGCTCTACTATCAGGAGCGTCAGCGCCGTCTTTCAGACACAAACGGGCATTTCATCCGCTTCTCGCTAAGCCATGAATCCCGGTCCTCTGGCGGGCGCCTGCGGATCGTCTGCGAAGACAGCGGAGCAGGCTTTGATTTTACTGATCACTCTGACAGAGTGTCGAAACGCCGTTCGGGCCTCGGCAGTTATTATGCCGGGCGGGGGCTGGAACTGCTCCGGCATATGGCGACACACTTTCACGTACATGGCCGGGGCAATCATGTGGAAATTGTTTATGACTGGGAGCTCCCTGAGGATCGCTGATGACTGACCAACCCCACCTTGATGAAGAAGCGCTCGCGGAACTTCAGGACGTTATGGAGGATGAGTTCGAGGTTTTGATCCACACCTTTGTTGCAGACTCCCGGACGCGCATTGATACGCTTCGCCAAGCGCTGAGGGACAGTGATACCGACGACCTGAAAAGAACCGCACACAGCTTCAAGGGCAGTTGCATCAACATGGGCGCTCCGCGCCTGGCCGGCCTTTGCTGTGATGTGGAGCGTAAGGGCAAATCCGGTGATCTAACGGCTGTTGCCAGCCTTATCGAGCGCATCGAAAGCGAATTTACCGAAGTGGCTCGCCGGCTGGAACACTTCCTGACTCTCTAGGTTAACTCTCCAGGCGTAACTGATCCTGTTGGCATTGTGCTTGCTTGAAGAAAGGAAACCGCCCTTTGGGGCGATTCCCTGATAGAAAAGCGGCAAGAGGTTGCCATGCAGCAAAACATTCTCTCCCAGACGCCGGCTCCCGGCCCGAAACAGGATGTGTCCGGATCCCGTCAGGCCAATAACAGCCGGGACCCGGACAACGGCAAAAGCCGGTTTGATGAAGTGTCGCGTGCCGAGCAGAAGCGGCTTGAACAACGGCGCCTGGAGCAGAAGCAGGCAGACCGTCGGGAACAGGCCGATCGGGCCCAGGATAAACGGGCTCAGGACCAACGTGAACAGGACCGGGCGCAGGGGGCGGAAAACCGCCGACCTGACGAAGCCCGGAATGAGAGTAAAGCGTCAGATAAGTCAGACGAAAAGCCGAAATCAGAGGCCACAGGATCCGACAAAACAAAATCTGAAGAAAAAACGGCAAAGTCTGCCGACAAGGAGAAGAGCGAGAAGAACAAGGAAATGCCTTCCGGCGAGACGGGCAAGGCAGCAAAAGCCGACACTGAAGTGCCACTGGAAGACATGGAAAGCACGATGGCGCCCCTCACCTTCGCCATGCTGCAAACCCTGTCCGGTTCCGGGGATGGCAAGATTGGGGCGGCGGAATCGCCCGTGGCGGTGAATCCGGGTATGACCGGTAAAACCGCTCTTCAGGGATTGTTGACTGGCCAGCCGGGCCAGCCCGGACAGAGTGCGGGCAATGCCGGCAAATTGCTGGCCACCCCCGGCGCTCAGTTGACGGATATGCTGTCAGCAAATGTCAGTACCGAGACGTCCCGGCCGATAGACCCGACCAGCCTGTTGAGTACGCCCCGGTTCCAGACCACTCTTGAGCAGGTAACCCAGCAGGCTGCTCAGCCGGGCAAACTGGCAGCAGAGAATGCGGTACCGCTGCGAAGCTATGCAACCTCCATTGATGTGCCGGTTGGCCAGGCAGAGTGGGGCGATAAGGTGATGGGCAAGCTCAGCTTTCTGACGGCGCGAAACATGCAGGTGGCAGAGATTCACCTGACTCCCCCCGATATGGGGCCGATGGAAGTAAAAGTGCGGATGCAGAACGAGCAAGCGAATATCACCGTTCATGCCGCCAATCCAATTGTTCGGGAGCAACTGGAACAAAACTCCCATCGCCTGCGTGATATGTTGGGCGAGCAGGGCGTTGAGCTTGGCCAGTTCGATGTTTCTGACCAGGCAGGCCAGCAAACCGGCAGTCAGGACGATGAGGCCGGGGAAGGTGGAGGTGCAGGCCAGGGTAATGGCACACTGGCGAACGGTGAATCCGATGAGCAGTTGGCGGAGACCGGCCATCTGGATCTTGCCTGGAATGGTGAAGTAGACACTTTTGCCTGAAGATTGGTTGAAAACCGACCAATTCGCTGATTCTCGCCAATCGCCTTTGCCCATGCCCTCCGGCAGCGCTAAACTGCGTCCCTGAGCCGGAGGGTGAGGGCATTCTGGCCCGCCCCTTGCTTCAGACCCCAAATACAGATCCTGAACCTTCAGGATGACGGAAAACTGACGAAGCGGACAACATGGCAGAAAACACGACACCTGACGAGGCGCCCGCCAAAAAAGGCAAGCTCAAGCTCATTATCATGCTGGTAGTTATCGTTATACTGGCGATAGGTCTGTCGGTGGTGGGTACCCTCTGGTTTCTGGGTGGCAGCTTTCCCGGCACGGGCTCCGGGAACGATGACGCCAACGCTGAACCGGAATTCGTTGCCAGCATTTACACGGAGCTTGAGAAAGCATTGGTCACGACCGTGCAGGCTCAGGGCCGACAAAGATACGCTCAGGTGTACCTGTCGTTTGAAGCGAAAGATCCTCAGGCCCTGGAAGCGGTTGAGGTGCATATGCCCCTGATTCGCAGCGAACTGACAAAGGTGTTGAGCGGTACAGGCTTTAGTGACCTGCAGCGTCCGGAGGGCCGGAAAGGTCTGGCGCAACAGATGTCGGACAGAGTTAACCAGGTGCTTGAACAGGAACAGGAGCCGACTATAGAGCGGGTGTTGTTCAGAAACTTTGTAGTGCAATGATCGCCCGGGCAGGGTAAATCACATTCAGGGCAGGACCAGCTATGCAGGACTTGTTGTCGCAGGACGAGATTGACGCCCTTCTCCACGGGGTGGATGACGGCGACGTCGATACCTATGAGGAAACCGACGACACTGGCGTAAAAGGTTATGACCTTGCCAGTCAGGATCGGATCGTCCGGGGCCGGATGCCCACCCTCGAAATGATCAACGAGCGCTTTGCCCGTTATACCCGGATCAGCCTGTTCAACCTGCTGCGCCGCAATGCCGACGTGTCTACCGGCGGTGTGCAGATCATGAAATTCGGTGAATACGGGCACACGCTTTACGTCCCCACCAGTCTTAACCTTTGTAAGGTCCGGCCGCTGCGGGGCACATCCCTGTTCGTGCTGGACGCGAAGCTGGTCTTCAAGCTGGTGGACAACTTTTTCGGTGGTGAAGGCCGGCACGCCAAAATTGAGGGCCGGGAGTTTACACCGACTGAAACGCGCATCGTGCAGATGGTGCTTGAGCAGGTGTTCAAGGACATGAAAGAAGCCTGGCATGCGGTGCTGCCGGTGGAATTCGAGTATCTGAGCTCTGAAGTGAACCCGGCCATGGCCAACATTGTCAGTCCCAGTGAAGTGGTGGTGGTCAGCACCTTCCATATAGAGCTGGATGGCGGTGGTGGCGAGCTGCATTTTGCCTTGCCGTATTCCATGATCGAGCCGATTCGTGATGTTCTTGATGCGGGTGTACAAAGTGATATCGATGACATCGATGAGCGTTGGGTTAACGCCCTGCGGGAAGACATCAAAGAGGTCGAGGTGCCGGTCAACACAACGGTGTGCCGCCGACGGATCTCCTTGCGGGAAATCGCGGGCCTTAAAGCCGGGGATGTGATCCCGGTAGAAATTCCCGAACATCTCACGGTCACCGCTAACGGCATTCCTATCTACAAGGCAACGCTGGGAACCCGGGATGACAAGCTGGCACTGAGAATTCATGAACGGGTCAAGTTGCCCAAGGTGAAGAAGCAGCTGAAGATAAAAGCCGGCATTGATAGTTGATGAGCGGGTTAACTTGTCCAAGGTGAAGAAACAACTGAAGGTAGATCGCAATGGCTGACGATAAGAAAGACGACCAGGAACTCAGTGAAGACGAAAAGCTGGCAGCCGAATGGGAAGCGGCCATGCAAGAGTCCGGCGACGAGGATGATGACGCCAGCGGTGACGATCGTGGAGACGAATGGGCGGCCGCCATGGCGGAAGCCGAAGGTTCGGATGGCGATGATGACAGCTCGGATCACCAGGATGTGCGTGCTGCGCCGATGGAAGAATTCGGACCGGATTCAGGCCCGACCGGGGAGGGTGGCAGCCCGGACATGGATGTCATCATGGACATTCCTGTCACCATCTCCATGGAAGTGGGCAACACCCAGATTCCCATCCGCAACCTGTTGCAGCTGAACCAGGGCTCGGTTATTGAACTCGACCGGCTGGCCGGTGAACCACTGGATGTGCTGGTAAACGGCACCCTGATTGCGCATGGCGAAGTGGTTATGGTGAACGAAAAATTCGGTATCCGGTTGACGGACGTTATCAGCCCGGGCGAACGGATCAGACGGCTACAGAAATAACATGCGCATACTCACAGGCTGGATTATGGCATTGCTTGTCGCCGCGCCGGTGGCGGCACAGGAAGCCGAGAAGTCGGGCGGTGACGCCGCCCGGGCACCAGACACCCTGGCCACCGTGGTGACGCTGGGTGCCGGGTTGTTGGCGGTTATTGCCATAATCTACGGTTGTGCCTGGCTGATTCGCCGCATGACGGGCATGACCGGCATGAACAACAACGCGATCCGCGTAGTGTCGGTGATGGCCATTGGTGCCCGCGAACGTATCGCTCTGGTGGAAGTGGGTGGCCAACAGATTCTGCTGGGCATTACCCCGAGCGCGATCCGCACGTTGCAGGTTTTTGAGGAGCCGGTGGTGGATGCCAGTACACCCGCCAACAGTGACTTTGCCCGGCGCCTGCAAGGTATGATTGGCAAATCCTGGACCGCCTCGAAAAAGGAATGACAAGGCCAATGCTTGCCGTAACTCTCAGAAGACTGATTCCCGCCTTCATTGTTCTTGCCGGCCTGGCTTGGGCTCCGTTGGCACTGGCTCAGGAATCTTCGGGTATTCCCGGCATTCCGGCGTTTACCGTGACTCCGGGCGAAGAGGGTAACGAAGAGTACTCGGTAACCCTGCAGATTCTGGCGCTGATGACCGCGCTGACTTTCCTGCCGGCCATGCTCATGATGATGACCTCGTTCACGCGTATTATCGTGGTCTTCGCCATTCTGCGCCAGGCTCTGGGTCTGCAGGCCACGCCTTCCAACCAGATTCTTCTCGGGCTCGCGTTGTTCCTCAGTATTTTTATCATGAAACCGGTGCTGGAAGAGGCCAATGAGGCGGGGCTTCAGCCTTATCTGCAGGAGGAAGTGACGTCACTGGAAGCGGTGGAACGGGCCAGCCAGCCCTTCAAGAAATTCATGCTCGAACAGACCCGGGAAGATGATCTGGGACTGTTCATGCGTATCGCGGATGTTCAGTATGACACCCCGCAGGATGTGTCTTTCTGGGTACTCATGCCGGCATTTGTCACCAGTGAGTTGAAGACGGCTTTCCAGATCGGTTTTATACTGTTTATCCCGTTTCTGATTATCGACATGGTAGTGGCCAGTGTATTGATGGCCATGGGTATGATGATGTTGTCACCCATCATTATCTCGCTGCCATTCAAGATCATGCTGTTTGTACTGGTGGATGGCTGGGCCCTGATTATGGGCACCCTTGCCGCCAGTTACGGAATATAGGAGGCACGCCATGACTCCGGAAACCGTTATCGACATCCTTCGCGAGGCCCTCTGGCTGATCGTGCTGTTGGCCGCTGTGATCATCGGCCCGGGGCTGGTGATCGGTCTGGTAGTCAGTACTTTTCAGGCCGCTACCCAGATTAACGAACAGACTCTTAGTTTTCTGCCGCGTTTGATGGTAACACTCATAGTGATCATCGTTATGGGGCCCTGGATGCTGACAACCCTGCTGGATCACGCCAATGGGCTGATTTCGCGCATTCCCTACCTGATCGGCTGACGGATGATACCGGCAGAAGTCAGCGCAGACCTGATCGGCCAGTGGGTTGGCCAGCATATCTGGCCACTGTTCCGGCTCGCCAGTTTCCTGATGGTTATTCCCATTTTTGGTACCCAACTGGTACCGGCTCGTATTCGTCTTGGCCTGGCCCTGATGATGACCGTGCTGATTGCGCCGATGATCCCCGAAGTGCCGCAGATCGAAGCCCTGAGTGCCGACGCCGTGGTGATCACTCTGCAACAGATCCTCATCGGGGTAGGAATGGGCTTTGCGCTGACGGCCTTGTGGCAGCTGTTCGTGGTTGCCGGGCAGATGATCGCCATGCAGATGGGCCTGGGCTTTGCGTCTATGGTGGACCCGGCGAACGGCGTAAATGTGCCGGTATTGGCTCAGATCTACACCATCACGATTACTTTGTTGTTTCTGGTGATGAACGGCCACCTGGTGGCCTTTGAAGTGTTTATTGAAAGCTTCCACACCATGCCCATTGGTCTGGAAGGGTTGGGCCAGGCAGGTGTCTGGGATATCGCCCACCGCATCAGCTGGATGTTTGTCTCCGCGATGTTGCTGGCATTGCCGGCGGTTACCGCAGTGCTGATTGTAACCATTTCCTTCGGTGTAATGACCCGTGCCGCGCCCCAGATGAACATCTTTGCTCTGGGTTTTCCGATAGGCCTGCTTTTCGGGTTGTTTTCCATCTGGGTATTGCACGCCAATTTTCTGCCACACTTTGAGCAGTACACCCGGGAAACCTTCGAGTTCATGCGAGAATTACAGGGGCAACCCTAACCATGGCTGAAGAGAACGACAACAGTCAGGAAAAAACCGAAGAGCCGACCCCCCGAAGACTCGAAAAAGCCCGGGAGGACGGCCAGACAGCGCGTTCCAAAGAACTGGGCACCATGGCGGTGCTGATGGCTGGTGCTGTTGGTCTGTTGGTGTTTGGCGGCTCTTTGGGGGCCGCGCTGGAAGGCATCATGCGTGACGCTTTTGTGCTCGAGCGTTCTGCTATTTTCGACACCCGCCATATGAGCATTCAACTTCTGAGTTCCGCCAAACAGGCCGCCTGGGCTCTCGCGCCACTTCTAATTACCTTGCTGATTGCCGCCATTGCCGGCTCCATTGCCATTGGTGGCCTGTTGTTCAGTGGCAAAGCGATTGCCCCGAAGCTTAACCGTATGGATCCGATCAAAGGCCTGGGGCGAATGTTCTCCATGCGTTCACTGATCGAGCTGGTGAAAGCCATTGGCAAGGTCGCGCTGGTGATGTCGGTGGCGATACTGATACTCAATGCCCGCACCGATGACCTGCTCAGCATTGCTGAAGAACCAGCTATTCCGGCCATGGTGCACGTGCTCTGGACTCTGGCCTGGAGTTTTCTGCTGTTGTCGGCCGCGACCATCGCCATTGCGGCTATTGATGTGCCATTCCAGATTTACGATCACACCAAAAAACTGCGCATGACCAAGCAGGAAGTGAAAGACGAATTCAAAGACACGGAAGGTAAGCCGGAAGTGAAGGGCAAGATTCGTCAGTTACAGCGAGAAATGGCCAATCGGCGGATGATGCAGGATGTGCCTCAGGCTGATGTTGTTATCACCAACCCGACTCACTATGCAGTGGCGCTGAAGTACGACCAGAATGCCATGGGCGCGCCGGTGGTTGTGGCCAAGGGCGCTGATGAGATTGCCTTCAAGATTATGGAAATTGCCCGTGAGCACAAGGTAGAGCTACTGCGTACGCCACCGTTGACTCGGGCGGTTTATCACAACACCAATGTTGGTGAAGAAATTCCCGATGGCCTCTATATGGCGATTGCCCAGGTGCTGGCTTACGTGTTCCAGCTTCGGCAGTTCCGTAAGGGCCATGCGGCCAAACCGGGTATGCCTGATTTTCCGATTCCGCCAGACATGAAGCGGGACCTCTGATAACCCGGGAAGCCTTGCTCCCCGGGTTCTTTCCTCAGCGGCGGCGCTGGAAGTACACGCTCAGATTCTGCCCCATCAGACTCTGTACCTCACTGCCCAGAGCCTCCGCCTGAATCTGACGTTGCACTGGCGCGGTTGCCAGACTGTGACCATCCTCGTCGCGTGCTTTGACCAGTTTCCAGTCCACTTCGTTGCTGACCATGGCCAGCAGATTCTGCAACTGATCGGCATCCTGCGGACGGAACCAGCGGTCGCGGCAGCCACCCAGGCTATAGAAGTCGTCTTCCTGCAGCAGTTGCTGCCAGACACTGTCCTGCCGCTCGGCGAGAATGATGCGGCGCAGTTGGCGCAGGCTGGTGCGTGTGGGTTGCAGTTTATGTTCTTTGATCAACTGACGGATCTGTTTGTCGCCGGCGGTCTGTTCGGCCATGGCCGTGTGCATGTGTACCACCGCACCCGCTACCGAGGCGCTGTTGACCAGTTTTGCCAGGGACAGGTCGGTCATGGCCGGTGAGGGCAGACGGCCGACTTCCACCCAGTGCACCCGGTGGCCGTCCAGCACGAAGCGCTGGGCGATGGACCAGGGCCAGAACACGATGTTCTCCATATTCAGTTGCTGGGCCATGCGAGTGCCTTTGGCAATGTTGGCCAGGGATTCGTCAACCGCGATGATTTCCACATCGTCCAGATACTGCGCCAGTTCCATGGCACGTTGGCCGGATTGCGCGCCACAGACCATCAGGCGCAGTGTGTCTGGCAGATTGTCGGCATCCAGACCCAGCTCCTGAGCCATGACCGCTTTCAGACTGGTTTCGGTGCGGTAGGCCAGTTGGCTCCACGCCGGCCAGGCCTGGGGCACATCGGTTTTCGCCAGGCAGAGTTCGTCTGCCTTTTCGTCGAAATTCTGTTTGATGGCTTCCTCTTCGGCGCGGTTATAGTAGCTGGCCGCCATCAGCGGCTGCATGCCCAGCGGCCAGTCCATCAGGCTCCACTGGCCCAGCTGCATGGCGAAGTCCTGGTGGAACAGGGCGCCGTACATGGCGCTGATCATCAGCGAGCCGATCAATGCTTCCTGCGGCTCACCGACGGCGAATTGAGCCATAATGCTGTCGTTAATGGTGGCGGCCAGGTTTTCCTCATCGGCTTCGGCGGTCAACGCGAAGCCGGTACGGTCGGCGTATTCGCCAATGGCCAGGCACAGGGTCTGGAGTTCATCGCGCAGGCTGGCGGTTTCGGCCACCTCGGCAATAATGGCACGACGCAGAAGCGAGACCAGTTGTTCAACGCCCGCGTTGGGCATTAGGGTTCTCTTCAGGGCCAGAATCAGCAGCTCGTCTTCAGCAGCGGCGTCCAGGAAGACTTCGGCGTTCGGGTTGGCCAGGTCGTATTCGTGTTCAATGATCGCGCCCACAAACCGGCCAATTTCCTGGTGTGGCAGGCCGTCCTTGTTCAGCAGGGCGATGGCATCCTGGGCCAGCTCGGCGTCGGCTTTGTGAACATTCAGATGCTGGGCGCAGGTGAGCATGCCGGAATAGATGGAATCCCAATCGGAACCGGCTTGCAGCAGCTTGCGGTAGTGCAAGTAGGCGACATCAAACTGCCCTTGCAGGCGGCGGGCGTGGGCGATGCCGCAGAAGGCGGCGGCCGATTGCCGGTCGCATTCCAGTGCCTTGAGGAAATATTCTTCCGCCAGGGCCGGGCGTTCGCTCTTCAGTGCCCAGTAGCCCAGGTTGGCATACTGCTGAACCTGCGCTGGCTGGCTGTTCAGGCTGGCATTGAACAGCGCATGCGCTTTCTCCAGCTGGCCGTCGTCCATCTCCACTCGCCCCAGAAGACCGAGAGCCGCTGCGTTTTCAGCTTCCAGCCCCAGTGCCTGCTCCAGGTATTCGCGGCACTCGTGGCGTGCTTTCAGGCGCTGGCCGAAAGGCAAGCCGTTGCTGTTGGATTCGCCATAAGCCAGATTGGCCTGCAGTACCAGCCGGGCGACTTGTGCCTGAACTGAGCGGGGGAGTTGAACTTCGTGATGTTGAGCTTGCATGGAACACCTCGTTACCAGCCAGAATCGAATGCGGCAAAGGTCTGCAGTTTTTTGACGTTTGCCGGGGTTTGGGAAGGGTGCTGCGAAAGGTGTGCCAGGTTTTTGAAGTGATCTAATATTTTGTTTTAGAAACAAAAAAGCCGGGTTATGAACCCGGCCTTTTTAAGTTCGGCGAAAGTTTCGCCATTAACCCTGCAGCAACTGCAACACCTGTTGCGGACGGGCGTTCGCTTGGGAGAGTACCGACAGGCCGGCCTGTTGCAGAACCTGGGTTCTGGCCAGCTCGGCAGATTCGGCCGCGAAATCCGCATCGCGAATCCGACTGTTGGAAGCCGAGAGGTTTTCCGAGGTGGTGGCAAGGTTCGCGATAGTGGACTCGAACCGGTTTTGCACCGCACCCAGTTCCGCCCGGAAACCGTTAATTTTGTCGATGGCGTAATCGATGGTGATCATTGCCTGATCGGCGCCATCAGGAGTTGAAATATCGGTGTCATTCAGCGAGAAGGTGTTCGCTGCTGCTGTCGCGCTCTCGCTCAACTGCCAATCGGGTGTGCCGTCACCAGTGATGTCTGTTTCGATAGCGACGTCGAAATCCTCTCCCTGCTGGGATGAGAATATGATTTCACTGTTTGTTCGGTCCAGGTTGGCTTTAACTCCGGTTTCGTTAGAGCGAGCATTTACTTGTCCGACAATGTCTGACAATGAGCCAACGTTATCAGCAGTAAAGCTTACTCCGTTTATCTCAAAATCAAAGCTTCCCGAGTTCCCGGCGTCGAAGAATGCATCTATGCCGCCTCCGAGTGCTTCTATGTTCTCAGTTAAAATTTCATCACCGCTGTCGTCGGTGACGTTAAAGCTCACAGGAACGTCTTCACCACTGTCATTGGTAACAGTCAGGCGCCCGGTTGTGTTGTCCCCGGAAATAGTGATTCCAGCAAGGGCGGGGTTGCTTGAACCGCTAACCAGACCATCTAAGGTGCTGCCAAGGCTCGCCACATCTGAGGCGGACTCCCCACTCAAATCCAGAGCTACACCATTAATGGTAACGCTACCGCCAAGGTTGGTTGAGGTATCCAGCGAAATGGGTCCTGTACGTGAGTCCACCGGAACATCATCTTCCAAGAGACCGGATGTTTTTTGCAGTACAGTCCCGAGCTGGCTTCCTCGGGAATCTAACCCGCTGATGCCAATGGTTTCACCGGAGTTTGCTCCCACCTGGAAAGTTTGGGTGCCGAAGGTCCCGTCCAGAACTTTCAGGCCGTTAAAAGAGGTTTGAGCGGCAACTCGGTTAATTTCTTCAACGCGCTGCTGAACTTCCTGGTTCAGAGCCTGCCGGTCAGAAATGCTGTTGGTGGCGTTGGCAGACTGAACGGCGAGTTCGCGAATGCGTTGAAGGTTGCTGGTAATTTCATCCATCGCACCTTCTGCAGTTTGTGCCAGAGAAATGCCGTCGTTGGCATTCCGCTGTGCCTGGTTTAAACCAGAAATCTGCGACTGAAAGCGCTCGGAAATAGCCAGGCCGGCAGCATCGTCCTTGGCAGAGTTGATGCGCAGGCCGGATGACAACCGCTCAAGCGCTGTGTTGGCCTCGCCCTGTGACGCATTGAGGTTTCGCTGAGCGTTCAGCGAAGCAATGTTGGTGTTAATGACCTGAGGCATGTCTATTCTCCCTGCTCAGAGGTGCCGGAAGCCTGGTGCCAAGTTACAGCGGGCAACCTTTGCCGGCGGAAATTCGTTAATTTGCCGTTTGATGGATTAGTAAGCGAAGGGTGTGCCAGGTTTCCATATTTGCTCGTAACAAACTGTTTGTAGGTGGAAAACAGGGATCATATTTTCGTGGCTGGACATGGGGGCGTCAGTTTTTGGTTGTTTGGAGTGGGAAAAACGTTGCCGCTTTGTGGTTGCCTGTGCCCGGGTTATTCGTTCGCCGTCGTTAATAAGTTAAGGCTAAGGTTTTTACCGTTTGCGGGCTGGTGATATGCTTGCCGGGTTATATAAGAATCTAAGGAAAGCGCCCATGCTGCAAAACGCCACTATTTTGATCACCGGAGGCACCGGCTCGTTCGGCCAGAAATTTGTGCCCATGACTCTGGAAAAATATAACCCTAAAAAGGTGATCATTTTTTCCCGGGATGAGATGAAACAGTGGGAGATGGCTCAGCAGTATCAGGGCGACCGTCGCCTGCGCTTCTTTATTGGCGATGTTCGCGACAGGGAGCGGCTGTACCGTGCACTGGATGGCGTTGATTATGTTGTGCATGCTGCGGCCACTAAAATTGTGCCGACCGCTGAGTACAACCCTTTCGAGAGTGTGAAAACTAATATCAATGGGGCCATGAATCTGATTGATGCCGCTATTGATAAGGGCGTCAAAAAAGTTGTGGCGCTTTCAACGGATAAGGCAAGCAGCCCTGTCAATCTCTACGGGGCTACGAAACTTGCTGCTGACAAGCTTTTCGTTTCTGGTAATGCCTACTCAGGCTGCTACCCGACCAAGTTTTCTGTGGTGCGGTACGGCAATGTGATGGGATCCCGTGGGTCTGTCATCCCCTTTTTTATGAAAGTTAAAGATCAGGGCTTTTTGCCGATAACCGACAAAAGAATGACACGTTTCATGATCTCTTTGGAACAGGGGGTAGAGACGGTTTGGCATGCGTTAGAGGACATGATCGGTGGTGAAATTTACGTAAAGAAAATTCCTTCGATTAAGATGACGGAGCTTGCAGAGGCGGTTGCGCCGGAGGCTGATCTCCAGGTGGTTGGTATCCGCCCCGGGGAGAAGCTGCATGAACAAATGATTGGTGCGGAAGATTCCCATTTTACCTATGAATATGATGACTACTACAAAATTCTTCCCAATCTGAATGGCTGGGGCACCTGCCGAAAACGTATAAAAGATGGCCAAAAGGTTTCGGAGGGCTTTGTTTATTCCAGTGACAATAATTCTGAATGGATGAGTAAGCAGGACATCAGAGACTGGATTGAGAAAAATTACACAGAGATTGGCAAAATTTGATGATCCCTTATGGCAGACAGGAGATAGATCAGTCAGATGTCGACGCTGTAGTGGAGGTTCTGACTTCCGACTACCTGACTCAGGGCCCGAAAGTCCCCGAGTTTGAGTCGAAGATTGCTGATTACGTCGGGGCCAGCCATGCCGTTGCCGTGAACAGTGGGACGTCGGCCCTGCATGTGGCTTGCAAGGCTCTAGGGCTCGGTGCTGATGACTGGCTCTGGACGACGCCGATAACGTTTGTGGCATCCGCTAACTGTGGCCTTTACTGCGAGGCGCAGGTGGATTTTGTCGATATTGATCCGGCAACCTGGAACCTGTGCCCGAAAGCGCTTGAGGAAAAGCTCGTTCAGGCGGAACGGGCAGGGCGTCTTCCCGCGATTGTTGTGGTTGTGCATCTGTGTGGTGAGCCATGTGACATGCAGGCCATTGGTGAGCTCGCCCAGCGCTATGGTTTTCATGTTGTTGAAGATGCCTCGCATGCCCTGGGAGCTCGGTATCAGGGGGAGCCCATTGGTTGCTGCCGGTATAGCGATGTTGCTGTCTTCAGTTTTCATCCGGTTAAGACAATTACCACCGCTGAGGGTGGTATGGCGGTCACCAACAGCAAAACCCTGGCCCGGGATATGGCCCTGTTGCGCAGCCACGGTATTACCCGTGACCCGGGGCAGATGACTCATGAGCCCGACGGCCCCTGGTATTACCAGCAAGTCGAGCTGGGTTTCAATTACCGTATGACCGACCTTCAGGCTGCCCTGGGCATCAGTCAGGCAGACAAGCTGGAAAGGCTGGTCGCCCGCCGCCATGAGCTGGCTCTGCGTTACGACAGGTTGCTGGCATCTTTCCCACTGGTTCGGCCCTATCGCAATCCGGAGAACTATTCGGGTATGCACCTGTACGTGGTGCGCCTGAAGACGGATGAAGTGGCCAGAACCCATCGCGATGTCTTTGAACGTCTTCGTGACCAAGGTATTGGTGTAAACCTGCATTACATTCCGGTTCACACTCAGCCCTATTATCAGGCCCTGGGTTTTGAGCCCGACGATTTTCCGGAAGCAATGAACTACTACCGGCAGGCAATCACTCTACCTTTGTTCGGGACCATGCAGGACTCGGAACAGGACCAGGTGGTCGATGCGCTGGCAAAGGCATTGAGGGACGAATCGTGAGCACTGCTGTCGCCATTATTCCCGCGCGCGGCGGAAGCAAACGTATACCCCATAAAAACATCCGGCCGTTCTGTGGCAAGCCGATGTTGGCGTGGTCCGTTGAGACGGCCCTGGCCAGCGGGTGTTTTGATCGGGTGATTGTCAGTACGGACGACAGCCAGATAGCGACCGTTGCCAAGGCGTATGGCGCTGAGGTGCCCTTTATTCGCCCCGCTGAGCTGGCCAATGATTGGGCGGGGACCGCTCCCGTGATCCGGCACGCTGTAGAGTGGCTGCGGGAAGCCGATGATGAGCCCGATTATGTGTGTTGCCTGTATGCCACAGCTCCACTGCTTCAGCCTGAGAGCCTGGTAAAGGGGCTCGAGCGCCTAAGGCAAGATGCAGACAAACAGTTTGCTTTCTCGGTGACGAGCTTTGCTTTTCCTGTTCAGAGAGCCCTGTGTTTGATGCCAGAGGGGCAGGGCGTTAAGCCGATGTTCCCGGATATGATTGGCCATCGGTCCCAGGATCTGGAGGAAGCATTTCACGATGCGGGGCAGTTTTACTGGGGGCGTACGGAAGCCTGGCTCGATCAGTTAAGCGTTTTTGATTATCACAGTATTCCGGTGGTGCTTCCCCGCTACCGTGTGCAGGATATTGATACAGAAGAAGACTGGGAAACTGCGGAGCTGGTCTTTCGTGCCTTGGAGGCCAGTTCTTGACGGCGCCGGTCGCGCTGTTCCGGGCAGATGCCTCCCGAGTAATGGGAACTGGGCATGTGATGCGGTGCATTACACTGGCGGACGCTCTGAGCGAGAGGGGCTGGCAGTGCGGCTTTGTGTGTCGTGAGCAGGAGGGAGATATGGCGGACTGGGTCCGTGCCAGGGGGTATGACCTCTGGTTGCTGCCAGCGGCTGAGTCCCAGATGCACCCAATCTCTCCTGATGATCACCCATCCCATGCCGCCTGGCTTGGGGTACCCTGGCAACAGGATGCTGAGGAAACCCTCGCCGTTGTTGCTGAAGTATCTCCCCGTTGGCTGATCGTTGACCATTACGGCCTTGATGGCCGATGGGAGCGCTCCCTGGTTCCTGAAGTTGGCCGCCTCATGGTTATTGATGATCTGGCGGATCGCGATCACCATTGTGATCTGCTGCTGGATCAAAACCCTGGCCGGATGCCGGCAAGCTATACCGGTCGTGTTCCTGAAGGCTGCGTTTGTCTCACCGGAACCCGCTATGCGTTGTTGCGGGATGAATTCAGGCAGTGGCGGGACCGCCGTCCGCCGGAAGGCCGAACCGGGCGTATTCGCCGGATTCTGGTTACCCTGGGAGGCGCTGATCCCGATAATGTCACGGGGCAGGTGCTGTCGGCTCTGAGCCATTGTGAGCTGGCGCGCGGTACTCTGGTGGACGTCGTAATGGGGCATTCTTCGCCCCATCTGCCGGCGGTTCGTGAGCAGGTCCGCGAGCTCCCGTTTCGGGCAACAGTTACCGTCGGGGCTATGAACATGGCCGAGCGAATGGTGTTGGCCGACCTGGCGATCGGTGCCGCCGGTGCCACAACCTGGGAGCGGTGTTGCCTGGGGCTGCCATCGCTGGTTGTTGCCATTGCTGCCAACCAGCGCACCTTCCTGAAGAACGTTGCAGAGCAGGGACTGTCGGCCGTGGGCGATCTGAGCGATCTCGCCGCAGCTGTCCGCACTTTCGTTGGCACCATGGAGGCGGAACCGGACCGGTATTTCGCCATGGTGAATCATGCCTCCGCGGCCGTGGATGGTCTGGGCGCCAGCCGGGTGACGGATTACATGTTGACAGGGCAGGAGGTCGGGGCATGAGTCGTCACACCTTTGTACTCGCCAGCAGTAAGCCATGGCACCGCGATCTTTGGTCGCCCGGGGAGAATAATTCGGCCCATTGGGTCTGGGTGGAAACGCCCGAGGAACTGGCCTCCGAAGTGGCCCGGCATGACGACATCAGGTACGTTTTTTTCCTTCACTGGCATTGGCGGGTACCCGAACGGATCTGGAAAGGATGGGAGTGTGTGTGCTTCCATATGACGGATTTGCCTTACGGTCGTGGGGGAAGCCCTCTGCAGAACCTGATTCAGTTGGGGCATCGGGAGACCCGATTGTCTGCCCTGCGAATGGTGGAGGAGCTGGATGCCGGGCCTGTCTATGCCAAGCGGCCCCTGTCCCTGGACGGTAGCGCGGAGACTATTTTCCGTCGATCCGCCCTGTTGGCCTTTGAGCTGATTCACTGGATGGTCCGGGAACAGCCGGAGCCCGTCCCCCAGGAAGGGGAGCCGGTCGTGTTCCAGCGTCGAACGCCGGAGCAAAGCCGCCTGCCGGATCAGGGAAGATTGGAGGGCCTGTACGATTTCATCCGAATGCTGGATGCACCGACCTATCCTGCTGCCTTTCTGGAGCATGGCGGGTTTGTGATTGAATTCCGGGATGCGGAGATGGACGCCCAAGCGCTTACCGCCACCGTCCGCATCCGCAATATTGAGGATCCTGAGACATGAAAACGGTAACGATTGATGGTGTGGCGATTGGGCCAGGCCATCCTCCCTACATCGTCGCTGAGTTGTCGGCCAACCATAATGGCTCCCTCGAACGCGCCCTTGCCACCATTGATGAGGCGAAGCGGCGGGGTGCCCATGCCATCAAGCTGCAGACCTACACGGCCGATACCATGACCATTGACAGTGATCGGCCTGAATTTCGGATCAGTGGCGGTCTCTGGGATGGATTTAAGCTTTACGACCTGTATCAGTGGGCCCAGACGCCGTTCGAGTGGCACCAGGCCATGTTTGAACATGCACGCCGGCTGGGGCTGACCGTGTTTTCTACCCCTTTCGATGAGTCTGCGGTGGACCTGCTGGAAGAGTTGGAAACGCCTGCGTACAAAATCGCCTCGTTTGAACTGACGGATCTGCCCCTGGTGGCCTATGTGGCCCGCACCGGTAAGCCCATGATTATGTCTACCGGTATGGCCAGCGAGCAGGAAATAGAGGATGCGGTCGCAACGGCCAGGCAAGCCGGCTGCCAGGAACTTGTCCTTCTGCATTGTGTCAGCAGCTATCCGGCCCCCATGGAACAGGCAAACCTGGCCCAGGTCGCGGAGCTGGGCAAGCGTTTTGATGTGGTGCCGGGTCTGTCTGACCACACGCTGGGGACGACGGCCTCGGTGGCAGCCGTGGCGCTGGGCGCCTGCCTGATCGAGAAACATTTCATGCTCAGTCGTGAGGACCAGAGTCCGGATAGCGGTTTCTCCATTGAGCCTGAAGACCTTGGTCGTCTTTGCAGTGAAACCCGGGATGCCTGGGCAGCGGTAGGAAAGCCAGGATTTGAACGGGTAGCGGCAGAGGACAGCAACCTGAGGTTCCGCCGGTCGATCTATTTCATGCGGGACCTGGAGGCGGGACACAAGGTAGAGTCGGGAGACATACGCCGGATACGTCCGGCGGCCGGACTTCCTCCGCGTTATTATGAAGAGCTGATTGGTAAGCGCCTGTCCAGGAACGTCACCCGGGGAACACCAGCAGATTGGGGCTGTTTTGATGATTAATGGAGTGACCAGATGACCAGGGGAGTAATGACACTCAGTGGCTATCAGGTCACTCTGAGGGACATCACCAGGGAAGATTTGGAGATGGTAAGGGGGTGGCGAAATGACCCCGATACTCGTCAACACATGCTGTCGCAGGAGACAATTTCCCCTGAGCAGCAAAACGCCTGGTTTGACCGGCTCCAGTTGGATCCGTGCCAGCATCACTGGCTGATCCTTTACCGGGAGAAACCAATTGGTGTGGCGTATATCAAGACCTTGGATGATGGAGAGACCCTGGAGCAGCCAACCCGTGTGGAGCCGGGTCTCTACATTGCCGACCTGCATTATCGGGGTAACATCCTGGCCTTCGCTCCGACCCTTTTGGTGAATGACTACTGCTTCGAACAGCTTGGGGCAAAGGAGTTACAGGCGACGGTGAAGGTCAGCAACGAAGCGGCCCTGCGATACAACGAAAAACTGGGTTACCGGGAGATCGAGCGGCAGGCGGATCTGGTCCGTATAGCACTTCGCCCCGAGGATTATGAGGTTTCAGCGGCGCCCATCAAGGCATTTCTGAGCCGTACGGGGCGCCGGTGACACAGCGAGTCATCATTTAAGAGGTAACGAATGAGCAGCAATCAGCAAATATTGATCGATGGTTTCGCCGCCGCCCTTGCCATTCCCCAGGAGCAGGTGACCGACGATCTGGCTTACAACAGCATTCCTCAGTGGGACTCCATTGCCCATATGACACTGGTAGCAGAACTGGAAAGCCGGTTTGAGGTGATGATGGATACCGACGACATTATCGATATGAGCAGTGTTGCCAAGGCAAGAGACATACTCTGTAAATATGGGGTGACGTTTGACTGATTCAGGCAAGCTTCTGTCCAATCATCGAATACTGATCACGGGCGCATCCGGGGGCATCGGTGCCGCCGTGGCAAGAGGCTGCCATGCCGCCGGGGGCTCGGTTATTCTTGCGGGCCGGCACCGGGAAAGACTGGATTCTCTGGCTGCGGAGTTGGGGGCACGCACGGAGGTCATGGATTACGATGTCACTGATGAAACGGCGGTGAAAGCCGCGTTCCGTACGTTGCAATCCGACGGCCTCGATGGCCTGGTTAACGGAGCCGGGATTATGGGTGAGAGTGCTCTGGCCATGACCCGACTGCCCGATGTCCGGGAACAGTTCGAAGTGAATAGCGTGGCCACCTTCCTGCATCTGCAGTTGGCCAGCCGGCTGATGATGCGCAACAAGTCCGGTAGCATTGTCAATCTGGCCTCCCAGGTGGGCGAGCAGGGAAGTGCCGGCCAAGCCGCTTATGCCATGAGTAAGGGTGCGGTGACCTCCTTGACCCGTGCGGCCGCTCGGGAACTGGCAAACTTCAATATACGGGTGAACGCGGTTGCACCGGGGTTCATCGACACACCGATGACTGCCGGCTACGAGGACGAAAGGCGCCAGCAGGTGCTCGATCAGACTCTGCTTAAACGTGCGGGCACTGTCGATGAAGTGGCCGACATGGTGGTGTTTCTGCTTTCGGCGAAAGCCTCTTATACCACAGGCCAGATAATGTCCGTTGATGGTGGCTTACGGCTGTAGGAGGCGAGATGTTCTTTGAAAACCTTGCTTCATTCGGCCAACGCACGGCCCTGATTGATGGGCAGAGTCGGTTGACCTATGTGGAGTTGGCAAAGGCCATTTCCCGTTTTCAGTCAAGGCTGCCAAGCTGGAAGGCTCTGGTTCTGATTGAGGCGGAAAACACGCTGGATACCGTGGTGGCGTATTTGGCCGCCCTCAATGGAGGGCATTGTGCGCTGCTGGTGGAGCAGGGGCTGGCGCCGGAGCGTCGGCAAAACCTGATTTCACTCTATCAACCCAATGTATTGGTCCGGGATGATCAAGTCACTCATAGCCATGACCGTCAGTTGACGCTGGACGAGGATTTGGCGGTGCTGCTGTCAACCTCTGGCTCCACGGGGTCTCCCAAACAGGTGGCTCTTTCATACCGCAATCTCGACGCCAATGCCCGTTCCATCTGCGATTACCTGCCGATTGATGGCACCGACACGACGATTACAACGCTGCCTTTTCAGTATTCCTATGGCCTGTCGGTAATAAACAGTCACCTTCAAGCCGGCGCGTGCGTTGTGCTCAACAGGGATTCTGTGGTCAGCCGGGAGTTCTGGGAGCGCTTTCGGCAGTATGGCGTCACCAGCTTCGCCGGCGTTCCGTTCACCTATGAAATGCTGCTGCGTTTGCGTTTTACCTCCATGGACCTGCCAACCCTGAGGTATTGCACCCAGGCCGGCGGAAAACTGTCCGCGGACAAGGTTCGTACGTTGGCGTCCTGGGCAAATGAGACCAGCCGGCAGTTCTTTGTTATGTACGGCCAGACAGAAGCCACCGCCCGCATGGCTTACAACGACCATGCTTTGATTAAGCCCGGGGCAATTGGTTGTGCCATCCCGGGTGGTGAGTTCAGGCTACGGCGCGATGATGGATCCGATCTCCATTCACCCCGAGAGGAGGGGGAGCTGCACTATCGGGGACCCAACGTGATGCTGGGTTACGCGGAGTCGCTCTCGGATTTGGCAAGCTTCTCCCGCATCTCCTGGCTGTCGACAGGGGATCTGGCATGGTTTGACGACGATGGCGATTTCCATGTCAGTGGTCGCATTCGGCGCTTTATCAAACTGTTCGGCCAGCGTATCGCTCTGGATGAGGTGGAGCAGATCGTTGCCGCCCATGGCGGCCGAGGGTATGCGGTTGGCTCTGATGAAGGGCTAAAGGTAGCGCTTGCTGCCGACGGCATGGCCGGCGTTTCCGAGCCCAGGGTCTGGGTGGCAAACGCGCTGGGTCTGAACCCTTCGGTCGTGCAGGTTTCCATGGTTACGGAGCTCCCCACCCATGCCAATGGCAAACCGGATTATCCGGCTGTGGAGCGCCTGTTCGATGCGTGATACCGCTTACGAGAACCGGGAAATGTTCGACAGAGGCCTGGAGGTGCTCTGGTCTTCCGACCCCCATGTTCTAAGCCAGGCTGACAAACAGGCGCTGATCATGCCGTTATTGTCCTGGTTGGATCAGCACCATCGGTCTGCTTGCCCGGCGTATGAACGGGTGGCGCGCCTTGGATTTGGTTCGCAGGCTGCTTCTCGGCTCGAGGATCTTCCCTATCTTGCGGTACGGCTCTTCAAGCTTCTGTCGCTCAAGAGCGTTGATGATAGTGAGATTTTCAAAACGCTTCAGTCGTCGGGTACCACGGGACAATCGCCTGCCCGCGTATTCCTGGACCGGCATACCAGCCAACTGCAGTCCAAAGGCCTGGTGAAGATCCTTCAAGGCAGTATTGGTAAGGCCCGCTTGCCCATGCTGATCGTGGATAGCCCGGCCGTGTTGAAGGACCGCAAACTTTATACCGCCCGGGGGGCGGGCATCCAGGGCCTGTCTTTCTTTGGCAGGGACCATACCTATGCCCTCGATGAAGCCATGCAGCCCGACTGGCAGGCTATCGACGGCTTTATGGAGAAGTATGCCGGGCAGCCGGTACTGGTTTTTGGTTTCACCTATGTGGTCTGGTTGCATCTGATCCTGGCGCTGGAGGCAGAGGGAAGGGCACTGAACCTTGATCAAGGCATTCTGCTGCACAGTGGCGGCTGGAAGAAGTTGGAAGATCAGAAAGTCGGGCACGATGAATTCATGCAACGGGCAGGGCAGGCGCTGAGTGTACAACAAGTGACTAACTTTTACGGCATGGCCGAACAGGTTGGGTCGGTGTTTGTTGAATGTGAAAGCGGCCATCTTCACGCCCCGGTGTTTGCCGATATTGTGGTGCGCAATCCCTATGATCTGAGTCCTTCGGCGGTGGGTGAGGCTGGTTTGTTGCAGGTGCTGTCAGTGTTGCCCTTCAGCTATCCGGGGCACAGCCTGTTGACGGAGGACCGTGGCGTGTTTCTGGGGGAGGATGACTGCGCCTGTGGGCGTAAAGGGCGTTACTTCCAAATTCTCGGGCGAATGCCCCGGGCGGAAGTAAGGGGATGCAGCGACACCCACCAGGGAGGCCTTTGATGGCACTTACTGTATTGGCTGGTCAGCACCCGGACCAACTGAGTGAATATAAGCTGTCCCGGTGTTTCGATCCGTGCCGGCTGGCTTTTTGTCGGGATCTCTCCAGTTCTTTGCTGCGCCACCCGAAAGCCAGGGAGCATCCGGAACTGGTGGCGCTCGGGTTCTGGCTGAGAGAGAGTCACCTTCGCCAGCTGGAACAGAGATCTGAAACGGGCTCGCCCAGCCTGGTGAGGCGAGCATTGGGGCTGGTGCTACATTTTGCTCCGGCTAACGTGGACACCCTGTTTGTGTACAGCTGGGTGTGCTCACTGCTGATGGGCAATAGCAATGTGGTACGTCTTTCCAGTCAGGAATCCACCGTTACGGCATTGCTGCTGGAGGTTCTGAATGAACTGTTCGCCCAACCGGAGTACCGGTGTGTGGCGGAGCAGAACTCTTGTGTGAACTTTCCCCATGACGACCCGGCGGCAGCTTCGCTGAGCCTGCGTGCCAATGCCCGGGTTATCTGGGGAGGTGACGATGCTGTCCAGGCCATTCGCCGGTTACCCTGCGGGCCCCGTTGTCGTGATATTCCCTTCGCAGACCGGTACTCAGCGGCCGTCATTAATGGAGATCAGCTGGAGGCCTCCAACCTTCAGACGCTGGCGGAACGGTTATGGCGAGACATCCACAGTTATTCCCAGATGGCTTGCTCGTCACCACGAATCCTTTTCTGGCTGGGTTCAACATCACACCGGGAAGCTCTCTGGTCTGCCATGAGTGCTCTTGCCGGCAGTGAAGCCTGGGAACCGGGCCGACTAAACGACCACCTGTTGGTATCTCAGTGGTTGCAGGCCACCGGAGCAAGTGAGGCCCCTGGCCGTTTGGGCGATCTCAGTGTCCTGCCGCTGTCTGGTTCTTTCTCTGAAGCACTGAATCATCATCCAGGGCAGGGGTTGTGTTATCTTCGGGAGATCAATGACCTGACGGGCCTGACCCTGCTGGATGAGCGATGCCAGACATTAGGGTATTGGGGCGTAGAACGACAGCAATTGTTAAACCTTCTGGACAATACGCCGATAAATGGCCTGGAGCGCATCGTACCCATTGGCAGCGCACTCGACTTTTCACCCTGGTGGGATGGTATGGATCTGTTTGCCCATCTGTCATGTTTTACGGTAATTCAGTGATTTTGTTCGTCCCCCCTTTTTATCCCACTGAGTCGGGCTGGGGGCGTACGAGCATTCAGTTGGGAGCAATTTGATGACTGAAAAGGTGCTGGTTGTAGCAGCTCATCCGGACGATGAAGTCCTGGGATGTGGGGGCACCATTGCCCGGCATGTGGCAGAAGGGGATGAGGTACACGTTGTCTTTCTGGCCGACGGGGTAACCTCCCGGGAGCATGGCCCTGATGATCTCCGTACCCGTGAGGCTGCTGTCGAGAAGGCCATGTCTATTCTGGGGGTGTGGGATCACCGTTATTTGGGATTCCCGGACAACCGGCTGGACTCGCTGCCACTTCTGGATATTGTCCAGACACTGGAGGTGGTGGTTGATGCCATTCGGCCAGATAGGATCTACACCCACCATCACGGTGACCTGAATGTGGATCATCAGATCGCCCACCGGGCCGTACTGACGGCATGCCGACCGGTACCCGGCCAGTCGGTCAAAGCCATTCTTGCGTTTGAAGTGCTTTCTTCCTCCGAGTGGGCGACTCCGGGTTTACAGCCTTTCGTTCCCAACATGTATGTTGATGTCTCCGCTTACGCCGACCTGAAGCTGAAAGCTCTGGTTGCCTATGAGGATGAGATGCGGCCAAGCCCACATAGTCGCTCTTTTGAAAACGTTAGAAGCCTGATGGACTTGCGCGGTTGTAGCGTTGGCGTTAACCGTGCTGAAGCATTTTCACTGGTAAGGCAGTTAATACAGTGACGAATTCAACAGCTATTGAAACGGTTCTGGTAACAGGGGCCGGTGGTTATATCGGTTCCGTGCTGGTGCCGGCACTTCTCGATAACGGTTATCGAGTAATCGCCGTGGACCGTTTTTTCTTTGGTGATAACCGCTTAAACAGTCACCAGTACCTTACGTGCGTGAAAGAAGACACCCGCATGCTTACGCCGGAGCTGTTTCAGCGGGTGGATGCGGTTGTTGATCTTGTCGCCATTTCCAATGATCCCAGCGGTGAACTGTTTGAGTCAGCCACCTGGCAGATTAACCATGAAAGCCGCGTGCGTACCGCGGATATGGCGAAGGCGGCAGGCGTCAAACGATACATACTCCCTTCCAGTTGCAGTATCTATGGTTTTCAGCAAGGCGTTGCGGACGAAACATCGCCCACCAACCCGCTGACCGTTTATGCCCGGGCCAACGAGAAGGCGGAAAAAGGCGTATTGGAGCTTGCAGACGACAGCTTCGTTGTAACCATCATGCGCCAGGCGACCATCTTCGGCTATAGCCCGAGGATGCGTTTTGATCTGGCCATTAACGGCATGACTTTCGGCGCCTATACCAACAAAAAGCTTCCGCTCATGCGTGATGGCACCCAATATCGCCCAATGCTGCATGTGCGGGATACCTGCGATGTGATGCTTCTTCTTCTGAAGGCCGAAGAGAAGGCGATAAACGGGGAGATCTTCAATGTAGGTAGTGCGGCCAACACCTACCAGCTTGGTTCGCTTGGGAAGAAAATTGCCGCAGCCGTTGGAGAAGAGCTTGGCGAGGATATCCCTATCGAATGGTACGGCGATCCGGACCACCGAAGTTACCGTGTCTCTTTCAGAAAAATTGAGGAAACTCTGGGCTGGAAGGCAAGGTTCGATGCTGAAGCGGGCTGTCGTGAGATCATCCAGAAGCTTCAATCAGGCGAGCTGGATAAAACCACCGATACCATTACCCTGGCTTGGTATCAGGAACTTATGAAATGGCACAAAATCATCAAAGATGCCGAGATGCATGGCGGCATTCTTGATATCTGAGCCAGCTGTTGGAACTCGTATGATTCAAGTCACCAAACCTGTCATTCCCGATTTGTCCAGCGTGCAGAAGTACCTTGAAAAGGTCCACAAACGTGCCTGGCTGACCAACAATGGCCCGCTGGTGCGGGAACTGACCGAGCGCCTGCAGGATTATTTGGGGGTGCGCCATCTGTTGCTGACTGCCAATGGCACATTGGCTTTGCAGTTGGCCTATAAGGCCTTGCGTGTTGAAAACGAAGCGGTGACCAGTCCCTTTACCTTCGTTGCCACAGCTGCCGCCATGAAATGGCAGGGAATCGAACCGCGATTCGCGGACATTGATGACGAGTCACTGTGCCTCTCGCCCACCGCCACTGAGCAGCAAATAATAGAGCGAACCCAAGGGATTGTGCCGGTTCATGTCTATGGCAACCCATGCGATGTTGAAGCTTTCGCACGTTTGGGCCGAAAATACGATATTCCAGTAATCTACGACGCCTCGCACGCGTTTGCCATCCGGTACAACGGCGATAGCATCCTGAACTGGGGAGATGCCTCAACCCTGAGCTTTCACGCCACAAAACTGTTCCACACGGTAGAGGGTGGCGGCATTGTTTTTAAAGATGAAGAGGTTTTCCAGCGAGCCCGGAAGATGCTGAACTTCGGGCTGGGTGATCACCCTGATGACATACGTGAGCCCGGGCTAAACGCAAAGATGAGTGAGGTGCATGCGGCTTACGGTCTATGCATGCTGGATTCGATCGACGCCATTCTTGAGCGCAGGAACGAGATCCTGTCCGCCTACCGTGATGGGTTAAACGGGGTAGTTGATTCCCCCCGTTGGCGAGACGGCGCCACGCAGAATGCCGCCTATGCACCGGTGCTTCTGCAATCAGAACAGCAATGCCTGAACGTACTGGGCGAGCTTGAAGCCCGTGGAGTCAAGGCAAGGCGTTATTTTTACCCCAGCCTCAACAAGGCAACGGAATTCCGCGACCGGAATGGTGCCGGTTGTGGTAATGCTGAAGACGCTGCCAGAAGAGTTGTGTGCTTGCCCCTGTATCCGGATCTTCCGGATTTCCAGGTCCGGAACATCATTGAGGCTGTCAAATCGGGGTGCCGTGCATGAAAGGAATTATCCTGGCCGGCGGCTCCGGCACCCGGCTATACCCCATTACACTGGGCACCTCCAAGCAACTGCTGCCGGTCTACGACAAACCGATGATCTATTATCCGCTGTCCGTGCTTATGCTGGCGGGCATCAGGGATATTCTGATTATCACGACTCCGGAAGATCAGGCAGGTTTCCAGCGAGCACTCGGCAATGGTGAACAGTTTGGCGTACGCCTGAGCTACGAAGTACAGCCACGCCCGGAAGGCCTGGCGCAGGCGTTTATCATTGGTGAAGAGTTTATTGGCGATAGCAATGTGTGTCTGGCGCTCGGCGATAACATCTTCTATGGCCAGGGTTTTACTCCAAAGCTGAGACAGGCCGCCAGGCGCACCGAAGGCGCGACCATTTTTGGTTATCAGGTGAAAGACCCTGAGCGATTCGGTGTTGTGGAATTTGATGAGAACCGGCTTGTCACTTCTATCGAAGAGAAACCGGAACATCCGAAATCCCAATACGCGGTAACAGGACTCTATTTTTACGATAATCGCGTGGTGAGCATTGCCAAACAAGTGAAGCCCAGCCATCGAAAGGAACTGGAAATAACCGATATAAACCGGGCTTATCTTCAGCAAGGCAAACTGAATATCGAGCTGCTGGGGCGTGGCTTCGCCTGGCTTGATACCGGAACCCACGAAAGTTTGTTAGAGGCGGCCCAATTCGTGGAAACGATTGAGAAACGTCAGGGCTTCAAGATCGCTTGCCTGGAAGAAATCGCATTCAATCAGGGTTGGCTTAATGAAAGTGAGATCCTGGCCCGGGCTGATCAACTACAAAAAAATGGTTATGGCGAGTACCTGCGGGATCTCATCGAGAAAAGGGACTGACGCTATGACTGCATCGCAGGGTTGGCTGGACAGCGAGCGTGAAAGACGATGAAGAAAGTTTTATTTCTGGGTGGCGCCCCAACCCAGGTTGCAGCCATCAAGTACGCAGTCGATTCCGGTTATTACGCCATTACCGTCGATTACTTGCCGAGTAATCCCGGGCATAAGGTTTCCCATAAGTATTACGATGTCTCGACGACGGACATGGAAGCTGTGCTGGATGTTGCCCGAATGGAAGGCATCGATGGAATTGTCGCCTACGCCTCCGATCCCGCGGCACCTACGGCAGCCTATGTCGCTGAAAAGATGGGACTGCCGGGCAACCCATACCGTTCGGTTGAAATTCTGACGAGGAAGGACCTGTTCAGGGATTTCCTGGCCAAGAATGATTTTAATGTACCTCGTTCGAAGGCGTTTGATGAGGAAGCCCAGGCGAGAGAATGGCTGGAAGAGATTGGTGTCCCTGTATTTGTGAAGCCGGTGGATTCTTCTGGAAGTAAGGGAGTGACACAGCTCCAGAAAAAAGAAGACTTCCACAATGCCTTCAATCATGCGTTGGCATTTTCACGCGCGGGAAAGGTCATCATTGAGGAAAAAATCGTGCGCCAGGGGTATCAGGTTGCTGGCGATGGCTTTGTAGTTGATGGGCAGTTGGTGTTTCGTTGTTGGGCTGATGAGCACTTCGACAAACTTTGCAATGGTCTCGTTCCTATAGGCCAAACGTTTCCCACCTCTCATAGCCAAGAGCGGTTGACGGAGGCTCATGAGGAAACCCAGCGGCTTCTCACGTTGCTTGGCATAAAGACCGGAGCACTGAATTTTGATTTTGTGTTCGGTGAGGATGGACGGTTCTATTTTCTTGAGCTTGGCCCGAGAAATGGAGGCTGTTTGATTCCTGAAGTCATCCGGTACGCTACCGGGGTCGACCTCATTAAATGTACGGTTGATGCAGCCCTTGGCCTGCCTTGTGACGGGCTTACGATGAAACCGGTTCAAGGGGTCTGGTCCAGCTACATGATCCATGCTACTGAATCGGGTGTCTTCGAACATCTTTGGGTGTCCGATCGTGCTCAAAGCTTAATTGTTGAGCAGGACTTTCGAGTCCCCCCTGGTGTTCTGGTTAATGCATTCAGTGGTGCTCACGACACCTTGGGAACGATGATCCTGCGATATCCCGGGCAGGATGTGATGCTGGACATGATTGACAATATGGAGAGGGATATTCGTGTGGTCGTGAATACAGTTTGCGCCAGCCTTTGTCAGAGCGCAGATGCCTAATAATACAAGTGAGTTTGTTGAGCGCCTGTGTGCGTCAAATCGATGATTAAAAGGTTGTGTCAGTTATGGCTGCCCCTGAAAACCGAACAGAAGCCTATACAAGAGTCTCGGAACTTGAAGCGTTGCTTGGTGAGCTGAATGGCGCTTTGGCAGGTGCCAATCAGTCGTATCTGAAAGGCTCATCAGAGCATTGCTCTAAAGTGTTTCTTTTCGGGCCGCTTCGCTGCGGCAGCACCCTATTCATGCAATGGCTCGGGAGAACAGGTCTTGTTGCCTATCCGACCAATTTGTTGTCCCGCTTTTATGGTGCGCCTTTGGTTGGTGCCAGGATCCAGCAATTGTTAACCGAACCGCGTTATAACTTTCGAAACGAGATACTCGATTTCAACTCAGAAATCTCCTTCACATCCGATAATGGAAAAACTCTGGGAGCGTTGGCGCCAAACGAGTTCTGGTACTTCTGGCGTCGCTTTCTGCCATTCGACGAATTGGATTATCTGCCAGGACCCGAGCTTTCGCATCAGGCGAACCTGTCCGGGTTGAGGGAAGAGCTGAACGCCCTGGCAAATATATTTGAAAAGCCGTTTGCCATGAAAGCCATGATCATGAATCAGAATATACCGGAGCTGGCTGCACAGTTTGAGAATGCGCTGTTTATACAGATCCGGCGCGACCCGATATTCAATATCCAATCTGCACTCGAGGCAAGAAAACGCCAGTATGGGGATATTCATACCTGGTATTCTTTCAAAATCAAGGAGTACCCAAAGCTTAAACAGCTCGATCCCTTGGAATCCGTCGCCGGTCAGATAATTGCCATAAATAAGGCGATCGAAGAGGGCATGGCTAGCTTGGATGACCACAAAAAGCTTCTGGTTCAGTACGAGGAATTCTGTCGCAACCCTGAAATCGTTTATAACCAGATTGCGTCAGCTCTCTGTGATTGTTCAGGTTCTGAGCAACCGAGTGTTGATGCGTACCGGGGGGGGGAAATGTTTCAAGATACCAATGAATGGCGTCTGGACGATTATAGCTTTGAAGAGGCTGTGTCCGCTTACGATAGAATGAAAAGCTATCTGTAATCCAGCTTGGTAGGCCCATATAGAGCATCAAGCCACTGAATACCGGTACCAGAAAAAAGCCAGCTCCAGAGCATGCCGCCCTGATTGTCCAGATCGTATATAGCGCCATAGAAAAGCTGTAGAGCACCGTCTTGGGGTTCTCGTGACCCTGGCTGGCATAGCGATTTGTGGAAAATATTCTTGTACATAAACAAAACTCTCCATCAGACGTAGAAAAATCGTGCTTTCCAACACTTGAACTTATCAGTAAGATTAAGCTTGACCAATTTAAGTGTGAGATGAAATTTCATGATGATCTGAAATGGAAGCTATACCGCAATGGTTGAAGCTAAGAAGAGCGAATATTCGAATGCCCGGAAGGAATTAAAGAGACTATGCAAAGAGTTTGGGTTTTCTTCTGGAATGCTTGAAAAGAGGCGCTTTCTGCTGCAAGGGAGAAGAAATGACTATGCAAGAGTTCACGAAGGCTGTGCGCCCCAGAGTGTTGGCAAATAAGAACTTCAATAAAATATTTTGTATTGGATATAATAAAACGGGAACCACCACTTTAGAAACAGTTTTACGTCTTTACGGTTATCAATTGCCTAATCAACAGGAGCAGGAAATACGGCTTTCGAAAAATGTATTTAGTACCGAATATGAAGAGCTAAAGGGGTTCTGCTCAAATTATGATGCATTCCAGGATATGCCATTTAGTCAAGGGCTAACTTATGTTGCTGCAGATGCCCTATTCCCAAACAGTAAATTCATACTTACAGAAAGAGCTGCTGAAAGCTGGTTCAAATCGATGTGTGGCTTTCACAAGAAAGTATTTAATATAGATGACTTATCAAAACTTACTGAAAAAGATATTGTTGAAAAGTTCACTTATCTATACCCAGGGTATTCTCACGCCAACAGAGAGAGGCTTTTAAGCTCTTTCAATGGCGAAGAGAGGCATGTCAGATGGGATAAGTTATACGACTACGAGCTCTATACCAAGATGTATGCGTCGCGAAATGAAGAGATTAAGCGCTATTTTATGAATGCTCCTCATAAATTGCTGGTTATTGATGTTACCAAAGAGACAAGCACAAAGAGATTGTGTGACTTCCTGAACATCCCTTCAGAATTATCAATTGATATGCCGCATAGAAACAAGACTTAACTGAATAGAGGTTGATGCCTGAGCGGTACGATAGTCATGTGAATCCCAGCAGCAACCTTCGTAATCTGCTGCACGAACGCCTAGGAAAAGTGTCAATAGCCGCTAATTTTGATTATATTGGCACGTTGGCGCTACGCTAGCGGCGTATTTTTTACCAAGCCGCGATAGCGAACCTTAAGGTAACCCAGGACCGGCTTGATGTATCGGAACGGGGCCTGCTTTTGAGCGAATACTGGCTTTGGTTGTCTCGGCTTTGGGCTTGTCCGCATCCATCGTCTCCCGCACACCGGGGCGCTTGGCGAAAAGCCGGGACACGTTTTGCGGTGTTTTTGATCAGTCCGCTTTTGAATGCCGAGGTAACCGGCATGACCGGAGACTCGTTGCTCCTCACCGCGCAGCAATTTGCCGGAGGGTACAATGTCATGAACATTGGCGGCGGTGGTGTCGATGCTGTGGATCATTCCCAAAGTGTCACGATAGAAGCTGAGGATTTTATGTCGTTATTTTTTTTGATGTGTTCGGAAAGGTCCGGTAGCAATTTCATAACCAAGCTGGTAAATGGTCACACTAATATATGCGGTCCCTCAACAAAGCATGTTGTCAACCCTGTTGCAAGAAATGTCTTTAGGTACGGTGACTTAAAAGATCCGGAAAACTGGGAAAGTTTACTCGCTGATATTTATAACCTTATATCGGTAGAGTTTTCCTTTTGGCGGGTATCTTTTTCGATTGATGGGTTGAGGGAACTTGCACCCAAGGGAGATATTAAATCTCTTATCCAGAATATTTTTCTTGAAGAGGCTCGTGCTAACAATAAGCAGCATGTATTCATTAAAGAAAACCATGTCTATGAATTCATGTCGTTCTTGTTGACAAACTTTCCTGAGTCAAAGTTTGTTTATATGGTCCGCGATCCACGGGACATGGCTTTGTCCTGGAAGAAAAATGCAGATCATCCCGGTGGTGTCGTGAAAGCTGCACGGCAGTGGAAGCAGGATCAGCAGCAAAGCATGAAAAATCACTTCCTGCTAGCGGCACAGGCACGGTCCCATTTTCTGACCTATGAGGATCTGACAAAGGACAGTCAGAATGAGGTTGAGAAGCTTTTTGAGTTTCTGGGTGTTCCTCATGAGCACGTGGTTTTCGATTTTCACAAGGATGAAATAACTCAAAAGAATGCTAGAGCCCAGAAAGCCTGGTTGAATCTAGACAAAGGGGTTATGAAGGACAACAGCGGTAAGTATGTTGATGAGCTAAGCAGAGACGAAATAAAGGCCATCGAAAAAATTTGTTTTTATGAGATGAAGCAACTGGCCTATGAGCCCTGCTTCTCTGAATCCGAACTGATGGGAATCTCCGACTCATGGCTTGATGAGTTGAATGAGAAAGAGTTTGCCAATGTTGAATTGAGACGTTCACTAGGCGTGCGTGAGAACATGAAGGCCAAAGCGAAATTTTACCGTCGGTGGGTCGGTATGGGGACACTAAAAAATGGTGAATGAACAGGTGGCGGTTAAATATGCGTGAAGTTCAGGAACTTCCTTCTGAATCAGATGTTCGGAAATGGTGGAAGGCGTCATGCGAGCCTCTTGTGTCGATCGTGTGTATAACCTATAACCACGCGGCTTTCATTGAGGAATGTATACGCGGTTTGCTTATCCAGAGGACAAGGTTCCCTTTCAGTATTACGGTTTATGATGATGCCTCAACCGATGGCACACCCGAGATCCTTAAAACGTATAGAGACCTTTACCCAAACCTGATTTCCCTGTGCCTCCAGTCGGAGAACCAGCGGTCCCAAGGTAAGAAGCTTTATAGTGACGTGGTTGATCTGGGAAGTCTGGCCAAGTATATCGCACGGTGTGAAGGTGACGATTATTGGACGGATCCGGAGAAACTGCAAAAGCAGGTGGGTTTCCTGGAGGATAACCCCTCCTACGTTTTGGTGACCCATAACGTCCATTCAGTTGATGAGGCAGGGACGCTCGTGTCAAAGAACCATTTGCCGGAATTTTATAAGGACGACTTTTCGGCGTGGGATTTGATGCTGGGCTGGGCCGGGCCAGTTACCCAGTCGATGGTGTTTCGTAATGTTCTGAAGGAATTGCCGCCAGAATTTAGGCGCGCGCCGAATGGTGATGTTTTTTTGGCAACGTTGTTGGGGCAACACGGAAGATCCGGCTATCTCGATGATATTGGGCCCTCAATGTATCGGCTTCATGGTGGCGGTGTTTTTTCCCCGCTAAGTGTTTCTGACAAATTCGACATGCAAAGCCTGACCTTTTTCTGGATTTACAAGTACTTCAAAAGGACCGGACAGTTCAGGGAGGCCCGGGCTTTCAAACTGAAACTCATGGAAAAGCAATTACGGGAGCTTTCGTTTCTTGAGTGGGTTGGGTTGGCAAAAATTCGTTTCCTCAAAGGTAATACCAGGAAATGGGTTTATCGGCTGTTAAGCTGGCGGCGGTTTTAGGGATTGATCATTAGGAATGGTAGATATCCCCCATCTACCGCCTTCCAATGCCCACGTCACGCAAAAATCAGGTTACCAAAATTATGGTCGGGCCCTTGTCGTGACCGAAGCAGGAGTCGATAAGGGGCAGGGACAATTGATTCGAACAATTCGGCTGGCTGAACGAGTCTGTCAGGTAGCGGGTCTTGGGGAAGTAAAGCCCGTAAAGAGGAGAAGCTATCGCCAGATCATGGTTTAGGGGCCGGAGCGTGGCCTTTACCAGAGCTGATTCATTGTTGGCGTCAGAGCTGTGAAGCCGTTAGCGATCGCGATGAGAAGGTTGAGCAACGTTCCTACGTATCAATATGATAGGCTTCTGAGGCTACTTACGCACCACCGGAGCACCATCTAATGAGCAAGAACAAGCGGTTAGCAAGTCGTCAGCCCGACACCAGTGAACAGTTTTTGCAGCGCATGCAGAAGAATCTCGCTTATTTTCAGAAGCATCACCCAGGCGTGCATAAGCTGCTGGCGGCGCTGGATCTGAAGAATGTGGAACTGGTTGTGACTCCGGGTCGGGACGATGTCGACATGGTTGCTTTCGGGAAGTCCTGCTATCGAGGCCTTGCCCGTGAATATTCACTCGACGAGGCGGCCGGGGTATTGAAGGACAATCCTGAGAGCAAGCTAATTCGTACTTTCGCGCCGCCTGCTGCAGATCGGTACCGAAAGAAGAATTTTGTCAATAAGTTGCTTCAAGAGGTGGTGCTTTCAAGCCCTGTCATGAAGAGGCCTTTCGCAGGCTATATTCGTGGCAACTTTTTCCCCTCAATGGTTTTTCTTGGTGCCGGTCTCGGCTATCACATCGACTGGCTCAGCCGAACAACCCAAATCGTCAACGGGATTGTAATCGAAAGGGAGCCGGAGAAGTTCGCGGTAAGCCTTTACACCACCGACTGGTCGAGCATTTGCTCCAGGTTCGCCAAAAGAGGGCGGTCGCTCTCCTTTGCCATAGGCAAGGCAGACAGTTTGCAGGAAATCCGCGCACTGGTTTCCCGTTCCATGACCCAGGATGTGCCTTTTTACCCATTCTTTTCAACCTATTATAACCATTTGGCGGATGTCGAAATAGCGCGGGGAGTTCTGGAAACGGCGAAAGATTTGTCAGTTGTGTCTGCAAACTGGATAGACTATGACAATGAAATGGTTCGATTGAAAAATTCGCTCCACAACTTTAGTAAAGATGGCCAGTTTATCGCCCGGGCTCCGGATCGGGAGCTCGAAAAGCCGGTTGTCGTCGTGGGCAGTGGTCCTTCGATTGATAAGCGGATTGATGACTTAAAGGCGATTCGTGACAAGGTTACTGTGATCAGTGCCGGTACAGGATTGCGTGCTTTGTTGGCTGCAGACGTTATTCCGGATTTCCAGATGGAGCTCGATCCCGGGAACCTGGTATATCGCTTCCATTCTGAAACGGACAGAGAGCTTTTGAAAAAGGTGACGTTACTGGCCGTGAACGAAGTGAATCCGAAGGTCCCCGAGCTTTTTAAAGAGGTTATCTATTTCCTGAAATTCGATAATGCCCTGCCCCATCTGCTCGGCTGTGAAAGCAAAGCTTTTAATGGCTGTCATCCTACGGTGACGAACGCTGCCTTATCGATAGGTTACTCGCTCGGGGCTAAAGAGGTGTATCTCTTTGGCACCGACTATGGATTTGAATCAGAAGATAGAGACCACGCGGATCACTCGATCTATGGTAAGAAAAGTGGCGCAGAAATTACCCAGAAACTGCGACCTGGCAGTGGGAAGAAGGCTGCGCAAAAGAAGGTCTTTGAAACGGAATCCGTAACCGGTGGTACTATCCTCACCCGGTTTGATTACTTCGTTGCAAAGCGGTCCGTTGAGGACCTGGTTTTTGGGTTGACATCAGATGGTCGTTCGTTTTCCGTTTATAACTGCGCTGATGGTGCCCGCATAGAAGGTGTGGAGTGGCTGTCCTCCAGCCAACTGCTGGAAAGGTTTGAAACGATTGCGGTAAACGAGGACAAGCTAGCGCTTGACCGGGAGCTATTAGGGACGCTGCTGGAGGAAATCCCCGCAGGTTGTTTAGCTTACAGGATGCCGGCGGTTGCCCGTGAGTTAGCACGAGTTTCGGAGTTTTTTGAGCGACTGGTCCGATCTGCCCGGCTGGAGGGGAGGAAAGACCTCTGTTTGCTGGTTAATGAGATCCGACAATATTTTGCCGAAATTCGACCGGTTGGAGGCAAGACGGTTTCGAGGGAATTTGTCTATGTGCACCAGCTGCTCAGCGGCAGCGTGAAGCACTTCTTGTTTGTGGGTCTTTGCCATGGCATGGCCTGTGAGGACAGTGAAATAAAGGTATTTCTGAAGAAATGGCGAGCAAATTTTCAAGCTTTTTGGCAAGAGATTCCCGAACATTTCAAACGTGTTGTTTTGAGTGACCTGCCTCCGGACCAAGATCCCTGGTCCAACCGCACCCTATTTAATGCAGACCCTGAATTTGAAGGAATGATGCCGTTGGAAGTGCTGAAGGCCGAGAAGGGGTAGTGACAAATTGTAACAAACTTTCGAAAAAAAACTCTAAAGAGTCGGAGTGCGGTGTCGTTAAGCATGGTAACAGGGCGCGGCACCCATCTCCTGAAGCGGGGGTCAGCCTTAACTAGCAAAACATTATGTTTTTAGGAGAAGCACTATGGCTCTCGGTATCAACACCAACGTTGCCTCTATTTCAGCTCAAAACCAGTTGGGCAAATCTCAGTCCATGAATGACCAGGCTCTGGAGCGGCTGTCCTCCGGTCTGCGGATTAACTCCGCTAAAGATGACGCGGCAGGCATGGCCATCTCTACCCGGTTCCAGTCCCAGATTTCCGGCCAGAATGTGGCTGTACGTAACGCGAACGACGGTATCTCTCTGGCGCAAACGACAGAAGGTGCTCTGGACGAAATCACTAACAACCTTCAGCGGATTCGTGAGCTGGCAGTTCAGTCTGCCAACGCATCTAACAGTGCTTCTGATCGCGCAGCGCTGAATGATGAGGTTGAGCAGCGTATTTCAGAGATTGACCGCATTGCGGCTCAGACCTCCTTTAACGGGGCTAAGGTGCTGGATGGAAACTTTGGCAAGCAAGCTTTCCAGGTCGGTGCCAACGCTGGCGAAACCATCAGTGTTGATCTGGAGCAGGGCGCTCGCGCTTCTCAGATGGGCGAAGTAATTACATCATCTGTGAGTGTGTCTGCTCTCGGTGCGACAACGAGTTCTGCTGGATATGCTGCCTTTAACGTTGGTGGCGGAGAGGCAATCACTGTCAGCTTCGAAGCGATGGATACAGCCATCGGTAGTGGCGCATCTGCTACTGAGCAAGCGGAATATGTTGCGGCACAAATCAATGGCTCGGGCATTGGCGGGCTTTACGCTGAAGTCGACGACAGCGATGAAATAAAGCTGACTGCTTCTAATGATTTGGCGTTTGCTTTTGATGAAGCGAGTGCCAGTGCGGCTAAGGGAGCCGTTGAAACCAAGGTAGATGCCGGCAACTTCGACAAAACCCTGGCAGATGATGCGAGTTCTGAGAGGCTGTCTGACTTGAGTGTTAAGACTGAGTCTGATGCGAATAATGCGATCATGCGGATAGACTCTGCACTGGGTACTGTAAATGAGCTTCGCGGGCAGCTTGGTGCGGTTCAGAACCGGTTCGAGTCAACCATTACAAACCTGAACACTTCGGTTGAGAACCTCAGTGCTTCCAACAGCCGTATTCAGGACGCAGACTTCGCCTCAGAAACCGCTAACCTGGCCAAGTCTCAGGTGCTGCAGCAGGCTGGCATCTCGGTACTGTCTCAGGCAAACGCCCGTCCACAGCAGGTTCTGTCCCTCCTGCAGTAAAGGGCAGCACGGTAACAGCCGGAACCTTTGGGTTCCGGCTTTACGCCGTTAAAGGATAGCGAGGTAATGCTATGAATGACGTTAACCTGAACAGCCCGGATCTAAAGCTGGTGCGCTCTGGCGCCCAGGCTCCGGCGAAGGCGCTGTCGTCATCTCAGGCCGAGGGCTTGAAAGCCCCTGACCTGGCTTCTTCATCATCAGAAAATCGTCAGGTACAAAACCCGCAAGCTGCCACCGAGCCCTCTAAAGCTGAAAAGCTGAAAGAACGTAGCGAGACGCAGCGGGAAGAGTTAGGCCAGGCGGTTAGCCAGTTGAACGATTTTGTTCAGAATGTGCAGAGGGATCTTCAGTTTGAAGTGGATAACGACCTGGGCCAGACCATTGTAAAAGTGGTTGATCAGCAAACCAAGGAAGTAATTCGCCAGATTCCGGATGAAGTGGCTTTGAGGTTGGCAGAAAAATTGCAGCAGGATGAACCGCTGACGTTGTTCAACATTAAAGTGTAAAAGCTTGCCGCTTTTGCGGCTAATGTGAGCCACGGTATTTCAGCACCGCCGCCTCTTTTGGGAGCCGGCGGTGTTCTTGTTTCTGATTGGCCGAGGGATCCACGGAAGAGCACGGAACCGAATGATTTTAAAGGTTTTATTTCCGTATTCTTCCGTGGGTTCCGTGGCAGAAAATCTTTTGAAGTTTGTTCTGGCGGAACAGTAAGATTAAGTTTTAGAAAACTGGCAAAGTTTTGCCGCTTGCTGCCGTTAAGCATAACAGTACAGAGATTCGCCCCCACGAGGAGGCTTGGTTATGGCAGGTATTTCATCATTAGGCGTAGGTTCCGGGGTTCTTAACCAGGACCTGGTTGACAAGCTGGTTGCGGCTGAGCGTGAGCCCAAAGAGCAAAAGCTGGATCGGAAAACGGAGCTTACGGAAGCCAAACTCTCGGCTTACGGGCAATTGCGCAGTGCTGTCACAGAAATGCGTTTGCCCATGCGGCAGTTGGGCTCTGCCGAAGCAATGAAGTCGTTCACGGCGGAGTCTTCAGGTGGGAATGTATCGGCCAGTGTAGACGCCAGCAAAGCCAGTCGTGGCAGCTATAACCTGAATGTGACGCAAATGGCCGAAGCTCACGCTATGGCTTTTGCAGATATGCCAGACCGTGATGCCACCAGTGTTGGTGCCGGTACGTTAACGCTGTCTGTTGGCGATAAACAAACCGATATCACCATTGATGAAACCAACGATACCCTGCAGGGCCTGGCCAACTCTATTAATGATTCTGATGCCGGCGTGTCAGCCAGTATCCTGAATACTGGCAATGGTTACCGCCTGGTGTTGTCTTCGGATGAAACCGGTTCGGCAAACGCGATCAACATGAGTACCGATGCCGCCGATGGCAGCAAGCTTGCGAACTTTCTGGCTGGAGCTGAAGAAACCACTCCTGCTCAGGATGCCGCACTTACGATCAATGGCATTCCGGTCACCAAGGGCAGTAATACCATTGATGACGTGGTAGACGGTGTCACTTTTGATATTACCGGCGAGGGCTCGTCCACCGTTAAGGTGGCTCAGGACACCAAGGCTGTCGCCGATCGTGTTCAGGAATTTGTTGATAAATTCAACGCGGTGCAAGACACCATCTCTCAGCTCACAAGCTACGATGCAGACGAACAGCAGGGCAGTATCCTGACTGGCGATTCTACGGTTCGAAACATTCAGAATCAGCTTAGGCGCTCCATCAGTGAAATAGTGCCGGGGCTGGAAAATGCCAACGTGCGCAGCCTGGCGGACGTGGGCATCAGCACAGATTGGGAAACCGGCAAGCTGAACTTCAACAGCCAGAAGTTTCAGCAGCAACTGGTTGAAAACCCGGATGATATGACGGCGCTGTTTGCAGAGCAGGGGCGGGCGACCGATTCTCAGGTTGAGTTCGTGCGTAGCGGCAGTAACACCCAGCCGGGTAATTACGACATGAACGTAAGCCAGATGGCGACTCGTGGCAATTTGTCGTATGACCTTAGTACCGCCGGCACCATGACGGTGGGCGCGGATAACGAGTTTACCTTTAAGGTAGATGGTGAAACTAATGCCACCATTTCGCTTGAAGCGAAGGATTACACGGCCGAGACGTTGCGTGATGCGTTGCAGGAACAGCTAAGCAAGAATCCGGCGCTGAAAGCTGCAGCGCGCTCGGTGCAGGTGGATCTGGATGCTGCAGGCAATCTGACCTTCACATCGAACCGCTATGGCAGTGAGTCGAACGTAAGTCTGACCAGCAGTACCTTGGGAGAGCTGGCCACCAAAACTGGTGAGGCCGGGATGGATGTACAGGGCACTATTGATGGCCAGCAAGCCAAAGGTGATGGCCAGGTGCTGTACCTGGGGAATGACGCTACTGGCGGAGCAGCCGGGCTGCAGGTCCGGATTACCGGCGGCGAAGTGGGTGACCGCGGTTCTATCCGGTTTATCGAGGGTGTCAGTGAGAAAATGGTGGGCACCATTACCGATATTCTGGGGACCAATGGTGCTCTGGATTCCCGCACCAGCAACCTGAACCGTGATCTGGAACGGTTTGACGAAGACAGGCAACAGCTGGCACGTCGCATTGAGTCCTACCAGGAGCGGTTGGTTAGCCAGTTCAGCGCGGCCGATTCCATGGTGGGGCAGTTTAATCAGACTCAGGAATATCTGACACAACAACTGGCCGGAATGAATGGCGGCGGTGGCGGCCAATAAGGCTCTAAAGTTCAAAGAATTCAGGCCGTTAAATGGTCAAAGAACATGATGCAATGAGGTAACTTATGAACGGTTTGCAGGCATATCAGCGTGTTAACACCCAGACCAGCATCACCGATGCCGACCCGCACAAGCTGATTCAGCTGTTGTATAACGGTGCTATCGAACGCATCAACATGGCCAAGGCCCGCATGCAGGCGAAAGATTATGCTGGCAAAGGTCAGTTGATCAATAAAGCGATGGAAATTGTCAGCGGATTGCGTGCGTTTCTGGACTTTGAAAAAGGCGGAGAGCTGGCCGCACAGCTGGAGGCTCTGTATGACTACATGGAGCGTACACTGCTGGAGGCCAGCATGAGAAACGATCCGGCCAAGCTGGATGAAGTGCTCGGCCTGTTGCGCTCTCTGAAAGAGGGTTGGGATGGTATTCGCGAAGAAGTCATCAGCGGCCAGGCGCGGCAAGCGGCTGTTTGATTCTCCTCCCCCTCTAGCCCCTCCCCCCTCCAAGGGGAGGGGCTTTATAGCCATTCCCCCCGCACTCCCGTACAATATCGCTCTTATTTTCAACACATCCATTCTGTTCAGTCTGGAGCAAGTTAATGTCTGATATTAAAAAGGTGGTTCTGGCCTATTCCGGTGGCCTGGATACTTCCGTTATTGTGCGGTGGTTGCAGGATACCTACGATTGCGAGGTGGTGACCTTCACCGCCGACATTGGCCAGGGTGAGGAAGTGGAACCGGCGCGGACGAAAGCCGAGGCGCTGGGCGTTAAGGAAATCTACATTGAGGACCTGCGCGAAGAGTACGTGCGCGATTACGTGTTCCCGATGTTCCGAGCCAACACCGTTTACGAAGGCGAGTACCTGCTGGGTACCTCCATTGCCCGGCCGCTGATTTCCCGCCGCTTGATTGAAATTGCCAACGAGACCGGCGCCGATGCCATTTCTCACGGTGCCACCGGCAAGGGTAACGACCAGGTCCGTTTCGAGCTGGGCGCCTACGCGCTGAAGCCGGGCGTTAAGGTGATTGCGCCGTGGCGCGAGTGGGATCTGAATTCCCGCGAGAAGCTGATGGCGTATTGCGAAGAGCGCAACATCCCGGTGGAGACCAGCAAGAAGGGCAAGAGCCCGTACTCCATGGATGCCAACCTGCTGCACATTTCCTACGAAGGCATCAACCTGGAAGATCCCTGGTCCGAGGCTGAGGAAGACATGTGGCGTTGGACAGTGTCACCGCAGGAGGCTCCGGACGAGCCCACCTACATTGAGCTGACCTACAAGCAGGGCGACATTGTGGCCATTGATGGCCAGGACATGAAGCCGCATGAGGTTCTGGAATATCTGAACAAAGTCGCCGGCGCCAACGGCATTGGCCGCATTGATATTGTCGAGAACCGCTACGTGGGCATGAAGTCCCGCGGCTGCTATGAAACTCCGGGCGGCACCATCATGCTGCGTGCCCACCGTGCCATCGAGTCCATCACTCTGGACCGCGAAGTGGCGCACCTGAAAGACAGCATCATGCCGCGCTACGCCGAAGTGATCTACAATGGTTACTGGTGGTCACCGGAGCGTGAAGCGCTGCAGGCACTGATCGACACCACCCAGGAATACGTGAACGGTGTGGTCCGCCTGAAGCTGTACAAGGGCAATGTGGAAGTGGTTGGCCGGAAGTCTGACGACTCCCTGTTCGACGAGAAGATTGCCACCTTCGAAGAAGACGAAGGCGCCTACGACCAGAAAGACGCCGAAGGCTTCATCAAGCTGAACGCGCTGCGGTTGCGGATTGCAGCGAGTAAGGGGCGGAAACTTTAAGCCCTGTTTCAACCATTACGTTGCTTTAACGCCCGGCTGACGCTGGGCGTTTTTGTTTCAATCATGCGATACTAATCCGCAGTTTTCACCGGGCTTTTCTGGAGATTGAACCGACCATGCCTTCCTTTGACATAGTTTCAGAAATCGATATGCACGAAGTCACCAACGCCGTGGATCAGGCCAAACGCGATCTGGGTAACCGTTGGGATTTCAAGAACGTGGACGCTGACATCGAGCTGGAGGACAAGGGGATTACCCTCAGTGCCGAGCAGGACTTCCAGCTGGAACAGCTGAAGGATCTTCTGCGCATGGCTTTTGCCAAGCGCAATATCGACAGCCGTGCCCTAGCCGAAGAGGGCGACAGCAAATCCGGCAAGCTGGTGAAGCAGCACTTTACCCTGAAGCAGGGTATTGAAACCGACATGGCCAAAAAGATCGTGAAAATGATCAAAGAGCAGAAGATGAAGGTTCAAACCAGCATTCAGGGCGACAAGGTGCGGGTAACCGGCAAGAAGCGTGACGATCTGCAGGGTGCAATCGCCATGTTGAAAGAAGCAGAGCTGGATATTCCCCTGCAGTTTGATAACTTCCGCGATTAATCCCCGAGTGTGACAACTGAGAGAGATGCTTTATTTCCTCTGAACGTCTGGCGCTGATCCGCGAAACGCTCCACATCTACACCCGCTGGCAGGTTATTGCCCTGCTGTTTCTGGGGTTTTCGGCCGGCCTTCCGTTCCTGTTGGTGTTCTCCACCCTGAACGCGCGGCTGGCGGATGTGGGTGTGGAAACCGCCACCATTGGCTTTTTCAGCTGGCTGGGCATTACCTATTCCATCAAGGTTTTCTGGGCGCCGATTGTGGATCGGCTGAAGCTGCCTGTGTTGGATAGATTATTCGGCAAGCGGCGAAGCTGGATTCTGCTGGCTCAGGCGGGCATAGCCACGGGGCTGTATTTGATGGCGACGGTCGATGCGGTTTCTGCCACGGAAACCCTGGCCCTGTGTGGTTTGCTGGTGGCGTTTTCCTCAGCTACGCAGGACGTGGCCATTGATGCCTATCGTATTGAAATAGCCGAAGAACGGCTGCAGGCAGCGTTGGCGGCCACCTATATTTTCGGGTACCGGCTGGCGTTGCTGGTGGCCGGGGCCGGGGCGCTGTATCTGGCGGAATACTGGTCCTGGGAGGTGTCTTACCAGGTGATGGCAGCGCTGGTCGGCGTGGGAGCGTTGACGGTGCTTGTCGCGCGGGAGCCAAAGGTAAATCATTTCGCCGCAGCGCAGGATATTGCCCATAAAGTTCAGGAAGAGGCGGCAAAACGCAGCCACTTACCGCCCCCTGTCGCGAAGTTTGCGGGCTGGTTTTATGCGGCGATTGCCGGTCCGTTTGTGGACTTCTTTCAGCGCTATCGGGAGCTGGCCATTGTCATTCTGATTCTGGTGGCGGTGTACCGGATTTCCGATATTGCCATGGGCGTGATGGCCAATCCGTTCTACCTGGATTTCATGGGCTTTTCGAAAACCCAGGTGGCGGATGTCACCAAGATCTTCGGTTTCTTCATGACGATCGTCGGCTCGCTGGTGGGCGGCGTGCTGGTGGTGCGTTACGGGGTGCGTAAAATCCTTCTGGCCGGCGCCATCATGACCGCCGCCACCAATCTGTTATTTGTCGTTCTGGCTCAGTATCCGCCTAATGTGGCCTTGCTGGCGGTAGTGGTCAGCGCTGACAACCTGTCCGGCGGCATCGCCAATGTGGCACTGATCGCCTGGCTCTCCAGCATGACCAGCGCGTCCTTCACCGCTACGCAATATGCACTGTTCAGTTCCCTGATGACGCTACCGGGCAAGTTTCTGGGCGGGTTCTCTGGCATTGTAGTCGCGGATTTCGGCTACGCCGAGTTCTTCACCCTTGCCGGTCTGATGGGCGTTCCCGCGATCTTCCTGGTACTGTTCATGATGAAGCACGGCGCCAGGCTGGATGCGCTGGCGCCGCTGAAATCCGACGAAGAAACCGCGGAATCTCCAGCGGGATCAACCAGTTCCTGATCCCCGCGGGTCAGGAAGAACAACTGATGTTCAGATGCTTGCCCCAGTCCGGCGGCGGGGCTGCGTAGCCTTCATACTCTGGTTGCTCGTCAAACGGCCGCTCCAGTACTTTCAGTAGCTTTTTCATGGGCTGATAGTCGCCGTTCTGTGCTTCCAGAATCACCTGCTGTGCCAGGTAATTGCGCAGAATGTATTTCGGGTTTACCTGGCGCATGGCGTACTCACGTTCATCGTGAGCACGGGTTTCTTTCTGCAGTCTCGCTTCGTATCGTTCCAGCCATTGATCGGCAACGCTCCGGTCGATGAACAGGTCCCGCACAGGCGCGTGGCCATGGCGGTGCAGGTTGGCAATGGCACGGAAGAAACGGGTGTAGTCCACGCTGTGTTCATGCAGCAGGGTGAGGGTTTCCATGATAAGGCTCTGGTCGGCTTCTTCACTTTCATCCAGCCCGAGCTTGTCGCGCATGTTTTGCGCGAAGCGTTCATTGTAGGCGTGTTCGTAACACTTCAGCCCGTTGCGAACGGCTTCCTCGTCCATGACTGGCAACAGTGCGTTGGCCAGGTACTGGCAGTTCTCGAAGCCCACTTGCGGCTGGCGATTATAGGCATAGCGACCGCCCTGGTCGGTGTGGTTGCAGATGTGGCCGGCGTCGAAATCGTCCAGGAAGGCATAGGGGCCGTAGTCGAAGGTGTCGCCGATGATCGACATGTTGTCACTGTTCATCACGCCATGGCAGAAGCCCACAGCTTGCCAGTCGGCGATTAACCGGGCGGTGCGTTCCACCACTTCTTCAAACCAGCGGGCGTGGCGTTGCTCCTCCGGCAATTCAATCAGGTGCGGGAAGTGCAGGGTGATTACGTGCTCGAGTAGTGCTCGTGTCGCCTCGGGCCCCTCGTGATGGGTGGAAAATTCGAAATGGCCAAAACGAATATGGCTGCGGGCCACCCGCATTAGGGCGGCGGCGGTTTCGATGGATTCCCGGCGAATCGGGTCTCGGGCGCTGATCATGAACAAGGCTCGGGTAGTGGGAATGCCCAGCCCGTGCATGGCTTCGGAACACAGGTATTCCCGAATGGTCGAGCGCAGCACCGCGCGGCCGTCGCCAAAGCGGGAGTAGGGCGTGGTGCCTGCGCCCTTCAGGTGCCAGTCCCAGCGGGTGCCGTCGGGTGCCACGGTTTCCCACAGCAGCAGCCCGCGGCCATCCCCCAGTTCCGGGTTGTACATGCCAAACTGGTGCCCGGTGTATTTCATGGCCACCGGGTCCATGCCTTCCAGTAATTCTGCCCCGGCGCCAACTGCCGTCCATTCGTTTTCGTTACGGGTGTGAAAGCCCATTTGCTGTGCCAGTTGATGGTTGAAGCACACCATTTTTGCGCCGCTCAGCGGCGCGGGCTGCACGCGGGTATAGAAACTTTCCGGCAGTTCCAGATAGCGATGTTCAATTTGGAATCCGTTGTTCTGCATAAACGGCCTATACTTCAGGTAAACAAGTGGTACGAATTCTGCTCAGCTTACTGAAAAACCCTGACTGCAGGTTGCCATGTCTGATCTTGAATTACAGAAAACCATCAGGGCGTTGATTGCCCGGGAAGGCCTGCCTTCTGCCTACGAGGCAACGGTAACAAACACCATCATGCCGTTGCTTGAGCATATTCTTTCGCTCCGTGAGCAAAAAGGGCGCCCGGTGATCGTCGGTATCCATGGCGCTCAGGGCACCGGAAAGTCCACCCTCACTCTGTTTCTGCGCGAGCTGTTGCAGACTCACTGGCAATACCCGACCGCGAGCCTCTCGCTGGATGACCTCTACCTTACCAGAGCTGAACGGCTGGCACTCTCCCGGACCGTTCACCCCTTGCTGGAAACGCGTGGGGTGCCGGGCACTCATGACCTGGCCCTTGGCCATCAGGTACTGGATCAAGTGCTGGCGGCTGGCCCCGGCGATGCGACTCCCATACCTGCCTTCGACAAGGCTCTGGACGACCGGGTTCCCGAATCCCGATGGCCGGTGTTTGAGGGCCCTGTGCAGGTTATTCTGCTGGAGGGCTGGTGCCTTGGCGCAACGCCACAGAGTGAGGAAGACCTGGCCCGGCCGGTGAATCGTCTGGAGGCCGAAGAAGATACCGACGGGCAGTGGCGCGGTTACGTGAACGACTGCCTGAAGGGCAGCTATCACGAGTTTTTCGAGCGGTTGGATACCTTGGTGATGCTCAGGGCCCCCTCAATGGACTGTGTTCTGGAATGGCGCAGATTGCAGGAGCACAAGTTGGCACAGCGACACAGAAATGCCACACAACAGTGCAACGAAGGCAGCGATGCCCAATCTCTGCGCATCATGAGCGACACCGAGGTGCAACGGTTCATCATGCATTATCAGCGTGTGACCGAGCATTGTCTGCGGACATTGCCTGCCCGGGCGGATGTATTGATTCCCGTGGGCGCAGACCACTTTATGGAGACACCGTTATGGAACGACCGAATCTGATTGTGTTTACCGACCTGGACGGCACATTGCTGGACCAAAACTATTCCTGGCAGGCGGCCAAACCCGCCCTGAAAAAGCTGCGGGCTGAAAATATTCCAGTGGTGCTCAGCTCCAGCAAGACCGCTACCGAGATCCACGCATTACGCCTGGAGCTGGATAACAACGAGCCTTACATTGTTGAAAATGGGGCGGCGGTGGTGTTGCCGGCCGCCTGGCTGGGCGCAGAGGAAGACCGTGTGGTGAATTTTGGCGCATCACAGGAAGTGGTGTTGTCTGTTTTGCAACGGTTACGTGAGGCGGGCGCACGATTTCAGGGCTTTGCTGACATGACGGCCAACCAGTTGTCGGAATATACCGGGCTGAGCAAAGAAGCCGCTGAGCGCGCGCAACAGCGCCACGGCACCGAGCCGTTGTTGTGGCTGGGGACGGACGATGAATTCCAGGCTTTTGAGGCGGATCTGGCGGAAGAAAAACTGCGTCTGCTGCAAGGCGGACGATTTTTTCACGTGATGGGGCAATTCGATAAAGCCGATGGGGCCCGTTTCTTGCTCAGTAAATACCGTGAGCGCTATGGCAAGTCTCTGGTATCGATTGCCCTGGGCGACAGCCCTAACGACCAGCGCATGCTCGAAAGTGCCGATATTGCGGTGGTTATTCGCGGCGACAATAGCGAACAGGTGTTGTTATCGGCCCGTCGGCATGCCATGCGTTCACTCAAACCCGGCCCGGCGGGCTGGAATGATTGCGTACTGAACCTGCTGTTCGAGTACGGTTACTGAAGAGGATCGCACCATGGGCGACTTTTACCAGAACGGCATTGTGACCACCCTGCACAACCTTGTGCGCCGGCCAGTGGAAGACATAGAGGCAGACCTCAAGAGCTTTCAGAAAGCCCGCCCCATGTCACTCGTGCTGCCTTCGCTGTATTCCGAGCTGGAAGGCCCGGCTCTGAAAAACATTGTTCAGGAGCTGACTCACGTTCCGTATCTCAGTGAAATCGTGATTGGCCTGGACCGGGCCGATGAGCAGCAGTACCGCCACGCCCTGGAGTATTTTTCCGACCTGCCGCAGCCGTTCCGTGTGCTCTGGAACGATGGCCCCCGTCTTAAAGCGCTGGACCAGACCCTGCGGGAGCAGAACCTGGCCCCCACGGAAATGGGCAAAGGCCGGAACGTGTGGTATTGCTTCGGTTATGTGCTGGCTTCCGGGGTCAGCAAATCGGTGGCACTGCACGATTGCGATATTCTCACCTATTCCCGGGATTTGCTGGCCCGGTTGATTTACCCGGTCGCCAATCCCCGGTTCAACTACATGTTCTGTAAAGGCTATTACGCCCGCGTTGCCGACAGCAAAATGAATGGCCGGGTGAGCCGCCTTCTGGTGACGCCGCTGATCCGCGCCCTGAAAAAAGTGTGTGGTCCCAACGATTTTCTGGATTACCTGGACAGCTACCGCTACCCGCTGGCGGGGGAGTTTTCCTTCCGTACCGATGTGATCAACGACCTGCGCATTCCCAGTGACTGGGGCCTGGAGATCGGCGTGCTTTCGGAAATGAAGCGAAACTACGCCACCAACCGCCTGTGCCAGGTGGATATCGCCGATGTCTACGACCACAAGCACCAGGAGCTATCGCCGGAAGATGCCTCCAAAGGTTTGTCGAAGATGAGCCTGGATATTTCCAAGGCATTGTTTCGTAAGCTGGCGACGAACGGGGAAGTGTTTTCCAGCGAGAAGTTCCGGACTATCAAGGCGACTTATTTCCGAATTGCTCTGGATTTTGTGGAGACCTACCAGAACGACGCCATGATCAACGGGCTGGATTTCGATCGCCATAAGGAAGAAAAAGCGGTAGAGCTGTTTGCCGGGAATGTCATGGATGCCGGCCACCATTTTCTGGATTACCCCATGGATACGCCGTTTATCCCCAGCTGGAACCGGGTGACCAGCGCCCTTCCCGATATCCGGGAGCAGTTGCTGGAAGCGGTTGAGTTGGATAACCAGGAATTCCGGCCATGATGCAGCCGCTGAAAAGCCGGCTTGAAGCCATGTTGACGGTGGTATACCCGGCCCTCGACTGTGAGGCGCTGGCCGGGGAGTTACTGGCCACCATGCAGCTTGGCCCGAATGCAGAGTCGCCGCCGGCTCACGAGAATCACTGGGATGAGGGCGATGTACTGTTGATCACCTACGCTGACACCGTTCAGCGCGCCGGTGAGAAACCGCTGGTAACCCTGAAACACTTTCTGGACGACTGCCTGCGCGATTCAGTGAGTGCAGTGCACATCCTGCCGTTTTTCCCGTACAGCTCCGATGACGGCTTTGCGGTGATGGATTACCTGGCGGTGAACGAATCTCACGGTGACTGGCAGGATATTGAGGCCATCGCTGCGGATTACCGGTTGATGGCGGATCTGGTGATCAATCACATGTCGGCCCGCAGCCGCTGGTTTGAGAATTTCCGCAAACGGCTGGACCCGGGCAGGGATTACTTCTTCGAAGGCAACCCGGCTGATGACCTGAGCCAGGTGGTGCGACCACGAACCTCGCCTCTGCTGAATGCCGTACAAACTGATGATGGCGAGCGCCATGTATGGTGCACCTTCAGTGAAGACCAGGTAGACCTGAATTTCGCCAACCCCCAGGTTCTGGTGGAGTTCGCCGGCATTATTCGCCGCTATCTGGAGCATGGAGTGCGGATTTTCCGGCTGGATGCCGTGGCCTTTCTCTGGAAAGAGCCGGGCACCTCCTGCATTCATCTTCAGCAAACCCACGAATTGATCAAGATTCTTCGCCTGCTGGTGGAGCATCACACCGAAGAAGCCGTGGTGATCACCGAAACCAACGTGCCCAACCGGGAGAACCTCACGTACTTCGGCAATGCCAACGAAGCTCATGCCATTTACAACTTTTCTCTGCCACCGTTGTTGATCAACACGCTGGTGACCGGCAACTGCCGACACCTGAAAACCTGGCTGATGAGCATGCCACCGGCACAGATGGGTACCACGTATCTGAATTTCATCGCCTCCCACGATGGCATTGGCCTTCGGCCAACGGACGGCCTGCTTGAGGAAAATGAAAAGCAGCGGCTGGTGAATACCATGGAATCGTTCGGGGGCAAGGTGTCTTACCGACGCACGGCCGACGGGCGGGACCAGCCGTACGAAATGAATATTGCCCTGTGGAATGCGCTGAGTGGAACCGCCGAGGGTGGCGCCGACGACTGGCAGCTTCAGCGGTTCCTGTGCGCCCACACCATTATGCTGGCACTCGAGGGCATCCCGGCGTTTTACATACACAGCCTGCTGGCCACGGAAAACGACTATTCACGAATAGAGCACACCGGCCGTTTTCGCTCTATCAATCGTAGCCAGTGCCAACTGGAAGAGCTGGAAGCCACGCTGGCAGACCCGCAAAGCCACCACAGCAAAGCCTACGAGGAACTCAAGCGCCTGATTGCCATCCGCCGTGCGCAGCCGGCGTTTCACCCCAACGCCACCCAGTTCACCTTGCACCTTGGGCTGCAGTTGTTTGGTTTCTGGCGCCAGAGCATGCGGCGGAATCAGTCTGTTTTCTGCATTCACAATATCAGCGACCAGCCGCAAGAGCTCTCGCTCAACGATATCAACCTGATAGACACCGATGACTGGACCGACCTGCTGTCCGGCCTGAATATCCACGACCTGACCGCCACCCTGACTCTCAAACCCTATCAAAGCCTCTGGCTCTCCAACCGTTCCTGAACCTTCAGCGCCTGCCCCCTGTACCTGAACCCGGGTGGGGGCTTTATACTGGGAAAAACAGAAGGAGGGTTTATGCAATATCTACATACGATGATCCGGGTGAGTAACCTGGATGAC